>CALADI010000031.1 GCA_937890525.1 uncultured Clostridia bacterium | reverse complement strand
GAGCGACGGACTGTTAATCCGCAGGTCGTTGGTTCGAGTCCAACAGGGGGAGCCAAAAGTGACATGTTTCGACATGTCGCTTTTTTTATCATTAGTTAGCAGTCGTGTCGGAGTGAAGGCTTCGGCACGATTTTAATATTCGGTAGTAACTGAGGTTTCTGGAATAACGCATGGTAGTTGAATCGGACACATTGAACCGGCATTCAATGACTTTGGCGGATATTACATTTTTGAATGCTACAGAGGATCATAACAAGCAATCAGAAGATGACCCGGTAACAGTGCGTCAAGAATTCGATTTTTTTCCAAGAACCCCTTGTAGCATCCACAGTGGTAGCGTCGCTTACGAAGGAACAGGGAAATGTTCCCAGCCAGCGGAATTCTTTGATGGTCTGCATCCGATAGTCATGTACACCGTTTGTGACAGCGCCACAGACCTGGATAATATGCTCTTTTCGGTGCAGTTCGATGTAGTTTTTCTTATTTTCATGAGGTTTGGCGGACTGGTAGAGCTTCCGCTTCACGGCTTCCGGCAGTTCCATGATCCCAATGGGAAGATTGCCTGCCCACGCTTCATTGTAGAGTGTGTGGGTGCAGACCATCTCATCGGCTGAGAACAATCTTTAACGCTTCAGCGCTTGGATAGCGCCTCTTTCTTCACGCTGAAGATGCTGTCCCTTCTTGCGTTCCGGCAGATCTGTGATATAATGTTGGCAGTTCATATTGATTGCCCTCCCTCGATCAATGTTGTGTAGCTACTACATTTTATCATGCGGGTATATCACTATGGATTTTTCCTTAAGTATCCAACTTCATTTTGCAATCGATCTTTGAAAAAAGGGCACCATTCCATATCTCATGGATGGTGCCCTTTGGCGATATGTTTGGATTCTTACTCTGGGTCGGTCATTACGGTTGCTTTCAGCGCTGAGATCTCATAGGCGGTGCGTTCCACAGCGCCGGCTTCGGTGTACTTGGTGTAGATACGGCTTTGCAGTCGCCCTTCGATTTGGATCCAATCCCGGATGTGGCAGGCTGCGCCCAACTGGGCAGTCCGTCCCCAGAGGATACAGGGCAGGTAATCCGCCCGGTGGAAGGCTCTGGGTACAGCCAGCATCATATCGCAGATCTCCCGTCCCAAGGGCGTCTGGCGGTAATTGGGTTCCCGGCAGATGGGACCGCACACCGTCAAGGTGTTGATGCAGTCTCCGTCTTCGGCAAGCATCTGCGTGGCAAAGACAAAAATCAAAAGATGCCGACCGGTTTCGTCGGTTTGATTGTGAGAACGGATCTGACCCTCCACCCGGATCTTGCACCCGCCTACCAGATCTAGCGTTTCCAGCACGGAAAGGTCCGCAATGACCGGAAGAACATCCAGTGCACCGGACAACCGATGAACCTCCAGCAGAAACCGGTAAAAACGATGCCCATGATTCTCGTGAGAGAATTCCGGCAAAGAGCCTAATGTTCCCCGGAGGGTGATTTGGTTGCGTATTTGTTCCATAGTGACCACCTCAAGATTGTGATGTATGGAACACCTTATGCGTCAGCATAGGATTCAGAACAGGAAACGCCGCCGGAGATCTCCGGCGGCGTTCGCTTAGCGTCGTTTGGTGGGCTTACTCTTCTGAGCAGGGGCTTTCCCACGGGTGGGTGGGGATGACCGTTTCTGGACGGGCTTGGTGCCGCGGGAACTGCTCTTGGAATTGGCACGGGGCTTGGGAGGGGGCGCTGTAACCGCCCCGGATCTGGGTGCAACGGCCCGGATCAAGCACTTGGGCCCAGTACCGATGAGATCCTGCCGGTGGGCTTTGATCAGGGCTTCCCGGACAAGATAGTAATTCTTGGGATTGCGGTACTGGATCAGCGCCCGTTGCATGGCTTTCTCGTGGGGGTCTGTGGGCACATAGACATGATCCATGGTTCTGGGATCGAGACCGGTGTAATACATCACCGTGGACAATGTAGAGGGGGTGGGGTAGAAGTCCTGAACCTGCTCGGGCATATACCCCATGTCTCTGGTATACTCAGCAAGCTCTACGGCTTCCTTCATGGTCGAGCCGGGGTGGCTGGACATCAGGTAGGGCACTAGATATTGATTCATGCCGTACTGCTTGTTCAGCGCATAGTATTTCTCGACGAACCGATTGTATACGGCGTTTCTGGGCTTGCCCATGCGGGACAGCACAGCGTCGGAAACATGTTCCGGGGCAACCTTCAGCTGGCCGGAGATGTGGTGCTGCACCAGTTCCCGGAAGAAGGTATCCTTCCTGTCGGCAAGGAGATAATCAAAGCGGATGCCGCTCCGGACAAAGACCTTCTTGACCCCGGGTAGCTTTCGCAGCTTCCGCAGCAGCGCCACATAGTCGGTGTGGTCTGCACGCATATTCTTGCAGGGAGTAGGGTAGAGACATTGTCTGCCGCCGCAGGCGCCCTTGGAGAGCTGTTTTTCGCAGGCGGGGTAGCGGAAGTTGGCAGTGGGGCCGCCCACATCATGGATATAGCCCTTAAAATCCGGCTCAGCGGTGATCTTCTGGGCTTCCTCCAAAATGGACTCGTGGGATCGGGTCTGGATGATCCGCCCTTGATGGAATGTGAGGGCGCAGAAGGAACAGGCGCCAAAGCAACCCCTGTTACTGACCAGACTGAACTTGACCTCCTCAATGGCAGGTACACCCCCCAGCTTCTCGTAACTGGGGTGATAGGTTCGGCAGTAGGGAAGACCATAGACCTCATCCATCTCTTGGGTGGACAAAGGCTTCTGAGGGGGATTCTGCACCACATATCCCCGGTCGTAAGGTTCTGCCAGACGCTTGGCGGTGAACGGGTCGCAGTTTCCATACTGAATGCGGAAACTCTCGGCGTATTTCCGCTTGTCAGATTTAATAGCGTCAAAAGAAGGCAGCACGAGGGTGGGGAGGGCATTGTCCAGCTCCTCCATACGGAATACCGTGCCGTCAATGTAGGTGATGTCCCGGATCTCCATTCCAGCATTCAGCGCCTGAGCCACTTCCACGATGCTCCGTTCCCCCATGCCGTACAGGAGCAGATCCGCCTGAGAATCCAAGAGAATGGAGCGCTTCATGGAATCAGACCAATAATCATAGTGACCCAGACGGCGCAGGCTGGCTTCTATTCCGCCGATTACAATGGGGACATCCCGATAGGTCTGGCGAATCAGATTGCAGTAGACGATGGTGGCATAGTCCGGGCGTTTGCCCATGACTCCGCCAGGGGTGTAAGAATCGGTTTTGCGGTGATGTTTCGATACGGTATAATGATTCACCATAGAATCCATGTTTCCACCGGAGACGAGAAAGCCCAGACGAGGTCTGCCATAGACGCAGATGGATTTGGGATCTTTCCAGTTGGGCTGGGAAATGATCCCTACATGGAATCCGGCGCGCTCCAGCACCCGGCTGATGATAGCATGGCCAAAAGAATGGTGATCGACATAAGCATCGCCAATGACATAGACAAAATCACATTGCGACCAGCCCCGGTCGATCATGTCCTGCCTGCATAGCGGGAGAAAATCCATAATGCTCCTCCTAAAACTGTGAATTACGGCTATTATACCAGAAAATGAGACAAAAGAAAAGACAAAAAGGAAATATCGAAAAAATTGAAAATAATGGTTGACAAATATGCATTACTGTGGTAATATATTCAAGCAATCGGGAAACCGAGCAAAACAAAAATGCGCGAGTGGTGGAATTGGTAGACTCGCTAGATTCAGGTTCTAGTGTTCATTCCGAACGTGCGGGTTCGACTCCCGCCTCGCGCACCAAAGACCTCGAACGATTTCTGCGTTCGAGGTCTTTTTACAATGTTTTATTCCGGAGTGTCTGGACGATCAAAATGTGCGCGAAATATGCGGTGATCGGGGGATCATGAAATGTGGTTACAATATCAGGATCTTATTATACGAAATGCACTTGCGGAGGATGCACAGCAGCTTGCCGCGTGGTGGAATGACGGAAGCATCATGGCTCATGCCGGATTTCCAAATGGAATAGGCAAAAGTGTGCAGGATATTGCGGATAGCTTGCAAAAGGATTCAGATGTGACACAAAGACGGTTGATCGTGCAGATCGATCGCACTCCCATCGGGGAAATGAACTACCGCACTGCTGGTAGGGGGATTGCCGAAATCGGCATCAATTTGTGTGAATCATCTACACAAAACAGAGGACTGGGGAAGATACTGCTCAGCATGCTGATCTCTTCGTTGTTTTCTGATATGGGATATCAGAAAATTCGGCTCGATACGGATCTCAGGAATACAAGGGCACAGCATGTATACGAACAGCTTGGATTTACCAAACTGCGTGTAAATGAAAATTCTTGGACGGATCAGCTGGGAGAACAGCGCTCCTCGGTGGATTATGAGCTGATCCCAGAAAATTTTATATGTTTTTTGGACTGAGATTCCTTTCTGGCGCTGCCCACATACAGGCAACCGGTCTAGTTAGATCGGAGGGGTTAAATCGTTCAGTGGTAATTGACCAGATGATTGGGCGGGGAATTCACACGGTACGCAGCAAAAAATTATTTTGAAAAATTGAAAATAATTGTTGACAAAAAGAATACCATGTGGTATTATAAACAAGTCGCCGGGAACGGATGACAAAACAAAAATGCGCGAGTGGTGGAATTGGTAGACTCGCTAGATTCAGGTTCTAGTGTTCATTCCGAACGTGCGGGTTCGACTCCCGCCTCGCGCACCACATAAAAGCGGATGCTGAAATCAGCATCCGTTTTTTGTATATACAGCAAAAGAAATCCGCATCCTCCCATTGGAGTGATGCGGATTTTTATATTGCTTATGCGCCTGTGGAGCCAAAGCCGCCGCTGCCACGCTGGGTCTGGGACAGGGTATCCACCACCGTGAACATGGGGGTCAGCACAGGGGTGATCACAAGCTGCGCCACCCGTTCTCCGTGACAGATGGTCTGGGGGCTGCTGCCGTGGTTGTGGAGCATCACCAGCAGCTCTCCACGGTAGTCGCTGTCGATGACACCGACCTTGTTGGCGGGGGCAAGATCCCGCTTGGTGGCCATGCCGCTGCGGGCGTAGACAAGCCCCGCATAGCCTACGGGTACCTCAATGGCGATTCCGGTGGGAATGGCGCCGGTCTGGCCAGGCTGGATGATCACAGGGGATTCGAGGCACGCATATAGATCCGCTCCGGCGGAGAATTCTGTACCATAGGTGGGCACGGTTGCGCCCGCTCTCAGTAATTGCACATTCATAATTGATTCAACCTTTCATATCATTCCTTTTGCTCCGGTCTGCCAGTCCTGCCAGAGCATGATCTCTCCTTTTTCTAAGGTCTGGGGAATATCGATCAACCGCTGATTCTCGCTGCCCCGGAAACGAAGAGACAGGTTCTTCTGTGCTTCGATAAAGGGACCGTCCACCAGCACATCCAGATATCCCAGATATTCCCGAACGATGGCAGGATCGCCCACTTTGCCGCTGAGCAGATCCCGATCCAGAAGGTAGCCGGTGAATGCCCACACGGTTTTCTCCGGCAGCGCAGTCTTGACTTGACGTAGCAGCTCCACCACGGCGGACTGGTTCAGCGGGTCAAAGGGCTCGCCTCCCAGCAGCGTGAGACCCCGGACAAAACTGGGGCGCAGATCCTCAATGATGGTGTCAATGGTCTGCTGGGTGAAGGGCTGACCATACTCAAAATCCCATGCTTCTTGATTGAAGCAGTTTTTGCAATGATGCCGGCAACCGGAGACAAACAGGCTGACCCGGACACCGGGGCCGTTGGCAATGTCTCTTGCCTTGATGGTAGCGTAATTCATATATCATCGATCCTTTCTCTCGGAATTTGGCTTGCCCAGACGGCCGAACCAGCGGAATGTGGCGGGCCAAAGCAACCCGGCGGCGATCACCACCAGAAAATATCGGAATCCCCGACCGGCCATATGACCGTGGAACAGGGGTTCCAGAAGGGGTTTGAGTCCTTCTTTGATCCCAAGGACAAGAAGGATGCCCAGCAGGACCTTGGCAATCTGAGCATACCACACAGCATGAGTGGGGAAGTGCAGGTATTTCTCATCCACAAAATAGACCACCAGCATTCCAAACAGCGCTCCGGCGAGGGTATAGGCATTCTTGACGGCGGATGCCAGATTCTCGGCATCCGTGTCAGCGGGGAAGGGGAACAGCTCCACATAAGCGATGAAGCCAAGGGCAAACACCGCCATTACCCCGAGCAGCAGGGGCATGGCTGCGCCATTGCGCCCCAGACACACCGGCTTCAGCAGGAGCATCAGCGCCAGAGCCATACACGCTGCGGTGAGCACATCGGCCGGGGTGTGGACTCCGAGATACATTCTGGAAATGGGCACCAGTACCGCAAGTGCAATGCAGACAAACTTCACCCATTTTTTCCTTGCACACAGGGCAATAGAGCCGAAGGTACCCACGGCGTTCTGGCTGTGCCCGCTGGGGAAGGAATAGCCGGACGCACCGGCTCGGGCGGACTCTACAATGGTGAAACTGGGATCTCTGACCCACGGACGGGGCACCCGGCAGGCGATCTTCAAGAACTGATTTGCCAGCGTGCCGAGAAAGCCCACGGACATGACGAAATACCCCTGACGCTTATCCACGCACCAAAACAGGATCAGCGCAGTGATCAGGAAGAACAATTCGCCGCCAAAGGCGGTAATGAGCATCATGATCTGATCCAGTACGGGGCAGCGCAGCGATTCAAACCAATACAGCAGTTCCATAGCATACCTCCAATTCTTTGACATCTGGGAAAATATGGGTTTTCCCAGACACCCTAGAAAGCTATTATATCAGAAAGCAAGAAATTGTAAAGAAGCGATGTAGATTGTAAACATTCTTCCTAGTGCATTGCCATGAGTCGGGGTTTCGGGTATAATATAACACACATGCAGCCGGGGGATCCGGCGGAAATGCAGAGAATCGGGAGGGATCATTATTTATTACTGGGATTGGACTTATTTTGCTATACTTTTGCCCTGCGTACTTCTTTCGGCGTGGGCAAGCAGCCGGGTAAACAGCACATTTCGCCGTTATTCCCAACAGCGCTCCATGCGGGGGCTGACCGGGGCACAGGCGGCCCAGCGGGTGCTGTCTGCCAATGGTGTCCGGGGTGTACGGATCGAGCGGGTGCGCGGGAAACTGACGGATCACTACGATCCCCGGGACAATGTGATCCGGCTGTCTGACGATGTATACGACAGCACTTCCACCGCCGCCATCGGCGTTGCCTGCCACGAGGCGGGGCATGCGGTGCAGTATGCGGTGGGATATGCCCCCATCAAGCTGCGTGCGGCGGTGATCCCGCTGACCAACTTTGGGTCGAAGCTGGCGATGCCTCTGATCCTGCTGGGGATGCTGTTTTCCGGGTTCGGATACTTTTTCTATAATCTGGTTTATGTGGGGATCGCCTGCTTCGGATTGTCGCTGGTGTTCCAGCTTGTGACATTGCCGGTGGAATTCAACGCCAGCCGGCGGGCCTTGAGCGCCATCCAGAGCGGAGATCTGCTGACTCCGGAGGAATACGACGGGGCGCGCAAGGTGCTCAGCGCAGCGGCCATGACCTATGTGGCGGCAACTGCGGTCTCCTTTGCTCAACTGATGCGCCTGCTGGTGATTTTCGGCAGGAGAAACAACAATAACGATTAAACACCGTTAGCAGAAAACACCCCCGGAGCAGTTCGCATAGCTGCTCCGGGGGTATATCGCATTTATACCTGACTGATGACGCCGCCGCCTACCACGATATCGCCGTCATACAGCACCACAGCCTGCCCGACGGTCAGCGCCCGCTGGGGCTGGGCAAAGCGGATCTCCACCCGTCCGTCCGGCAGGACGGCAGCGGTGGCTTCGGCTTCCTTTGCCTGATAGCGAACCTTTGCGAAGGTGTGTATGGGCTGCTCGGGGGCATCAATGGCACTCCAAACGAAGTTGTCAGCGATGAGATGGTCGGAATACAGTTCGGCGTTTGTGGAAAGCACCACTTGATTGCGATGCATATCCTTCTTCTGGACATACATACTCTCAGGAAGCGCCAGCCCCAACCCACGGCGCTGACCGATGGTGTAGCGGATCATGCCCTTGTGCTGTCCCAGCACCTTGCCTTCGGTATCCACGAAATCCCCGACGGGATATTCCTTCCCTGTATAGGCGGTGAGGAACTCGGCATATTTTCCATCGGGGACAAAGCAAATGTCTTGGCTGTCCTGCTTGTGGGCGGTGAGAAGCCCCAAATCGGATGCGATGGCACGAACCTGCTCCTTGGATTCCAGTTCTCCCAAAGGAAACCGGGTGTGGGCAAGCTGCTCTTGGGTCAAAAAGTACAGCACATAGCTCTGATCCTTGGCTTCGTTTTTCGCCTTCTTCAGCAGCCAGCGCTGGCGCTGGGGATCGTACTGGATCCGGGCATAGTGCCCGGTGACGATCAAATCGCACCCCAAAATCTGCGCCCGGTCATAGAGTTTGGAAAATTTCATGTATTTGTTGCAGTCAATGCAGGGATTCGGCGTAGCCCCATGCTCATAGGCGCTGACAAAGCGGTCAATGACCTCTTTGGAGAAATCCTCGGTAAAGTTAAAAACATGGAACTTCATGCCCAGTTTGCGGCACACGCTGCGGGCATCCTCGGCATCGTCGGCGGAGCAGCAGGTCTTTCCGCCGCAGCCATCCTCGATCTGCCCGGTGTGCAGCTTCATATTCACGCCCACGCATTCGAAGCCCTGCCGGAGCATCAGCGCTGCGGAAACGCTGGAATCCACGCCGCCGCTCATGGCGATCAACGCACGCTTGGTTTCCATTGGTGGTTTCACATCCTTTCAGTGATGTAGAGGGAAATCGGCACTTCCCGCCGGGATCAATAGAAAAGCAGATCCTCGTAGGTGGGATAGGGCCAGAAGGAACGGTCGGTGAGAGACTCCAGAAGATCAGCCTCCTGCCGGGCGGCGTCCATTCCCGGCACGATAACATTGTGATAGTACTGGGCGGCTTCAGCGGTATCCGCGGGGACGGAACGCAGGTCGTTGTCCAGCTTTTCGCACAGATCATACAGAGCATCAGCGGCTTCGCTGAGACGGCGGATCAACTGGGTCTCGGCATGATGGCTGACCCCGACCCGGTCTTTGGCGAGAATGCCGTTGGCAAGATGCTCGGTATACTTCAAGGTGGCCGGGAGGATCTGACGGCGGATCATGTCGATGGAGGTCAGCGCTTCAATATTCAAGATCTTATTATAGGCCTCAATGTGGATCTCATACCGTGCCCGGAATTCATTCTCGGTAAAGATATGGTGCTTGGTCACAAGATCGATGTTCTTTTGGCTGACATAGTGGGGCATACACTCAGCGGTGCTGGGCAGGTTGCTCAGCCCCCGCCGGGCAGCTTCTTTCTCCCACTCCTCGGAATAGCCGTTGCCGTCAAAGATGATCCGCTTGTGCTGGGTGAAGGTGCGGCAGACCAGCTCCTGAAGGGCTGCATCGAAATCCTCGGCGGCTTCAAGTTCATCGGCAAACTGCGCCAGTTCCTCTGCCATAATGGTGTTCAGCGCAATGTTCGGACCGGAGACAGACTGGGACGAGCCCAGCATACGGAATTCAAACTTGTTGCCGGTGAAGGCCAGGGGAGAGGTACGGTTGCGATCGGTGGTGTCCTTGGGAATGGAGGGCAGCACATCCACGCCGATGCGCATGACACCTTTTTCCGGGTCTTTGTAGTTGGTACCTTGGATGATGGAGTCCACCACGGCGTTCAGCTCATCCCCGAGGAAAATGGAAATGATGGCCGGAGGGGCTTCGGCGGCACCCAGACGGTGGTCGTTGCCGGCGGATGCCGTGGTACAGCGCAGCCACTCCTGATACTCGTCCACGCCCTTGATGAAGGCGGCGAGGAATACGAGGAACTGGGCATTCTGGCGGGGGGTCTTCCCCGGACTGAACAGGTTCTTGCCGGTGTCCGTGGCAAGGGAGTAGTTGTTGTGCTTACCGGAGCCGTTGACCCCCTTGAAGGGTTTTTCGTGGAGCAGGCAGACCAGATTGTGCTTGGCGGCACACTTTTTCATGATCTCCATAATGAGCTGGTTGGAGTCGCAGGCGGAATTGGCATCGGCATAGATTGGAGCCAATTCGTGCTGGGCGGGCGCAGCTTCGTTGTGCTTGGTCTTGGACAGGACGCCCAGACGCCAAAGCTGCTCGTCCAGATCCTTCATAAAGGAGGACACCCGGGTTCGGATGGTGCCGAAATAGTGGTCATCCAGCTCCTGTCCCTTGGGAGAGGGGGCGCCGAACAGCGTTCTGCCGGTGAGACGCAGATCTTCCCGCTGGGCATACAGATCCTTGGGGATGAGGAAATACTCCTGTTCCGGACCTACACAGGTGACCACCCGGTGAGAGGTGGTATCTCCGAACAGCCGCAGGATTCGGATGGCCTCCCGGGAGACCTCATCGATGGAGCGCAGCAAAGGAGTCTTTTTGTCCAGTGCTTCGCCGGTGTAGGAGAAGAAGCAGGTGGGGATAAACAGACTGCCATCCTTGACAAAGGCAAAGGAGGTGGGATCCCATGCGGTGTATCCCCGGGCTTCGAAGGTCGCCCGCAGACCGCCGGAGGGGAAGGAACTGGCATCCGGCTCGCCGCAGACCAATTCTTTGCCGGAGAATTCCATGATGACTTTGCCTGCACCAATGGGAGTCAGGAAGGAGTCGTGCTTTTCTGCGGTGATTCCGGTCATCGGCTGGAACCAATGGGTATAGTGGGTGGCCCCCTTTTCGGTAGCCCATACCTTCATTGCTTCGGCTATGCTGTTGGCTACGGTCAGCTCCAGTGGCGTGCCGGTCTCGATGCACCGCTTCCAAGCATGGTATACCTCAGGAGACAGGCGCTCTTTCATGGTGGACTCATTAAAGACATCGCTGCCAAATATAGCAGGCAGATTGGTGATCTGGCTCATAAGACACATCCTTTCAGGTGGCGGGGATTGCCCCCATACATCCGGTTCATACTGAGAATCTTCGATTTTTTTCTGAAAAAGACAGATTTCCCACGATATTTCTGATAAAATCATATGCGCTATGCAGTAGAATTGCAAGGTGTGAAGTTGCATAAAATTGCCATCAAGCAGGCGGTGGAATTGTGCAATCACCCTAAATCATCAGAAAAATGAATTTTGGCATGATATCAACTTGCATTTTTGATGGCTATCGCATATAATATGCGGAGTTAAATGGGAAAGGATGATGGAATTGGCTACCTACGCTTGCAGGAGCAGAGAGGAGCTTCGGGCCGAGTTTCACAAATTAAGAGCCGACTTCGAACAGCTGAGACAGGAAGGTCTGAATCTGGATATGTCCAGAGGAAAGCCCAGCAAGCTGCAGCTGGATCTGGTCAGCGATATGCTGTCCATGCTCACCCAGCCGGAGCAGTGCATGATCGACGGGAAGGACGCCAGAAACTATGGTGATCTTGCCGGGTTGGATTGTGCAAGGGAGTATTGGGCGGATGTACTGGGGTGCAAGCCCAGTCAGACCTTCGTAGGCGGCAATGCCAGCTTGGGGCTGATGCATGATGTGATCGCCAGAGCGTACACCCACGGACTGAAGGACAGTCCCAGACCTTGGTGTAAGGAGGAGCGGTTGAAATTTCTTTGTCCCTCTCCGGGATATGACCGGCACTTCCGGATCACACAGACTTTTGGATTTGAACTGATCACTGTGCCTATGACGCCGGACGGCCCAGATATGGATGTGGTAGAGAGCCTTGTTCAGGATCCTCAGGTGAAGGGCATCTGGTGTGTTCCCAAATATTCCAATCCTCAGGGCTATACCTACTCTGAAGAGACTGTAGACAGATTTGCAAAGCTAAAGCCTGCTGCCCCGGACTTTGTCATCATGTGGGATAATGCCTACTGCGTTCACGAATTTGACGGAGAGTTTGAGCCTTTCCAGGATATCATCTCCCTTTGTGAGGAGGCTGGACGCCCCAACATGGTCTATGAATTTGCTTCCACCTCCAAAATCACCTTCCCCGGTGCGGGCATCTCGGTGATGGCGTCCAGCGAGGAGAACATCGCCTATATGACGAAGCTGATTTCCGTCCAGACCATCTCCTATGACAAGATCAACCAGCTTCGTCATGTGCTGTATCTGAAGGATCGAGCCCATACCATCGAGCTGATGAAGCGCCACGCCAAGATCATGGCGCCAAAGTTTGAGATGGTGCTGAAGACCCTGAGAAGAGAGGTAACGGCAAAGGGCATCGCCCATTGGCATCACCCCAAGGGTGGCTATTTCGTCTGCGTTGCGGCTATGCCCGGCACCGCCCGGCGGACGCTGGAACTGTGCCGCCATGCAGGTGTGGTACTGACCGAAGCAGGGGCAACCTATCCTTACGGCGTGGATCCCCATGACTCCATGATCCGCATTGCGCCCAGTTATCCCACCATTGAGGAACTGGAAAAGGCGATGATGGTGTTCTGCACCTGTCTGAAACTGGCGGCACTGGAAAAGTATCTGGGGCTGCACGAGGACCGGATCCTTGGCGAAAATGCATAATATCAAACACCGAATCTTCCGGCGAAGATTCGGTGTTTTTGCTGTATTATTCGGATATGCTGCTTTTCGGGCGGTAAATGATCTTGTTCACATCGTAGATGGTGATGAATGCATCCTTGTCTGTTTTTTCGATGAAGTTCATCAGCTTCAGATATTCGTTCTTGTCCACAATGGTAATGACCTCCTTGCGGGGCTTCATGTTGTAGGCACCCAGTACCTCATACACCGTTGCACCGCTGTGCAGTTCCTTGACGATGAATTGCCGGATCTCTGCCTCTTTCTCAGAGATGATGCATACCCGCTTTTTCAGATTGAAGCCGAAGATGAAACGATCCACCACTATGCCGTTGAGATAGGTGCCCAACAGGCTGAGTACCACGATCTTCTTATCGTAGACCAGCGCCGAGGACAGCGCCACCAGAATGCCGGACAGGGACATAGCCTTGCCCAGTTCCATGTGCAGGTATTTGTTCAGGATCTTTGCCACGATATCCAGCCCGCCGGAGGATGCGTTCCGATTGAATAAAATGGCGAGCCCCACGCTGACCACAAAAATGTAGCACACCATGTCCAGAAAAGGATCCGCCATGATGGAGGGGAAGTTGGGGAACAGGCGCTCCAAAAGTCCCAGCATGGCAGGAAGCAGGATGGAGGTGTACACCGTTTTGACACCAAACTCCTTGCCGATGGTGAGAAATCCCAAAATCAGAAGAAATACATTCATGATCATGGTGATGGAGGATACGGACATGGGAATAAAATTGGTCAGGATAATGGCCAAGCCGGAGATGCTGCCCACGGATACATGGCTGGGCATCATAAAGAAATACACGGCGCAGGCGATGATCCCGGTGCCAAGGGTGATCATGGCGTACTCCTTGGCTAGAGCGAGATATTTTTTCATATAGATCCTCTTTCTGTCTGGGTGGATAAACGGATGCACGATGTGATCCGTCAAGTGTAAATGATGGATGCGCCAAAGGGGGACAGCGCCAGCTTGGCGATCTTAAAGCATTGCAGCCCAAAGGGAATGCCGATGATGGTGCAGCACAGCAGCGCTCCGTTGACCAATGCCACAAGCGCAAGGGGAATGCCGCTGAAGATCATCCAGAAGATGTTGGCGACAAGAGAAACGGTGCTGCCGCCGTACTGGACTTCTTTACCGAAGGGGAAGAATGCCAAGGATGCCAGCTTGAAGCACTGCTTGCCGATGGGGATGCCAATGATGGTGATGGTCCACAGGATGCCGCTGAGTCCCCATGCCAGACCCTCCAGAAATCCGCCGCACAGAAACCAAATGGTGTTGCCTAAACAGCCCATAGAAAACCTCCTATATCAGAACAGGGATACAGAATCGCAGATTCAAGGGGATTATATCACATCATAGGGGAATGTGTAAATACCGGGATGGAAAAGAAGAAAGCGAGCCATAGTCCCTAGGAGGGTTCTATGGCTCGCATAAGGGATCAAAGGGCTTTCAGCACAGCAAGCAGGAATTCCCAGACCCGCCGGGTGGAGTCGATCTCCAGACGCTCCCGGTTGGTATGGATGTCGTGCATCTGCGGGCCGATGGAGACTGCATCCAGTCCGTCGATCTTCTGACCCAGCAGACCGCACTCCAAACCGGCGTGGATGCTGACCACCTGAGGATCCTGCCCGTACATCTGGCGGTACTGGGCGACCATGGTATCCCGCAGGACGGATTCGGCGCGGTACTCCCACGCGGGATAGTCCCCGGTGCTGGAGAATTCGGCACCATACATTCCTGCCAGATCCTCCAGCTTCTTCAGCAGGTCAACCTTTTCCTGGTTGACGCTGGAGCGAACGGAGAAGGTCATGGTAAAGCTGTCTGCATCCATCTTCACGATGCCCATGTTCAGGCTGGTCTGCACCAGATCCGGCATATCGGCACACATGGCCTGCACTCCGTTGGGAGCAGCGCACAGAAGACCGATGATCTTATCCGTATCCTGAGTGGACAGGGCGTTTCCACCCAGCGCATCGATGTTGTCTGCGCTGATCACGGCGTTGGGCTCAGCGTACTCGGTGCGGATCTTCTCTTGCAGGGAAGCTGCAATGTCGTTGATCTGCTCCAGCTCCATGCCCATGGCCACCAGACTGGCGGTGCAGGAGCGGGTGATGGCGTTGTCCTTACTGCCGCCGCCGATGGCGGTGAGGCACAGGGGCATCCGCTTCTTGATCTCGTCCAAGAACATACCCATGACCTTGTTGGCGTTGGCACGGTTCTTGTCGATCTCCATGCCGGAGTGACCGCCCACAAGACCATCCACCGTCAGCTTGATGCAGGGGCCGTATACGGCATGGCGGGACAGGGGCAGACGGATCCCAGCCCGGGCGCCGCCGGCGCAGGAAACGGTGAAGATCCCCTCATCCTCGGAGTCCAGATTGATCATCCGCTTTCCCTTGAACATGGAAAGATCCACCCCGTCAGCGCCGTACATACCGGTTTCCTCATCCACGGTGATGATGATCTCCAGAGGGGGATGGGGGATGGTGGGATCGGACAGCAGAGCAAGGCAGTAGGCAACAGCGATGCCGTCATCTCCGCCCAGTGTGGTGCCGTTGGCGAAAACGCAGGTGTCATCATGGGTCACATCCAGACCATCCACTGCAAAATCAATGGAGCAATCCGGGCTTTTCTCACACACCATGTCCATGTGCCCCTGCAGGATGACCGGCTCGTGATCCTCATACCCCGGGGTACCGTCCTGGAACATGAGGACATTGTTCAGCTCGTCCTGAATGTAGGCAAGACCGTGCTCCTTGGCAAAGGACACCAGATAGTCGCTGATGGCCTTGGTATTGCCGGAGCCGTGGGGGATGGAACAGATCTTCTCAAAATAACCGAACACGGAAGCAGGCTCAAGTCCTGCCAATCTTTCTGCTTTCATCATGCTTCCTCCTGTGATCATTCACCGGGCTCCAGACGGATGACTTTACCCAAGTTCCAGAGGGATGCCACGGTTTTGGTTGCTTCTTCTTTATCTGCTTCGCTGGAATACTCGGAATAGACCGTGTGGGCGCCGCAGTCGATGCACTCCACATAGACGCACCAGTCGCCTTCGTGATGGATCATTCCGGCGCCCCGGCAGTTGGGGCATTCTTCCAGTTCAATCATGTTCTTTTCCATAATCATCGTTTCTCCTATATCCTAATTGAATTATCGAAATACTTCGCCTTGGGCAGTTCTTGTCTCCATGCGGCAGATACGGACAAAGTCCGGTGCTGCATGGGGGCAATACTTTGCAATGGCGGTGGGGATCAGCGCCGGATTCAGACTTGGGTTCTGGGCGCAGATCCGGGCGGTGAGCAGAATCTCATTTTCATTGAGCACCTCCGCCTGAAGGGGTTCGATCATGGGAGCAATATCCTGCTCCACAGGGCCGTTTTTGCTCTTTTTCTCCACCAGCAGAGGTTTGCCGGCAAATAGCTGACGGATGCCTTCGAGGGCATCTTCCGGCACGCCCCTGTCATACTCCATGCAGATGGTGCAGTCCAGATGGGTCAGCTCCTTGATCTTTGCGGCGCTGTCATAGACCTCCAGCACACGAATGCCGACGGGAAGGGTCTTGTTCAGACGATCCCGGATCTCATCAAAGGGCAAAGGCTGATCCACCAGTTCAAAATCCAAAATCTCGCACCGACTCTCCACCCCCACGCTCAGGGGCAGGGCGATGGACACCATGGCTCTGGGATTGAAGCCCTGTGTGTGCTTCAGATTCATCCCACCACGCTTGAATGCCCGCTGGAACAACCGCATCAGATCCAAATGGGAGATCCAGATCCCGTTGCCAACCTTTTCAAACAACAGTCTATTCATCGCATTTTCCTCCCTTCAGCAGACTGTCCGCACCACAGCCGGAGCATCGATGGCGGCAGTCGGGGGTGACTTGGGAGTTGTAGGCGGTGCGCCGCTCCCGGAGCAGGAATTCCTTGCGCACGCCCACATCGATGGGATCCCACGCCAGCGTTTCGGATTCTTCGAAGCCGCGGGTGGTGTAGAAATCCATGTCTACGCCGCAGTTGCGGAAGGCCTGCATCCAGATATCATTGTTGAAATACTCGTCCCAGCCATCCAGCCGAGCCCCCAGACGGACAGCTTCCTCCAAAACCGGGGCGATCCTGCGGTCTCCTCTTGCCATCACGGCTTCCAGACGGCTCAGCGCAGGCTCGTGGTAGCTGTAAGAGATGGACTTGGAATAGAAGTGATCCTTCAGCAGACGGCAGCGGCGCAGGTATTCCTCCGGGGTGATCTGGGCTTCCCATTGGAAGGGGGTATGGGGCTTGGGTACGAAGAAGGCAGTAGCCACATGGACTCGCAGCCCCCGTTTCTTGCTGGTGCCGTATTCTTTCCATGTTTTGATGATCTTCCAGACCAGATCTGCGATCCCCAGCACATCCTCGTCGGTCTCCGTGGGCAGACCCAGCATGAAATACAGCTTGACGCTGCTCCAACCGCCGGAGAAGGCGTTGGCGCAGGTGGACAGGATCTCCTCTTCGGTGAGGTTCTTGTTGATCACATCCCGCAGGCGCTGGGTGCCTGCCTCCGGAGCAAAGGTCAGTCCGGTTTTACGGACGGTTTGCAGCTTCTCCATCAGCTCCCGGCTGAAATTGTCCGCCCGGAGAGAGGGAACGGAAAGGCTGATCTTTCTGGTGTCGCAGTAGGGGATCATCTGATCTGTCAGTTCTTTCAGACCGCGGTAGTCCGAGGTAGAAAGACTGGAAAGGGTGATCTCGCTGGCACCGGAATCCTCCAAACAGGCCACAGCCTGCCGGTACAGCACCTCCGGGGATTTTTTGCGGACAGGACGGCAGGAAAAGCCCGCCTGACAGAACCGGCATCCCCGGATACAGCCCCGGAACAGCTCCAGATTCGCCCGGTCGTGGACGATCTCCGTGGAGGGGACGATCATCTTCGTGGGGAAGTAGGCGTGATCCAGATCCGCAACGATGCGCTTGGTCAGTTTTTCCGGTGCCCCATGGGTAGGCGTGATGGACAGAAGTTTTCCGTCGTCACCGTAAGTATGCTCATAGAAGCTGGGGACATACACTCCGGGGATGTGGCTGACCTCCAGAAGGAACTGCTCCTTCGTCCATCCGGCAGTTTTTGCCCGGTCGTATAGTTCAACGATCTCCACCGTGCTTTCTTCCCCTTCGCCAAGGGAGAAAAAGTCGATAAATGGTGCCAAAGGCTCCGGGTTAAAGGTGCACACGCCGCCGGCAAAGACCATGTTTTCAAGCCCGTGACGATCGGCAGAGCGCAGAGGGATCTGAGCAAGATCCAGCATATTCAGAATGTTCGTGTAGCTCATTTCATAGCCTGCGGTGAAGGCGACCATGTCGAATTCCTTCACGGGACGCTGACTCTCCAGCGCCCACAGGGGCAGGCTGTGGCGGCGCATGGCATCTTCCATGTCACCCCACGGGGCGAACACCCGCTGGCACCAGACGCCGTCCATGTTGTTCATCACACCGTACAGGATCCGCATGCCCACATTGGACATTCCGATCTCGTAGGTATCCGGGAAACAAAATGCCACATTGACCCGGACTTCTGCCGGGTCTTTCTGCACTTCATTGAATTCTCCTCCGGTGTAGCGTGCGGGCTTCTGAACCGTGGGGAGGATCCTGTGGAGCAAATCTGTCATTACAGTATACCTCATTTTTCTCGATTAGAGATATTGTACCCCGAAAATCACTGATTTGCAACAGGTTTTTCCTTGGATCGGGAGGGCAGGCGCAAATGCGCAAGGGCGTGCAGCGCCCGATGCCCATCCAGACCGGGGATTGGCAGGAGATTAAACAGGGACTGGATGACGGCGCACAGAGCGGTGCGGGGCATCCATTGCCAGTAAAGGCACAGTATCAGCCCGAACAAAGGTCCTGCAAGGGCACACACCAATTCTTGATGTGGGGAAAGGGGAGCGGTATGGATCTGTGCGCCACCTGCGCCGATGCGGATCTTCCAGACGGGGATGCTGTATGCCCAGAGAAGCAGCAGATGCCCCAATTCGTGGATCAGCGCCGCCAGATAGGATGCACCTACCCACGGCAGAGGGAGCAGCAGCATCCGGACTGCTGTCCCCAGATAGCCCCACGGGGTGACTTCCAGTTCAGGCAAGGGCGAGCAGCTTCCTGCAGTAGAGCAAGACGGCTTCATATACATCATCTCCCGAACACCATGCCCCGGCAAGCCCCTTCATGGCAATGGCATGATCGTTTGGACGGCTTGCGGCAAACAGCATTTCTGCATAAGTTCGGATGCCGGGGAAGGTGAGCACGCTCACAAAAAGCAGTACGCCGATGGTGATCGCAGCTTTCCACCGTATCTTCGGACTGGCGGCGCTTTCCTCAGGACCTCCTGGATACCGGATGCGATAGGACATGGACATCCCTCCTTACGCAACAGCCTATTCCTGCCGCCACCAAAAGATGCGCCGAAAAGTTTCCGTAAACCTGCCGGAAAGCTATTGACAATCCTGTGGAAATTCATTATAATACTATGGTCATCGGGGTGTGGCGAAGCTTGGTATCGCGCTTGGTTCGGGTCCAAGAGGCCTCGGGTTCGAATCCCGACACTCCGACCATAAAAGCACCGAAATCGAAGGGTTCATGTTCATAGGTACACAATGTGACCTGTGGGGCAAACCGGACGGTACAGGGCACGAAAAATAAGTCGAGGGAATTTCCCTCGACTTATTTTTTTCTTTGATCCCAAGTATATTTGTGCGTCACATTTCAATTGGATGCGCAGACTTGATACAGGATATAACATTGAATTAAATCTCAGTCCTCTGCCTTTTCATTGGCAGAGGGCCGTTTTTTGCTTAACAGTTATTGAGCATCCCTTAATTGCTCTAAGCCCTGATTCAAACCGATATCATCCTCAAGAAACAATAATTGTTCCATGTATCTCACTCCCTCGTTATTCAAAGGCAATTGTCGTTTCCCTTGGCGGTTTCTCATCTTCACAGCTCAAAAGATAATATCGGCAGCATATCATCCTATTGATTTTGATTTCTTTTCCCAAAGAGCTCAAATCTCTGTGAAATGTGATTTGGCAAAAAACACTTCCGACGAAAAGAGTTTTGAAGTTATGATAGCAAAATCAGAGCAGTAAGGCATGGAGGTTTTATGGTTGCTTCCTATTAGCTCAGATCGCCGGCAGCCTTGATCTTCACGCGGTTGGTGTTGCCAGGATAATAGGCCAGCGGCACATCCTCCATTTCAATGATCTCCACGGTATCTCGCACAGCGCCAGCCTCCACAGCCAGCTCAATGGCTTCCTTCTTGGCTTTTTTCAGCGACTGCTCCCGGGGCAGCTCATCGTAGTTCATCAGCTTTTCATAGGTGCCACTCACCTTGGAAATTGCAGAACCGATGGCGTTGGCGCAGCCGAAGTGCTCCGGCTTCAGGACCGTTGCCGCGCCGCTGATCTTCTCCGGCAGGATGATGGAGCCGCCGCCCACAAGGATCAGATCTACATCCGTGTTGGAGACCTTCATGGCGTCCACGCTGTCTTCCACCAGTGCGCGGATCGCAGCCATGGCCTTGTCCGCCACTTCCTGAGAAATGGTTTCCACCTTGGACTTGTCGCCCAGCTCCACCATGCCCAGCCGCACGGCGATATCGGTGGCGGTCATCACATCGCCGCCGAACACAAGCGCCTTTTTTGTGATCTCATAGCCCACGCTGTCGGGGCCGACGGTCACGTTGCCGTCATCCCTGACACGCACGATGGAGCCGCCACCCAGACCGATGGAGATAACATCCGGCATCCGGAAATTGGTGCGCACACCGCCAATGGTGACGGCCACGCTGGATTCCCGGGGGAAGCCGTTCTGGATCACGCCGAGGTCGGTGGTCGTACCGCCCACATCTACCACGATGGCATCCTTCAAGGAGGAGAGGTAGCTGGCACCGCGAATGGAGTTCGTGGGGCCGCAGGCGACCGTCAGGATTGGATAGCGGCGGGCGTGCTCCATGGTCATGAGCGTGCCGTCATTCTGGCTGAGATACACATCTGCATTGACAATGCCCTCATCCCGCAGGCTCTTGGCAAAGCCCTCGGTGAAGCGCTCGGCTACCTGCCACAGCGCGGCGTTCAGGATCGTGGCATTTTCCCGCTCAATCAGGCCCATAGAGCCGATCTCGCTGGAGATGGAAATATGGATGTCCTCGCCCATGATCTCCCGGCAGAGCTTGGCCGCCTCTACCTCATGGTCATTGCGGACGGTGGAGAACACACTGGAAATGGCAATGGACTTCACGCCCTTTGCCTTCATCTCCTCAAAGAACAACTTGGCGGCAGCGGTATCCAGCGGGGCCAGTTCCTTGCCGTCATATTCAAAGCCGCCTCCGATGATGGTGCTGCCCACAGCCACCTTCTGAATGTCCTCCGACCAGTCCACCATGGGACGGATGCCGGTGGTGGCAGGCGCGCCGATGCGCAGGATGCCGATGGGAGCCAGATTCTTGCGCTCCACAATGGCGTTGGTGCACTGGGTCGTACCCAGCATTGCCTGATGGATCTGTGCGGGATCCACACCGGAGACCTCCAGCACCGTGCGCATAGCGCCAAGAATACCGTCGTAAATATCCGCAGAGGTGGGATACTTGATGTCCGCCACCACCGCGCGGTTCTCGTCCACCAGGACGGCATCCGTATTGGTGCCGCCCACATCAATTCCGAGTTTATACATGATCAGTTACCTCCCTTGCAGCGCTCTTCCAGAGGAATGTAATCCGTGTCCACGCCGAAATAGCGGGGGCCTACCAGCTCAATGCCCTTTTCCGTCCGCCACAGGTGGAAGCACTTGAGGCCGACCACCATGACACGCTTGCCGTACTTGAGACCGTCTGTGGTAACGGGGATATAGGTCTCCGTATCCACCAGAGAAATGAGGTCGGGGGTGGTAGCCAGGATCTTGCCGTCCACCGTGGCGGTCAGGTTCTCATTCTGGAACTCCACATAGGCGGTATGGCCCTTGTACTCACCGATGCCCTCCAGCACGACCTTGCCGATGTTGAAGCCGGCCCGGGTCTCCCGCAGCACATCCGAGATCTTGCCCTTAAAGAGCTTGAAGCCCTCGGACATTTCAAGGAAATGCTCCTCCGGCGTCTGGTCGCCGCAGTCCTTGACGGTGCGGATGGCCTTGCCAAGCTGCTGGCTGCGGGTGACGATGCCGTGGACGCCAAATTCCTTCATCTGTTTGCCGCTCATGGGATAAAGAGACACGGAGACCGATGCGCCGCAGCTCATGGTGACCGACCGGGCCAGCTCCTCCGTCCACTTGTTGGTGATGGTCTCAAAGATGCAGCTGTTGCCCTTCTCGTCCACCAGCGCCATAGGCGTTGCCTTGATATCGCCGATGGTAAAGGTCACCATCTGCAATTCAGGGAAGGCACGGCCCATGCCGTCCACATCCACCATCGGCATATTCAGCCGGGCCGCCGCAGCGATGGGCAGCATGGAGTTGACGCCGCCGGCCTCGATGGGCATAAAGGCGTAGATCTCCCTGCCGAAGAACTTGGAGACCATATCAAAGAGCTTTTTGTATTCGTTGCCGCCGATGGCCTTCTCCGCCAGTACCGTCGGCGCGCCCATCATGGCGATGGGGACAACAAGGGCATCATCCGGCACCTCCTCCGGGTCCAGCAGCGTGACAGGGCCGCACTCCTGTACGGCGCCGATGGCCACCAGCTTGCCTACATAGGGATCACCGCCGCCGCCGGCGCCCAGCAGCGCCGCGCCGGTGGCAATATCTTCGATCTCAGGGATTCCGATTTTTCGCATGACCTTTTCCTTCTTTCGTTATGATTGCAGTGCACAGGAGAAGCGGGCAGACCCCCGCTCCTCCTGCGACAGATATTACGCAGTCTGCTTTGCGGGCATCAGCTTCGCGAGACCCACATAGAGGACCAGAGAAACCACAATCCCGTTGACCGGGCCAACAAAGAACGGCCAGTTCAGAAACGGCAACGCCTCTACCAGACCGGGGAAGCTGGCGAAGGTACCGCCGGTGATGCAGGCAAACACAGCGCCCACGGCAAAGGAGATGATGCCGACGGCGGAAAAACCGGGGAGGGGAGAGAAATTCTCCCGCTTGCCCTTGCCCACGATCCAGTAGGAGGCGATCAGCACGCCGGCCAGCGGCGGGATCAGCGCGGACATGAGGGACAGGAAGCCCTGGAAGGCATTCAGCAGGCCGAAGGCTGCCAGCAGCGTGCCGATGGCGCCGGCCACACCTGTGGTGACCTTGAACTTGCTCTCGTCAAAGCCAAGGAGGTTGCTGAGGGCCAGACCGCCGGAATAGGCGTTGGTAACATTGGTGGTCCAGGTTGCCAGCACCAGTGCCACAAGGCCGACAAACGGTACGCCCAGAGAGGCGAGGATGGCGGAAATATCGTACTGGTCCGTCACAACGCTCATAAGCGCGCCGGTCAGCAGCATAAAGAGTCCTGCGGGAATAACGCCCACAAGGGAGGATTTCACCACATCCGCACGGCTCTTGGCAAAGCGGCAGTAGTCGGCGGAGATCACGCCGCCCAAAGCGAAGGAGGCGACCACCATAGAGATGCCGAACACCATGCCGGAGGAATTCTCAGGCGCATAGTTTGCGATGGCGCTGCCGCCGTCATTTGTGGTAATACCGGCAATGAGACCATACAGACAGACGATGACCAGCAACGGCACGGCAATATAGTTCAGCCATTTGAGGCCCTTGAAGCCGACGCAGGCCGTCAGCAGCATGATGACGCCCCAGACGATGGAGCTGATGGAAACAAATACCGGGGATGCCTCCGAGCCCAGCATATTGGCCACCATGCTGGCAAAGGCGCTGCCGCAGGTGGCAGACTGGATACCGAACCAACCGACGCAGGCGATTGCAAGAAGTGTGCTGATGATATACCGTGCGCCCTTTTCGCCCAGCGCACCGGATGCCATCACGGACACCGGCAGTCCGGTATCGCAGGCCTGCATACCGATGCAGATCATATAGGCACAGATCAGGCCGTAGCCGATCAGGATGGACAGGACGATTTGACCGAGGCTCAGTCCGCCGCCAGCCAGCACGCCGCCGATCATCAGGCAGGGCACGCAGATCATGCTGCCCGCCCAGACTGCCGCAATGGACAGCCAGCTCTGGCGCTGTGATTCATTAATTTTGAAGCCGCTGTTGTTTTCACGCATGGGAAAACACCTCTTTCTCTTGGTATATTCTATGTCCGAACTAAAGAATGGGGCAAGTATAGCACTTCAAATCAGTGAAGAATACTGTCGGATAGGCAGAAAAAAGACCGCGCCGCTTGTCCCAAAGGACAAACGGCACAGTCCCACTTATTGTAAATATCAACGAATCTCATGAAGAAGCCGGTAAACAGCAGCACTGCGGTAAAGCTCGATGGTTTCCGGCATTTTTCCAAGGCGGTAGCCCAGCAGATCCGCAATTCTCTGAAGCCGGTACTTGATGGTGTTCTTATGGAGGAACAGCATCTCCGCGGTCCGTGTAACGCTGCCATCGCAGTCCAGAAGGAAGACACAGGCCGTATCAAGCAGATCGTGGTATTCCCGGTCAGTCTGTAAAGCTGCCAGCGGCAGGGTGCGCCGCACAGCAGCGGCCTCCCCTTCGTCAATGCGTTTGCGGCAGGAAGCCGCCAGCTCCAGCTCCCCTTGCAGGAACATTTTTTTATGAGGGAAAATGCGTTTGGCATCCTCCAAATTGTCGAGAGTTAACAAATATGCTCTCCGGCAGCTTGTTGTATTGGCCAATCCGCTGCATCGCACCACCACAGCATCCGGACAGGTTTCCAGTGCGCACGAAAGGATCTCTTGGATGGCGCTCTCAGTTTCTCTCAAAGAATGTGGTGTGCTCAGGCACATGACCGGCTGCCCTTCATAGATCGCGCCCACGACGGTATCCGCACATTGTCTGGCCAGGGCCAGATCCTGCTCAATCCGATGTTTCACTTCTCCTGCATCCACGCCGCACAACATCCACAGCTCATGAACAGATGCAATGTCCACATGAAAGATCTCCGCCAGACGGCGCATTTTCAACGGCTCGTCCTGCAAAATTGCCCGCAGTAATTCATGAATCGCCACAGCACCATGCTGCTTTCCCCAGATATTGATGCAAATTCTCACGATATCCGCCGCCTGCTCCACCAACGAAGCCCCCAGCGGAGCGCCAACCTTGATCAGCGCCAGACGGAGCGGCTGCGCCAGATCTGAGCGGATAGAAATGCAGGACATTTCCGCATCCGTAAGGAAGGGACAGGGCACGCAGGTCTGCTCAGCCGAAAGCGGCAGGTAGCGTTCTATCCCCTCCCGGACCGTATCCTCCATACCGCTGGGCCAGGTCGCAAGATTCAGGATGTTGCCTTCATGGGTAGTCAATACCGCAGAGCATCCCAGCTCTGCGCACAGCATTTGCAGTGCGGTCCCCACTGTCTGCTGGTGGTGCGACGCTGAGGAGATCCGTGCAAGAATATCCGATACAAGGGAGCCCGGTACTAGACGATCCTTGTAAATGCACTCTGTCACATCGGTAATCAAGTCGCTGTAACGAAGATGCCGCTGGCCCTCCGGCATGCAGATCAGGACGAAATCATTGGCGTCGGCGATCTCAATCAACCGCCGGTCCACTCGCGGAAGGTAGACGCCTACATAATACAGCACTATCCCCACTTCTCCGCCCTCAATGAGCCGCAGCAGATTGGAGCACTGCCGCTCCACATCATTGATGCAGTTGAGAAAGCCGGTAATAACGATCTCACTGCCGGGGTATTTGTTGTGGCGAAACACCTCGTTGATCAGGACCCCCGGATCGGTAGATTCCAATACGGAGATCGAAGACACAACTTTTTTCAGCCCGCCTGCTCCGCCAATAACGCGAGCCTGTTGCAGGGACGGCAGCTTCAGTAGGTCGGATACGGTCACACTCATGATTTCACCTTCTTCTCTGGTTGAGATGTGCTCGCAGCATAATCTCGCATGTTTACTCTTTCATGTGAACAACCCACGACTGAAGTCGCAGGCATCAGGCAGCCAAACAAATAATGCCATCATTTATTCTCGGGTAACCAGACTGATGAGACTCTGTCGATATAGAAGGTTCCAAGCCCTTCATTGCGGATATTGATAGCTGCGTTCAGGTCTCTATCGATGATTGTTCCACAATGCGCTGACATTCCTCTTCGCTCTGTCATATTCCATCAGCGCATCGTCCCGCAGCGTCTCCATACCCTTCTGCATGTCCATATAGGCACGCGGAGCGTCATCATAATTCTTTTCGTGGACAGCCATGTTCAACCTGTCCAGCAGTTTCTGAAAAGGTGTGACATCCTGATTTAGGATCTCTGTCAGCACAGTTCCGTAGGCTGCATCTCCGGGACCATCTCCACCCAATAGCCGGATGCGCCAAATTCCACTTTTGTGTTCGTATGCGAACGCTGAAAATCAAACAGGTCTTTTCCTAAAACAGACATAAGCCCTCTCCCAGTAGATAATGCATTCGCCCCAACATAGTGTATGTAGTAAAATGATACAGTACCTATTTTCAAAAGTCAATCTCCATGTTACGATACAAGCACAGGCCTGAAAGAAATAAACACTCCAACTCAGAAAGGAGAAATTTTTATGAACCGACTGCAAACCATTGACGCGGACACGCTGGTTCCGGACGAGGACACCGCACCTGTGGTGAAGCGTATCTTCCCCCTCTGCGCCGCAGGAAACGGCCCCAAGCGGGTCGCCACCATCCTCACCAAGGAGCAGGTGGTGAACCCGTCCAACGCCTACTACTGTAAGATCGGAAAAGGCCACCGTGGACTGGACACCACCAGACCCTGCCTGCGGTCTTCCAACAGCGTCACCAGCATTCTGAACAATAAGGTCTACCTCGGACACTCGGTTGGGCTTCGCACCACTACGATCTCCTACAAAAATAAGCAGCGCGTGGAGCGCCCCGAGAGTGAGCAGTTCGTGGTGAAGAACACCCACGAAGCCCTCGTTACACAGGAGCAGTGGGACATCGTGCAGGAGGTGCGTCAGCACAAAAAGCGTGTCCCCAAGCACATGGACGAGCCGAATATCTTCTCTGGAATGGTGTTCTGCGCGGATTGCGGCAAGCCGCTGGTGTTGCACAGAGCCAGCACGATGAAGCGGACAGAGTAAAACTTCAAGTGCTACACCTACGGCAAAAAGGGCAAGACCGTCTGTACGCCGCATCACATCCGGGAGTTTGAGCTGAAAGCCGTTGTACTGGAGGAAGTGCGCCGGGTGACGCACTTCGCGCGGATGAAGGAAAAGCAGTTCGCCGCCTACAACATTATCCGAAAGGTTTCGGTGCTTTTCCTATATCTAGATAGATTCTCACAGCATATATGGTTGCCGAATGGCACACTTTTTCGAAAAAACCTCTATTTGGGCAGAAATAATGGATGACGAAAGACCAAGCAGATGCTATAATCTCTGTGTACACCCCCATCAACATACACATACAGGAGGTTGTAAAATGACATATATACTGCCGGTGCTCTATGTGGTCGTGTCCTATACTTTCTTCCTTTTGGTTGGATTTTTTGACAATGCGATCAAATTGCAGATCTTATCCATCCTTCTGCCCTTTATCATGGGGATCGTCAATTTGATTGTAGTGTTGACCGTCGGGCGAAAGTGGTCGAGAAAGACATTGCTGAACTGCACCTTGATCATCAAGTACGGTCTGATCCCGTTCTACCTCATCGGAGGGAGCATCACCGTATATGTCACATTGATGGCGCTGTTCCCGCTGCCGCTGATGGCGTTGTTCGGACTGGTAAGTGTTGTATTTTTGATTTTTGGATACGGAATTTTATTAGGCTCAGCGCCCTATGCCATCGCTTATCTGGTAAAGTCCTGCAAAGACGGCGTCCATCCAATCTGGTTGGCGGTTTTGGGCGGGATCTGCCAGTGCTTCTTTTCCTTTGATGTCCTTGCCATGATGGTTCTGACACTGAAAGAGCGGCACAGGGTCAAAACGACCGTCGCAGTCATCTGTGCCATGTGTCTTGCCATCCTGTTGATCGCAGCCTATGTGGTCAAGATGCTGTTCTGGACTGTAGGATAGACGAAAAATAAACCGGAGCAAGCGATTTGCTTGCTCCGGTTTGGCGGAGAGAGTGGGATTCGAACCCACGGTCCCTTGCGGGATCACTAGTTTTCAAGACTAGCTCCTTAAACCCCTCGGACATCTCTCCATGCGGGGGATACTATACCATTTCCCCCGGAGAAAGTCAATAGATCATCTTTTGCCGTTTTTCTTAGCGTCATCGCGGGCTTCATCGGCAAGGTTGCGCAGCTTGCGCTTGTTGCCCTTCTCGTCCACGATATAGGTATTCTCCAGCTGTCCGATCAGGCTGGCCTTCATGGCGTCGATATACACTCTGCGGAGCTTGTCCCGCTCAGTCAGTTCCTCGGGGGCCAGCCCCTCCGGGGTCTTTGCTTTTCTGCCCAGTTCATTGATCCGGGCAATGGTTTCTTCCATAGTCATTTCGTTCACCTCATACATAGCGATGGATCAGTACCCCGATCCGTCCTTTTTTTGTTTGGCCGGAGCATTCCTCCAGCTTGATTTTGCCCGATCCCCGGACGGCGATCACATCTCCGGGGGCAATGGTGCGATCCGGCTTGATGCAGGGCAGTCCGTTCACCGTGACCTTGCCGCTGGTGACGCAGGCGGATGCCGGCCCACGTGCCACCTGAAAGCCCGATCCGATAACCGCATCCAGCCGAAGGGAAGCCAGCGTATCCCGGATGGGGCGGATCTGGGGCTGGGGGATGCTGGCCTGCGCCAGGGGGATCTGCTGAAGGCGCAGCTTCGTCCTTCCGGCAGAGTCAAAGCTGGACAGCAAATAGGGGGCGATCTCCTTGGTGGCAAAGAAATCACAGCTTCCGTCACCGACGCAGATATCTCCCACGGACTCCCGTGCCACACCTGAGCCCATCAGCGCACCCAGAAAATCCCGGTGGCTCAGCTTGTCACCTGCGTGATAGGTGGCACGCAGGCAGACCACCGGGGAATCCTCCTCCATAAGGGAATCCTGAGAAAGATACTCCGGCAGATAGCAAAGCATTTGGCGCTGGGCGTCGGGATATCCGCCGAAGCGGAGCAAGCCATCCGGCTCACCAAACAGCAGCCGGGTCAGTTCCAGCTCCCGGGGAGAGAGAAAGCAGGAATAGGCCGGCACATCCCGCAGGATGCCGGTGTTGATTTTGTCCCAGACCTTGGCCAGAAGCATTCGGTCATCAGCGGTCTGGGCGATTTTTTCAATATTCTTTCGATCCATAGCAATCGTCTCCAAGCATACTGAGTGCATTATATCACATGGATAGGAATATGAAAAGAAGTTTTTCTTGAGATAAGGCGGTATATATCGTATAATGACAGAAAGAAAGTAGGTGGTAACATGATCGTTGGGATCATTGGAGCCGGGGCATCCGGCATGGCGGCTGCCATTGCAGCAGCACAGGCGCCGGATGTGCAGGTGCTGCTGTTGGAGCGGCAGTCCCGGGTAGGACGGAAATTACAGGCAACAGGCAACGGGCGGTGCAATCTGACCAACCAGCACGCCGGATACAGGGGATACCACGGCGATCAAGATGGATTCTGGCAGTATGCCATTGACCGATTCCCGCCAGAGGAGACCAGAGCGTGGTTCGGCAGTATGGGGCTGTTGACCGTGGAGGAAGGTTCGGGCAGGGTATATCCCTATTCCGATCAGGCCAATTCCGTGGTGGACATCCTTCGCTTTGCGCTGGAAAGACCGAATATCGAAAGGATCACAGATTTCGAGGTGACCAAGCTGCGAAAAAACGGGGATGGGTTTACCATCTCTTCGACCGACCGGGAGTTGTATGCCGATCGGGTGATCGTGGCCTGCGGGGGCATCGCCGGCAGCAAGCTGGGGGGCACTATGGCGGGCTACAAGCTGTTGCGGGGGCTGGGGCATCGGTGCACCCGGCTTCGTCCTGCGCTGGTGCAGGTGAAGGCGGACTGGAACGGCATCTGGGCGCTGAAGGGTGTTCGAGCCAACTGCTGTGCCGCCATATACCACAACGGCGCAGTCCACGCCAAGTCAGAAGGGGAGATCCAGTTCACCGATTTTGGAGTGTCCGGGCCGGTGATTTTTGAAATCTCCCGGGATGTCTGTACGACTCCGGGGACTTGGGAATGCCGTCTGGATTTTCTCCCTCATGTGCCGCTTGATGCCCTGAGACGGGAGCTGATCCGGCGGCGGCAGACCCCGCTGACCACGGAGGATCTCCTGACCGGGATATTGCACAACCGCCTTGGGCGTGTGCTCACCCAAGCTGCCGGGATCCGGGGACGCTTTCCGCTGGCGGATCTGATGGACAGTCAATTCGACGAGATCTGCAAGACGGTGAAAGATTTTTCTATTTCTTTGAAAGAGCCGCTGGGAATGGACTCGGCACAGGTGACCGCAGGCGGGATCCTGACCGATGACTTCGATCCTGCGACCATGCAGAGCAGGCTGGTGCCGGGGCTGTTTGCCTGCGGCGAGGTGCTGGATGTGGACGGGGACTGCGGCGGATACAATCTGCAATGGGCATGGAGCTCCGGCCGTCTGGCGGGGGAAAATGCCGGAAAGGAAAATATATGATCAGAATTCGGGATATCTCCATGGCACCGGCGCATTCGGTGAGCCAGCTTACCTTTGAGGCGGCAAAGCTGCTGCGGGTATCCAACAGTGTGGTACGCGGAGTCAAGATCGTAAAACGATCTATCGATGCACGAAAGAAGCCGAATGTTCGCATCAACTACACCATCGATGTGAAGGTAGACGGAAATGAGGAGCGGATCTTGAAGCGTTCCGGGTGTAAGAAGGCCATGATCGCACCATGGTTTCATTATAAGGTCCGCTCCGTTTCAGCCCCCATGCAGAATCGTCCTGTGATCGTGGGATTTGGCCCTGCGGGAATGTTCGCAGGACTGGTGCTGGCTATGGCGGGATGCCGTCCGCTGATCTTAGAGCGGGGTGACGAAGCCGCCGTCCGTCAGCAGAAGGTGGAGCAGTTCTGGAAAACCGGGGAATTGGATCCCCAGAGCAATGTCCAGTTCGGTGAAGGGGGCGCAGGTACTTTCTCCGATGGAAAGCTGAACACCGGGGTGAACAATCCCCGGATCGGCTGGGTGCTGGAGCAATTCGTTCAGGCCGGGGCAAGGGAGGAGATCCTCTACGATGCCAAGCCCCATATTGGGACGGATGTGCTGGTGCATGTGGTGCAGGCCATCCGAAACCGCATCCTCTCTCTTGGCGGGGAGATCCGATTCCGTACCCAGATGACCGGATTGCAGATCCGGGATGGGGAGGTCTGCGGCGTGACACTGAATGACGGCACACAGATCGAAACAGACCATGTGATCTTGGCAGTGGGGCACAGCGCCAGAGATACCTTCGAAATGCTCCATGATGCCCATATCCCCATGGAGCCTAAGCCCTTTTCCATGGGCGTGCGGATCGAACATTCCCAGCGTGCCATCGACATGGCGCAGTACGGCACCGATTCGCTGCCTCTGCCGCCTGCGGATTACAAGCTGGTCAGCCATTTGGAAGATGCTACGGTATACACCTTCTGCATGTGCCCCGGCGGCTATGTGGTGGCGGCGGCATCAGAGCCGGAGGGCATCGTCACCAACGGTATGAGTAACGCAGACCGGGATGCAGAGAACGCCAATGCCGCATTGCTGGTGACGGTGAATCCTCAGGATTTTCCTGACCCGGAGGATGTGCTCAGCGGAATGCGCTGGCAGCGGCAGATCGAGCGCCGGGCGTACCAATGTTCCGGCTCTTACCGGGCACCGGCGCAGACCGTGGGGGACTTTCTGGCCCATCGCCCCAGCGTATCCGGCGGTAGCGTGAAGCCTACTTACCGACCCGGTGTATTCTGGTGCGACCTGCACGATGTGCTTCCTGCCAGATTTACCCAGCCGTTGGAGCAGGCGCTGAAGCAGTTGGACGGCAGGCTGAAGGGCTTTGCCGCAGAGGATGCGGTGCTGACTGCCCCGGAGACCAGAAGTTCCTCGCCGGTACGGATTCTGCGTGGTCAGGATGGGATGTCCTCCATCCGTGGGCTATACCCGGCAGGTGAGGGAGCGGGCTACGCCGGGGGCATCATGTCTGCGGCGGTGGACGGAATGATGGCGGCGGAAGCCATCTTGAATCAGCTTTCCAGTGTAAAATAACAGCACAAGAATAACCATAGAGAGAAATAGGAGAGAGTTCCATGAGAAAGATCCCCAGAGTGGTGTTCGGATCGGTCGCTGCGGTGTGGGCAGTCCTTTTCCTGTCTGCGGCAGCTTTTGCGCAATGCCAGCATAAGTTTGCTGAGGATGTGCGTGAGCCCGGCTGCGTGACACCGGGAATGCGTGTGGAATACTGTACGATTTGCGGGGCAATGGGCAATTCCGTCAACATCGATCCTCTGGGGCATGATTATGATGACGGCGTTCTGACCAAGGAACCTACCACGACAACGATGGGGCGGATCACCTATACCTGCCGCCGCTGCGGAGATTCCTATGAGGAAACTACCCCCAAATGGCACGATCCCTTTGATGATGTGATGCCCCGACACTATTTCTATACCAGCGCCCTATGGGCGTATAACAACGGGATCACCGCCGGGGTGGCGCCGAACCGGTTTGGACCGAACGCCGATTGCACCCGTGGTCAGGTGGTGATGTTCCTGTGGCGTGCCATGGGCAGTCCTGAGCCTGCGTCGGAAGAGAATCCCTTTGCGGATGTGCGGTCATCGGATTATTTTGCCCGGGCGGTGCTGTGGGCGTACCATGCAGGGGTCACTGCCGGTGTGGACGCTGCCCACTTTGCACCGGGTCAGACCTGCACCCGTGCTCAGGTGGTCACATTCCTCTACAGTGCCAAGGGCAGACCCGGTTATGAAGGAAAGGTGCACTTTGCCGATGTGAAACCCAGCGCGTATTACTATGCGCCGGTACTGTGGGCGGCGGAACGGGGCATTACCGCCGGTGTCGGCAACGGAAGATTCGGCCCGGAGGATCGTTGCGTCCGGGGACAGATCGTTACTTTCCTTTACCAAGCAAGAGGAGTTTGAAGTAGAGTCTCGTAACAGATTATCCTGTTCCATGGAACGCGACTGTTCATCGGGGCAGGGATCATCGAGAATGATTTTCATGACCGGAAGGATCTGACTCCCAATATCTGCGCCCTATTCACGGAACCTGAATATCGGGGGCAGGAGATAAAGATGCCTATTGTGTTTTTTCGCCAGATTTGCTATAATGAAACGGGTGATGAAAAATGATTTTTGATAAAATGTCAAATGTAGGCAAGCATACTTGCCAATTCCCGGACATGAAGCTTATTTCTGAGTTCGCAGACAAATTCTATGACCAGCAGCTCCCGGACGGTACCTACGAATTGGACGGGCGCCGGGTATTCGCCATGATCCAGAGCTTCTGCTCCAAGCAGCAGACGGCTGATTCGACCTACGAAGCCCATCGGGACTACATCGATGTGCAGTTTGTGGTAGATGGGCAGGAGAAGATCCAATACGCCGATCTGGACACAGTGGAGCTGGTGCAGGAGCATTACAGCGAGGGGAAGGACATTGCGTTCTATCGTGGGGAACCTCAGCAGACTTTTGTGGTTTCTGCGGGATCCTTCCTGCTGTTGGAGCCTCAGGATGCCCATATGCCGGGACTGTCTGTTGACGCCGATGCCCCGGTACGCAAGATCGTTTTTAAGATTCATGTTTGATCCCGGAATGTGAGCCATGAAAAGGAATCTCTGATGGAATTAGGGATTCCTTTTTGTGTATGACTGTCAGCGGTCGTGCTTTAGGATGGGAAAAATAGGAGGAAAGAACTATGGTGATTCAGGAGTCGGCGGAGAACTATCTGGAGACGATCCTGATTTTGCAAAAAAGAAACGGTACGGTACGATCCATTGATATCGCCAACGAATTGCAATTCTCAAAACCCAGCGTCAGCGTCGCAATGAAGAATCTGCGAAACAACGGCTATATCGAAATGGATAAGTCCGGTCAGATCCGGCTGCTCAGCGCTGGAGAAAAAATTGCTGAAACGGTGTATGAGAAGCATACCACCATTACGCAGTTCTTGACAGCGCTGGGGGTAGATCCCCAGACGGCGGCGGAGGATGCCTGTCGGATCGAACATGTCATCAGCCGGGAGAGCTTCGAAGCCATCAAGCGCCATGCGGAAAGAAAAGAGGATTGATCCTCTGCTGTCCCCGGCGTAAACCAATTAGGGAGGAATCACAATGAATGCAGATCAAATCCGGCAGATCTTCCGGGATACGGCCTATATCCGTATGGGCGGCACGGAGGAGGAGCTGCGCTGTGCCAACTATCTGATGGAGCGGTGTGCTGCCTTTGGCGCACAGGCGCATCTGGAACCCTTTGCCGTGGATATGGCCAAGATCCGGCAGGCTTCGCTTACCGTGGATGGGGTGCAGATCCCCTGTAAGGGATATTTCAACGCAGGTACTGCCGAGGTGGAAGCACCTTTTTATTATTTGACCAATACCGATCCCTACAGCCTTTCTCAGTGCCGGGGCAAGATCGTGATGATCGACGGCTACATGGGCTACTGGCGGTATCAGGATCTTCTTGCGAACGGAGCTGTGGGCTTTGTGACCTATGACGGCAACGCAAACTACACAGATCGGGACATCGACCAGCGGGAACTTCGCAGTTTTGTGAGCAAGGGCAACAAGATCCCCGGGGTGAACATCAATGCCAAGGATGCCATTGAATTGGTGCGCTCCAATGCGAAGACAGCAAAGATCCTTCTGGCGCAGGAGGAGTATGCAGGGACTTCCAACAATGTGGTGCTGGATATCCCCGGTCAGACCGATCGGTATATCGTGCTTACTGCCCACTATGACTCCACCTCTTTGAGTCAAGGAGCATACGATAATATGTCCGGGTGTGCTGCACTGCTGTCCATGGCAGAGACTTTCTGGGGTACGAAGCCCCAATACGGTCTGCGCTTCGTTTGGTGCGGCAGTGAGGAGCGAGGACTGCTGGGTTCCAAGGCTTATGTGGCTCAGCATCAGCAGGAACTGGATCAGATGGTTCTGAACATCAATCTGGATATGATCGGTTCGGTCATGGGCAAGTTCGTGGGAGTTTGTACTGCGGAAGAAGCGCTATGCCACTACATCGCCTATTTTGCCAGCGAGGTGGGATTTGGCATCCGCACCAGTCAAGGGGTCTATTCCAGCGATTCTACGCCCTTTGCCGATGCCGGTATCCCAGCGGTATCCTTTGCTCGGGATGCACCTGGAAATACCGCCACCATCCACAACAGCTATGATACATCGGCAGTTTTGACGGAAGACCACATGTTGGGCGATATCGACTTCATCTGCCGTTTTGTGGAACGGATGGCCAATGCCCGGCGCTGCCCGGTATCCAGAGATATCCCGGAGAATATGAAAGAAAAACTGGACGAATACCTTTGCAGAAAGCGCCCCAAGGAAATGTAAATTTTTTATAACGCACCGCTTCGGCGGTGCGTTTTTTGATTGAGTATTCTGGGAATATATGTTAGGATGAGGCTAAATCATATAAGGAGGAACCTATGCAGTATTTGATCTCTTTTTTGGAAGGTGTGATCACCTTCATCTCCCCATGTCTGCTTCCCATGCTGCCGATCTATATCAGCTACTTTGCCGGCGGCGGTGAGCGAACCACGGGCAGGACGCTGAAATGTGCGTCGGGCTTTGTACTGGGCTTTACGCTGGTGTTCGTTGCCATGGGGGCATTGGCCGGTACCGTTGGCAGCTTTCTGCAGCGTTATCAGATGATGGTCAATCTGGTCTGCGGTGCTATCGTTATTCTGTTTGGTCTGAATTTTCTGGGTGTGGTCAAGTGGAATCTTTTCGGCGGCTCGAAAATCCAGACCAATACCGCCAACATGACCTTTGGCTCTGCGCTGGTATTCGGCGTGGTGTTCTCCATTGGCTGGACACCCTGCGTCGGTGTCTTTTTGGGCTCGGCGCTGGTACTGGCTTCCCAGCAGGGAAGTGCGTTGGTGGGAATCGGCATGCTTTTGTGCTACTCCGCCGGACTCGGCATCCCATTTTTGATCAGCGCCGTGCTGATCGACCAACTGAAGAACGCCATCGGCTGGATCAAGCGGAATTATGCCGTCATCAACCGGGTGTGCGGCGTCCTGCTCATTGCCGTGGGCGTACTGATGGCAACAGGTATGCTGAACCGGCTGCTGAATTTCGTGAAATAATAAGGAGGTCCTATGAAAAATTCCACTTACAAGCTTCTTGTCACCCTTCTCGTTCTGGTCATCCTCATCGGCGGCGGTGTGCTCCTGTACCAGCGCTTGGCATCCGCCGTATCCGTACCGGATCAGCTTCAAGGGGAGAATTCTCAAACCACAGCGCCGGATTTCACCGTCACCGACCCGGAGGGTGTCGAACACACGCTGTCGAATCTACGGGGTAAGCCTGTGGTGGTCAATTTCTGGGCAAGCTGGTGCGGTCCTTGCAAGATGGAGATGCCCCACTTTCAAAAGATGTGGCAGACCTATGGTGATGAGGTGGAGTTCATGATGGTGAACCTTTCCGCAGGCTTCGGGGATACCCGGGAGAAAGCGGAGCAGTTCCTTGCCGACGGAGGATACACATTCCCGGTGTATTACGACGAAGCATCTCAATGTGCCATCGGATACGGGCTGAGCGGCGTGCCCATGACGGTATTTGTGGATGCCGAGGGCTATATCCAAAACATTGCTCAGGGCATGCTCACTGAGCAGCGGCTGGAATCTGCGGTGGAGTCGCTGCTTGCGGATTGACAAAGACTGCTTACGGGGCTAAAATAGACCCTATCAAAACATTAGATTTCATGAGGTGATGACCATGAGCTCCAAGCTCCATACCGAAACATTATGCATTCAGGCGGGCTATACTCCTGCAAATGGTGAACCCCGGCAGATCCCCATCTGCCAGAGCACCACATTCAAATATGCGACCTCAGAGGACATGGGCAAGCTGTTTGATCTGGAGGCAGATGGGTATTTTTATTCCCGTCTGGCCAATCCTACCTGCGACGCGGTGGCAGCGAAGATCGCTGCTCTGGAAGGCGGCACGGCAGCCATGCTCACCGGCTCCGGGCAGGCGGCCAACTTCTTGGCGGTGTTCAACATTGTATCCTGCGGCGACCATATCATTTCCAGTTCCGCGATCTACGGCGGAAGTTTCAACCTATTCGGCGTGACCATGAAGCGCATGGGCATCGAAGTCACTTTTGTGGATCCTGACTGTACCGACGAGGAGCTGGACGCAGCCTTCCGGGAGAACACCAAGGCAGTCTTCGGGGAGACCATCGCCAATCCTGCCCTGACGGTGCTGGACATCGAGAAGTTTGCCGGTGCAGCCCATCGCCACGGCGTTCCTCTTATCGTGGACAACACCTTTGCAACGCCGGTGAACTGCCGCCCTATGGAATGGGGGGCAGACATCGTGACCCACTCCACCACCAAGTACATGGATGGTCATGGAGCGGCATTGGGCGGTGTTATCGTGGACAGTGGAAAATTCGACTGGACTCGTTACCCGGAGAAGTTCCCTGGACTGTGTACTCCGGATGAAAGCTACCACGGCGTCACCTACACCGAACGGTTTGGTTTGGCGGGTGCCTATATCACCAAGTGTACGGCGCAGCTTATGCGGGATCTGGGCTGCGTCCAGTCTCCCCAGAATGCGTTCTATCTGAATCTGGGGCTGGAGAGCCTGCCCTTCCGGATGCGCCAGCATTGCGATAACGCCCTGCGGATCGCCCGGTTCCTGCAAAGCAACGAGAAGGTGGCTTGGGTCAAGTACTGCGGTCTGGAGTCGGATCGTTACTATCCGCTGGCGCAAAAGTATATGCCCAATGGCTCCTGCGGCGTGATCTCCTTCGGGCTGAAGGGCGGTCGGAAGGCGGCGGAGGTCTTCATGAAGAATCTGAAACTGGGCTCCATCGAGACCCATGTGGCGGACTCCCGTACCTGCTGCCTGCATCCTGCCAGCACCACCCACCGGCAGATGACCGACGCAGAGCTGGACGCCGCCGGGGTGGGTGCCGATCTGATCCGGCTGAGCTGTGGTCTGGAAAATGCCGGGGATCTGATCGAGGATCTGGCCCAGGCCATCGCTCAGGTCTGACAGGGGGGACAGAGGTGCCGATCCAAATCCCCAACGATCTGCCTGCCGCGCAGACACTCCAGCAGGAGAATATCTTTGTGATGGATCATCAGCGGGCCTGCACCCAAGATATCCGCCCCCTCCAGATCCTTCTGCTGAATCTGATGCCTACCAAAATCGTCACCGAGACCCAGCTTTCCCGTCTGTTGGGCAACACCCCCTTGCAGGTGCAGTTGGAACTGATGACCATGTCCACCCACCAGTCCAAAAATGTGTCTCAGGAGCATCTGCTCAGCTTCTACAAGACCTTCGACCAGATAAAAGACCGCAGATTTGACGGTATGGTCATCACCGGCGCACCGGTGGAGCAGATGGATTTTGAGCAGGTGGACTATTGGCCGGAACTTTGCCGCATGATGGAGTGGAGCAAGACCCATGTCCATTCTACCCTTCACATCTGCTGGGGGGCACAGGCGGGGCTTTACTACCACTACGGCATCCAGAAGCGACCGCTGCCGGAAAAGCTCTTTGGGGTCTATCCCCATCACGCCGACTACAAGCGGGCGATCCTGCTTCGGGGCTTTGACGATGAATTCTGGGTGCCCCACTCCCGGCACACTACCGTGGCACGGGAGGACATCGAAGGAGCGGAGGGCCTGAAGATCCTTGCGTCGTCTCAAGAAGCAGGGGTCTACGCCGTAATGAACGATCAAGGGCGGCAGATCTTCATTACCGGGCACTCGGAATACGACCCGGACACTCTGAAACGGGAGTACCTGCGGGATAAAGACCTAGGGCTTCCCATCCATGTGCCTGCCAACTATTTCCCGGAGGACGATGACCGCCGTGAGCCCATTGTCCGGTGGAGAGGGCACGCAAATCTACTGTTCAGCAACTGGCTGAACTACTTTGTCTATCAGACGACGCCATACGATATTATGTCTATTCGCTGATACATACACGGAAGGATCCCGTCATAGGATCGACACGAGGAGGTTCCGATATGAAACTATGGATCGACAATCATTGTGTTGAGGCAGAACCGGGGCAGACCCTTCTGGATCTGATCCGAGAACTTGGGCTTGATGATCCCCGGCTGTCCCGCCGTCCGCTGGCGGCGAAGATCGCCGGTGAAGTCTTTACCTTAAACTATGTCCCTGTGCGTCAGCCCACCGATGCAGAGCCCGTACCCTCCCAGCGAAGAGCCATGGCGGCATCCAATGGACGGGTGCGGCTGCTGCGCTACAACGATCCCACCGGGCGGGAAGCCTATACCAGAACGGTTCAGTTCGTCCTGTTTTTGGCGCTGTGGCAGCTTTATCCCGGCGTCACCGCAAAGATGAACTTCACCATGGGGCAGGGGGTATATATTGAGGTGGAGTGTGCAGAATTCTCTGCTCAGGCCCTCAAGGAACGGGTTGCCGAGTTGATCCGGCAGGATATCCCTCTGCTTCGCAGGCGGATCACCACCCAGCAGGCGCAGGAGGATTTCCGCCGGGAAGGGCAGGAGGACAAGGCCCGCCTGCTGTCGTGGAGAACGGTGCCCCATTTCGATGTGTATTCCTATGATGGCTTCTCTGACTATTACTACGGCGAGATGATGCCCTCCACCGGGTATCTCTCCGTGTGGGATATCGTACCGGTGGACGGTGGGTTCATGTTCATTTTCCCGGATCCGCTGGAGCCGGATCATCTGGCAAACTTCACCCAGATGCCCAATTTCTTCCGGGTCTGCGCCGAGAGCGAGCATTGGTGCACGCTGATGGAATGCCAGAGCGTTGCGGATCTGAATGATCTGGTGTGCAGCGGCAAGATCCGGGAACTGATCCGGGTCAACGAAGCACTCCACGAAAAGAAGTTCTCCCAAATCGCCGATATGATCTGCCAGCGGGGCGCCAAAGCGGTGATGCTGGCAGGCCCCAGTTCCTCCGGCAAAACCACCTCTGCCAACCGCCTTGCGGTGCAGCTTCGGGTGCACGGCAAGCACCCGATCTCGTTGAGCTTGGATGACTATTACATCGACCGCAGCCTCATCCAGCCCGGCCCGGACGGGAAGCTGGATCTGGAGCACATCAACACCTTAGACACCGATCTGATCCGGGATCACCTGCGCCGTCTGGTGGAAGGGGAGGAGATCGAACTGCCGGAGTTCAACTTCAAGACCGGCAAGCGGGAATGGAACGGCAGACGCATTCGGCTGAAGGAGGACGGCGTTGTCATCGTCGAGGGACTCCACGCACTGAACCCGGTGCTGACCCCGGAGCATGTGGAGCCCAATCTGATCTTCAAACTGTATGTCAGCGCCCTGCTGCCCCTGAATCTGGACAATCACAACCGCATCCCCACCAGTTATCTGCGGCTGCTGCGCAGAACGGTGCGGGATTATGAGACCCGTGGTGCGTCGGTGGAGCACACATTGTCCATGTGGGATTCGGTACAGCGCGGGGAGCGCAGATGGATCTTCCCTTATCAGGAGGAAGCGGATGTGATCTTCAACAGTTCCACTCTGTATGAACTGGCGGTGCTGAAGAAGCATATCTATCCGCTGCTGACCGCAGTCCAGCCGGAGAATCCCTATTATGACGAGGTCAGAGCCATGGTCAAGATTCTGAATTTTGTCCGGGAAGCCAGCGTGGATGACGAGATCCCGCCCACCAGCCTGATCCGGGAATTCATCGGCGGCAATACCTTCTATCGGAAATAATGACAAAAAGGTCGGGGAGACAAACTCCCCGACCTTTTTCACGCTATACTCATAAATCTTAGCTTGAACGATCTTGTAACTTCGGTCATAGCAATGCAATTTATATATTGCATCACTCTTCAGCCTCATCGTTGTAAAAATCATCCAGTTTGCAGTTCAGAGCCTTGCAAAGGGCAAAAGCGGTAGAGATCCGACAATCGCCGCGGGCTTCAATGTCCTCGATGGTTCTCTGCGGTACACCGCTTCGTTCTGACAAAGCCCTTATGGATAAGCCGGCGTCCTTGCGAAGCTGTTTCAGTTTAAGCATCGTCATCGTCCCCCTTTGCTGCGCTGATGAGATTCAAAATCAGAGAGAGTACAACCAGCCCAACAGAAACCCAGAGCAGCCAATCATACGACCTGTTTATGATCGCATAGATCAAATTGAAACCGGCGAGTAGGTAAATGCAGAAGTTTTTAGATAAAGTCTTGCAAAATCGATGAAACATATTGTGGTTCACCCTTTCTTGGTATATAATAGGGTTGTAGGATTCAGCCCTTGAGCATATCGTGTATCACTTTGATTATCGTTGTGATTCCTAGCAGAATGTTGACGATTTTCTGAATGATATCGAGTTTGCTTGAGGGCTTTTTCTGCGCCTTAGACACATATTTAACTTTGTAGCATATATCTGAAAATGAATAACTATCGACAAGTAAAGGCATACCTGCTACAATAGAAAAGGAACGGCGATAATTCGTCCGCACTTCAAAGCACAAGAAGGAGGGGAATATTGGAATGTCGAACTTGAACGCAACAAATGAAAGCATTTGTTCCGTTTGCGGCTGGGAAAACGACCCCAATCAACTTTGGAAACCTGACTTGCCCGGCGGAGCAAATGAAATGAGTCTCAATGAAGCCCGACATGCATTTCATTCAGGAAAACCCGTAAAATAGTTTTAAGCAGGAATTCAAAACGGGGATATCGCAGACAAGATTCAATTGCAACTTCCCGAGGCCTATGCGTAAATACAAAGAACGAAACATCTGAGCCACCTACAAAATATCGACAGGAAAAGGGGGAACACATCGCTATGACCTCGAAGGAAATGAAATTGATGGCTGATGCGCTACAAATGCGTTTCGCCGAACTGTATACTGAAATCACCATTGGTGACCGGGCATGTTACAAACTGGAGGATGGAAGGATCATTGCGCTGGGATGTCTGAAATCCTATGGTGCATTTGTGATAGAATATGCTGATAGTGCCGAGGAAGCTTCGTTGAACCGTTTCGAGGATGGCGACCTGTTCTATCTGGACGATGTGGGCGTGGAGGAACTGTTTGATGCTATGCGTCAAGAAATCAAACAACAAATCTACTGTTAAATACTGAGAATCGCATGATTTGACATTGTATTCATCAAATAGTATGGAAGTAGCCGCATACCGAATTTTTACATTGGCAAGGAGAATATATGGCGATTGATAAACGAATTCAAAACATGATCGATGGGGATAGGGATGCCATTATCGGTGGGTTTACTAGTTCAAGTTATGTTCTTCGGGTAAATGCCATCATTCAATCGGTACTTCACCAAATGAAAGATAAGAAAACGGAGTCTAAACTGTGGTATCTAAAGAATGATGACACCTATGTTTTCGCTCGCAATGCTGGTTTTCGAGTATCTGATTTTGCGTGTGCAGCACTTCATCTATTGGGGTTCGCACAATATGAAGGAGCAGATAGAGCTGTTATTGCTTTGATTAACTCAAGATTTAAGATCTCATAATACACTCACCATACAAAATTGGGATATTTCTAGGGGAAATACGCAACAGAAGTAAACTTGTGGAGATTTACTGGTATATCAACAATTTCTATAGATACGAATAACTGTACGCTTGATCGCGAGCTCTCGAAAAAGGTGTAAGATCGTCAGGCAAAATCAGAAGTGAGTCACTAACAGAATAAGAGAATAGTCATGGTTATTGCCATTTTGAGTTATTCATTGCCAAATTTGATTGCATATACAGAAATCCTATTAAATTATGCAAAACTTATCTTTTCTGAAAAGTGGCAGATTCAACCTAAAAAGAAGAAAAAACCGGAAGTTTATTAGAAACTTCCGGTTTTGCTTTGGCGGAGTGAGAGGGATTTGAACCCTCGCGCGGCTTTTGACCGCCTACTCCCTTAGCAGGGGAGCCCCTTCGGCCTCTTGGGTATCACTCCAAAACACGGCTCAAATCTGAACCGTACTGCTACATTCTAGCATGACTCGTCATTTTTGTCAAGCATAAAAATGCATTAACACCAAAACAAGTCCAACGGTCTGGATGGCGAGGATCGCAGGGATCCCGATCACGAAGGAACGGTGCCGGGTCTTATGCCGGACTGCATACATTCCCGTTAGGATTCCGATGCTTCCGCCGGCGATGGCGGCGGCGAACAGGGTGGATTCTCGGATCCGCCACAGATTTTTTCTGGCACGGCGCTTGTCCACCAGCATAAGTACGAAGGCCAGCGCATTGATTAGAAGAAGATAGAGAAGAAAAAATCCCATAGTAAAAACCTTTCAGGGGGGAATGAACATGAAAAAATGGATTTGGCTCACCGCTGTGATGTCTGCTCTGGCATTGGCAGGCTGTTCGTCGCAGGAGACGCCGGTATTCGAGACAGTGGGCAACATCAGCGCAGAGCAGCCGGAACCTCCGGCGGCGGGTGTGATCCAGATGGATCTGCCGCAGGAGGCTGCGGCGCAGACTATGGACGCAGAGCAGGAGCAGCTATACACTTGGGAGGGGTATGAACTTCGGGTCACCACCCAGCCCGCCGGGGACATTGCTGCTACCATGGAAAAGCTGACGGGCATGGATAAAGATGCCCTGACGGTGATGAAGCAGGATAAGGATGACATGACGATCTACCAGACGGTATGGAGCAGCACCGGGGAGGAGGGGATCCGCTGCGGCCGGGCGATGGTGGCGGATGACGGCAGCTATCACTACTGCATGAGCCTGACCAACCCGGAAGAGGTCAATGCGGTGCAGGTCTA
>CALADI010000030.1 GCA_937890525.1 uncultured Clostridia bacterium | reverse complement strand
ATCTTTTCATCCAGATGTTTTGGATAGAACCATGCCCGATCCACATAGAAGGGATCTTTGATCCGGGAATTATAGATGAGGTAGGTATACTCCTTGCGGACACAAGAGCCAATGGCATTGAAGTCCTCGTGCACCTCAAAGGCGTGATCCACCACGATGTCCGGAGGCAGATGGGTGTTCAGCGCATAAGGGATCCGATCCACCGGGATCCTGGAATCGGTACGAAAATTCGCCACATAGCACTTTGCATGAACTCCGGCATCGGTTCTTCCGCATCCGGTCACATGGACCGGATGCCCCACTACCATGGCAGCCGCCGTCTCTACGGTCTCCCCCACGGTCGCCAGCTTCTTCTGCACCTGCCAGCCGTGGTAATGCGTGCCCAAATAGGACAGATACAATACAATATTTCGCATAGGCACCTCTTATACGCCAAAATAGCGCAGCAGAAGCACCGCCGCCAAAAGACCGCCGCCGATGCAGAAGGTGATCAGATCCAGACGATGATAGCGAAGCAGCTTCATCTTGGTTCTGCCTTCGCCGCCTTGATAGCAGCGGCACTCCATGGCAATGGCCAGCTCGTCTGCCCGGCGGAAAGCGCTGATGAACAGAGGCACCAGAATGGGCACCAAAGCTTTCGCCCGCTGCAGCAGACTGCCTGTCTCGAAATCCGCACCTCTGGCCTTCTGGGCGCTGATGATCTTATCCGTCTCCTCGATCAAAGTGGGGATAAAACGCAGGGCGATGCACATGATCATACTCAATTCATGCACCGGCAGATGGATCTTCTTCAGCGGTCCCAGCAGAGACTCCAGTCCATCAGTCAGCGCAATGGGGGATGTTGTGTAGGTCAACAAGAAGGTTCCCGTAATGAGCATCATGATCCGAGCGATCATGAAAAACGCCCGTTCCACCGCTTCCCATGTGATGGTGACGCCCCAGAAAGAGACGATCACATGGGTGCCCTCGGTGAAGAACAGGTTCAGGATGCCGGTAAACACCACAATAAACAGAACCGGCTTCATCCCCCGGGTAATGGCCTTCAGCGAGACCTTGGACAACCAAACGCTGTACGCCAGAAATGCAAACACAAGCCCATAGCTGATCCATCCATCGGCGCTGAACAGCACCACGATATAGATCACCACCATCAGCAGCTTGGTTCTGGGATCCAAACGGTGAATGGGGGAAGTACCCGGGAAATACTGTCCCAGCGTAATGTCTTTAAGCATGGGAATTCCCCTCCTTCAGTCTGCGGATCTCTGCCGCCGCCTGATCGATGGTGTAGACCGGCTGTACATCCAATCCCATCTGCTTCAGCCGCAGGAAAACACGGGTCACATCCGGGATATCCAATCCCATGTCCAGCAGTTCCTGCGCTCGGGCAAACACCTGTTCCGGCATGCCATCCATAGCAAGCTTTGCCCCATTCATCACCAGCAGCCGCTCCGTCAGACGAGCCACATCGCTCATGGAGTGGCTGACCATCATGATGGTGGCATTTTTTGCCCGGCGGTATTTCTGAATATTATCAAGGATCTCCTGCCGGCTCACCGGGTCTAGACCGGCGGTGGGTTCGTCCAAGATCAGAACCTCCGGCTCCATAGCAATGACGCCGGCAATGGCCGCCCGGCGCTTCTGACCGCCGGACAGGTCGAATGGGGACGCCGCAAGCTGTTGCTGGGAGATGCCCACAAAATCCGCAGCTTCCCGCACCCGGCGGTCGATCTCCTCGGTGCTCAGCCCCATGTTCTTGGGGCCGAAGGCGATGTCCTTGTAGACCGTCTCCTCAAATAGCTGATACTCCGGGTACTGGAACACCAATCCCACCCGGAATCTCGCCTGTCTGGTGAACTTCTTGTCGCACCAGATGTCCTTGCCGTCCAGCAGCACCGTACCGGAATCCGGCTTCAGCAGTCCGTTCAGGTGTTGGATCAAGGTGGACTTGCCGGAGCCTGTATGTCCGATGATGCCTATAAACTCCCCTCGCTCCACCCGGAAGGATACATCATCCAAAGCCTTGTGTTCAAAGGGGGTTCCGGCACTATATGTGTGTGTGAGGTGGTTTACCTCTAAGATGGTTGACAAATCTCATTCCTCCCGACGCGTCAGGCCTTCAGCATGGTGTAAAGTGTCTGCGCGCAGCTCTCGGTATCCAGAAGATCCAGCGGAAGGTCATACCCCTGCTGATCCAATTCCCAGCAGAGCTCCACCGTCTCCGGGGATGCAAGTCCCAGCTCGTGGAGCAGCTCCACTTGGGAAAAAACCTCCTTGGGGCTGCCGTCGGCACGGATCTGCCCCTTATGCAGCACAGCCACACGCTGAGCCTGTGCCGCTTCGTCCATATGGTGGGTGATAAGGATCACCGTAATCCCCTTCTCCCGGTTCAGCCGTCCGATGGTCTCCATGACCTCCCGGCGTCCCTTGGGATCCAGCATAGCCGTAGGCTCGTCCAGCACGATACATCTGGGCTCCATGGCGATGACACCGGCGATGGCAATGCGCTGCTTCTGTCCACCAGACAGAAGATGGGGCGCATGCTCCCGATATTCGTACATCCCCACTTGTTTCAGCGCATTGTCCACCCGATGGCGGATCTCCGCACTGGAAACGCCCAGATTCTCCGGAGCGAACGCCACATCCTCGTCCACCACATTGGCAACGATCTGGTTATCCGGATTCTGGAATACCATACCCACATTCTGCCGAATGGGGATCAGCGCATTTTCATCCGAGGTATCCATATCGTATACATACATCTTACCGCCGCAGGGCAGCAAGATCGCATTGAAATGCTTCGCAAGCGTGGACTTCCCGGAGCCGTTGCTGCCCAGCAGCGCCACAAAACTGCCCTGCCGGATCTGAAGATCCAAATCCTCAAAAACAGAAACCGGTGTTTCTTCATCCATGACCGGGTAGTGATAGCTTAGATTTTGTGCAATGATCGCATCAGTCAATGCCGTTTCCTCCTCAGTCCGGAGTCCATCGCCCTGCCGCACCGCAGGGCAGGACAAAGCCCGTGCTCTTGACCGGCAGTCCCAGTTCTCCGTTGTGGGTATGCCCCCCAAATGCCGGGGTAAACACCGTATCCGATACATAGCCCACGGCACTGGGCGCCAGTCCTGTGGTATAAGAGTTGATGATGACAAACAGCGGATCATCCGACAGCACCTTCACCACTTCCTTCAGGAAGGGGTAAAAACTGGTTTCCATTTTCCAGATCTCCCCGGAGGGGCCTCTGCCGTAGCTGGGGGGATCCATGATGATCCCGTCATACCGCCGCCCCCGGCGGATCTCCCGCTGGATGAACTTGGCGCAGTCATCTACGATCCAATGGATGGGACGATCTGCCAAGCCCGACGCCGCAGCATTCTCCTTGGCCCATGCCACCATGCCCTTGGAGGCATCCACATGCCAGACCTCTGCGCCGCCGGCAGCAGCAGCCAGCGTTGCGCCGCCGGAATAGGCAAACATATTCAGCACCCGCACAGGACGGCGTCCTGCGGCGGAAGCCACCCGCTCCCGGATAAAGTCCCAGTTGGCAGCCTGCTCCGGGAACACGCCGGTATGCTTGAAGTTCATGGGCTTTACATTAAAAGTAAGATAATCCTTGTAACGGATCTGCCAACGCTCCGGCAGATGATGCTCCGTCCAATGTCCGCCGCCGGTGTTGGAGCGGAGGTACCGGGCGTCGTAGCGCTTCCACCCAGCGTCCACACGGGGGGTATTCCAGATCACCTGGGGGTCGGGGCGTACCAGCAGGTACTTGCCCCAACGCTCCAGACGCTCGCCGTCTGTGGCATCCAGGATCTCGTAGTCTTTCCACTCGTCTGATGTCCAAATCATATTGTTTCCTCTGTCTTTCCGATTCGATGGTGATCAAGCTTGAGGTTTGGTTTCTGACGGAGTGGTAGGTGCGGTGGGTTTCGTCTCCGCAGGCTTTGTCTCCGTCGGCTTGATGCTGTCGGCATTGTGCTTGGTGCAAACCTTGTAAGGTGCGTTGATGCCATTGTTGATACCGCCGCTCAGTCCGTGGAAGGACAAGGGCGACCCGCTGCCGTCCACCAGATAAATCAAGTCATCGCTGAAACTGGGGACAGAATAGGCAGCTTGAATGTTATCGATCTCGCCCTGGGTGTACTTCACAAGACCCACCTTGCTGAAGCTAAGACCGGGCACCTTCTTGCAGTAGTCGTTGGCAACACCGTTTCCGCTGGCGCAGTAATCCACCAGCGTATGCTTAGAGCAGGTAAAATTCGGTGCATCCTCGGGATAAACCAGAACACTCTCCACCCGGTTTCCTCTGGGATCGGCAGAGCAGGCATCCGTTGCATATCCGCCGCTGTCCAGACAGATGGTGACCCACTGCATCTGCGAACTGTCGTAAAGGTTCTTGTATTCCAGCCCCTCATGGATAGGCTCCATAACCTTTGCCCACAGCCGTCCGGAGGGATTGGTATAGTTTCCGGTAAGGTAAATGGTCTCCGGATACTTATAACCGCACCAAACCGCGGCGGTATAGTATCTGGTGTAACCACAGAACCAACGATCCTTATCGTCGGTAGTGGTGCCGGTCTTGCCGCCTGCCGCCGTGTCATACAGGTCGGCATAGCCGGCGTAACCGTTGCTGACACAGTTGCGCAGCACATAGTTCACATAGTTATTTGCCTTGTAGCTGAGGATCTGCTCAGATTCCTGCTCATTGTCCAGAACCAGATTTCCTTCAGAGTCATAGACCTTGGTGAAGGTTCTGGCTTCCCGCCACACGCCGTCGTTGGGGAAGGTGGAATAAGCATTTGCCATATCACGGATGGTGACACCGTAAGTCAGACCGCCCAGCGCCAGCGGGGAATAACCAATGTCGGACAGCTCCATGCCGGATTCGGTGACCTCATGATCCAGCAGACCATGGAGTCGGAACTTATCTTTGCCGAAATCGAAGCTGTACTGGGTGCCGATCATATCCACCACATCCACCGCAATGGTGTTGATGGACTCGATGACGCCCTCCAGCACCGAGGTACTGATGCTGTAGGTTCTGGATTCGTTCAGAGGATAGGCCCCGTTGCTGTAGTCGATGGGCAGATCCGGCAGAACCGAAGCGGGGCTGATGACACCAGCTTCAAAGCCCGGAGCATACGCTGTCAGCGGCTTCATGGCAGAACCGGTCTGAAGCCCCTGATCCGTCGCGAAGTTGAA
>CALADI010000029.1 GCA_937890525.1 uncultured Clostridia bacterium | reverse complement strand
GCCGCCGTCCTTGGGGGCGAAGTCTCGATCCACAGCCAGAGTAAAGCTGGCCACGGCGATACCGCTGCCGGTGCGGCGCAGTTCGGGATCCCGTGTCAGGCGTCCCATAATGGTGATTTGATTGAGCATTTTTCTTTCCTCCGTTTCTTTGTTTTGGGTATAAAAAAACCAGCCCCGGGCGGGACTGGTTTCGTTCATGCTTTGGGAGAATTGAAAGCATAGCGATATCGAAGCATCACTTAACTATACCTTTCACCAAAACTTCCCTCGTAATCAATTTTGTAACTATAATACAGTCTCGCAAGGGTATCTGAAAGGGGTTTGCATTTTGTTCTCCATGCAAAAGTGACCTCATCTCTCAGGAAATCCATATGCTTACGGTACTGTTCCTGGGAAATGGATCTATCCAAACGAAAGACTGTTGCATAGATGATGCTGCAATGGTATCCTCGCAAAACACAGATTGGGATCTCCTCGAATTGGATGAGTCCACCCAGCAGCTCATCTACATATCTCTCATGATCCGTATACAACTTCTTTTTCATGACTGAAACTTTCATACTATCTTGCCTCCGGTTCTTTGTGGTGAAATGAAAAAAGCAGTCCGATTTGGACTGCTTTTCTGTATATGCCGGAGTGTGCCCACAGAGCTGCCCACACCCTAACGGGTATGGACTGCATCTATGGACAACTCCTAGTGCGTCACGGCAGGGCTTGCAGCCCCGCAGGGGTGATCCCCAGTGCATCGATCCTGTTCAGCTACACCCCGCTCTAATGATGATATTTTATTTTAAGTCATATATTTGTTTCATGTACAAGGTGATCAATCAGTTGAGGAAGGATCTGATCCTCAGAAAGAGGAAGGAGAAAGCCAGTATCCAGCCCCCACCATCGTCCGAATACCACAGCAAAGCGTCTGCGTTCTGACATATTCGCACGGAACAGCCGCAGGAACTCCGCTTGGGTAAAATGAATCCTTGCTGAAAAATCATTTTCCCACTCTTCCATTTCTTCGTCCCAGCGCTGCCGTACAGCAGAGGCGCTTGAAGGATACAGCTGCTCCGCTTGATTCAAAAGGGAAGCAACTTGCTTATCCCAGATTGTTGAGGTGATATAGTATTGCAGGATGGCTTCAAAGTCGGTCGATCCCATATAATCACTCCTATCTTTTAACTTAGGCTGGTAAAACTATGAAATACAACGAAGCATTTTGTCGGTTTTTAATGAAATTCTCACTATAGTCGAATTTCTATAGAGAATGTGCTGCTTCCATAACAATCTCCTTAGAAACAGTCCCCAAATTCTTCCCTTCTTGGGAGAATCTGTAATAATGCTCTGCCCACATGGCATCTTCCAACGACTCAGGCAACGCATTCGATTCAGGGTGAACGAGGAAAAAGGACAGGCAGGAAAGTACATCCATCTTGTGGGTGATATCCGACAGATAGCCGATCTGAACATCTGTCAGCCCCCACCACCGTCCAAACACAACAGCAAAACGCTGAGCCTCGGGAAACCGGCGGTCAAATATACGAAAAAATTCCTGCTCTGTCATGGTGATATGAATATTTTCAGCGCCATATTTTTTCCAACGCATTTCATATTCGAGAAATATATCCGATACAAATCTGTTTGAGGAATCAAAGGATTCTGGTATTTCATGAATTCCAAAGAATAGTCCCTCCAAATAGCAATATGTTGAAATAGAAGTGGCAAAATATCGGATAATTGCGGGAATGTCCATTTTTCTTTCCTCCGTTTCTGTGTTTTTGATATGAAAAAACCAGCCCCGGTCGGGACTGGTTTCATTCATTTATTGTACTTGCAATTTCGATGCTCACTACCATATCCATGATTTCCTCAATATCACCTTCCACCTCCAATTCATCTCCATCGGTGTTTTTCAGCGTTACATGGTAAATATTATAATCATCGTCGAAACAAAGCCGACAATCGTTTTCAATATAGTTGATGTCGCATTCCAAAGAGAATAGATCCAGAACTTCTGCGCCTTTGCAGTTTCCTCCAATTCTAAAAGACACATGACCGACATAATTCCATTGCATGAATGTCACTCGGATCACATGGATACCTTGGAAATTGGGATCATAGAAGTCAATCATTTGTTTTTCCTCCGTTTCTGTGTTTTTGATATGAAAAAACCAGCCCCGGTCGGGACTGGTTTTTAGCCTAAGCTGTGGTGGGGTATTGGTCGTGAGAAATGCTATCTACATAGCAGGTATCGGGACACAAATCAATTTTGTTATCCCAAACGATGTCGCTGTCAACAGTTGGATCAATGTCCCATGAAACGCTATGCGCTTCATCCAGATAAGCTCTGCTGAAAATCTCCCAATCGCAGAGAGGGGCAAAGACCGTTCCTTGCTGAATCAGAGGTGAAACATCGTAAACCCGCTGCTCTCCGTTATCGAAGGTTAAAGTAAGGGTAAAATCCCTGTTGGGGATCACTCTTACAATTCTTCGACGACCGTGAGAGAAGTATTCAGCCATTTTTCTATCAAAACCCATCGCCAGATAATCTGCTACACATTTACTCATGCTTTCACCGTCCTTTTCCTTGGAGTAATAGGTTATTTTAGCGGATCGATAGCAAACAAATCTTGACGATTTGAAGCCAACTCCCAGTTTTCAAGAAGCTGATCCTGCCGAATTGCAGCCCAGCCCAGCAGCATCTTAAGCTGTTTCTTAGGAAAATCTCCTTCAATGACTTCCAGATCATGGATGGAGACAATCACTTCACTTCCTCCATAGGTGGCATGGAAGTGAGGGGGCATATGGTCTGCCCAGTACATAGTAATCTTAATGCCTCGAAACATTGAAATAGTGGGCACATTCATCACTCCTGTTGGGATAAATTTGTTACTGTCTTTACTACTGATATCTTACCATAGTTTAACCAGAGTAGCAAGATACTTTGGAATTATGATTAAAAAAGATCGTGGGACAGAGGCTGAAGCAAGCCCCTTTTTGGCGGCGAAAGGAAGATGTGCTGCCCAGCCCGTGAACGGGCAATCCCACGATCCAACATGGAAACTGGGGGTCAATCACTCCCCCATGGCGGAACAGGCCGGATTCGAACCGGCGATCACGGCGATTGCCGTGGCGTTTTCCCCCACGCTACTGTTCCATACTAATTCTACATGATTTTCAACTTGTGTTCAAGTCTGAGCAGGGGTTGCCCCCTGCTCAGGGGAGACTATTTCTTTTTCCTCAGAATAACAATGAGTACTGCTGCCGCTATGAGCAGCAGGATCAAAAGGATCAGCGGAAGAAAGCGAAGCGCATGGAAGATCTCCTGCCCGGATTGCTCCGGCTCTGTTGGCTGGGACTCGGTGGGGGCAGGTTCGGTGACTTCCGGCTCGGTAAGCTCCGGCGCTGCATCCTCCACCCGTGTGCCTGTGACGATAAGCCGGTGAGAGTTGACGAATACCGGGACGCAGGTTATGAGACTGAATAGATCTTGACCCGCTACTGGCAACAGAGCATCTGTCTCGTAGGGCAGTACAGTCTTGATGCTCGTCACCTTGTAGGTGAGGGTCTGATCCAGCACATCTACATAGA
>CALADI010000028.1 GCA_937890525.1 uncultured Clostridia bacterium | reverse complement strand
TTCCGTCATTGTGAGCATCCCGATCTTTTCATGCAGCAGCCGGATCTCGGACGGATCCAAGTTGTAGGTCAAAAAGACGGAAGGATTGCTTTCAAAGTCGGTCAGGATCAGCTTGATGCGGCTGTACCGTGCGTGCAGACTCGCCGGGCATTTATCCGGATCACCGTTCAGGTCCGGAGGCTGCAAGTAGTCACAGGCGGCAATCAAGGTCTTTTGATTGGTGATGAAAGCGATCTGGCTTACATCGGGTTTAGTATTCTTTCCCATTTTCTTTACTCCTTTTATCGGATCTTCTTCAATTCCCGCTTCACTGTCATGGATAGGATTTTGGGGATCATGGAAAGGTCCGTTACATCAAATATTTGATCTCCGTAAATTTCGCACAGGTTGGGCATATCGCTCCGCAGGGCAGATGCAAACACCAGGATTCCGTTTTTCTGAGCATTTTTCAGGGATTTCTGCACATCCTCAATTCCCTCTTGCTGTGTATTATAGAGAGAAGGCAGGCCGTCCGAGATAATGAACAGCATCTTCATCGCCTCCGGACGCTCATTCAGAGCCTCCAGGGCGAAATTGATTGCTGCACCATCACGGTTTCCTCCCCCACATTCGATTGCCCCGATCCGATACCGGTCCTGGGGGTCATATTTCAGGAGGCTTGCTGCCACACCAATTTCAACGCAACCGCTGCCTGTCGTGTGATCTGCCACCATAACGGGGAATCCCATGCTGGTACAGAAGTCATAGAGGATTAGAGCGGTCCGCTTCGCTATATCCAATTTGGAAAGCTGGATGTCCCCATCTTTCACTCCAGAAAAATAATCCATGGAACCGGAAGCGTCGATCAGCAAAGCCACTGCAACGGAAGGCAGAGCAGCAGGCGCTATGATCTGCGAGAAATATTTGCCATTCATGCGATACAGACTGCGGGTATCCAGCCTCTTTCCGAAAGCAAGTCCGCTGACCCGATAACCCAGCTGCGTCGTTTGGAAGAAACGGCTGAGTTCTTTGGTGAGCTTCTTAGCGATCGGTGCACAAGTTGGCTTTACAGATGCGTACCAAAGCGGGTCCTCCTCCATGAGACGCTCAACCCGGATCGGAAAGCTGTCCGCTGCGTTGGCCATGCTCTGGAGCTGTCGCTGGATCTCTGTACTTTCTTCCTGGGCGATCCGTGACTTGACTATCTCATCTATGACTTCCTGGAGTGGATCCTCCGAAGGAAGATCTTCCTCTTTCTGAGTTTCACAAGGATCGCTGTGATCGTCAGAATTGCCAGGACCGCCCGGATTCCCGTATTGTCCAGAAGTGGGGATCCGGCTCATCAGCTGAAGATTACCAGCCCCATTCCCCTGCGCATTGCGCAGAAATTCAGGGAGCGATTCGCCAACCACCAGGAGCGGTTCCAACAGGTCCCAGTTCTCGGTCATCAAGTTGGTGACAAGCTCCTTGCGCTTCATCGTGTCGGCGCAATCGGCGCCATCGGATAAGCGTGGAAGCCACAGCACAACCCGGTCGTAGACTTCTTTCAGCTCGGGAATGGCTGCCAATTCTGGGCGGATCTCGCCCATTTCAAGGG
>CALADI010000027.1 GCA_937890525.1 uncultured Clostridia bacterium | reverse complement strand
CCCGACGATGGACAACACAACCCCAATGAAAGCTGTGAAACTAGGCATCTTTCTTTCCTCCGTTTCGCCATGCCAGCAGCGCTTCATAGATCTCAGCCTCCATAGCTTCTGGTGTGGCATCCTTCGGAAAAAAGCTGGCGATCCGCTCACGGGGCAGCTTCAGGGGCTTAGGAGCCTTGGCTGGCTTAGCCAGCACTTGATACATGGTGCTTTCGTCCAGCGCACCCTCTTGATCCAGTTTTCGGAGCTTAGCAGCCTGCGCCATGCTGGGTGCTTTGCACTTAACATCCTCCATGACCAGCAGGATCAATTCCTGCGAGTCGGTGGAAATGTAGCTCAGTTCGACTGCCGCCCGGAGGGAGAGGGTATCCGCATCCACCAGATCCAGCATGGGCTTGACCAGCTCCGTCAGGCGAATGTAACGGCGCACCTGATCCTGACTTTCACCGACCTGTTCGCCCAAAATTTCACGAGAGGTTTTGCCATCGAAATTCTGTGCCACTGGCACAGAATTATTTTTAATGGGTCTGCCTGCCACTCGCTTCATGGCTTCCATACGCATTTTGTAGGAGAATGCTTTTTCAGAAGGCAGGATCTTGGAACGGTGGTAATTGCTTTCCACCATGAAGATCGCCGCCTGATCGTCATCCAGCTCCACCACCTCGCACCGCAGGGTTTTCATCTCCAGCAGGATGCAGGCGTGTTTCCGGCGATGACCAGACAGCAGCTCATATCTGCCGTCGGACTTCTGGCGGACGGTAGCAGGAGAGATCACGCCGTTCTGGCGGATGCTGTCTACTAGATGATCCATGTCCTCATCGTCACGGACTTGGAAAGGGTGATCGGGGAAGTCGTCGATCTGATCGATGGGAATTTCCCGGATCTTTGCCAGCTTGTCGCTGTCCCGCATCTCCTGCGTGGAGAACAGATCATCGAGCAAACCCTCTCGGATCGGGATATTAAAATTTGCCAAGCGGTTAGTTGCCATTGTTATCAAGTACCTCCTGAGTAAATTTGTCGTATGCAACAGCTACCGCACTTGTGGGAGCGTATGCAAAGATGCTTTCGCCCTGTGTGCTGATCTCAGCTGCCCGAACACCGCAGGGGATTGCCGTGGCGAAAATGGGGATCGATGCACCAAAGGCATCCGTCAGGTACTTCATGGTCTGGCGGGCGAGATTGGTGCGGGTGTCCACCAGCGTAAACAGGATGCCACCGATATTCAGCTTGGGATTGATGTACTTTTTGACCCGGACGATAGTTTCCAACAGTTGGGTCATACCCTTGGCAGGCAAGTGTTGAGCTTGTACCGGGATGATGACGCTGTCGGCTGCCGCAAGGGCGTTCAGGGTTATCATGCCGAGGGAGGGCATACAGTCAATTACGATGTAGTCGTAGCTGCTACTGATCTCCGAGAGGTAGTTTCTGAGGATTGTCTCTCGACTCATGGCGTTGACAAGCTGCATCTCCATGGCGGACAGCTCGATGCCGGAGGGGAGTAGGTCGATACCCTCCTTGTGGTGGAGCAAGCCCTCGTAGGGGTCTGCACCAGTCTCACCCATAGTCGCCAGCATTTTGGATGCCAGCGTGATCTCCATCTCGTCGGCATTGTAGCCCAGACAGGTGGTGAGATCACCCTGGGGGTCAGCATCCACAAGCAGGACTCGGTTGCCGGCTTTTGTGAGTCCGGCACCCAGATTGACTGCGGTAGTGGTCTTGCCAACGCCGCCCTTCTGATTTGCGATTGCGATGATTTTCGTTTCCATGTTTTTTATCCTCCTAATTCAGAGTTGTTAATTCAAACCGAGGCGGTAGGCTGGAGCAGTTCTTTCCGCTCCTTGACCCACGCCCGGATCTCGTTGATTTCTTCGTCCATGTTCGGCTCGTCGTAGGGCTGCCAATTTGCGGTCATGGCTTCCAGATCTTCCACCGTGTCGCTCAGTTCTTCCCGAAGACAGGCAATTTCTTCTTCATTCGTTTCCTCGGCAATGGCTTTCTCGAGGTTGTCCTGATATTGCAGAAGATCTAGATACCACTCCGGATCATAGCACCTATCGAGCAGATGGTTCAGCAGGGTCGGCGAGGTAAACGCTGCGAAGCCGCAGCGGTTAAACCATGCGTTTGCCAACCCCCGCTCGTCCGAGCCGTGGGCGCCGCTGCCGCATACCAGATTCGCTACAAAGCCCTGGATCAGTTCTCCGACGGTCAGGCCGACGCTGCCAGCTTTGGCAATGAGCGCCTTTACATCCTCGTCGGTGAGGTTCAACCTGATGATTCGTTCTTTCGTTTCCATGTTGTATTCCTCCTAGTTGATATCATTTAGTGATACGGTGATGCTATCGCCGGTCGTATCCGTTACAACGATAGCATTAGCACCAGCGTACTCCCATGTCACGGAGCCGCTTTCAAAATTCTGATCGATCCAG
>CALADI010000026.1 GCA_937890525.1 uncultured Clostridia bacterium | reverse complement strand
AGATGGGCAAGACTGCCAAGGGCGCCGTGTGGCTGGATCCCAACAAGACCTCTCCCTTTGAGTTCTACCAGTACTGGAGAAATGTGGAGGATTCGGATGTGCTCAAGTGTATCCGTATGCTCACCTTCCTGCCGCTGGAGCAGATCGACGAGATGGACACTTGGAAGGATGCACAGCTCAATGTGGCAAAGGAGATCCTTGCTTTTGAGCTGACCAAGCTGGTTCACGGTGAGGAGGAAGCGGTGAAGGCCCAGACCGCAGCCAAGGCGCTGTTTGCAGGCGGCGGTGACGATGCCAATATGCCCACCACCGAGATCCCGGCGGATAAGCTGGCGGACGGTAAGATCGGTATTCTGAATCTGATGGTCTGCTGCAAGCTGGCGGGCTCCAACGGCGAGGCAAGACGGCTGGTGCAGCAGGGCGGTGTGTTCGTCAACGACGAGAAGGTTCCTGCCCCGGACTTTGCCGTTACCGAGGAAATGCTGAAAGAGAGCGTCAAGATCCGCAAGGGCAAGAAGGTGTTCCACAAGGCGGTGCTGGCCTGACCGGCTGCCCTAGGATCCCGAAAAAGAGAGGAGAAAGCCCAGATGACCTCTACCACAAAAACCATTTTTGAGCGGTTCGAGATCCGAAAAACCAAGAAGCAAAAGACCGCATTCCTCCAATGGGCGCAGCCCCAGTTCCAGCAGATGGGCTATAGCGTCCGGGTGGAGGAGGGGAACTTGGGTGTTCGGAATCTGGTGGTTGGGGATGTTGACCGTGCCAAGGTGATTTTCACCGCCCATTATGACACCTGCGCCAGAATGCCCGTCCCCAATCTGATCACACCGGCGTGCATCAGCGGATTCATCGCATATCAGTTGGTCATGCTGCTTCTGATTTTTGGCCTTGCCTTTGCGATGATGTTTGCGGCTGGATGCTTGCACCCCTCTCTCATCATGCCGGCCTACTATATCAGCATTTTTGGCCTGCTGGCGCTGATGCTCTTTGGCCCTGCCAACCGGCATACCGCCAATGACAATACCTCCGGGGTAACGGCGATCATGGATCTGGCGCAGGCCATGCCGGAGGAACTGCGGGGGAGGGCGGCCTTTGTCCTGTTCGATTTGGAGGAGATGGGGCTGATCGGCTCGTCTAGCTTCGCTAAGCGCCATAAAGCCCAGTTGCAGCAGCCCCCTGTGATCAATCTGGACTGCATTTCCGACGGGGATACCCTGTTTCTGGGACTGAAGAAGGGTTCACGGCATCTTCTGCCCAAGCTGGAGCAGGCCTATGTCTCCGACAGCCGTATGACCACCCGGATCTTCAGTAAGCACTACGTCTATCCCTCGGATCAGGCAAACTTCCGCTGCGGGGTGGGGGTGGCCGCCTTGAAAAAGGGCTGGAACGGGATCTTGTACATGGATCGGATCCACACCTGCCGGGATACCGTATATCGGCAGGAGAACATTGCTTTCGTGGTGGAGGGCAGTATCCGATTGACCGAAAGCCTATGAAAAAAGTGCCGCATATGCGGCACTTTTTTATTGTGCATCCTCGTAAGAGAGCACTTCTTTTGCGATGTAGATAGGGCGTTTTTTGCTCTGCTCGAAGGTCCTGCCTACATATTCCCCGATGATCCCGATGCAGATGAGCTGCATTGCCCCCAGCGCAAGGATCAGCACGATGATGGTGGCATATCCGGGCACATCGATGCCGGTGAACAGCTTCTGGCAGATCACCACAACGAGATAGACAAATGCCGCAAATGCGGTGCCGGCGCCCAAGTAGGTGGCAAGGCGCAGGGGAGCAGTGGAGAAGCCGATGATCCCGTCGATGGCGTAGTTCAGCAGCTTGCGGAAGGACCACTTCGTGGTGCCGCAGACCCGTTCACAGGCGGTGTAGGGGATGAAGCAAGTCTCGTATCCTACCCATGCGAACAGCCCCTTGGAGAAGCGGTGGTACTCCGCCATTTCCAGCAGATCCTCAGCGACGCACCGGCGGAATGTACGGAAGTCGCTGGCATCCGGCTGCAGCTTCACGGTGGAGAGCCGGTTGATGATGCTGTAAAAATTCTTCTTGAAGAACCGCAGGATGCTGCCTTCCCCTCGGCGGTCCTGATATGCGGCCACCACATCGTATTCGGCGTGATCTTCCAGCATTTGCACCATGTCCCGGACGATCTCCGGGCGCTGCTGAAGGTCTGCGTCGATGAGGGAGACATATTCGCCGCTGGCGTGTTGCATTCCTGCATAGATGGCGGATTCTTTGCCGAAATTCCGGGAAAAGCTGACCACCTTCACGGGGCATCGCTGCTGCTGAAAGAGTTTCTTTAACTGAAATAGGGTCTTATCCCGGCTGCCGTCGTTGACAAATATGATCTCGTAGTCGTATCCGCAGCCATCGAATGCGCCGAGCACGGCGTCCTGAAAGAGGGTGACGCTCTCTTCCTCGTTGTAGCAGGGGACTACCAGCGACAATTTCAAAATGGATCATCTCACTTTTGCATGATTTCTTTTCATTATATTATCAAAGACCATTACAGTCAAGCATTTCCCCAAACTCACGAAAATACCCGTGGATCCGCTGGGCATTTTCCGGGGTCAGCCCATCCAGCGGCATTCGGCACGGACCGACATGGTATCCCATGGCCTCCATTGCTGCTTTGACGGGAATGGGGTTGACCTGACAGAACATGAGATCACACAGGGGCTGCAGCTTGCGCTGGAGCATCCCTGCCAAGGCGTAGTCCCCGGACAGGGCAGCGTGCACCATCGCATTCATGTGCGCAGGGGCAACATTGGACAGCACCGAGATCACGCCTTGAGCGCCGATGGACATGGTGGGGACGGTCAGATCGTCATTGCCCGACCAGATGGGAAGATCATTGCCGTTCTGCGCCATGATACGCAGGAGCTTGGACAGATCGCCGCTTGCTTCTTTGACTCCGGCGATGCCCGGAAGTTGGGCAAGGGCAGGGTACACATGGATGGGAATATCATAGCCCGTGCGTGAGGGCACATTGTAGGCGATTACCGGAAGATCCACCGCTTCGGTGATCTGGCGGTAGTGGCGGACCAGCCCTGTATCTGTGGTCTTATTATAGTAGGGTGTGACCACAAGCAGTCCATCGACTCCGATTTCCTGAGCAGCCTGACTCAGCCGGATGGTGTGACCGGTGTCATTAGAGCCGGTCCCGGCAATTACGGCACATTGCCCCTTGGCAGCCGCCACACCGCAGCGAAAAATCTCCAGCTTTTCTTCGTCGGAAAGGGTCGGGGCTTCGCCGGTGGTTCCTGCCAGCACGATGGCAGATACCCCAGCATGGATCTGGCGGCGGATCAGCAATTCCAGCAGGGGATAATTCACTTGATTTCCGATAAAGGGCGTGACCATGGCGGTACACAGCCCGGTGAACAGATGTTTTTTCATAGAAAGGCACCTCCATCCCATATTATGAGGACGAAGTTCGTTTTGTCTGTTGCAATGTGGGAGAAATTGTTCTATAATATACTGGCTTTTTGATATTTGGAGGACTATACATTGAAAACCCATGATTTTTGGTATGACCTTCCGGAGGAGCTGATCGCCCAGACCCCTCTGGAAAAGCGGGATACCTCCCGCCTGCTGGCGATGGATCGTCAAACCGGCGCATTGGCGCACCGGCATTTTTATGATATTATCGATTATTTGAATCCCGGGGATTGCTTGGTGATGAATGACTCCCGGGTGCTGCCTGCTCGGCTGCTGGGGCACCGTCCCACCGGCGGAGCGGTGGAGGTGCTGCTGCTGCGGGATCTGGGCGGCGGGAAGTGGGAATGCCTGACCAAGCCCGGCAAGAAGACTCAGCCGGGGCAGGAGATCATCTTCGGCGACGGGCAGCTTACCGCAACAGTGGATTCGGTGCAGGAGGACGGCAACCGGGTGGTTGAGTTCCACTATGAGGGGATCTTTTTGGAGATTTTGGAGCGGCTTGGCAAGATGCCCCTGCCCCCCTACATCAAGGCGGAGCTTGCCGATCAAGAGCGGTACCAGACGGTTTATTCCCGAGAGGTAGGCTCTGCCGCAGCGCCCACTGCTGGGCTGCATTTCACTAAGGAACTGCTGGAAAAAATTGAGAAAAAGGGCATTCGTCTTGCTTATGTGACCCTTCATGTGGGCTTGGGCACCTTCAGACCCGTGAAGGCGGAGGAGATCTCCCAGCACCATATGCACGCAGAGCTGTGCATGATCTCTCAGGAGACGGCGGACATCCTCAACCAGACCAAGGCTTCCGGGGGCAGGATCGTCTGCGTGGGTACTACATCCTGTCGGACGCTGGAATCTCTGGTCAACGAGGACGGCAGCTTTGAACCCCGGTCAAAGTGGACGGAGATCTTTATTTACCCCGGCTACCAATTCAAGGCGATGGATGCCCTGATCACCAATTTCCACCTGCCGGAGAGTACACTGGTGATGCTGGTATCCGCCTTTGCCGGAAGAGAGCATGTGCTGAATGCGTACAACGAAGCGGTGAAGGAGCGGTATCGTTTCTTCTCCTTTGGGGACGCCATGTATATCGGATGATGAGGTGAACTATGTTTGAACTGAAAAAAACAGAGGGTGCTGCCCGTAGAGGTGAATTCACCTGTGCCCATGGCACAGTGCAAACCCCTGTATTTATGAATGTGGGCACCCAGGGTGCCATCAAGGGTGCGTTGAGCGCAAAGGATCTGAAGGACATCGGCTGTCAAGTGGAGCTGAGCAACACCTACCACCTTCATCTGCGCCCCGGTGATGATCTGGTTCGAGAGTGCGGCGGACTGCACAAGTTTATGACTTGGGATGGACCGATCCTGACGGATTCCGGCGGATTTCAGGTATTCAGCCTGTCGTCTCTGCGCAAGATCAAAGAGGAAGGCGTCTATTTCGCCTCCCACATCGACGGACACAAGATCTTCATGGGTCCGGAGGAGAGTATGCAGATCCAGTCCCATCTGGGCAGCGACATCTGCATGGCCTTTGACGAGTGCATCGAGAATCCCTCTCCCCGGGACTATGTGAAGCAGAGCGTAGACCGCACCTACCGCTGGCTGGTGCGGTGCAAGGCAGAGAATGCCCGGCTGAACAGCCTGCCCGACACGGTGAATCCCCAGCAGATGCTCTGGGGCATCAATCAGGGCGGCACCTACAAGGACATCCGAGTGGATCACATGAAGCGCATTGCGGATCTGGATCTGCCGGGATATGCCATCGGAGGGCTTGCCGTGGGCGAAACTGCCGAGGAAATGTACGACATCATCGAAGCGGTAGAACCTCATATGCCGAAGGAAAAGACCCGCTATCTGATGGGTGTAGGCACCCCCACCAACATCATTGAAGCGGTGGCAAGAGGTGTGGACTTCTTTGACTGCGTGATGCCTGCCCGGAATGCCCGCCATGCAAGACTCTTTACATGGCAGGGAGCCATCAACCTGAAGAACGCAAAATACCGCACCGACTTGAGCCCCATCGACCCGGAGTGCGACTGCCCTGTGTGCCGCCGGTACAGCAGAGCGTATATCCGTCATCTGTTCGTGGCGGAGGAGATGCTCGCCATGCGGCTGTGCGTGATGCACAATCTGTATTTCTACAATAAGCTGATGGAGCGCATCCGTCTAGCGCTGGACGAAGGACGCTTTGAGCAGTTCCGTCAGGAATACTCCGAAAAACTTGCCAGAAGGATTTGACAATAGTCCTTGCTTTTTGTGTAATTGATGATATAATAGTCTGGTGAATAAAAACCAAAGGAGCTATCCAAATGATGAACTACTTAACCGTACCCGCAGGCGCCGGGCTGGGCAGCACCATTGTCATGATGCTTGTCATGCTCGCTGTTTTCTACTTTATGCTGATCCGTCCGGAGAACAAGCGTAAGAAGGAAGCAGAGAACATGCGTTCTTCCATCCGCACCGGTGACTCTATCACCACCATCGGCGGCATTATCGGCACCGTCGTGGATGTGAAGGAAAGCAAGATCGTCATTGAGACCAGCGCTGACCGTGTCCGTGTGGAGCTGGCCAAGTGGGCGGTTTCCTCCAACGAGACCGGCGCAGAGCGTGCCGCTGAAGAAGCAAAGAAGGCTAAGGAAGCCAAGGCTAAGGCAAAGGCCGCTAAGAAATCCGATAAGTAAACATGCAGCAGGGCATCTTCCGATAGGAAGGTGCCCTGTTTTTTCGCGGATGACCAATAAGGAAAACTGTCGAATTGCACAATCGCATTTTCTTTCTTTAATGATTTTTCAGATATCATTTACCGTTCGTTCAAATTCTTCATGACAGATGTGTTATAATATAAACACAAAGCGAAGGAGATTGAGAAGCCGATGTCGCGGAAATATTCGTGAATGAGCCAACGGTGTACTCGTGACAAATCTTCTTCCATAGACACATATGTCGACAGCGACCCGGTTTCGGGTCGCTGTTTCCTTGAAAATGCCCGCTCAGGAATATCTGAGCGGGCTTGATCTTTAGATAGAGGATCAGTTTTTGTCATCATGGGGGAAAGTCAGCTGATTGACTTTCTTGTTCTTGCCGTAGTAGGCGCGGATATATTCCACAAAAGAAACGCACATAAAGCCGCAGCAAATCAGGATCAGACCATTGGTGATCCAGTAGGGAAGATCAGGCAGCAGTACCATGATGATAAGACACACGAACAGCACCACGGTACAAACTTTGCCCGCCATAAGGGCTCCGTCGAGCATCATACCCTTGCGCAGATTGATGACTCCGGCCACCAGCTGGAATCCTTCCTTGACGAGGAACAGCCCCATCAAGATCCACAGCTGCGGGTGGGAGAAGGCCAGACAGACGATCAAGGAAAGCTGGGTGGCTTTGTCTGCAATGGGGTCGAGAACCTTGCCCACAGTGGAGATCATATTGTATCGTCTGGCGGTTTTTCCGTCGATGAGGTCGGTCAAGCAGGAGACCGACAGGATCCCGGCTGCAATGGCGTAGTGACTGGGCTGTGTGGCATTCCAGTAGATATAGACATAAATGGGGATCATGGCTAAGCGCAGAAGGCTGAGCAGATTGGGGATGGTCCAGACCTCCCGCTTCCAATCTTTGATAGGCATTGGTATCCTCCGATGTAACAGTATTCCTGCATATTATAGTACACGATTTTGGTCGAATCAAGTATTTTCCCCAATATTAAGAAATATCGGTTCAGCCATCAAAACTGCCGTTGCAGGAAGCATCCGATGCCAGGGTGTAGTGCAGCGCCAAATGCCGCCATGTCTGTTTGTCCAATTCTCCGGAGGGCTCCAGATCTGCATAGGTCTGAAACGCTGCCAAAGCATCCTGGCTGGGAATGTCCCAGATGCCTGTGATCTCCGGTTCGGGTATGGTATCGTAAATCTGAGACAGGACGAACAGCATGGTCTGGATCAGGGGGATATGGACCTGGTCATCTCCGAGTTGAATGATTGCTCCGGGCTTTAGCGTAAGGGTCAGATGCTGGGCAGGAGCCGTCTGGATCCGGCAATGCTCATATTCCGATACAACGGCATCCCATGTGGACTGATCTACCGCCCCGCTAACGGGAAGCCCCTTCATTTTTTGAAAAGCAAGGACGGCTTGCTCGGTCTGAGGGGAATAGACTCCGTCGGGGATCACAGGGGGCTGCTGGGGATGGATCTGAGCAATGGTGCGCAGCATGGTTTGCAGACTGCGGATGGGCTGTGCGGTCAAGGAATGTTCTGTGTTCATGGTTTCACCTCCTATCGGGACGAATCCCGCATTCCCGGTTGGAGCGTCTGACCGGAGAACTGCTTGAAGTCCGTAGAGCGCGCCAATGCATCGGGACGGGTTTCCGGAAGCAGCGCCTTTGCATCTAGTGCGGTGCGCTGAATCCCAGCGTACTGGTCGTAGATCCGATCCCATGTGGACAGATCCACCACTCCCGTCTCTTCCAGTTCGAAATACCGCTGGGCAGCCAGCACACCTTGCTGGGTGGCAGGCCCGAAGATGCCATCTACCTCTAAGGGCGGGAATTGGGAAATAAATTCGGACAACATGGTCAGCATATACTGGAGCTGGCGCACTGACTGCCCCCGATCCCCCTGACGCAGGGCATTGGGATAGGCCCAAGAGACGGAATAGAACTGTTGGCCCTTGCTTTTGAGTTCGGATAGCTGCTGGATCGCTGTGTACAGGCGAATCAATTCATACCATGTGGCCTTGCCCACGATGCCGTCCGGCTCCAAACCGAAGATCCTTTGAAAACTTCGGACAGAGGATTCGGTTTTCGGACCGAAGATCCCGTCTGCTTTTGGGACTTTTGCAATGGCAGGATAGCTCTGGGAGATCCGATTCAGCTCTGCCTGAACCACCACCACATTGGGACCTTGACTTCCTCGTTTCAGAGGCGTGCCGGGGTAGGAGGACTGGATCCCACGGCTGGGGGCATCCTCAACGATTTCGAAAGAGCCGTAGTAGCGACGCAGGATCTCTACGCTGTTGAGTCCCTGCTGAGCAAGTTCCTGACTGCCCCATTGGCTCAGCCCCTCGCACTTGACGGTGGTGCCGTTGCAGAATTTTGCCGCCAATGGTTCCACAAAGCCGGGACGGCGAAGATAATCGTTGTACAGTTCATCTACCAGACGGGATACATTTTCAAAATAGCTTCTGCCGTTGACGAAGTATTGGTCGATGGCAGTGGAATTGGTAATATCGAAGGGATATCCCCGGCTCCTGTAAAACTCGGTGTAGACTCGGTTTAGGGCAAAGGAGACGATGGCATAGATGTTGGCCCGCAGCGCAGCATCGTCCCATGTGGGGTAGATCTCGCTGGATGCCACATTTTTTACATAGTCCACGAAAGGGACGGTCACATTGGGGGCATCGGAATTGGGCGAGCCCAGATGCACGGTAATGTTTCTGGGAATATAAGGGATCACCGTAGGCATAGCTTCACCGCCTTATAGATTCTGGGGCGGTGTATCAAAGATCTCTGCGTTTGCAGGATCTCTGGGTTCCGCCGCCAGGGGGATCATTGGGAGTTCTTGGGTGGTCACGACATGCTCAAATACCTGCACATCCCGTGCCAATACCTGCTCGTAACCCTCAGCACGGGCATAGATGTTTACCTTAGTGAAGATGGGGCGTCCCGTTTGCGGGGATTGCGAATTGGTCGCATTGGGCACCTGAACAGAAATGGGTGTCGTATTTCCGCTCTGATCCGTGACCCGAAGGGCAAGCAGCTTCCCCTCTGCATCCAGCACCGATACGGCCACATCCTCCAATGGGATCTGCGCCCGGGAGGTGTAGGCTTTTATGTGTATGTATCCGACTCCTGACAAGACATACCACTCCTTTCATGACTTCGGGGTATGCTATGCAGGAGATCGGAGGATTGTGATTAGAGGAACCCCTTTAGCTGCTGGAGGTTCTGCTCTTCTGTCTCCAGCAGCTTCTGCGCCAATGATGCAATGGCGGGATCGCTGCCCTGCCATTTGCCGGCATTTTGCAGAGACTCGATCATCCCTCTTGTGCTGCCCTGCACCATCATCCCTGCGATCTTGGAGTTTCGGTCACCGGATATCAGCCGACTTTTGGATGACAGCTGTGCCATCATCTTTGCGGCAGGGGACAGCCGACCGGGACGGAAACCTCTGTTTTTCGCCAGATTCAGTGCCTGCTGCTCGATACTGATATATTCTGCCCGCTGACACTTGAGCGCCTGCCGCAGGGCGCTCTGGGAGGCATAGGGCATGACGGCGTGGATCCCGACCTGCCCCATTTGTGCGGTCTTTGCGATTTGGCGGAGCATTTGCTGATCGTTCATTGTAAAATCACCTCGATTACAGTATGCCCGGCACAGGATGCGCCATTCCGCATATACTATTGCGAGGAAAAAGGAGGATATGCTATGTGTGCCATTGCAGGAATCATGAATCTTGAAACAAATCCCGAAACCATCGACACCTTCCGCCGTACCATGTACCGCCGCGGACCGGATGACTTCGGCGTTTTTACTGACCGGGAAGCAACGCTGCTTCATGCCCGCTTGGCGGTAATGGATCCGATGGGCGGCAGACAGCCGATGCATCTGCATTTGGGGCAGAACACCTATTCGCTGATCTACAACGGAGAACTGTACAATACCGGGGAACTTCGGCAGGAACTGGAAAAACTGGGGCACCGATTCATCAGCCGTTGCGATACGGAGGTGGTGCTCCACGCCTACGTCCAATGGGGCAGGGACTGTCTGGAGAAATTCAATGGGATCTTTGCGTTTGCCGTGTGGGAATCGCGAGACCGGCGGCTGTTTTTGGCACGGGACCGGATCGGCGTGAAGCCTTTGTTCTACAGCCTCTACCGGGGCGGACTGCTGTTCGCTTCTGAGATCAAGACCATTCTTGCGTATCCGGGGGTTCCTCGAGTGCTGGATATGGAGGGGGCGGCGCAGATCCTCCTGCTTGGTCCGGGACGGATCCCGGGCAGCGGGGTGTTGTCGGGGATATGTGAACTGGAACCGGGCTGCTGGGCGGTCTGGGAAAACGGTAAGCTGGAGACCCGGCGCTACTGGAAACTAAGGGATGCTCCTCATACCGACAGTTTTGCCGAGACGGTGGAGCGGGTGCGTGCATTGGTGGAAGATGCTGTGGTACGGCAGATGGAAGCCGATGTGCCGGTGGGCACATTTCTGTCCGGTGGACTGGACTCCAGTTTGATCAGCACCATCTGTGCAAGGGAAATGAGAAAAAAAGGAAAGGATCTGGATACTTTTTCTCTGGACTACGAGAATAATGATAAGTTTTTTGTTCCGGGGAAGTTTCAGCCCAGCGCCGATTCGGATTACATCGGGATCATGGAAGATGCGCTGCACTGCAGCGCACACCATGTGAAGCTGACTGCGGAGGAACTGGCGGATGCATTGGAAGAATCGACCATGGCAAGAGATCTGCCCGGTATGGCGGATGTGGATTTTTCCTTGCTGCTGTTTTGTAAGCAGATCCGAAAACATGTGACGGTGGCGCTGTCAGGGGAGTGCGCCGACGAGATATTTGGGGGCTATCCGTGGTACCGGGATCCCCAGATCCGGGAGCAGGCGGGGTTCCCCTGGGCACAATCCACCGACCAGCGGGGCGCATTGATGCATCATGGGCTTGCACAGAAGATCCATGCACAGGAGTATGTGATGAGCATGTACCGGAAGACCTTGGACGAGAGCGACATCCTGCCGGAGAACAGCCCCTTGGAGCGGCGTATGAAGCAGATGGTCAACTTGAACTTCCGATGGTTCATGCAGACTCTTTTGGACCGAAAAGACCGGATGAGCATGTATGCATCCTTGGAGGTGCGTGTGCCCTTCTGTGACTATCGCATCGCAGAGTACCTGTATCGGGTGCCATGGGAAATGAAAGACCACGGAGGATATGAAAAAGGACTGCTTCGAACTGCTGCTCAGGGGCTGCTGCCGGAGCAGATCTTGTGGCGGAAAAAAAGCCCATATCCCAAGACATATGACCCGGAATACCTGCATCTCATGCGCCAAAGGCTGAGCGTGCTCATGAATGATCCTGCGGCGCCGCTGTGGGAACTGATGGAAAAGGAGCGGGTGGAAGCACTTTCCAAGGAGGAAATGCCGTGGCCATGGTATGGTCAGCTGATGCGTACGCCGCAAACCATTGCGTATTTGCTCCAGATCGACGCGTGGATTCGTCATTATGGCGTTGATCTGCGCCTGTCTTGATATAATTTTTTACTCTTTGACAAATATTGCAGAATGGATTGACATTCCGATCATTCTGCATTAAAATATTTTATGAAAGAGGCATCAATCACAAAAGAAATAACGGAGGAATCGTTATGCGTAAAACAAAAATTATTTGCACCATTGGTCCTTCCAGCCAGAATGAGCAGACTCTGACTGAGATGATCAACGCCGGCATGAATGTTGCCCGGCTGAACTTCTCCCACGGCACCCATGAGGAACAGCAGGGGAAGATCGATCTGATCAAGGCTGTCCGTGAGAAGCTGGATCAGCCTGTTGCGCTGCTGCTGGATACCAAGGGCCCTGAATATCGTATCCGTACCTTTAAGAACGAGAAGGTTTTCGTTCACGAGGGTGACACCTTTACCTTTACCGTCGACGAGATCGAGGGTGACGAGACTCGCGTCAGCGTCTCCTACAAGCGTTTGATCCAGGATCTGAAGGTCGGCGACACCATCATGGTCAACAATGGCCTGGTTATCTTTGAGGTCACCGAGCTGAAGGGCAACGACGCGATCTGCCGTGTTGTTGTCGGCGGCGAGATGAGCAACCGCAAGAGCATGTGCTTCCCCAACAAGGTTATGACCGGTCCTTTCCTGTCCGAGCAGGACAAGGCAGATATCCTCTTCGGCATTAAGAACGGTGTGGACTTCATTGCTGCATCTTTCGTCTCCACCAAGCAGGATATTCTGGATCTGCAGGAGTTCTTGGATGCCAACGGCGGCAGCGATATCGAGATCATTGCGAAGATCGAGAACCGTTCCGGTGTGGATAATGTGGAGGAGATCTGCTCTGTTTGTTCCGGCATCATGATCGCCCGCGGTGATCTGGGTGTGGAGATCCCCTTCATCGAGGTTCCCGCTATCCAGAAGTCTCTGATCCGCAAGTGCCGCATCATGGGCAAGCGTGTGATCACCGCCACCGAGATGCTGGAGTCCATGATCCAGAATCCCCGCCCCACCCGTGCCGAGATCTCCGATGTGGCCAATGCCGTGTACGACGGCACTTCCGCTGTGATGCTGTCCGGCGAGTCCGCTGCCGGCAAGTATCCTGTGCAGGCAGTCAAGGCTATGGCTCAGGTGTGTGAGTACACGGAGAATAAGACCAGCTATCACAAGCGTTTCTACAACAACGAGTTCCACATTCAGAATAAGATGGATTCCATCTCTCATGCTGTGTGCGCTATGGCAATCGATGTGAATGCAAAGGCGATCGCGGTGTCTTCCGTTTCCGGCAAGACTGCAACCATGGTCAGCCGCTTCCGCTGCCCGGTCGACATTGTTGGTCTGACCACTGACCGCAAGATCTGGCGCCGTCTGGCACTGAGCTGGGGCGTGACCCCCGTTATGGTGGAGCACTATTCCTCCATGGATGTGATGTTCTATCATGCTCTGCTGGATACCAAACGGGTCATGGGCCTGAAGCCCGGCGACAATGTTGTTCTGACCGGCGGCCCCATCGTTGGCCGTTCCGGCAATACCAACACCATCAAGGTCGAGCAGATCGTCTAATTACCAAAGGCAGGCCGTGGCGATCACGGTCTGCCTTTCCTTCCGGAATTTCGACTTGACTTTTTCTTGTTTTGCTGATATACTGTGGAGGCTTGCTAGTGTAGCACAGTCGGTAGTGCATCTCACTCGTAATGAGAAGGTCGCCTGTTCGAGTCAGGTCACTAGCTCCATAAAAAGCCCTGTTTCGTTGCGAAACGGGGCTTTTTTCTAGCTTTTTTGAATCGTAAAATCCTGTCCTGTTTTGCCTTGGCTACCTCCGTGGCTACCAAAGCGGAGTGGCTCATCATATGTGGGTATCTATTATTTCTGTTTTTTATGAGATTTTGAATCGCAGTATGAGAGACGATTCCTATCCATTTTTCTTCTAACATTTCGTTCTATATGATAAAAAGGGTTTTCGGAGTCATGATATGTCTTCGGAAGCCCTTTTGTCGTGCAGACCCTTTGGATCCTCCCATAGCTGAAGGAACATCCTGCGCTCTGGCGGAATAGCATATTGCCGAAAGATTTTTGCAGGATACTGGGAGGGGTGGACATATGAAAAGCCATGAAATGACGATGGATAGGCTCCTGCCCGGGCAGCGGGCAGAGATTCAGCGTCTGGCGACACAGGGAGCGATGCGTCGGCGGTTGCTGGATATCGGCTTGATCCCCGGGGCAAAAATCCAGTGCGTTGGAAGGAGTCCTATGGGAGATCCCAGCGCATTTTTGATCCGGGGCGCTGTGATCGCCATTCGCAGAAAGGATTGCAGCAGCATCATGGTGGAACGGATATGATAGGGGGCAGGAACATGGATAATCGCAGAGCGCCGGAGGATCGTAAGATCGTCGCGCTGGCAGGAAATCCCAATGTGGGAAAAAGCACGGTGTTTAACGCTTTGACCGGAATGCGTCAGCATACCGGAAACTGGCCGGGCAAAACGGTATCCAACGCACGGGGAATATGCGAAACAGCACTTCACAGTTATGAACTGGTGGATCTCCCAGGGACATATTCCCTTATGGCCCACTCCCAAGAGGAGGAGATCGCAAGGGATTTTCTCTGCTTCGGATCGCCGGATGGTGTGGTCGTAGTGTGCGACGCCACTTGTCTGGAACGGAACCTGAACTTGGTTTTGCAGGTGTTGGAGATCACATCCAATGTGATCGTGTGCGTGAACCTGATGGATGAGGCCAAAAGAAAGGGAATCTGCATCGATTTGGGAGCTCTCTCCCGGGAGCTGGGTGTTCCGGTGGTTGGTACGGCGGCACGGAGGAAAAAGAGCCTGTCAGCGCTTCTGGCGGCTTTGGATGGCATGCCGGAGGGGAATGATCCGGCTCAGGTGGTCTATGCTCGGGAAATTGAGGACGCCATTGCAATCGTAGAGCCGGCGTTGGATCCCATTTGTGAGCATCAGATTTCAAGCCGATGGCTGAGCCTGAAGCTGCTGGACCCGGATCCGGGACTTCTGAAAGGGATCCGGGATTTTTTAGGTGTAGATCCATTGGACAATGAACCGGTTCAGACGGCGCTGGAGCGGGCGCACAAGCATCTGGCAGATGGGGGATTTACATGCCCGGAACATCTAAAAGATGCTGTTGTATCTGCACTGGTGCACCGTTCAGAGGAGATTGGGCAGAAGACGGTACATCGTCAGAAGCCCGCCTATTCCGGCTTAGACCGAAGGTTGGACGCTCTGCTCACCAGCAGGCGCACAGGCTACCCGGTGATGCTTGCGCTGTTGGCGGGAATCTTCTGGATCACCATCGTGGGAGCCAATGATTTGTCGGAGCTTTTGTCTGCTGGGCTTTTCTGGGTTCAGGATCGTCTGACCGATTGGTTCCTTGCCGTCGGTGCACCCCGGTGGCTCTATGGAGCGCTGGTGCATGGGGTGTACCGGGTGATGGCATGGGTGGTGTCGGTGATGCTGCCGCCTATGGCGATCTTTTTTCCGTTGTTCACGCTGCTGGAGGATGCCGGGTATTTGCCCCGGGTGGCTTACGATCTGGATAAGCCATTCCAATGCTGCAATGCCTGCGGCAAGCAGGCGCTGTGTATGTGTATGGGCTTTGGCTGCAATGCGGCAGGGGTGGTGGGGTGCCGGATCATCGATTCTCCGAGGGAGCGGCTGCTGGCGATCCTAACCAACAGCTTCGTTCCCTGCAACGGTCGATTTCCCACACTGATCGCCCTTGGAGCCATGTTCTTCGGTGGAGCGGCAGGGGCAATGGGCGGATCATTCCGCACCGCACTTGTAGTGACGGGGGCAGTCCTGCTTGCGGTAGGTATGACCTTTCTGATGACTAAATTTCTGTCTGTCACCTTGCTTCGGGGAACAGGGTCTTCATTTACCTTGGAAATGCCGCCTTACCGACCGCCGCAGTTGGGTAAAGTTCTGGTTCGCTCCATATTTGACCGGACTTTGTTTGTCCTTGGCAGGGCGGTGGTGGTGGCTGCACCGGCAGGGCTGATTTTGTGGGTGTTGGCCAATACATCCTTGGGTGGGGTTACTCTGCTGGAGTCCTTTTCCGGGGCGCTTGACCCCTTTGCCAGGTGGATGGGATTGGACGGTGCGATCCTAATGGCGTTTATTCTGGGATTTCCCGCCAATGAGATCGTTCTGCCTATTTTGACTATGGCATATTTGGCGCAGGGATCTTTGATGGAGGTGGGGGAATTGACCGCCATGCGGAACCTGCTGACGGATCATGGCTGGACATGGCTCACCGCTTTGAATACCATGATCTTTTCGATGAACCACTGGCCTTGCTCCACTACGCTGCTGACCATCCGCAAGGAGACGGGGAGCTGGAAATGGACGCTGGTGGGGGCGCTGCTGCCCACCATAGTAGGTGTGATCCTGTGCCTGATGACCACATGGACGGCAAGAGCGTTTGGCTTGGTTTAGGGGAAGGAAAAACTTATAGATTGCATCCATATTGTACGGTTGGGAATTGACATTTCTTGTGCATAGCGCTATACTAAAAGCGTAAACCCATTGCCAACGCAAGGAGGTCATTCGTATGGAAAAAAGAATCATTACCATTTCCCGTGAATTTGGCAGCGGCGGACGCACCGTGGGCCGCATGATCGCATCCAAACTGGGGATTCCTTTCTACGATAAGGAATTGGTGGATCAGATCGCACTGGAATCGGGCTTTGCCCCCAAATTTGTGGAAGAGAATGGCGAGCACTCTCCCGGGATGAGCCGCCTGTCCTATGCCTTTGCGCCGCAGGGCGTCCCCGGTGTGATGAATGGTCTGTCTACAGCAGATTTTCTGTGGAATATCCAATGCAGCGTGATCCTCCAGCTGGCGGAGCAGGGGCCTTGCGTGATCGTTGGGCGTAACGCTGACTATATTCTCAAAGATCGGGAAGATGTTCTGAATGTGTACATCTATGCCGACCGTGCTTTCCGTGCCGAGCGTATCGTCCGGCTCTACGGCGAGTCGGAAAAGAGTCCTGAGATCCGTCTGAACGAGAAGGATAAGCGCCGCAGAGTCAATTACCAGCACTACACCGGCAGAACATGGGGCATGGCAGAGAATTATCATGCCAGTCTGGACTCCAGCGCCTTGGGCGTGGAGAACTGTGCGGACTTGGTGATCCAGATGATCGAGAATTCCAAGAAGCCCTTGGAGTGATCCTCGGATCATTACACACAGGAAAGGGGATGCCAGATGACAAGGAAGAGAAAACTGCTGCTGGCGACCGCGGTTGCCGCTGTGGTGGTCATTGGAGTCCTGTTCTTTCCCATCCGCCGTGTGCACGCGATCAGCGGCAATGCTGACATCTTGCGTGCAGACAAAGAAAAGCAAGGTACATGCCAGCTATCCATTGAGCTGACGGAGCTTTTTTCTCTGGTAATGCACTACCGCAGTTCGTTTACCTTCACCCTTGATGGGAGGGAGTATACGGACTTTGGGACCAATCACTATGGCAGCGCCGGGGATTTGAGAGCCATCGACCAGATGTTCTACGATGAGGAATTAAACGCCATAGATTTATGCCAACTGGTGTATGAAGAGGGCGAGTCCTACTATGCTCTGTTGCTGGATGATCGGATCTATTTCCTTGCCAATGGTTCTCAGATGGACTATTCCCAGATCCCCGTCATGATGGGGGCAGACTGAGCAGAAAGCCCACATTGCAGGCAACGCATACCTGCGATTCCGAAAAACAGAAAAACACCCCGGACACTTGAAAATGAAGTGTCCGGGGTGTTTGAGTTGAGAGGGGATCCAGCCATGGCATATGAATGAATCGAGTATTTTTGCATGGATGGATTTAATCGGCGTCCTCCGGCTCGGGCTTTCTCCTCTGGCTGAGCTGAAGTGCCGGAGCCAGTGCAGCAATGGCCACCACGGCAAACAGATTGGAAAGGATGGGCAAGTATGCCCGGATCGACCAATCAGACAAGGGAAGGATATACCCGATGAGATCCACAAAAATGACTCGATACACCACAGAAACTACGCCTGAAAGCATCACATACCGGCTGTCTTGAAGGAAGCCAAGCACAACAGCGAGGAACAGCCCGGCGTTCACCGCAGTCAATGCGGCGGACACGATCTCACCTTGCTCCATCACCAGAAGATAGTCTACAGCGTAAAGTCCGCACATCACACCAAGAAGGAAGGGGGAATTCAGATTGATACCCTTGAGCAGGACGAGAAATCCGATGGCAATAGCCATGGGAAAAATCAACTGGCTGAATAGCTGATAGCCGCTCAGATCGTTGAGATTGGTCAACCCCAAATAGGATACCGCCCGGAGAAACAGGCATAATCCCATAGAAATTGCAGAAATCTGCGCCCAACGACCGTCCAACTGCATCTGACAACGAACCGGCTGGGGTAATTTCATTGTAACACCTCCATTTTCTACCTACGATTCATTATAAAGCATCCGGCAGGAAATAGCAATCAAAATGAAGAATCGACTGCCAAAATAATTTTTTTAGAAAATGAAAAATAGTGCTTGACAATTGATGGAGAATCGTGTATTATATGGGAGTCGGCTGACACGGAACGCCGAAACAAAACACGGAGCAGTATCGAAGTGGTCATAACGGGCACGACTGGAAATCGTGTGTACCCCACAAGGGTACCGAGGGTTCAAATCCCTCCTGCTCCGCCATAACGACAAATTTCCTAGGTGTTGAAGATCTCAGCACCTAGGAAATGCGTCATTACATTTCAATTTGCTGTGATCTGTACAGACACGAATCGGAGTACTTGTCTCTCTGCTAGAACCTACTGCGACCGATACATCACTATCGTCACTCAGCGGTCAGAGCACACCCCTTTTGGGGCGATTCACCAGTCGATTGGTCAGACGCTACACTCCTTGGATGACCATTCCAAGCATTCCTGCAATGGGGTGTTACGGCGTTGATCGGCTGACTACCAGCCTTCTCGATTCGCTATGGTTGCGCTGTCACAACAAATTGTCTCTTGACAAAACCGTGTTGGTTTGTTAAGATGTTGTTGTGATAACGGCAACATTTGTCACAAGCCTTTACCCGCCTTGCTATTACCAGTAGTAAGGCGGGTCTTTTTCTGGCCCGATCATGGGCTTGATAGACCCATTATTCTCTGTGTTGATCCTTGCCCCGAAAAAGTAGAGCAGGGCAGAACTGGCATCGATCCTGATTAAGGTTCTTTGAAGGATCTGTACATCCTCCGAGGAACGGTCAGCAGAACATCTGCCTCTTTCTCTATTATTTTACCGCTCTCGCAGTAAAATGTCAATATTCTTTGAACAATTTCGCCTGTACTTGTTCCGAAGGGAACAAGTATGGGCGGTTTTTTATACTTTCTTGTCATTGGCGGCGATGTCCGCCCGGATCAGATCCTTGATATATCCTTGCTTGCTGGGCACATTTGCCAGCTTCTTAAGGATATCAGCATCTGTGCCCCTGTTAAGTTTAAGGGACAATCGCTCTGTGTGCGCTTTATCATACCGCTGCTGCGGTGTTTCTTTACGTTCGCTGATGACCACACCCTCTTTCTTTATGTGATTCCATTATAGCATAGGTATATACCTATGTCAATACCTTTTCGGAGAAAATTTTCATCCTCGTTTGGATCGCTGCCGGAACTTCTGCACCAATGGTGCAGAAGTTGGGTGGCGATTTTTATTCCTTCGGATACCGCCCGGCACACAGGCCGGGGCAGGGGGGTACCATGAAGGTAGGTTTTTTGGCTACAATACCGTTCGCTATACTTGAGAAGGAGCGGCAGGCTTCCTGATTGTCACATCATCATCCATTGCAGCTACTAGCCAATTCTCCTTGGCATCGGCCACTGCAGCTATGGCAGCTTCAATGGTGGGGGCGCAGGTGATGTACCCCGGAAGATCGGGATACGATGCGACATACCCACCTTCGTCGGGATCTGGCGTCAGAACCAGACGGTATGGAAGTTTCAGGTATTCTTCAAGTGATTTCATTTGCCTTGACCTCACTTTACCATTCGACTTCATCTTCTGTAAGACACTCACAGATGGGCGTTTGAAGTCCTTCTAAGATCGTATTCCGTGTTTCTGGCGAGAACATAGGATCAGACTCTGTTATGGGAATAGGGGACATATCGACCTCCAGTAGGACGATACGCTCGTTGGATGCAGGCTGAAGCTGATCCAGACTCGATGGGCTGGGGATCTCGGATCCATCCTCCTCCAGTCCGTGCATTACACAGCCAAGCAGCTCCTGAGCAGACAGTAGGGCATCCTCATCGTTTACTCCGCTTGTTGCGACATCCAGATCCGGGACCACAACGGAGATCTCCTCCCCATCCTTGTAGCTGAACACGGCGGGGTAGCAATAAGGATTCGATCTTGGATTCAAGTTCTTGATATCGTACTCTTCACGCATTTTCAATACCTCCTTAGATTCCCGTTTCATAGATACTTTGTTCTTTTTGAGCTGTTTTTTCGGATATAATTCTAGAATAATTATAATAAAATAATTATGATATTGCAATCTTTTCTGTAAAATCTCTTCATGATCGGCATAAGATACCAATACGAACTTAGCTGGGTTGTAGAAATACCCCAGGCTTTTACCTTGGAGCTATTTCCGGCCACGCAGGCCGGGGCAGGGGAGTGCTATCTATTTACTTCTGAAGTTGGTGTTCTAAAGTGTATCCGTCAGATCTTGCTGAATTTTAATTTTATCAGTTATAACTGATAAAAAAGCTTTTTACCAGTTGCTTTTCACCTGTAAGTATATTTATTGCGACACAATTAAGGGAACGGATTTCGAAACAAGCAGAAGGGGGGAGCTCGTTTAAGGAATACTTTCAAATTTCCCTCTTGTGAAAGTATCTGTGTAAATATTTCGTCTAATGCATTGACATTGCAATGCATTATGCGTATAATATAAGTGCAATAGGGAAGAAAGGAGTTGACGAGCATGGCTACTACAACAAATTTTAGTGTTCGCATGGATAGTGATATTAAAAAGCAGTGCGAAGCTCTGTACAGCGAGTTGGGAGTCAATCTGACTACCGCTATCAATGTGTTTCTTCGCCAGTCTCTCCGTGTCGGTGGTTTTCCTTTTGATGTCCGCATGGAACAGCCGAACAAGGAAACGATTGCAGCAATGCTGGAAGCGGAACACATTGCCCGTGATCCGTCCGTAAAACGCTACTCTGATGTAGAGGAAGCATTGAGGGCGTTGAAAGAATGAGTAAACATTTAGACATTGTTTGGACAAATCAATTTAAGAAGGACTACAAGCTGGCGATGAAACGCCATCTTGATATTGATCTTCTTGACGACATTGTTCGCAAACTTGCAAGCGGCGAACAGCTTCCAGAGAAGAATAAAGATCACGCTTTGACCGGAAACTGGGTAGGACATCGTGAGTGCCACATTCAGCCGGATTGGCTGCTGGTCTATCGAATTGAGGATGATTTGCTCGTCTTGACATTATCCAGAACAGGAACACACAGCGACTTGTTCGGAAAGTAGGAATAAGGCACTCGGTTTATTTTCCGAGTGCCTTTTCCGTTTTTACTGGTACTGTTCAAGCCGAAGGTGATCTCATCATCTCTGGACACGGGAAATAAGTGCCAGGATAAATATCAATAGACCCACGCTCAAGAGCGCCAGCGCCCAGAACCGATGCGTGGGATAGAGATCCGGCAGCTTCAGCTCCGGCGGGATCCGCACCGTAACCTGATTGGTCAGTCCCTCCTCCAGCCGGATCGGGGACTCCCTCAGCAGATCATAGCCCTCAATCCCATTGGTCTGGAGCAGGCCATAGTCACCGGCACTCAGCCCGGTGACGGAGATGGATCCATCCGCCCCAGCTACAAGAGCCGTAGCGCCCTCCAGATCCGCCGTCCAGCCGGTGCAGCGGGGTATACACCATCCTACTCCAGCTCTGCGGTCAGATACGCTCCTGCGTCATCTCGAAGCGCAAAGGCGGTACGCTCCAGATCCTCCGGAGGATGCTGCCCATCGGTATAGTCAACCGCCACGGTCAGCATGGCATCCGGCATGGCTGCGGCGGCCGGTGCGGCCGGGACAGCCGCCAGCAGGAGGCAGACCCACAGTCCGGCAAGCAGCCGGTCGATCTTGGCCATCTCATCACCCCCGGCTCTGCTTCTGCCGTCCCTCGATGATGAGCCGGTACATTTTGCGGTCGTCTTTCGAAAGTTCAAAAGTAGCCATGGCCTGCTCAAGATCGATGTGCTGACGTCGCATCAAGACAATCAGCAGCCGTGTCACCTGATCCGTCTGAGCGCTGCGCTTTATGGACTCCCGATCTGCCGCAGCGCCGTGCCGGATCCCCAGCTCAAAGGCTTTCCGCAGCCGGTTGTCCATCTCTGCATCTGTTACAAGATGCACCGCATAGCTGCTTTCTTTCAGCTTAAAGATAGATTGCTTGGTCTTATTGTCTGTCCTGGCATGTTCCAGGATGTCCTTAAACATATTGAGTGGCCTGTTGACTTCGTGCATCAGCATGGGGGTGTCAATTTCCTGCATATCTGCCTGGTACTGATAGAAGGTATGCACGGTACTGAGAATACGGTTGATAGTTCGGTTACTTCTGTTGCTTTCTTTGTAAAGTGCCTGCATATCGCCACCCCCACGGAGGAAGTCGATGAACTCAGCAATCATCCGAGGTGTAACCTGATCGTAGGCATACCCGTTCTTTTCGAGAAAGATCCAGAACAGGCACAGGTCTCTGCCATTTGCAAGTAAGGTGTTATCCGCTTTGCTTTTCTGTTGCTGAAATGTAAGGAAGTCGTATACAGGTTTAACGATCTTCATACTGTTATCCAGTAAAACAACTGTCACCTTTCCAGAGTCTAAAACATGAAGTTCCACGATTTTTCTCCTTCCAACTGTTTTTTCACTTACCAAATTAAAGAACAAGTGTTCGCCTTATAGGTATATTCTACCATTTGTTCAGCAAAAGGTAAACAGTTGTTTTACTTAAAAATATTCACTTTTTATGACTTGTTCTAAGTAAGTGTCAATACACTCAAAAACCTAGAAAACCGTTGGCATTACAAGCTTTTTGCGGGTGGCGCTACCGCCTAACAGCTTAGACACTACTCACTAAAGATAACATTTTTGTTCCTCCGTTTCTGTGTTTTTGATATGAAAAAACCAGCCCCGGTCGGGACTGGTTTCGTTCATTTTCTTCCATTATTTCAACAGGCGATCATAGTTTCGTTTCGCATAGACCACACGAGCAACTGTCACCAGCTGTTTTTCTTCATCCACCCAATAGAGCATCAGGTAATTCTGCACCACGAGTTTTCGATACTCATGTTTCAATGGACGGATTGGCTGATATGCAGGAGCTGCATACGGAAACACACATACACCTTCCGCAGCTTCGATCAGATTCATCGCCAGCCGATCCGCCGCATTCGGGTTTTGAAGATCCATGCTGATATACCGAACGATTTCAAGCATATCTCTACGGGCAACAGGCAAATACTGCAAACTATACAATCTGCTCTCCTCCAATAGCGGCTTTCATCGCTTTCAGAACCTCTTTGGAGGAATATCGCTGATCCGTCAGCTCAGCTTCTCTCTCGGCTTCCTGCAACTTGAAATATACCTCGCTATCAAATTGCAGGTTTTCAAATGCCTCCATGCTCAGAACAACCATGTCTCCATATCCATTTTTTGTCAGAAAAACGGGTTGAGCGGTTTCGTGTACCGTCTTTGAAATGTCAGCAAAGTTATTTCTCAAATCAGAAACAGGTCTAATCATATTCATACTATCATCCTCCTTGCTATTATTTTATCATAATTATGCTAAAAGTCAAGCGACATATTCATGATTTGCGTTTTATCATCCGAAACCCCGGAAAAAACCAGCCCCGGTCGGGACTGGTTTCGTTCATACTTGATGATTACATTCTTTCAACGGCTCTAATGAAATCTTCTTCGTTTTCTGCAAAACGGAATGGCTCATATTCGCCGTATGCGGAAGGCCTGCTGATCGTAACCAACTGGATCCGATCGTAGCCTACTTTTTCGATGAGACTTTTCTTCAAATCAACTAAATGCTGTCCGAGATCGGTTTGAAGTGCAACCGAACCGATATCATCCACTTTTTTGGCAATCAGATAGCACATGGCTGAACACCTCCATATGACAGCTTTATTTCTCTTTCAGTTTCTCAAGGATTGCCAAAGCGTTAGGCTGCGTTGGTGTGAATTTTACGCCCCTTTTTAGCATACCCAGAACACGCCGGGCTTTCCTGTCGATGGCATCAACGGTATGCTGGCTAGATAGAATCATGGGATTTCCTGCAAGGGTAAATTGCCGATCAATGTACTGGGCAGTTACCGGGAACATATCTTGAATCAGAAAAACGCTTTCTTTATCGTTGTCGAGTTTTGCAATATGCAGGATATCGCACCGCTTTCCCGAATGCTCTTTCTTTTCAATAATTCTCCTGTACTTGTCCACTCTGGAAGAAAGCGGGATCATCCAGAAAATACCAGAATCCTGTTCTTCAAAACAATAATAATGAGGTCTACTCTGATTCTTATTCCCTTTCAGATATGGTTCATTTGCAAATTGAAAGAACTCATCTTTGATGATATAAAAGGATGCCGTATTCATAGAAATATCTCTCTTTCTAGCATGACCGAAAAAATCCTCCGCAAGAGCGGAGGATTCAAACTTTCGACCCAACCACTTATATACCGCATATTGGTCAGCGGTAAACTTTCGACCCAACCATTTATATACCGCATATTGGTCAGCGGTAAACTTTCGTCTATGAGTATATTAGCAACTAGAGGCGGAAATGTCAAGCCATTTTGGGGAGCAATGCTTAAATTCTTCTCACTTTAGGATTGACAGATCACTTTTCCGACGATTGGCGAAAAGATCGTGGGACAGAGGCTGAAGCAAGCCCCTTTTTGGCGGCGA
>CALADI010000025.1 GCA_937890525.1 uncultured Clostridia bacterium | reverse complement strand
CCATGGCGGCGATCATTGTCTGCAAAGGAGAGGATGCCCCATGAAAAAGATTGCCATTGTGGTCTGTTTGGCTATGCTGCTGGGTATGCTGGCAGGCTGCGTTTCGGACAAGGCATATGTCCCCTCTGGGGACGGTTTGGCGGATCAAACCAAACCCACCCAGCCGGAGCAGACCCAGCCGGAGGGGGAGGATCAGGAGCAGTCGGAGTTTACGCTGGCCTATTACCCGAAGGAAGGATTTAATCCATACCTGTGTACCAGCTTCAACAACCGGATGCTGTTCTCTCTGTTGTACCAAAGCCTGTTCGTGATGAACAGCAGCTATGAGGTAGAACCTCAGCTTTGCAGCGCTGTCACCGTCTCTGAAGACCTGTCGGTCTACACCATTGAGCTGGAACCTGCGGTGTTTTCCGATGGGACACCCCTGACGGCAGAGGATGTGGTGGCGAGTCTCCAATATGCCCGGGAAAGCGACTATTTCCGTGGGCGCTTCGATCAGATCTCTGAGGTCACATTGGTCAATGAGCGTACCATCCGGGTGGCAAGCTATGTCTCCTATGAGAATCTGCCTATGCTGCTGACCATTCCCATTGTAAAAAAGGATACCTTGGAGCAGGAAATGCCCATTGGTTCCGGTCCCTATCGGGTGGAAAAGACCCAGAGCGGTATGGTGCTGCGGCGCAACACCGGATGGTGGTGTCATGTGGAGCTTCCTATCACCAATGATCTCATCACGCTGCGGGCATTCAATAATCCCGCAGGGATTCGGGATGCATTTGAATTTGAGGATGTGGGGCTTGCCACGGCAGACCCCGGTGCGGCGACCTATGCAGAGTACCGCTGTGACTACGAGCTGTGGGAGGAGGAGACCGGCATCTTCCTGTATCTGGCGACCAATGCGTCCAGCCCGGTGTTCTCCAATCCGGAGATCCGCAGCGCTTTGGCGTTTGCTGTTGACCGTGCCGGGATCTTGGAGGAGCATTACAAGGGCTTTGGCATGATCGCAACGCTGCCGGCTTCTCCCGGATCACCATTCTACCACCGGGGGCTGGCCAGCAAGATCAAGTACGATCCTTCCAAGCTGAAAAGTGCCATCATCAATGCCGGTATGGTTGGGCAGGAGGTCACGCTCTGTGTCAATAACAGCGATACAGTCCGGCTTCAGGTGGCCCGTCGGATCGCCAAGGAGCTGACCGGGTGCGGTCTGGTGGTCACGGTGGTGGATAATTCCACTTCCTATTTCCGTGAGCGGCTGTTGGCAGGCAATTTTGACCTGTATCTGGGGCAGACCAAGCTGTCCTCGTCCATGGATCTGAGCGAATTCTTTGCTCCCTATGGAGCCCTCAGCTATGGCGGTATGGATGACTCGGTGTTGTATACCCTGTGTCTGAATGCGCTGGAAAACAGCGGCAACTTCTATAACCTGCATCAGATGGTGATGGAGGACGGTCAGCTGATCCCCATCTTGTTCCGTACCTATGCGGTGTACGGCAAGCGTGGTCTGGCGCAGTCCCTGTCTCCCGGAAGAGACAACATCTTCTATTATCCCATGGGCAAGACCATGGATGATGTTGTTACCTTCCAGACTTCGGAAGAATGATACAAAAATCCCCCTATTTCCACGGGAAATAGGGGGATGCTTCATATTCAGCCTTCCAGAGCAGTCAGCTTGTCGATGCGGCGCTGATGCCGTGGGTCATGGGAAAACTCGGTGTTCAACCAGACATCCACGATCTCCATGGCAAGGTTCTTGCCGACAATGCCGGCGCCCAGCGCCATCACATTGGTATCGTTGTGCAGGCGGGTCATCCGGGCGGACAGCACATCGCTGAGCAGGGCGCAGCGAACGCCCTTGACCTTGTTGGCGACGATGGAAGCGCCGATGCCGGTGGTACACAGAACGATGGCCCGCTCACATTCGCCGTTGGCGACGGCCCGTGCGGCAGGGGCGATGGTATCGGGGTAGTCACAACTGTCGGTGGTGTGGGTGCCGAAATCCATGACTTCATGCCCCAGCTCTTCCAGATGCGCCTTGACTTGATTCTTCAGATCCAGTGCGCCGTGATCGCAGGCAACGGAAATTTTCATAACGATTCCTCCTAATGTAGAAAATAGAAATGAGATGCCGAGGGATTCGGCAGGGATTACAGCACATATCCTCCGTTGACTCCCAAGACCTGCCCGGTGACAAAGGGAGCGCAGGCGAGAAATTCGATGGACTTTGCCACATCCTCAGGGGTGCCGTTGCAGCCCAGAGGGGTGCTCTGGCGCAGCTCCTCCAGAATGTCAGGGGCGACATCGGCGCACATATCCGTAAGGATCACACCGGGGGCGACGCAGTTGACCCGGATGCCGGAGGGGCCCAATTCCTGCGCCAGCGCCTTGGTCAGCGCAATGACGGCACCCTTGGTGGCAGAGTAGGCGGCTTCGCAGCTTGCCCCCACCTGCCCCCACATGGAGCTGACGGTGACGATGGAGCCGGACTGCTTGGCAAGGAAGCCGGGCATGACGGCGTTGACGCAGTGGTAGATGCCCTTCACATTCACATCGAAGATCCGATCCCAGTCTTCCTCCGGCATCATGCTCATCAGTCCGGTCATGCTGATCCCGGCGTTGCAGACCAGAATATCCACTGGACCGGCCTGTGCAAAGGCGGCCTGCACCTGATTCTTGCAGGATACATCGGCCTGAATGGGGATGGCGCCTGTTTCCTCCGCCAGCGCCTGAGCCATGGCGGTCTGCTTCTCATAGAGAAACCAGACCCGGTGACCGGCGGCGCAAAACCGTCGGACGGCGGCTGCACCGATACCGCGAGATCCACCGGTTATCATTACATTAGACATAAGTATTGAACCCTTCCATGAAAGCAAAGGGCTGCTGCACACGGCAGCAGCCCGGGGATTTATCGTCTGCGGCTCTTGGTCCGATGGTCGGAGTAGGCCCGAATGGAGGAGATCTTGCTGTCGGATTCGCTCATGAATGCCTTCAGCTTCTCCTCAAAGAGCTGATCCGCAGTCTTGGGTGCGGGAGGCGGCACGGGAGCGCTGCTCCGAGGGGTATGGGGACGGGGAGCCGAATTGCGGAAGGATCCGGAACCACCGTTGGCGTTCTGATCCCGACGGAAACCGGGACGGGAACCATTTGCCTGCGGCTTGGGTTCCAACCGCTTCATGGACAGGTTGATCTTCCCGGCGGGATCCACAGCGATGACCATGACCTTCACATCCTGCCCTTCGGTCAGATGCTGGCGGATATCGCTGACATAGGCGTTGGCCACCTCGGAAATATGTACCATGCCCGTTTTGTTGTCTGGCAGCGCAACGAATGCGCCGAAATTGGTGATCGATTTTACTTTGCCCTCAAGGACGGCTCCGACGGTTAACTCCATACTGATGTTTGTTTCCTCCATGCTTATTCAGATTCTTCAATGATGATGGTTCCGGGGTCTACCAGATGAAGCTCCTCCAGAGCGATCCGGCGGATGAATTCTACGCTGCCGACGCTTTGGATCTGGCGATCCAGTTCGGCGTTTTCGGCTTCCAAGCAGGCGGCTTGATCTTGCAGCGCCTGAAGCCGAGCCTGTGCTTCCATCTGGCGCAGATGCAGAGCAGTCAGAGTCACCGTAGACAATACGATGGCGGTGATCACCACGATCTTGGCGCGGGGATGGGCGCAGCGCTGCTGCTTTTGAAGATGTTTCATAAATGGGGCCTCCGGATGCGTGTCTACTGGGACAACGCTTACTCCATCCTATTGTACCCCATTTTCTCATATTTGCAAAGAGATTTTTTCCTTTTTTGCAAAAATTTTTAAATAAAGTGTGTACGGGCAGGATCAACTTGCGGCAGACCTTGCCGCATCCATGCCAAAAATGCCGGGAAAGGGCGGCGGCCTTCGGGTGCAGGAGCCACAGCCACAGCAGAAATCCCAAGATGCACCCGCCCAGACAACCCGGGCGAATATCCCCGCCGCAGACGGCGAAGGTCAGGTACAGCCATGCCGGCAGCAGCGATGCGCACACAAGAAGCTGATATAATACCGGACAATGCCGCCGCAGGGGGGACAGGAATGCCATGCAGGGCCCCAGCGCCGCGCCGATAAGAAAACTGTACAGCAGGCGCTGGGCGGCAAGCTCCGGTGGGATCATCGGAACAGCCCCCGGCGAGGCCGCTTATCGGCATACTCTATGGTTTGGATCTTGCCTTGTATCATCACGGCACCGTCGTCCAGTGACAGGCACTTCAGCCGCAGATCCTCCCCCAGAACGGTCATGATGCCGCAGCAGGTGTTCAGTTCCACCACATCTTCTTCAAACCGCAGGATCTCCGTTGCACCGGTCAGCTCCAGTTTACTGCGCTGATCCAGCACGACTTTATGATTCACGCTTACGGCAGGTCGTTCCATTGGCGTCCCCTCCTTTTGCAAAAGACTACGCACCAAGGCGGGGGAATAGAACTGCCGGAGTTGTGTAAAAATAAATGCTGCCGGTTGACGAATGTGCTCCGGCAGAGTATGATGGAGACAAGAAAGGGGAGATCCTCATGAAAAACAATATTTCAAAACATTTGGCTCAGGCTCGGTGGGGCTCGATTGCACTGATCGTTCTGGGGTTGGTGCTGCTACTGTTCCCGGACTTTGGATCCAGTACCGTAGCGGTGATCCTTGCGTGGGTTCTGATGATCGGCGGCAGCGCAGGATTGCTCATTGGTGTACTCAGCTGGCCCGCATTCGGCTTTGGGACAATGATCGGCAGCGGACTTGTACTGGCGGCGGGGATCTATATCCTGCGTCACCCCCTGTCGCTGGCATCCATTCTCGGCGTTCTGCTGGGGGTGTTGCTGACGGCGCAGGGATTGGGCGCCTTGGGTGATGCCCTTCGCCTGCGCCGGGGCGGTGGCCTGTGGGTGCCGGGGCTGGTGCTGTCCATCCTCACCATGGTGTTTGGCTTGATCCTGATCTTCTCTCCGCTGACCAGTTCCCGGATCGTGATGACGGTGGTGGGATTGGTGCTCATCGTCTTTGGGGCGGGCAATCTCTATACCCATTTCAAGGCCGGTTCCTGCACCGACTCCGGCAGCGGCAAGGGGCGGATCATCGACGCCGACGAATGAGAGCCAGGATCATGTTTTGTCCTTGGGGCGGAACAGGCAGCTTGCCGCCAGTCCTGCGGCAATGGCGGCGGTGATTCCTCCGGCGGTGGCTTTCAGTCCGCCGGTAAAGACCCCAAGCAGCCCGACTTCATCTACCGCTTCCCGCACCCCCTTGGCCAAAGTGCTGCCGAAGCCGGTGAGGGGAACGCTGGCTCCTGCGCCGGCAAAATCGATGAGAGGCTGGTACAGCCCCAGCGCGCCCAGCACCACACCGACGACCACATAGCTGACAAGGATCCGTGCGGGGGTCAGACCGGTGAGGTCGATCAGTACTTGACCGATCAGACACAGGCAGCCCCCTATGACAAAAGCCTTCAGATACTCCATGACTTACCTCCTGGACTGAATGCAGACCCCGTGGCAGACCCCGGGGATCGGCAGATTTTGTTGGGTGGATGTGGGGGAGAGCAGCGCTCCAGTGCCGCAGAAGAGGATCTTCTTCAGCTTTCCGGCTTGCAGCTTGCTCAGCAGTTCCGAACAAAGCACAATGGCGCTGCATCCGCAGCCGGAGCCGCCGCAGTGGACATCCTGCTTCTGAGCATCAAAGACCATGGTGCCGCAGTCGGTCAATTTGCCCCCGATGCTGATCCCTTCCTTGCGGAACAGGTACATCAGTGCTTCCTTGCCCAGCGAACCCAGATCTCCGGTGACGATGAGATCGAAATCCTCCGGGCCGGTGTGGGTGTCGTCGAAGTGGGTCCGTATGGTGTCGAAGGCGGCAGGCGCCATGGCACAGCCCATGTTCGCCGGGTCGGTGATCCCCAAATCCGTAACGGTGCCCACGGTGGCGGCGGTGATCTCCACAGTTCCGCTGCGGCGCTCTACCAAGGCGGCACCGCTTCCTGTGACGGTCCATTGGGCGGTGGGGGTGCGCTGACCGCCGTAGCCCAGAGGAAAGCGGTACTGCCGCTCGGAGGATGCAAAGTGGGAAGAGGTCATGGCCACCACCCGATCGGCATAGCCCCCGCCTGCGGTGATGGCAGACAGCAGCAGGCTCTCTGCCATGGTGGAGCAGGCACCGTACAGCCCCAGATGGGCAATGCCGGTATTGCGCAGGGAAAAGGAAGAGCCGATGCATTGGTTCAGAAGATCTCCGGAATACACCAGATCCACATCCGTCGGGGTGATGCCCGCCTTATCCAGAAGGGTATTCAGAGCAAGCTGCTGCATTTTCTTCTCTGCCTGTTCCCAGCTTTTCTCCGAGAACTTGGTGTCGGAGGAGGTCAGATCATACAGGTGTCCCAGCGGGCCCTCGGATTCTTTCTTCCCGGCAACGCTGGCCCAAGCGCTGATGCAGACATGCTCACCGGGGCGGAAGGTGCGTCTGCCGATTTTATTTTGTGCCGTCATATTCATCCCTCATTTCTGAGGGTAGTATGACCCGATGGATAAAAAATAACCGGAAGCCGAAGCTTCCGGTTATTTTTTTATGGTGTTACTTGCCGGCCAGAGCCCGCTCCAGCCAAACGGAGCCGAAATCAAGAGCGGTGTACAGACCGTCCTTCTCACCGCGCTTGACCACACGGTCGCGACCCTTTGCGTTGGGATCGGTGAGCTGAAGCTGGATGGAGACCTTGGTCGCCACATCCAGATCTTGGACTTTCTTGGTCTCAAGGATCTGAAGCATGACGATGTGGGAATCAGCCATAGAGCCGTAATAGATCAGGTTATCCTTACGCATCAGGGGACGACCCTTATACATCAAACCATTTTGTTCTGCCATTGGAACCTCCTTATCTGTGGGGACCGGCGGGCAGCCGGTCGGGGGTGGGTAACGGACTGGCGGTGCCATGGAAATGGGGCTTCTGCATTGCAAAAGCCCCATAAATCACGAAGAATTACCTGTCAAACAGGTAGTGCTGCACCAATTCTTGAAGCAGCTCGTCCCGATCCAGCTTGCAGATCATGCTGCGGGCACCATTGTAATTCGTAATGTAGGTGGGATCCTCGGTAAGCAGATAGCCCACGATCTGATTGATGGGGTTATAGCCCTTCTCGCTCAGGGCATCAAATACACAGTGCAGGATCCGACGCATATTCTCCTTGTCATCACAGGGAACGGTGAATTTGATGGTGTTATCTGTCATATGACCGACCTCCTTCATGTGTGCTATATAGATGTTATTATAGCCCAAACATTCGAATATGTAAAGGTGGCAAACGGTAAATATTTTGTAAAGGGGTCAGCGCAGCACGGCGTTCAGCTTTTCGGCAAGCGCGCTGAGCACCTTGGTGGTCACAGCTTCGGAGTCAGCGTCGGTCAGGGTGCGGTCATCAGCACGCAGTTCCAGAGAGAAGGCAAGGCTCTTCTTCCCCTCGGGCACGCCCACACCGCGGTACACATCGAACAGCTTGACCTGACGCAGCAGCTTGCCGGCGGTAGCGACGATCACATCCTCCACCTGCGCCACGGTGATCTCTTCGTCGCAGATCAGGGCAAGATCCCGGGACACGGCGGGGTACTTGGGCAGCGGGGTGAAGGTAGGCTCCGGCAGTCGAAGCTGGAATGCCTTGGTGAAGTTGATCTCGGCGCAGTAGACCTCGCCGTCAAAGCCGTAGTTCTTCGCCACCAGAGGATGCACCTGTCCCATATAGCCCAGTTCCACGCCGTTCACGCTGACCATGGCGCAGCGGCCGGGATGGTAGGAGGGATTGTCCTGAACGGCGGTGTAGCTGGCCTTAGGCAGACGCAGACCGGTCATGATGGCTTCCAGCTCCCCCTTCAGGGTGTAGAAGTTCTCATTGGCGCCATAGGTGCCCAGCAGAAGCATCTTGGGCTCCTCAGGAAGCGCCTGATCCTCCACGGGAAGATAGATCTTCGCCAGCTCATACAGCTTGGCGCTCTTGTTGTGGTAGGCGTTGTTTCGGGACAGGATATCCAGCATGGAGGGCAGGGCGATGGTACGCATGATGGAGGTATCCTCGCCCAGAGGATTCTGGATCCGCAGAGCATGGCGCAGGGGGGAGTCCTCCGGCAGCCGGATCTGGTCGAAAATGGCGGGGGAAACGAAGGAATAGGTGATGATCTCGCTGTAGCCCAGGGCACGGCACAATGTGCCGGCCTTGCTCTCAGCAAGCATCATGGGGGTGTAGCCGCCTTGGGTGGAGGTCTTGAAGGCGGTGGTGGGGATCTCGTTATAGCCGTAGCTTCTGCCCACTTCCTCGGCAATGTCTGCCATCAGGTTCAGGTCGGGACGCCAAGAGGGGACTTGGATCTCATCGCCCTCCACAGGGATCTCCAGAAGGTTCAGATACTTCACCATGTCTTCCCGAGGGATCTGGGTGCCGAGGAGATGGTTGATCTTGTCCGGCTCCAAGGGCAGAGTCTTGGGCTGGGGCACATAGTTGATCACATCGATGGTGCCGTCCATCACATCGCCGCACTCCAGCAGCTCCACCAGTTCGCAGGCACGCTGAACGGCGGGGACGGTCATCATGGGATCCAGATTCTTCTCGAACTTGCCGGAGGCCTCCGTCCGCATACCCAGCGCCAGAGCGGTCTGGCGCACCGAGGTGCCGTTGAAGTTGGCGGACTCGAATACCACGGACACGGTATCCTCACGGATCTCGGAATTCTCACCGCCCATGATACCGGCAAGACCGATGGGCTTTTCGCCGTCGGCGATGACCAGCATACCCGGCTTCAGGGGGCGCACCACACCGTCCAGCGTGGTCAGGCTCTCGCCCTCGACGGCTCGACGCACTACGATCTGACCGGAGGTCACATAGCGGTAGTCGAAGGCGTGCATGGGCTGACCGTATTCCAGCATGACATAGTTGGTGATGTCCACAATGTTGTTGATGGGACGGATGCCGTTGGCACGCAGCCGCTGGCGCATCCACTTGGGGGAGGGACCGACCTTCACATTGGCCACCATCCGGGCGGAGTAGCGGTTGCAAAGATCCTCAGCGGGGACTTCCACATCCAGCTTTTCAAAGATAGAGCCTTCGCCGCTGCCCTTGACCACAGGCTCGTGGTGGCGCATGACCTTGCCGAAGGCGGCGGCGGATTCCCGAGCCAGACCGATGATGGAGTAGCAGTCGGGGCGGTTGTTGGTGATCTCGAAATCCACCACGGTATCATCGTTGCCGATGACTTTGTTGATGTCATCGCCGGGGACGCAGTTTTCGTCATTCAGGATCCAGATGCCGTCGGCAAAGACGCCGGGCAGGTCGTTCTCCGTCAGACCCAGCTCTTGGAAGGAGCAGAGCATACCGTTGGATTTTTCTCCACGGAGCTTGCCCTTGGTGATGTGGACGCCGCCGGGCAGCCAAGAGTTGTGCAGCGCAGCGGGAACCAGATCTCCCTCGTGGACATTCTGGGCGCCGGTGACGATCTGGACAGGCTCCTCCTGCCCCACATCCACCTGACACACCCACATGTGGTCGGAATTCTCGTGGCGGACAATGGAAACCACCTTGCCCACCACCACATTCTTGATCTCAGCGTCCATACGCTCGTAGGTTTCCACCTTCTGACCGAAGACGGTCATGGCTTCCACATATTCTTTATCGGAGACATGGGACAGATCCACGAACTCCTCATTGATCCATTTTCTGTTGAGTTTCATGGGATATCCTCCTTAAAATTGGTTCAGGAACCGAATATCGTTGTCGAAGATCAGACGCAGGTCATTGATCCGCAGCCGACCCATTGCCATGCGCTCCAGTCCCATGCCGAAGGCAAAGCCGGAATACTTCTCCGGGTCGATGCCGCAGTTGGACAGAACTTCCGGGTGCACCATGCCGGCGCCCAGCAGCTCGATCCAGCCCTCGCCGTGGCAGGTGGAGCAGACCTGACCGTCCACCTCGCCGGTGCCGTGGCACTTGTGGCACTGCATATCCATTTCGCAGCTGGGCTCGGTGAAGGGGAAGTGATGGGGTCTGAACCGCATCTGAAGATCCTGACCGTAGATCCGCTGCATCACCGTCACCAGAGCGCCCTTCAGATCGCCCATGGTGATATCCTCGGCAACCACCAGTCCCTCGATCTGGTGGAACATGGGGGAGTGGGTGGCATCGGCCTCGTCCTTGCGGAATACACGGCCGGGGGCGAGGATGCAGATAGGGGGCTCGGAGATCTCCATAGCACGGATCTGCATGGGGCTGGTCTGGGTGCGCAGCAGGACGGAGTCATCGTCGGTGAAGTAGAAGGTATCGGAGCGGTCACGAGAAGGGTGCCCCTCCTCGATGTTCAGCCGGGTGAAGTTGTAGTCGGCCAGTTCGATCTCCGGACCGTCCACCACCTGATAGCCCATGCCAACGAAAATGTCCTTGATCTCCTGAAGCACCATGTTCATAGGGTGCTGATGCCCCATGGAGATCTGAGTGCCGGGGACGGTGACATCGATCCGCTCGGCAGCCAGCTTGGCTTCCAGCGCAGCGGCGTGGATCTGAGCCTTGCGGGACTCCAGCTTCTGCTCGATCTCCGCCCGTACAGCGTTGGCAAGCTGACCCATCACGGGGCGCTCCTCAGGGCTGAGTTTGCCCATCTGCTTCAAAACGGCGGTCAATTCGCCTTTTTTACCCAGCAGCTTGACCCGCAGCTCCTCCAGAGCCGCCGGAGTCTGGGCAGCATCCAGGGCTGCCAAAGCCGTGGACTTGATTTGTTCCAATTGCTGTTTCATGGAATTCTCTCCTTTAAGAAAGTTGATTACAAAGAAAAAACGGTCTTTCGTCCCGAAAAAGGGGACGAAAGACCGAAGGATCTTCCGCGGTACCACCCGCAATTCGCATTCGGAGAATGCGCGCCTTAAAAGATGCAGACACATCTTGGACTCATAACGGCGTCCGGCCGGCACACCCTACTGCTGATTTCAGGCGGCAGCTCCCGGGAGAAAGCCCCGATACCAGCGCTGGATGGTTCGCACCAGATCCACCCTCTCTGAAAACGCTGAACGATAGCGGGACAGCCCGTTCTTTGCTTTTTACATATGGCGTCATTATAGCACAAACAGATCCGATCCGCAAGAGGGCACGCAGGATCTTTTATCGGTCTTTTGCGGTCTGTGGGGCGGGAAAAAGATCCTTAGCTCCGAATGCGGGTGGAAGAAACGATTTTATGCTTCGGGAGAGAATCGACTCTTGACGAATGGCGCCGTATGCCATATAATCGAGAAGAACTAAATAGTGCGTCTTAGGTGCTCTGTGATCCAGAGCTTAAAAGGGAATGCAGTGAGATTCTGCAGCAGCCCGCTCTACTGTAAAAGGGGAGTGCTGATTCATAACCATTGGACTTTGTCTGAGAAGGGAATCAGCATGACGAACCGAAGCCAGGAGACCTGCCTATGACAGTGTCTGCCATTTCGGTGTGGGAAATGAAAGAAAACCTGATAGGGGATTTTTTGTTTTTAGGAGTATTATGCCGAGCTTGGCATAATGCTCCTTTTTTGCAGGCGGCAGTGTTTAGCAAACAAAAAACGGAAGGTGACAGAAAACAATGAGAATGAAAAAAAGCATCTGTCTGGTGCTGATCGCTGCCATGCTGGCGGGGGTTTTAGGCGCTTGCGGACAGCAGAATCCGGACAGCCAGCAGAGCCAGCCGGCCGCCACGGAATCTGCCGGCGGCACAGCTGCCGGAACAGAGGTAAAGAAAGTCAAAAATCTGGTGATCGGCACCACGACCCCGAACAATACCTTTAACATCGTGACGCAAACGGATATCTTCGGACGGATCAATTATACCGGGTTTGTCCGGGGAAATTTCATCTACGAAGCAGAGGACGGCACATTGCAGCCCTACTTCTTCACTTCGTTTGATATCTCCGATGACGGATGTGTGCTGGACTTCACTTGGCCCACAACGGCGGTTTGGGGAGACGGCATGCCGGTGACATGGGAGGATATCGAATTTACCTTCCGCTTTCTGGAGAACACCGCCAAGAGCACCTATTTTATGAATTTGGTCAGCTTGGAGAAAACCGGCGAAGACAGCGGACGGCTTACCTTCAGCCAGCCGGATGTGTACGCATGGCTGGTAGGCTCGGCTACCATGCAGGGAATGATCCCCAAGCACATCTGGGAGAAGTTTGAAGGAAATCCGGATTACAAGGACTACAACGAGCCGGAGGCAGCCATTGGTTGCGGCCCGTATAAGCTGGTTTCCCACGATGAGGCCGCACAGGTATCTTATTATGAGGCGATCCCCGAGAATAACTATCATGGGGATGTTACGGTGGAATCCGTGACCATCAAGACTTATGCCGATGCAACCGCGGTAATGGCGGCGCTGAATGCGGGAGAGATCGACTGCTACTACGCCTATTCTTCTCCCATCGACTACACCCTGATGGACATGGTCACCGACCCGGCGGTAGATCCCGGCAAGAGTCTGTATTCCGGCTGCAACCAGCTGACCTTCGGCATGACCAGAAAAGCCGGCAGCGACTATCAGTTCCGCCTTGCCGTGACCAAGGCGATGGATTGGAAACTGCTGTCCATGACCATTGGCGGTGAGGAGGCACAGATCCCCTGCGCCGGTATCATCCCGCCCACCTGCATCGGGTATGTGGACGGACTGCCTCAGTTTGAACAGAATGTGGAAGAGGCGAAGAAGATCTTGGATGAAGCGGGATATCTGGATCAAAACGGCGACGGGATGCGGGAATTTCCCGATGGATCTGAGATGCAGATCCTCGTGGTGCCCCAGTACTCCAAGAGCATGGAACTGAGAAACCGGATCGCAGAAGTCCTCATCGACAATCTGGCGGCAGTGGGCGTGAAGGCCTATGTGGATCAGCAGATCATCGTCAACTCCGAGGTGTGGGAAAAGAATATCTTGGAGGGAAATTACGACATTGCCATCGGCTATACTACGGCCGGTATGGCTCGGCATACATCTGCATTCCGCTACTATGTGTATGAGCCGAAGCCCGGCACAGAGCGCAGCGCATCCTGGCTGTGGGGAACTTACACGGACAAGACCTTTAATGATACCGTGTGGCGTATGCTGGGGGCACATTCCAGAGAGGAGTATCTGGAGTGCATCGAATACCTGCAAAGAGAAGCGGCGGATACCCTGTTCGGTACGGCGCTGAGCTGGACACCCTGCTATTACCCCTATCGGACGGATAAGTATGAAAACTGGTACAACCGTCCTTCTTGGGGCGTGGTGAATGATGAGCTGTGGTATACGCTGACAGCAAAATAATCTGATCTCAGGGCTGTCTGCCGTCCCTATCCGACAGGCAGCCCGTTTTTTAGGAAAGCGGGGATGTCTCAAAAATGGCAAGGCATTTGCTGAAAAGACTCATGGTGGCGCTGCTGACGATCTATGTGGTGATCACGATCAGCTTTTTTATGGTACGGTTTATGCCGGGTGATCCGTTGCAGCACTTGGTGGGGCAGGAAGAATACTACTATCTGATGGAGCATGACCCGGCAGAACTGGAATTTCTGAAGGAGAAGTACGGACTGAACGACTCGTATGGGGTGCAGTATCTGCGCTATCTCAAAAGCATCGTAACGCTGGACTTCGGGATCGCCTATTCCAACAAACAGCCGGTGCTGGATAATGTGCTCACCAGCATTTCGTGGACACTGCGCCTGTCGGTGCCCACATGGATCGTCGGCGGCATTTTGGGGGCGGTATTGGGAACCATCGCGGGATGGCGTCCCGGTAAACTGTTTGATTCGATCATGACCCCCATAGCTCTGTTTTTGAATACCGTGCCCACCAACTGCATCGGTGTACTGGCATTGGTGGTGTTTGCCTACAATCTCAGGTGGTTTCCCATCAGCGGTATGACCAGCGGCATGACCACAGGATGGGCCAGAACAATGGATATCCTGCATCACATGGCACTTCCTCTGGCGATTATGATCCTGTTTCGTACGGCAGGGGACTTTATGACCATGAAGAGCAGCGTATCCCAGATCCGCAGGGAAGAGTATGCGACGACGGCAATCGCCAAGGGGCTGCCCGACAGGAGGGTGCTGTTTCGTCATGTCCTGAAGAATGCCATGCTGCCTTATGTGACCAGCATGTGTATGCAAATGGGCAGCCTGCTGGCCGGATCCATGATGATCGAATCCATTTTCGGCTGGAAGGGGATGGGGCAGCTGTTTTATCAATCGGTGTCCAACCATGATTTCCCCACGGCCCAGCTGTGCTTTTTGGTCAGTGCATTCTGTGTGGTGATGGCCAATCTGGTCAGCGATGTGGTGATCGCATTCATTGATCCCAGGATCACAGCGCAGGAGGAGCAGGCATGAAAAAGAGAAAAATCAATGTCCCCATGCTGGTTGGAAGTGTGATCATCGTATTTTTTGTCGCCGTGGCGATTTTAGCGCCGTACATTACCCCCTATGACCCCGGGGCGACCAGCGCACAGACTTATGCCCGCCCCAGCCCGGAGCATCTGCTGGGAACCAACGATGTGGGGCAGGATATTTTCAGCGAGCTGATCTATGGAACGCGGATCTCTATGGGGATCGGCGTGTTTGCTGCCATTGTGGTCACAACAGTCGGAACGGTGCTGGCGCTGATCGCCGGATGGTACGGCGGCATCGTGGACAGAGCGGTGACGGGGATCACGAACCTTGCCATGGCATTGCCCGGCTTGGCGCTGAGCACCCTGCTGATCTGCTATCTGAAGCCGGGGCTGGTGAGCATTGTGATCGCGATCTCCGTTACCTCGTGGACGGGGACGGCACGGATCCTTCGTTCGCGCATTCTCTCTCTGAAGGAAGAACCCTTTATCAAAATTGAGAAAGCCATCGGCCAGCGTGACGCGGTGATCATGGCAAGGCACTTGCTGCCCAATCTGAAGGATATCATCCTGTCCCGGGGAGCAATGGCGGTGTCGGCGGCGATGATGACCGAGGCTTCCTTAAGTTTCCTTGGACTGGGCGCATTTGCGCAGAAAAGCTGGGGCGCGATCCTTCATTTTGCTTTTTTCCGAAATGGAGTGGTCAGAGGACAGTATTGGTGGTATCTGCCACCGATCATCTGCACCTCCGTTGCGGTACTGGGTTTTATGCTGGTGGGCTACTATGGCCAACAGAAGAGGTGAAACGATGCTGGAAATCAAAGATGTATCCGTAAAATTCAGCGATCAAAGTGATGTTCAGGCGGTGGAGCATGTGACGCTGACGGTACCGGACGGTGCCAAGATCGCGTTGGTGGGGGAAACAGGAAGCGGTAAAAGCGTGCTGCTGATGTCGATCCTGCGGCTGCTGCCGGAAACCGCCGTGATGCATGGCGATGTGGTGTTTCAGGGTCAGAGCATCTGGAAAATGAAAAGGAAGCAGCTGGATCAGATTCGCGGGGCGCAGATCTCCTATGTGCCGCAAGGCGGCGGAGCAAGTCTGAACCCCTTGCTCAAGGTGGGATTTCAGGTGGGAGAACCGCTGATGGAACATCAGCACTACACCAAAAAACATGCCGTTGCCCAGAGCATCAAGCTGCTGCGGCAATTTCATCTGGGCAATGAGGAAGCCCTTGCCCGAGCCTATCCCCACACATTTTCCGGCGGGATGCGCCAGCGTGCCATGGTAGCCATGGGGATCTCCGCCGGTGCGCAGGTGGTGCTGGCGGATGAGCCGAGCAAAGGGCTGGATGAAAAGCGCGTGGATCTCATCGTTGAGGCGTTTGCTCAGTTACAGCAGGAAAGCCTGCTGTGCGTGACCCATGATTTGATGTTTGCAGGCAGGATATCCGACCATATCTGCGTGATGTATGCCGCGCAGCAGGTGGAGTATGGCCCGACTCAAGAATTGCTGGAGCACCCTCTGCACCCATACACACGCGATATGATCCGGGCGATCCCGGAAAATGGGATGCAGGTATCCATGGCGGGATTTGCTCCGGCCCATGGCGATGATACAGGCGGATGCCGCTATCGCCACAGATGTACAGACTGTTTTGAGAAGTGTCAAACCATGCCCCCTTTTGCGGCGGTGGGAGAACGGAAGGTGAGGTGCTGGAAATATGCGGATGCGGACTGAAAATCTGACCAAATTCTATCCCGGCAGGACGGATCGGAAAAACCCATTCTGTGCGGTGGAAAATGCGTCGCTGACCCTTCATGAAGGGGAGAGCATCGGGCTTTTCGGAGACAGCGGCAGCGGAAAATCCACATTAGGGCAGATGCTCACCGGACTGCTCAAGCCCACCTCCGGGAGCATCTTTTTTGAAGAGGAGCCGATCCGCTATCCCTTCCGCGGATCGGTGCGCCGGCAGATCCAGATCCTGTTTCAGCATCCGGAGGTTTCGTTTAACCCGGCGCTGCCCATCTTGACCAGCTTAAAAGAGCCTTACCGGCTGTATGACATTGCCTATTCGGACAAGATCCTGCTGGACGGCATTCAGCGCTTTGGACTCCATGAGGAGCATCTGTACCGAAAGCCGTCAGAACTGTCCGGTGGAGAGCTCCAGCGGGCGGCCTTGTTTCGGCTGCTGACGCTGCAGCCGAAGGTGATCGTTCTGGACGAGCCGACCTCTATGCTGGATGTGATCACGCAGGCGCAGATGATCCAGCTTCTTCGGGCATATCAGGAACATAGCGGAGTCTCCTATGTGTTTATTACGCACAATCGGACGCTGTGCCAGCAGTTTTGCCACAGGATTTATGACATGAACGCAGGAACTTTAACGGAGGAGAAATAATGGAACAGCAGATTCAAAAAATCGCCATTCTGCATTGCCGAAAGTCCGGGAATGTGTGTACCGGAGCGGCGTGCTTTCGCAGTTTTTACGATCGGAAAAAGGCATTTGAACAGTACCAAGGACAGAATGTGGAACTGTCGGCGTACTTTGACTGCAATGGATGCGAGGCAGATAAGCTCACCGATCCGGGCTTTACGGAAAAACTGGAGCGCATGAGACAGGAGCATGTAGACCGGATCCATATTGCGCTGTGCTGTGTGAAGCGGTGCCCTCAGTTGGAGCAGCTGAAGTCAGCAATGGATCGGGCGGGGCTTTCCTATGTGGAAGGATCCCATTGACGCGGCATTCCACGCAAAATAACGAGCAGCAGATACATCCCCCGGCGGCAGACGATGGGGCGGCGTATCTGCTGCTTTTGATTGGAAAGAGCATTTTGGCGAAAAATGAGAGATGCACCATGATTTTGCCGAATACTACATTACTATGGTATCGCTTTGCAGGAATTATGCGTATGCTATATATAAAACCTATGATAAAATGTGGAGCGTGGCGTTAAATGGACAGGTATATCAATCGGGAGATTTCGTGGCTGAAATTTAATGAGCGGGTGCTGGAAGAGGCAGAGCGTGAGGATGTGCCGCTACGGGGCGGCGGGATATTCAGTTTTTATAATGGTTCAGTGTGACAAACTTAAAATTAACAAGAAGATTGTTTTATCCAATTATCAAGAAATTTCATTTGTTCTTTCGTGTGAAACCAATGCTCTCCATTTTTCATAATAGAAAGTGTTGAATTGGTTTTCTGTGCAAATTCAGATATCGTTCCATAAGCGGTAAGATTATCTTTTTCACCATACAAAATATGCGTTGGGATTTTCCATGTAACAGGATTTTCTCTTACATAGCAAAGATAATCCCATGAAAGTGTTTCTCCAAAGGTTGTCTGAATTTCCTTTTTCTCTTTGAGTTCATCGTCTGTAACATTTGCCCAAATCATCATATCAGCAATGAGCCTTTCCATATCTACAACAGGCGAAATAAAATATGCTTTCTCTATTTGCTGATTTGATAAGGCATTGATAGCAAAATACGCTCCAATGCTATTGGCAATTACTTCAACAGTATTGTAGTTTCTATAAATTGAATTAAAAAGTAATGGAAATTCTTCTTTTGCTTCCCATGGAAACTGTGCAGTATAGTCAAGACCAATCACATCACAATCACTAAAGAGCGGCTTGTAATGGATAGCTTCTTCAGCATCTCCGCCTTTTCCATGTATATAAATAACTGCTTTATCCACAATAGTAGCCCTCCATAAATTCAAGATTTGTAAAGAATAATATTATCATACTTTTAATTCAAAATCCACATTCAACGGTCAAACCAGAACTTAAACAGGCTTTCAATCAGCTTTGTTCTGATGTAATCCTCCATGTCAGAGTTGTAATAGCCGTTCATCTTAGAGAAGTAGCGGATATATCCAGCGTATCGGTCAAGGACGGCTTGTATCGCTATGGGATCGCCCTCGTGTGCCTTTATGATAGTGTCATAGGGGAGAACAGCTGATTTGCGCATTTTTTATAAAAGCAAGAGAACGGGCAAAAGTTCTTCTTGCCTAAAATATGAGGGAAAGAAAAACTATTTTATGTTCTTCTTTCCCTTTGTCATATTCGGAATAGTAAGCTGCTGGCGATCAAGTTCTTGTTTGTTACTTTACCACACATGAGCATTACCTCACGGCAGGAAAGGATCCTGACATTGAGAATGCAGGGCTATGGATACCAAGCGATTGCGACATATCTAGGTGTTTCTAAGTCCACGGTTACACGCACTTTGGACAGAATGAAAGAGAAATGTGCCGCCATGGGGATCGTCCCTTGAGGTGTTTGCGTAACGATGTTTCAATATGTTTCTGAGATGAGAAAGACCCTCCATAGCGGGATGCGTTCCCCGCTATGAAGGGTCTTTCGTTTGTTTGGCAATGATACAAATGCCGTATGCGGATCAATCTTTTTGGATCAGCAGCTCGGCGATCTGGATGGCGTTGGTAGCGGCACCCTTGCGGATCTGGTCGCCGCAGCACCACAGGCACAGACCGTTGGGATCGGTGAGATCCGGGCGGATCCTGCCCACATACACCAGATCCTGATCGCTGGTATCCAAAGGCATGGGATAGACCCCGGCATTCAGATCGTCCATCAGCTTGCACCCGGGAGCGGATGCAATGGCGCTGCGGGCTTCCTCAACGGAAACGGGACGGTCAAAGTGGATGCTGACGGAAATGGAGTGGCTGCGGATCACAGGGACACGGACGCAGGTGCAGCTAACAGTCAGTTCCGGCAGGTGCATGATCTTGCGGCCCTCGTTTTGCAGCTTCATCTCCTCGCTGGTGTAGCCGTCGCAGGCTTCGCCGCCGATCTGGGGGATCAGATTGTAGGCGATCTGGTAGGGGAATACCTTGGGCGCATAGCTGCCGCCGTGCCCCAGAACCTTTACCTCTTCCATCAGTTCCACGGGGCCGCCTGCACCTGCGCCGGATACGGCCTGATAGGTGGATGCGGTCATGGATCGGATGGGGGAAATAGCATTCAGCGGATTGACCGCCGTGGCGGTGATGATGGTGGAGCAGTTGGGGTTGGACAGGATCCCCTTGTGGAGTTTCACATCCTCGGGGTTGATCTCCGGGACGATGAGGGGGACCTCCGGGCTCATGCGGAAGGCGGAGGAGTTGTCCACAAAGACTGCGCCGGAAGCAATGATGCTGGGCGCCAGCTTCTGGGCAATGTCATTCTCCGCAGCGCCCAGCACAATGTCAACGCCGTGGAATGCATCGGCGGTGGCCTCCTGAATGGGGATCTGCTGACCGCAGAAGGTCACGGTCTTGCCTGCGCTTTTGGCGCTGGCCAGAGGGATCAGCCGCTCCACGGGGAAGTTCCGCTCCTGAAGGATCTTGATCATTTCCTGTCCGACGGCGCCGGTGGCGCCCAAAATGGCAACGGTATAGGTTTTCATAATTTCCTCCCAAAAGTCCCGGCATCCAAGCGTGGACGCCAGGGGCGTATTATTTTACAAAACTGTCATAGAGTACCTGGATCGCCTTGGCAAAGTCCTTGTTCTCCACACCGAAGATGATGTTCAGTTCGTCAGGGCCTTGGGTGATCATGCGGATGTTTACCCCGGCCTGCCCCATAGCGCCGAAGATCTTGCCGGAGATGCCGGGGCGGCCTGCCATCTTCCGTCCTACGGCTGCCACAATGGCGATCTCGTCATAGACCGTCAGCCGGTCTGGCTCAATCTCCTGCTGGATCTCTCCGAGGATGGTGTACAGGTACGGCTCGATGGCAGCGGTCTGCATCAGCACGGAAACATTGTCGATGCCGTTGGGCACATAGTCAACGGAAATGTGGTGGCGTTCGTAGATGCTCAGGATCTTGCGAAGCAGACCCACCTCGTTGGAAAGTCCCCGCTTGCACAGGTGGACGATGGAGAAGTCCTTCTTGCCGGTGATGCCGGTGATGAATCGGTCGGGAGAACGGTCGGTGTCGAAATGCTCTTGGATCATGGTACCGGGGTGATCCGGGTCGTTGGTGTTGCGGATGTTCAGAGGGATTTGCTTTTCACGGACGGGGAAAATAGTGCCTTCGTGAAGCACCTGAGCGCCGGTATAGCTCAGCTCCCGCAGTTCGTCATAGGTGACCTCGGGAATGGTCTGGGGATTGGCGACGATCCGGGGATCGGCCATGAGGATGCCGGATACATCCGTCCAGTTTTCGTATACATCCGCATCCAGCGCAGCGGCGGCAAGGGCGCCGGTGATGTCGCTGCCCCCACGGGTGAAGGTCTTGATGTGCCCGTTGGGCATACTGCCGTAAAAGCCCGGGGTCACGATACCGTGCCCTGCGGCAACGGCGCGGAACACCTGATAGGAGGTGGGCTGATCCACGGTTCCGTCCATGCGGAAGCTGATCCAGTCGGCGCTGTCCACAAAGGTGTAGCCCAGATAAGCCGCCAAGATCTTGGCGGAAAAGTATTCCCCGCGGCTGACCAACTCATCTTGAGAGATCCGGTTGGCATCCAGCCGGGCTTTCAGTTCATTGAATTCATCCTCCAGCGGGAGTTTCAGACCCAGTTCATCCCGGATCTGTAAATAGCGGGAGGTGATCATCTCAAAGATCCCGGAGCAGTCCACGCCGTACTGGACATGGGCATAGCACAGGTAGAGCAGATCGGTGATCTTGTGGTCGTTGGCATCCCGCTTACCTGCGGCGGAGACTACCACGATCTTTCGGGCGGGGTCGGACATGATGATATCCCGCACCTTGCGGTATTGACCGGCGTCAGCCATGGATGACCCGCCGAATTTTGTTACTTTCAGCAATGGATATCCTTCCTTTCGGGTAATGCTGCTATGAATACATTGGGGTACTTAGCGCACCATGCGTGCATTTGTTCCACGGTCACGGGGGTGGTCACGGTGGCGCTGCCCCAATGTTCGTCGCAATGGGCGGCGAGCCACGGATCGCTGGCGCCACGGACATAGTAGCGCATCCTTTGGTCATTGCATACCGCAACCTTCTTTGTGAGGATGCTGTAGAAGCCGTGACAGCGGGTGAAGTCCATACAGTCCTGCAATACATTATACGCAGTGGGGTAGCGTCCTGCTCCCTGACCATAGAAACTCTGCCGCCCGGAGGTGTTGCCCTCCAAGGTGATCAGATTGTAGTTGGTGGGGACGGTGGCCTCGATGTCGTGGTCAGGGAATAGGGTGGGCTGGACAAAGGCGCTGAAATGCCCCCCCTGCATTTGGGCGCTGGAGACCAGCTTGCAGCAAAGCCCATGCCGGCGGAATTGGGCCACATCTTCGGCAAGGATGTTGCGGATGCCCCATACGGGGATCTGGTGCTTGTCCATGCTGACGCCGAAGGCAATGTTGGCAGACAGGATCAGCTTGTGCCATGTGTCGATGCCGTCCACATCGGTGGAGGGGTTGGCCTCGGCATAGCCCAGATGCTGGGCTTGGGAGAGGGCTTCCGCATAGGAGACCCCCTCTCTGGTCATGGCATCGAGAATGTAGTTGCAGGTGCCGTTCATGATGCCGCCCACCTTGCGGATGGTCTCACAGCGGCGCACCCGTTCCAGCTCGCTGAGCCAGCCGATGCCCCCGCCCACGGCGGCGGTGCATCGGAACATGACCTGATGACGCTCCACCAGAGGGATCAGCTCATCATAGAATTCGGCGGCCATGGCCTTGTTGGCGGTGATCACATGCTTGCCGGCTTGGATGGACTGGCGTACATATTCCCACGCTGGGTGCAGCCCGCCCATGACCTCGATCACCGTGTCGATCTCGGGGTCATTCACGATATCCTCGAAATCGTGGGTCACCTGTGCATCGGGAAGGGTCAGGTCTTTGCGGCACAGGACATATTTGATATGAAGCTCCGGGTGAGAAGCGGCCAGTTCGTAGACGCCCCGACCCACGACACCGAAGCCCAGAAGTGCAATGTTCATCTTGATTCCACCAATCTGTTTTTGTTTTGAGAGGATGTGCATATGTAGTTGTGCATAAAAACAAGAGGACAAATATGTGAAAAGTATATCACAAGCCGACATCAAATGCAATCGATCCGGGGAAAAGACGGAATACTTGCACAGAAGGGGGAATGAAGGCGGATTTTGGAGGAGATGCGTCAAAAAGAAAACCTCCCCAACGGCGCAGCCGTCGGGGAGGTTGGGAATATGGGGGAGTGATTACTTGGCGAAGACCTTCTTCAGGCGGACAAAGCGGGGCAGACCGTCTTCCTTGCTCATGCCGGTCTCACCCTGGATCAGGGGCAGGCAGTAATCGATGAAGCCCTGATTGATGCCGTTGTGAGCGTCGTTGATCCACTCCAGAGGAACCTTCTTCTCGGTGTTGGCAACCAGGCTCAGGTCAAACAGCTTGGGCTCGCACTTGTAGCCGTTCTCGTCACGGGTGCAAGCGAAGCCGACCATCTTGTCGGTCTCACCGGCAACGGCGGCCTCAACGGCGGTCTTGCCGGACAGGAAGGACTCGGCGATGTCGGTGCCGGAGGCGCAGTGAGCGGCGCAGCGCTGCAGCAGGCTCAGCTCGATGGGGCGGACCTTGGCGCCGGTGGCAGCCTTGACCACATCGGCCAGACGGGCAGCCAGACCGCCCAGCTGGGCATGACCGAAGCCGTCGGTGCCGGAGGTCTTAGCCTCGGAGACGAAGGTGCCGTCGGCGTAGTGGACGCCCTCGGACACGGCAACGATGCAGTTCTTCTTCTCGTTGTAGATGCGCTTGACATCGGCAACGAACTGATCCATGTCGAAGTCCACCTCGGGGAGGTAGATCAGGTCGGGACCGTCGCCCTTGACACCAGCCAGAGCAGCAGCGGCAGTCAGCCAGCCGGCATGACGGCCCATGCACTCGATGATGGTGACCATGCCGGTGTCGTACACATGGCTGTCACGGGAAACTTCCATCACGGAAGTGGCGATATACTTGGCAGCGGAAGCGAAGCCGGGGCAGTGGTCGGTACCGGCCAGATCGTTGTCGATGGTCTTGGGCACGCCCATGACACGGCACTCGTAGCCAACCCGGTTCATGTACTTGGAGATCTTGTTGCAGGTATCCATGGAGTCATTG
>CALADI010000024.1 GCA_937890525.1 uncultured Clostridia bacterium | reverse complement strand
AATCTTGCTCTAAGAAACTGCCGGACTGCCGTTCACTTGCTACTGCCACTTTTTCAGAAAATCGCAACCAACTTTTTTATAAAAGACTACCGGATTGCCCTCATTTGCTACTGCCACTTTTTCGGGAAATCTATAACCAGCTTTTTCATAAAAGGCTGCGGGCTGGCGTTCTTCCCTTACTCCCTACAAACCACAAAAGAGCAGAATGGACGGACTTTCCGGCAAGAACTTTTCCGGCGGCTCGGTCTTTCCCGACAATAAGGCGTTTCGGAAGCTGCGTTTTGCCCGCTGTCTGAAAAAACGGCAGCCTTTTTTGGCTTCACTGTCTAATACGGAACTTTTGGAAATTTGCCAAAAATAGGCGCAAAAAAAGCAGCAAATCTTTTTCGGATTTACTGCTTCATGTGCCGCTGCGGGGCGGCGGGATATTCAGTTGTAAATAAAAGAGGGCGGTAGCACTTCGGGCTATCGTCCTCTTGGTTGCACATTTGCAAAGATAGGCGGGGTTGTCAACGGTGGGCGAAGCCCATTCACTTGCCGTTGACTAGCTCGGCTGGGTTTGCTATTGTGGCTCAATAATTATGATTTTTTAAGAAAATTGCATTGAAAATCTTCTCAAAATATTGTATAATATTCCCAAATAAATCTATAGAAAGAGGTGTTTCCATTGGAGAAAATAATACCTTTGTATAATCTGCAAACATAAAGCTTTAGGAGGTTATGTCTATGAAAAAAGCGAAGAAATTTATAAGTTTAATGTTGGCATTTTGCATGTTAATGATGACAGCAACAACTGCTTTAGCCGCAGAACCCAACTCTACACCTAAAACCTCTGGGCAACAGATTTCTTTTTCTGAATTGCCCGATAGTTATAAAGAGATTATTAGCCCCGATGCTATAATTTATAGAAACGCTGACGGAAGTTATGATATTTTCCAGAACAATCCTGTTCTTCCACCTGTAGCAACAAGGGCCTCCGAAAGATATGCACCAAAAGGCGGTTCATATACTGACCTTGAAAATGGATGGATAACTTCTTTAACTTGTGTAGTTTATCAAACATATCTTCCTCGGGATAATGTTGATACATGGATTTCAGACCATAACGATGGTATGTCGGATTACATTATTGGTCTTGTTGCAAGTCTTGGTCTTGCTAAAGCTGACCAAATCGCTGCTAAAGTGCTATCTAAATATGGTATTAGTATTAGTATCAGTGCAATCGCAGCAATCGCCGAAGGTGTTATTTTTACTTTGGACTGGATGAACTATCAGCAAGTTATTACTGCCAGCGATAGTGGGAAAAATGGTATTTTAATAGAGTACCTCACAAACATTGGTAGTGGAAATGCTCGTGTATATTCTTCTTGGACAAGTTCTTATGTTCCTATGAAACCTTATGGTGGAAATGCAACTTGGCACGCAGAAGATTATTATGTAATGCCATAATATAAAAACTAAGAAGCTGTCACTTTCATGGTTATAAAATCGTGGAGTGGCAGCTTCTTTAATGTTCAGTTCTTATTTTGTTTATTCTTAATGTATCGTGCAATATTAAAGAAAATAATAAATATACAAACTAAACCCACTATTCCGCAAACCACATTATCAAGAGTATTTGTTACTCCTCCTGTTGTGCGTTTTGCATAATAATAAATAGTCCAAATAAGAACTAAAAGTGACGCACTAAACCAAAACGACTGTTTCATACATATCATCTCCTCTCAATGCCTCGTTGATATGCTAATTATAGCACATGAGGATTATATTTTCTATTCTCTCTTCTCGATTTCTACGAAATAGTGAAAGCTGCTGTCTATCAAATTCTTGTGCGTTACTTTATCGCACATAAGCATTCCAATCAGAGTTATCTGTTCGCAATGTTACATAATAACTGGTCGATCGTTTTGATGAGTCACCTGCATTGATCCCAAACCGAAAATAGGGGAAATATTCATCTCCGTAGGTAGCCGTCCAGTCGGTGCCCCGTCTCTTTTCTAACACGAAGCGCCCTCGTTCTGCGGTAAGTTCCTCGTTTATATCCTCCACAATGGGGACATCCTCATAGAACCCCAGCACCAGATAGGTCTTCCCCACCTCAAAGGGGACATTGCCCTCCCGATCTGAGAATTGTGTAGGCCAGATCTCCAGCTCCTCCGGCTGATCCTGCCGTTGATAGTCCTCCAGCAGGCTGATCCGCTCCAAGATCTTCATTTTTGCAGAGAATAACTGCTGTTCTATCGATATCCCGTCAAAGGGATTTACCGTCACATCGGTGCATTCCACCGCCAGCACACACATGCTGGTGCGGTACCGGTCGTAGAGTTCGTTGTAGTCCAACTCGTCCAGCGTGCCGGAGGCAAGGGCACGCTTTCCCGCCACATGGGCGCCCAGCATACACCTGTGATCCACCATGTTCAGTCCGGGTGCCCCCGCCACCGTGTTGGCGATCCGCTCCGGGCTGAAGGTCCACACGCCGTCCGTCCACTCCACAGAGCCATCCGGCGTAACTTGCTCTATCTCAATACGGCTGCCGTCACCGGCAAAGCCCCATCTGTCTCCACTTTGTTCCTTCGCCACGGCAATGGTCACATAATTATCCCTCAAGGCGCTTGCCTGCCGCTCAGAAACCCGCCACGCTGTCATGCCGATCACAGGACAAACAAAGCAGCAGCGCCAGCCCCGCCGACAGCAGCCACCGCCGCAGGGATTGCTTAAATAAATTGTGCATACAAGTACCTCCTTAATTTTATCCTATACTCTTATAACGCACCAGACCCCGGTTTTGTGACACCCGTTTAGAAAATTTCTCCAAAAATTTTTGCAGAAGATATGGCGCATCTATGTACAATGTGATATATTAAAAATACATACACCGCCCACCGATCTTGATGAGAAAAGGGGGATGCTCTATGTCTGCCGCCTACCAACCCACGGCCGCTCCCGCCACGGACGCAGAAAAGCTGGAATGGCTGTATACCACCTACAAGCAGCCCATGTATCATGCGGCGCTGCGGATCCTGCGCCACCCCTACGACGCCGAGGACGCCGTCCACGACGCCTTCGTGAAGGTCATGGGGCATCTGGACAAGCTGCGCCCGGAGGACGAGAGCAAGACCCGGTGCTTTCTGGTGGTGGCTGCGGAGAATGCCGCCATCGACCACTACCGCCGGAAGAAGCGATGGGGCGCTGCACCCCTCGACTGCCTGCCGCAGCATACGGTAGACTCTGGCGCACGGGACATGGACGACTGGATCTGCATCCACCTCACCTTCTCCACCCTGCCCCCCGCCTATGCCACCTTGCTGTGGCTGCGGTATTTCCACGGCTGCACCGACGGGGAGATCTCCCATGTGCTGTGCATCTCCGTTTCCAATGTACGCAAGCGGATCAGCCGTGCCAAGCTGCGCCTGCGCTGCCTGCTGCCGGATCTATAAGCCCATTTCCCGGCAAAAAGGATTGAAAATACCGAAATTCTGCGCTATAATAGAGCGTTGTGCCGGTCATTCCCATGACGGCAGCTTTTACTACGGATGAAACCATCTTCAAAGGAGATCAATATGAAATTAGGTATCGTCGGATTGCCCAATGTGGGCAAGTCCACCCTCTTCAACGCTATCACCAACGCCGGTGTCCCCGCCGACAACTACGCCTTCTGTACCATCGACCCCAATGTGGGCGTGGTCAGCGTGCCGGACGAGCGGCTGCAATGGCTGTCCGACTTCTATTCCCCCAAAAAGACCACCCCCGCCGTCATCGAGTTCGTGGACATCGCCGGTCTGGTGAAGGGTGCATCCAAGGGCGAGGGGCTGGGCAACAAGTTCCTGTCCAACATCCGCACCACCGACGCCATCGTCCATGTGGTGCGCTGCTTCGAGGACACCAATGTGACCCATGTGGAGGGCTCCACCGACCCCCTGCGGGACATCGACATCATCAATCTGGAGCTGGTCATGGCGGACATCGAGATGGTGGAGCGCCGGATCGACAAGTGCCAGAAGGCCGCCAAGGGCGGTGACAAGAAGTTCCTGCACGAAGCCGAAGTGTTCACCGGGCTGCTCAAGCACCTGAACGAGGGCAAGCTGGCCCGCACCTTCGGCGCCGACGAGGACGATATGGCGCTGATCGCCACCTCTGACCTGCTCACTCTGAAAAAGACCATCTATGTGGCGAATCTTGCCGAGGACGAGGTCAACGAGCCGGAGTCCAACCGCCACTATCTGGCGGTCAAGGAGCTGGCTGACGCCGAGGGCAGCCAGCTTCTGCCCATCTGCGCCAAGCTGGAAGCAGATATCGCAGAACTGGACGATCCCGACGAGAAGGCCATGTTCATGGAGGAGCTGGGGGTCAAGGAGTCCGGTCTGGACCGGCTGATCCGCAGCAGCTATGCCCTGCTGGGTCTGATCTCCTTCCTCACCGCCGGCAGCGACGAGTGCCGGGCTTGGACCATCAAGAAGGGCACCAAGGCACCTCAGGCCGCCGGCAAGATCCACACCGATTTTGAGCGGGGCTTCATCCGTGCCGAGGTCATCGCCTTCGAGGATCTGAAGACCTGCGGCACCATGGCCGCCGCCAAGTCCAAGGGACTGGTTCGCAGCGAGGGCAAAGAGTATGTCATGAAGGACGGGGACATCGTCAACTTCCTGTTCAATGTCTGATTGTACCGATTTACAGGAGGATACCCATGGATTATCAGGAGTTTTATCAGAAAAAGGACTCCTTCGCATCAGAATCTGAATTGGTAGAAGCGACCTATCACTTCTTCAACGAGGATTCCCGGCTCAGCGGTTCCAAGTCCGCACAGGTGGAGTTTCTCACTACGGTGCGCTATATCCAGAGGTATCTGTCCCCCGGGGATCGGATCTTGGATGTGGGCGCAGGCACCGGCGCATACAGCCTGTATTTTGCCCGGAAGGGATACTCCGTCTCCGCTTTGGAGCTGACCCAGCGCAATATCGAAATTTTCCGCAGCAAACTGACCCCACAGGATCCCATCGATCTACAGCAGGGCAACGCCGTGGACCTGAGCCGGTATCCCGATGATGCCTTTGATGTAGTGCTGGTCTTTGGGCCGCTGTATCATCTGCACAGCATGGACGACCGGAAGCGCTGCATCCGGGAAGCCCTGCGGGTCTGCAAGCCCACGGGGAAGCTGTTTTTCGCATTTATCTCCAATGACATGGTGTTTCTCACCGAGTTCATGTATGATCCCCTGTATTTCACCACCGGGGAATACGACCGTGAAAGTTTTGCGCAGGAGCCTTTCCCCTTTGTGTTCCATACCGTCACACAATGCCGGGAATTGCTCGATGCCTGCGGCGTGAAGCTGCTGCATCAGGTCGCCTCCGACGGGATCAGCGAACTGCTGGCGCAGCAGATCGACGGCTTGGACGACGAGAATTTCCAAAGATATCTGGATTACCACAACTATATTTGTGAAAAGCCGGAATTTTTGGGAATGTCCAACCACCTTCTGTTCGTGGGCGAACAAACCTAACTGATGTGCGCCGCCCCTCCGGCAGTCTTGGATTTTCCCCCATATGTGCGGGTTTGGCGCAGTTCCCCGCCGCCCGAGATATGCAACATATTTTGCTTGCATTTCCCATAAATATCCGATATAATATCTTGGTATTGTCCCCTCGGCATCCCCGAGGGGTACGATCCGGGTGTGGCCCAGTTGGTAGGGCGCCTGGTTTGGGACCAGGATGCCGCGAGTTCGAGTCTCGCCACTCGGACCATAAAAGCCGAAAGAGCATTTGCTCTCTCGGCTTTTATCTTTTGAATGCGAGACTCGAACAATCAAATGCAACGCGGACGAGCGTTGCCGCCGCCAGCTAGATGGCGGCGAACCTCTATCTGCGCCTATCGGCGCAGATGCAAACGAGTCTCGCCACGCGGACCAAATGTCCAGATACCGCCATATGGTGTCTGGTCTTTTTCTCATATCTGCATGAAAATTATTTATCAAAAAACTTATTTTGTACACCAAATCATGGGTTGCACCACTGCTCCCACGCAAAGACTATTGGGCTAACAAGCGGGTCCAATGGAAACGCAATATGGTTGGGGTACCGTATCATTCATCAGTGGTTGGATGGTCAAGCCTAACGGCAAGTTAGAACTCACTACGCCATATGGAGGAAAATAAAATGAAAGAACTGGATTGCGTTGAAGTAATTACCGAAAAGGAAAAATACACAAAATACGGTGTTCACCAAGGCATGCAAGGTTGGATTTGCCATTCTGAATGTATTGATGGCTACTGGTTAGTCAATTTTCCTCAACACGGCATTGAGGATGACATTGCTACCATTGCTGTTAAAGAAACCGATTTAAAGCAGGTTGCATCTATTGACGCAAGCACAAATACCAGAATTCACTCTCAATTTACAGCATGATTGTTTAATAGGCGGCGAAGAAGTCTTCGCCGCCTATTCTTTGTTTATAGCAGTGCAAATTTCATTCAGGCACTTATAATTAAAGTAATACTCACGATATTTCTCTGTCGTAAACTCTTCCATGGCGTAGGGAATCGGGTAGCCCCATTCTTCTTCGTAGACACGCAGGAATCTAATAGCTGCACCATACCCTGCCTTGAATTCGCTACCGCTTTCAGACTCAGCTTCTTTGTAATACTCGCAAAAATCATCCCACGCCGCTGGATCAGCAGACATGCTGCCCTTGAATAGAGTCGGATTAATGTCTCCTAGAACGACTGCCAAATTCTTATAGGGAAATTGAGAGTAAATACTGTCCAACAAATAATACATGGACAGGAACGCTCTTCTGCATGGCGTATTCTCCATATTTCGCTCAGCTCCTTTATTTCTTGGTTGGTTCAACCCCGTATCTTCGTGCCAGGGTAAGACCACATTATTAATACCAGCGTTTTGGATAATTCCATCTCTAGTTGTTACCCATACTTGCCTACCATCAGACAATATCTGCACATACCAGCGATTCCCATTTTTGTCCGTTCCCATATAGTTGCTTTCATCATTACATACTCGCAGAAGAAGCTCTCTGTTCTCCGGTGTATCAGCTGTATGTCCATTTTTCTTGCGAAAAATGTGTTTGATTTGACTGTCATGTGTGGGAAATCTATTTCCTCCACCAGCATGACCGCCCCCTTTTTCGTAGATCAAGTCTTTGGGAATCTGGGGAATCTGCGCAATCAGTTCATCACGGTATGCTTTGGAACTGTAGTTGTTTGTCTCTTCATAAGTAATGTAAATGATGTTCCCTTCCATCTCATCAAAGGGTTTCCCGTAACAAATTACAGTAGAAGGCTCTATCCGACGGAGCAACTCCTTGTAACCGGACATAAACAGTTCCTTTTCGTTGCGGACACCAATAGTGGATACCGCTACGATCGAGTTCTTTTCAAGTCCATCAAAGCAAAACCAAAAAGTGTCCGGCTCTCCCCATACAACTGAAGGAATTACTTTGATTCCTTTGCTTTGCAGATACGCACCACACCATCGGCTTCTGAAAGTGTTATGGATTTGGACAGCCATTGGCATTTCAGAATAGATGCTAAACTGAGGAGACAGAACAGCCTTAAACACAGAAAGCCTTTCGACTCTGGGTTCGGGATTGTTCCAGAGCACTTCAAACTTATAGTCGTCCAAAAAGAAGTGCACAATTTGATTATCTTTCCCTGAACTGATTTTATCATAACCAATTAGTGTCAAGTTTTCAAGACTGACTTTTTCTTTGTGAATAACCGGGATTTCAAATGTTCCACTTCGCTCAAATTGGTTTCTCAGTAATAACGGATTTGTGCGGAATTCTTCACTGGTCAATTTAAATCCTCCCTAAATGTGATATACACATACTACACAAACCGTGCAAAAAAGTCAGTCGAACGGTGCAGGCTGTCATATTGATATTGGCAGAATAACCTCTCCGCCGGAGTTTTCACTCCGGCGGTCTTTTCTTTGTTTATAGCGTATCATTTTTACCCTGCCAGAGCTCGCGGAAATTGCCAATGAGGAACCAGTTGAACAAACCAATCCTCGCTAAACGAAAACGCCTTTGCTTCTTTCTCATCCTATCTGTCCAATCTCATCTTTATTCTTCTTTGGTGATTCTACTTATCGGGGAATCTGTTGCAATAGGCTTTAATTTTGATATAATGGATGCAACAAGAAAGGTGGTGCAGAAAATGGCCATAATCGATGAAATTAAGCAGCGAATTCTTCAGTTGGACGCTGGCAGTTTCCAATCAATGTGTGACAGATACTTATCAAAAATCGGTTATCCCAATATTGTTTCGCTTGGCACACAGGCAGGCACACAGAAGACTACCCGAGGAACTCCGGATACCTATTTCTTTGATGCAAATGAAAAATATGTGTTTGTGGAATATACAACCCAGCAAAGCAATCTACCAGACAAAATCAAGTCAGATATTCAGAAGTGCTTGGATATATCAACTACGCAAATACCTCATGATAAGATTTCTGAGATTATTTATTGCCATACTTCATCAAACATTTCGCCGAAAGACGATGCTATTTTCCGATCAATGTGCGAATCTGTCGGGATTCAGTTTAGCATATATGGTATTGACCAACTGGCACAGGATCTCTACCTTAAGCACCGTGGAATTGTAAAAGAGTATCTACATATTGCTATTGATACCAACCAGATTGAATCCATAGAGGATTTTATTAAACACTATGATGCATCAAAGCTAGCAGCACCTTTGGCTACGCAATTCCATTTTAGAGAAGATGCGTTAGAAGCGATTGATAAACTTTTCGAGAAAACGAATGTTGTTATTCTCACAGGCCCAGCCGGAACGGGAAAAACTCGTTTGGCATTGCAATATGTTGAAACATACTCCCAAAGCACAGGTTCTCAGTTGTTGTGTATCCATGACAATGCCCTGCCGATTTATGAAGATCTGGCGCTCTACATGGAAATGCCTGGACGCTATGTATTAGTCGTTGACGATGCCAACCAGCTTTCTGGATTGCAGCATGTGGCGCAATATGCTGTTAAGCAGGCAGAAGGATACCGGGTCAAAATTCTGATTACAGTCCGTGACTACGCAATCTCAAAAATAAAGGATGAGATTAGCGGAATCACTGCATTCGAAACCTTGTCAATAGCATTGATGTCAGATGAGCAAATTAAACAGCTCGTTAAGCAGGAACTAGGCATACAAAATGAGAATTATTTGGCTCGAATTGTTCGCCTTGCGGAAGGAAATGCTCGTATAGCTATGCTTGCAGGAAAACTCGCTAGTGATGCAAATCGACTCGACTCGATCGATGACATTACCCAGCTATACTCTGCGTATTATAGCAGTGCATTGGCTGAGGCGGGGCTTGAGAATAATAAGCAGCTTCTAGCCTCGGCCGGACTGATAGCATTTTTGCGAACATTGCACATTGATCACATTGATCCACTGGAACCAGTCTTGTCGCAATGCCAGTTCTCTAAAGAAGTATTTGTTGAAAACCTTTATACGCTTCATAAGCTGGAGATTGTGGATATATGCAACGACAAGGCTGTTCGGTTTTCGGAACAGTGCTTGGCAAATTATATTTTGAAGTATGTGTATTGCGATAAGAAGATTATCAGCTTGCAAGCTATGATTCGTGCATGCTTTAGTGTGTATCAGGAAAAAACCATCTCGGCGATCAACACTCTATTAGGTGTATATCATGTTGAAGAGCTTTATACATTTATTAGTGGGGAAATCAAGGCTGTGTGGAAGGAGTTAGCCGATGAGAATAATCCATCTTTCTTTAAATATGTAAAAGCTTTTTATCCAGTTAATCCTGTAGAAACACTGATAATGATGCAGGAAATTATTGAAAGTGAAGAAGCAGTTTGTATACCTATTGAGGAACTTAACACAGACGTTGATAAGTCTTTCCGCACTATTAATAGTGATGTATTAATTATTCTGGGTGGCTTTGCAGATACTGAGAATCTGGAAACTGCATTGGATTTATTCTTTGAATTTTATCGAAGAAGACCTGATCTTTTTTCTGAGTTCTATCATTCGATTACATCTTATTATTCCGTTTCCAGACACTCCTATAGACATGGCTACTTTACGCAGATTAAGCTCATCGAAAAGTTCCGAGAATATTCCTGTAACTGGACTAATGAATATGTATCTAAGCTTTTCCTTGCCGTTGTTCCAAAACTATTAGGATTACGTTTTGATGGCTTTGAGGATGGAAGAAGAAATACAGCAACTTTCTACAGTTTTTTGCTTACCCTTACCAATGGTGTAGAAACATATCGAGGAATGGTTTGGGAAATATTATGTCTATTATGCGCAGAAGATAATTACCAACTTCCGATTTATAATCTACTTAAAGGGTATGGCCGTTCCATTGACGAAAGCAGTAGGGCTGTTGTCAATATTGACGCTCCATATATTGTTACAATCATGGAGCAGGCATTCCCAGCGCACTATCTTCCTAATTGTCTATTGGCAGAACGGCTTACTGACATATTCTCAACTGATGAAGCTACATTCCATTCCTTGGATGCGTACTTAACTGCGCCCAAGCTTACAATTTATCGTATGATGAAAGGACCCAGGCAGCGAGAAAAGGCAAAAAAGGAAGCTATTGACCAATATGTGCACCGGTGTTCAGTTGCAGAGTTCAATGAACTGATCGAGACCTGCACAGAGTGCACAGAGTATGATGGTGATAACAGCTATGAAATTACTAATGGTCTTGAAATTGCTTTCCGTGCCTTCTCCGTTAAGGAAGAATACTTTCCAGAGGCAATCCGGTATTACCTAAAATCTAATACACCATTTGATGTTTACCCGCTGTCTATTCTGAAAGATCTTTTCAGAATTATGGCACCGTCTGAAGTGCTAGCATTAATTGACTCAGAAGAGTATGAAAACAAGAACGCATGGATGTTTGCTTACTATCATGAGATTCACGACGAAGCGATTGATGAGTTGCAGTTACACGGGCTTTATTCTTTCCTGCATAGTAATTCGGATGCATCCTTAAGCCGATCGTTCACTCGGAATGTGGATTTCCTGGAAAAGTACAGCAAGGTGGATGACGATGTATTGATCAAGGCTTCCCGAATTATTCTTTCGAAGGTTACATATTCGCGGTTTGTTCCATATCTATATTTTTCTCTGCTATTTAATCCCCACCGCAACTCCCCTGAATCTGTGGTAAAGAAATTCGAAAGCGATTTGGAACTGCTGGAAGATATATATATCGAATCAATCGACCATAGTCAATATGTAGACTATGATGGAAGCTTCCTAAAGGAAATCTATCAGGCAAGTCCTACAATTCTGGAAAAATACATTAACCGCATTCTTTGCACAACAAAAAGTCCGAATTTTGACGAATACAAAGAAAAGAGCATGACTTTCTTCGATGTAGAAAATGCTGACCAGGTATTTGACACAATTGTTGATTCCCTGATTGCATCGGCAAAATATGCTGTATATGATGTTTCTGATTTTATTGAATCGATTGTGACGCCGGAACAAGAAAAAGATAGGCTGACACAGAAGCAGGATCAATGGATAAGACATTTTATAACCAAAAACTCTAACGATTCTGATAAAATGAAGTACCTTTTTTACGGCATCGATAATCTAGCTACTGAGAGAAAAGTGGATTATATAAAACTTCTTTTAGAGAATAATCCAAGTTATGAAGTGTTTGAATCTTTACCGCTATTTCCCCTGACTACAAGTTGGACAAACAGTGCTGTATCATATCTTACATCCCGAATTAAATATATGGAACAGATATTACCGTGTTTATCAGGGTTGAAGTTTATACGGCACAAAAAGCGTATAGAAAATATTATCGACGCATTAAGAGAAAAAATCCGACAAGAAGAAATCAGCGATATTCTAGAAAGCTAATATCCCAAAAGCACAATCTAAACCGCTCTCCCATCCATCCGGATGGGAGAATGCTTATAATCAATTATTCTTTATCCTATCTTTCTCCGCCGTGATTTCCTTTTTAACTTCCTCAATCATCACCGCCAGTTTTTCTTCGCATTCCTCACGGGTTTTGGCGTAGACATTGCGGGAGGTTCGCTTTCCGTGGGCATCTCTGGGAGAGTATTTGCCCTCCCAGAGGTGGTCGCTCAGCTGGTAGATGCCGCCGGTGCCGGATTTGCGGTATTTGGATTTATACGGCTGGAAGCCGCTTTGATCGGTGTGCTGCTTCTGCTCGTCCGGCGGCATGGGTGCATCACTCTTGCCGATCTGACGGTCGATCTTCACTGCCGCCTGCTTCTGCATGGTATCGGTGACATGGGAGTAGATATCCAGCGTCGTTGCCGAGGAGATATGACCGATGATGGTAGAGAGCGTCTTGACATCCATCCCATGCTCCAGCGCCATGGTTGCGAAGGTGTGCCGCAGGTCATGGAAGCGAACTTTGTTGCACTGCGCCCGCTCCAAGGTCTGCTGCATCCGGCGGCGGACGAAGTTGGGCGTCAGCGGCGAGTCTATTTTCACAGGCGACGGGAACATCCACCGGGATGTCACCGTCGCTTTGTAGTTTTTCAGAATTTCCAACAGAGAACCGGGCAGAACGATCACCCGAATGGAAGATTTCGTCTTGGGTTCCGTGATATGAAGCTCACCCTTGATGAAGGTTGCGGACTTGGTGATCCGCAGCTCACCGGTTTCCATATTCAGATCATCCCACTGCAGAGCCAGAATCTCACCTAGGCGTAGGCCAGTTCCAAGCTCCAACAGGAAGAGTTCGTAGCAGCCATCCTGCTTCGCCTGGATGAGAAACCGCTGCATTTCCTCTTGGGTCAGGATATTCATTTCACCGCTTTTCTTCGGCGGCAGCTTGCAGCCGATCGCCGGGTTGATGCGAATCAAGCCTTCCTCCACCGCCTTTTGCAGTGCCGAGCGGCAGTTGGCATGGCACACCCGAACCATCCGGTCGGACAGTCCAGGGCCATACTGTTCCACCCGAATCAGCCTGCCGTTGGTTTTCAGTCTGACATAGAACTGCTGCAAGTCGCTTTGGGTGAGCTGATTCAGCGGGATTTTTCCGATCTCCGGGATGATATGCTTGTAGATCCGGTCCTCGTAACCGAGCTGCGTATTCAGCCGAAGCTGGGGCTTGCAGTAGTTCTGATACCAAAAATCCATCCAGTCACCGAAGGGCATGTCCGGCTGGCACCGGGTCACAGGCGGCGCATATTTTTCTTTCAGTTCTTCCAATTTTACAAGGCACTCCGCCTTTGTTTTGGCGAGAACACTTTTTGTTTTGGGGTTGCCGTTATCGTCGTAGCCGACAACGACTCTGGCTTCCCAGCGACCGTCTGAACGCTTTCGGACGGTTCCGCTGCCGTATTTTCGTTTCTTCGCCATGGGCGATCCTCCTTTCAGATGATCTCGTCTAGGAATGAACCTACGATGCCGGACGCTTTCTTCTGCATATCCGTGGTCATATGGGTGTATGTATCCAGCGTGAAGGAGGCATTGGTGTGACCCAAGATGCCGGCTAAGGTTTTCGCATCCACACCGCTGGTCAGCGCATGGGTTGCGAAGGTGTGCCGCAGATCGTGGAAGCGAATGGGTGGCAGTTCTGCGTAGCGAAGCAAGGTTTTCATGCGGCGGTAAGCCGTTTCCGGCGACAACGGAAGCTCCGGCACCGTTGGATCATGGAAGATCCATTCACTATAAGATTTCTTTTTCCTCGCTTTCAGAAGCTCCACGGTACTGGGCGGAAGCTGAATGATTCTCGTACCTTTTTCGGTTTTCGTTTCACCAACTTTCACACCGCCGCCTTTTCGACTTGTGACCGCACGGCGGATTTGAATCCGCCCGGTCTTGTCATCAAAATCCTGCCACTTGAGGCCACAGATCTCACCCCGGCGAAGTCCTGTGGTCAGCTCCGTGTAGAAGAAGTCAGACCACACATCATCCTGCCGCACCACATCCAGAAACTTTTGTAGCTGGGCTTCCGTCAAGATATTCTTGGGTGCGTAGTTTGCCTTGGGAATCACCGTGCCGTCGGTAGGATTTTTCACGATGATCCGTTCCTGAACCGCCGCGTCCATCGCCTGGTGAAGCATCATGTGGATGCCCCGAACCGAGCTGTCCGAGAGCGCATTTCCTTTCTCGTAGTGCTCGTTGAGGCGTCCATTTTCCCGGAGCCAGTTGTACATTTTCTGCACATCCGCTGTGGTAACCGAACCGATTTTCTTATCACCCAGGTGCGGCTTGATGTAGTTGCTGGCGATCCTGCGGTAACCGTCCAGCGTACTTTCCCGAACGGTGAAGCGCATCCGCTCGTCCAACCACTTGTCGAGCCACTCACCCATCGTGAGATCAGAGCCCTCTTTCAGCTCCACATCACGGAAGGTTTCGATGCTCCTGTGGAGTTTTCCCATCAATTCTTTCTGTGTCTTTGCAAACACACTCCGGTAGATAGGCTTGCCGTCTTCCTTGTGTCCTACGACAATTCTCCCCTCCCAGCGGCCGTCGCTGCGCTTTCGCACCAGTCCGTCGCCATCGGGTCGTTTATTTGCCACTTTACTGACCCCCTTTCTTAGTCACAACATATATCACAAAGCTTTTCGAATAGCTAGCGCCAAAGATGTCGAAACGGCGCATTTCTCTGTCTGACCCCCGAAAAATCTGCTGCGGCGCTAAGGAAACCCCGGTTTTAGACGCCTGCTCCCTGTTTTAGGTGGCATTTACGACCCCTGTTTTCAGCGATTTTGCATAATGAACAAACCCATTGCAACTCTAGGCGAATTTCGTCCGGCGTTGCCGGACGATGGGAATCGAGGTGGGGTACACGACCCCACCTCTTTATCCTGCACCTCGTTCGCAAGAACGAGGATTTCATCCTTTGTGCATGATCCCACGGGATTATGCCACCTGTTCTGCGAGCCTTTTGCTCTCGTTTTCCCGCATCTGCTGCTCCACATGATACCGCTTCGCTTCCTCGATGGGACGGATGGTAAACAGCAGATTGCCGTTTCGCTTCCGTCCGCCCTCGCCCCAGACGGTAGTCGGCTCTGTGTAGATCAGATGCTTTTCCTCAAGACCACGGACATACTTCATGACCGTATTCTTCGTTTTACCAATCGCTTCTCCAATGGTTTCAAAGGATGGATAGCACTGGTAGGTTTCACGATCCTCGCACCGCATCAGGTAAGCATAGGTTACAATCTCACCTGTTGACAGCCCCAGAGTGAAGATCTCGTTGGGCAGAGGAAAGTAGTTCCGCTTCGCACTGCGGGACGGATACTGTTCGTATTTCAAGATCTTCACTCCTTCACTTATTGATTTGTGTTTGGACCCAAGTCTGGAACTCAGCCTTGGGAACGATCAGGCGGTTCCCCACACGCATTGCCGGGAAGCCTTTTTCGTGCATCAGCTCATAGGCAGAGGACGGCGATACGCCCAAGAGCTTCGCCACCATTTCCGCATTGAGGAACAGCGGCAGTTCATCATAGCTTTTGTAAATCGATTCCTTCAGATGATCACCATGCCTTTCTTCTGATTGAGATGTAGGGGCTGCGACTCAAGTTGTCTGCACATCACTCCTTCCCTGAACCAACCACCTGTTTTCCCCGGAAACAGGGAAAACAAAAGACCCATACATGATTTGGTTGACGGTCGCTCTCATCAGGGCATAGTTTCCCCCCGGGACGAACCGTACCAAATTGTACGAGTCTTAGCTTCCCGCAGCGGTGTCTATAGCCTGCCACCGTGGGAAGCTGTATTTACTTTTACGAACACTTGTTCGCTTATTCATTCCTATATTACCACACAGAAAAAACAATGTCAAGCGAACTCTGTCGAACATGAACGCTTTTTGCTTTTCTTTGTTTATAGCGCAATCTTTTTGCTTTATTGTTGACTCACTATTTTCCGACAGATATAATAGTTTCAAGGAGTTGAGACCACGACCATCGACGAAAAAATGATTGCTGCGGTAAACGATATATTGGCAACATATGATCCAGTGCATCTCTTCACAAGACAAGAGTTGGTTGATTTGATTCACAACAAGTATGGTGTGAACAAAACAAGTATTCTGCCATCCAGTTATTGCTACAACAGAACCAACAATGGTGTTCGTTCATCGACACCAAAACTGTTCCTGCACATGGGGCGAGGTCAATATAAGTGTGTCGGGCTGAACTATGTTTATTCGGGGCCCGTCCTTCACGAAATGCATACCAGAAAGCAGAACAAGAATGACCGTTCTCGAACATCCCGTGCCAATCATGTTATTCCCCGCTTCACGGAAACTCCTTCCGCCGATAGCATCAATTCGCTTGCACATGTATGTGACAACCTGTTTGATCTCTCTACCGCAACGCTTAGTAATTCGTATTATTATAGTGCATTACCTCTGTGTGTAATCGATGCCGTGTTCTCTATTGGTGTCAAATACACAAGTACGCTGAACGCTGTTCTTAGGTATAGCAACCACTTCAATATTGCTCCTTACAATTACCAGCGCACACATACGCCCCCTAATCACACCATCTCAGATTTCATCAGCAATCTGGACGCAGTTGGTGTCAAAAACAGCGCAACCGCAATCTATCAAAATCATCAACATACTTCTTCCAGAAATGGTATCCTCAAAGCTGAGGCGGTCTACCGTTTTGCAAAAATCCTACAAGAAAACGGAATCGAATCCTTCGCTGATCTGAATTCCGTGAGCGATTTTTCTTATATCGGCGATAGCATCAAGCAAATCCCTGGCCAAAAAAGTGGTCTATCGTGGCAATATTTCCTTATGCTCGCTGGAGACGACAGTCTGGCAAAGCCTGACCGCCATGTGCTTCGGTTTATTGAAAAGCACCTTGGATTCAAGCCGACGGTTACAGGAGCACAACAGCTTCTAACCGATGTAGTCAGTATTCTTTCCTCTACATACCCAAACATAACTGTCAGACTCTTGGATTATACAATTTGGGATGCGTCTGCACACAATAAACTCTAAATTAAATCTACGGCACACCGCAAATGCAGTGTGCCGTACTTTATTCAGTAATTCGTTTCACCGCCGCCACAGCCGCGACACGCCCGTCATACCTCCCTATTCTGCTATCCATTCCTCACCCCAGAGGAAAATCCCACACGCCGCCACAAGCTGGCCCACACCGCTGGGAAGCTTTCTAGGAGAAGAATTTGCATTTTCCCACTTCCAATGCAATACCGCAAAACTTTGGGGAGGTGCGTTTTATAAAAAATATCCCGGCAATCCCGCAACCTACTAACGATCAGGCATTTCTGGACGCATTCCGGAAGATCTATGGATTCAATGCCGGATTGCAGTTTGCTCCCTCTGCCGTGACCACAAGTGCTCCGCCTTTCCCATTCCATGAAGCTGTGATATAATGAGTCCATCGGAGGTGATTGCGTGCGAATTCTGTGTTTCGGAGATTCCAATACTTACGGCTACGATCCCAGAGGTTTCTTCGGTGACCGTTATGGTGCCGGGGATCGTTGGGTCGACCTGCTGGCGAAACAGACTGGTCATGAGATAATCAATGCCGGCGCCAATGGTCGAGAGATCCCACATGATCCCTATGCACTCCAATTATTATCTGAACAAGTTCCTGTGGATATTCTCCTTGTGATGCTCGGCACCAACGATCTGCTCCAAGGCGCAACCGCTAAGGAAGCTGCCGCCCGGATGGAAGCATTTTTGACCCCACTGCTCCCGCATTGCAAGCAGATCCCGCTAATTTGCCCGCCGCCTATGAAGCGTGGTGCATGGGTTCCCACAGATGACCTGGTCACGGCATCCATCCAGCTTGAAGAGGAATACAAGTTCCTAGCAGAGAAGCTGAATATCCCCTTTGTCGATACCCAACATTGGAATATCGAGCTCACCTTTGATGGTGTACACTTCACCGAGGATGGACACCATGTTTTTGCAGAAAATCTAGGAAAGGAACTGCGCCTATGACATTGGAAGAAATCAAGCTGCGGCGGTTGGCCGGACAGCATTTGCTTACTCCTGCCGATGCCCAGACAGTCGTGAAAGATCTTTGCGGTGTGCAGGCGCAGTTTCTTAGCCATGCGCTCCACGGCCTATCCATTCGCTGCGCCGAAGTCAACACCGACGGCTTGGTCAAAAGCTGGACGAACCGGGGTACCATGCACGTGTTCTCTGTGGACGATCTTCCGCTGTTCCTCCATGAAGGCCGGACGCACTTTCTCCGCCCGGTGGATACATTGGAATCTGATTCCTATATCAGCGCTGACCGCAAGGCATACTTTGCTGAGCTGATCGTGGATGCGGTTGCTCAGGGTATTGACCAGCGGGAAGCCCTGAAAGCCGTCTGCGAGAAAGCCGGGATGACAGAGAACGAAAGTCAAAGCCTGTTCGATCCCTGGGGCGGTACCATCCGTGCGCTGTGTGAAGTTGGTCGGCTCTGCCACAAGGTGCAGGAAAAGAAAGCCTATCAGCTTTGCCCCGCCTTTGAACCCATGGCAGAGAATAAAGCCCGGATTGAACTGGCACGGCGGTTTTTCACCCACTTCGGCCCCGCCACCGTCAAAGATGCCGCCTACTTCTTTGGCACTACCCAAACCAAGGTCAAGTCCTGGTTGAACCAGCTTCCGGTTACCGAAGCTACGCTGGATGGCAAATCCTTTTTCTACATCGATAACGGTCTGCCTGCTGGCAATCTTCCCGATTGTCTGTTTCTGGCTGGCTTTGATCAGCTCATGCTGGGCTATGAGAAAACAGAAAGCCTGTTCCTCCCCAAAGAGCATATGCGTGATATCTTCAACCTCGCCGGAATCGTCCGTCCTGCTATTCTCGTAAACGGAACCGTGGTCGGCTGGTGGAACCTCAAAAACCGCAAACTGAAGATCACGCTATTCTCTCGCGCTGATCAAAAGCTGATTTCCGATGCCGCCAACCAGCTATGGAATGATTTGAAAGGAATTGCGTTTTTTACTTAAATAAATGAATCCCGGAGTTGGCATTTTCCAACTCCGGGATCATTTTATCCTAGATTACTATTCTTCCAAGCTCAACGGCTACCTTGCAGACATCGACAAACAAGCGGAAGAAATGCTCTTTTGGCTCGTAAAACAGATGGCAGAGCGTGAATGTGTGACCGAAAACCTCAAAGCTGACAATCAAATGGAGTGGGTTGGCCAGGATAAGGTACAATAAATTGCGCAAATTGAAAATCGCAAAAAAGTAGACACAGCCTGCCGGTCTCTGGTAGAATGAAGTTGCGACACAAACATTCGAAAGGAGACGACAAACCATGTCCAACAACATTGTACAATTCAACGAGGAAATAATCAAGGGTCAAATCAAGGAATTGGTTCGGGGCTGTGTGGAGGAAACGCTCAACGAACTGCTGGAAGCTGAAGCAGAAAAACTCACCCAGGCGGCTGGCTACGAGCGCAGTGAGGCCCGACAGGGCTACCGCAGCGGCCACTATGATCGAAACCTCACCACCACTTCCGGAGATGTAACGCTCCATATGCCTCGTCCCAAGGGCATCTCTTTTGAGACTGCCATTATCGAGCGTTACCGCCGCCGGGAGAGCAGCGTGGAAGAAGCCCTCATTGAGATGTATCTAGCAGGCGTGTCCGTACGTCGGGTAGAGGACATCACCGAGGCTCTGTGGGGCAGCAAGGTGTCCGCCTCCACCATCAGCGAGCTGAACAAGAAAGCCTATGTCAACATCGAGGCCTGGCGCAACCGTCCCCTGCAAGGCGGCAAGTACCCTTATGTGTATGTAGATGGCATCTACCTCAAGCGAAACTGGGGCGGAGAATACGAGAATGTGGCTGTTTTGGTGGCGATTTCTGTCAATGAGGATGGTTATCGTGAAGTGTTGGGTGCTGCCGAAGGGATGAAGGAAGACAAATCCAGTTGGGTCAGCTTCTTCCAATGGCTTCGTGGCCGGGGCCTTGAGGGAGTCAAACTCATTGTGGGAGACAAGTGTCTGGGGATGCTGGAGGCTGTGGGAGAGGTGTTTCCTGAGGCCAAATACCAGCGCTGTGTGGTGCATTTCTACCGGAATGTCTTCTCAGTAGTTCCCAAGTCTAAAGCGAAGAATGTGGCTAAGATGCTTAAGGCGATCCACGCTCAGGAGAGCAAGAAGGCATCCCGGGAGAAGGCTGCCGCAGTGGTTGCCGAGTTGAAAGCCATGAAGCTGCAGGAGGCCGCAAAGAAAGTAGAAGCCGGCATTGCGGAAACTCTGACCTACTGTGACTTTCCCTCTGAGCACTGGACGAAGATCCGAACCAACAATGTAATTGAGCGGATGAACCGGGAAATCCGGCGCAGGACGAGGGTAGTCGGCGAGTTTCCTGACGGAAACTCCGCGCTGATGTTGATCTGTGCCCGGCTTCGCCATGTGGCTGGAACCCAGTGGGGCAGCAAGAAATACATGAACATGAAGCACCTTGAGGCTATGGAGAGCGAACTTCAGGCCGGGTGATAGCAGTCAGGTCACAAAGGGTCAAGGGCAAGACAAGCGGCGTACTGCCGCCCTTGACCCTTTGCGCCCTGCCTGCTGAAAAGTAACCAAGGTGCGGTTAAGCCGCCCCCTGTAATAGATTTCTGCCAGATACCAGAATCAATTTTGCGCATAACTCTTGACATTACCATCGAGCAAAAAACAGGATCAAAAATAAGATGTTCTTTTCCTTGTTTATAGCGGTGCAATTGTTAACGGCGCTGAGAGTCAGTTCTCTCAGCGCCGCCCTTTGTTTAGTCTGCATTTTCGCCAAATCTTCGATCCTGGGAGAACATTCAATATACGGATGACTTTATCTTATTCGATGCTCCGAATCGCTTCTTCCAATCGATACCTATCTATTGATATCATCTTCATTTGTGGCATGCCATATTCAAAATAATAAACAACCATGTGGGACAAATAATTTGCCTTACAATTGAGTGCATTTATCTTTCTGTCTAAATCTGTCACTGAGTTTTCCAACCAAATTTTAAGTATTTGGCTGGGTAGCTGGAACTGGTACTCTACCTCACCAGAGCGCAGCACCCATGGTTCTTCTTCATTATTCCAATGGAGTGAGTATTGCTCTGAGAAGGTAGTACAGCCTACCTCGGTACGGTATAGAAATAGCATTTGCCCAGAATTAGTGATTGCAATTGCACAACGCGCAGCGATGCCATTGATTACTTCCAAAACCGCTTCATCATTAAGCGCCAAGTCAGTCTGATTGGTAACAGAGTATCTACCACCGCAACCGATTGCTGCACAAAAAGTTCTCCAAAAAGGCATTTTATTAAATTCAATCAATGGTATTCTATGTGTAACTGCAAAGTTTTGTGCAGGAATTGTGAATCCTGACATAGACGCAACAGCTACCTGATATGAATACCGAGGATAGTCATAATAAATGCCTGCTCGACGATTCCTCCGCCGTATCTCCAATTCATTTCTATCAACAATATCAAAATGGTTTATATCTTCTCGGAGACCTAAAGCACTTCTTAAAGTGTTTAACCCTACTCGTTTTGAATAGTCCTTACACTCGATAAGCAATCGTGTTGGTGTATAAAAGGGTGTCTGAACAGGAGGATCCAAAAGCACATCCGCATTGTGTGCATCCCCTAAGCCCTGTATCATTTGTCCCGGCGCACCATCAAATATGTATAGGCCATCCGAGCAGACTTCGGAAAAGCCGATGTGCAACATAATACTCTTCACTAGCAGTTCAAAAGCTTTTCCTGCTTTCACAGAAACACCCCCAAGAAAAGATAATTAAAGATACTTTTGTTGCAACAACTTAGCAACACGGACATGCGCAATATTAGAACTCTTATAAAGTTCTTCTACAACCTCGGGCATTGTTTTGTTGAAATAGATTCCTTTGTTTTCCTTCTCAGTATCAATACCGTAGTAATTGAGGAATGTCTTGCTTAACCAACCATGGTACGCATCTGTCTTAAACAGTTTTTGCTCAATTCCTGTCAGACTGAGCCCCTGAAATAGGTAGTAGTAAACGATCTCCGGAATCAAATCGTCAATATTCCTGTGATCAAATAAATCATAGGTTTTGAACATTATCATCTCTCCTTAATCCAGCTAATGAGGAACTCTTCCGAAACTGTTGGTGATGTATCGAGGCAACAATCATATTCCGCATTGAACACTCCATCAGGAGTCTTTTCGTTAAAATGAGGAATATCCTTTGCACCAAAGTACCTTAAATTCTCTTTCAAATATAGTTCGTCATATTTGATTCCTCGCATCATATCTTTATCGACATGTGCAATAGACATTTCAATGTGCATGAGCAATGCGTAATTATCCGAATAGTCCTCCCTAATTTCATCAACAAGGTCCTCAAGCGAAACGCCAAAGTCACTTTTTCGAAGTAGGAACGAAATAATATGAATGTCGTAGAGTTCACTTAATAACTGATCATGCTTAAAATGGTGGGTTCTACTCGCTTTTAAAGTTGACTTTATTTCAATGCGTTTTTTCTCACTGATAGAAAAGTCAAATTTCATCATGTTTCTAGATTGCCAAAAACGAGACAAGTCACAGGATTTCTTCCCGAAATAACGAATCGTGTATAGTTCAGCAAACAGGCCTTGAAGTTCAATTTCAGATACTTTACGTTCTTTATCAAACAAAGATGAAATTGACGAAAACAAGCGGGCTAAATAGTATTGATCATTATCCCGATCATTTTGTGCAAATGCCTTGGTGAGACGGATGAAGGCCATTATTTTTTCTTCATCCCTTTCCTTACAGGTAAGAAGATGTACAACTTTTGTTTCAATGGTATCATCGTTACGGAAAGTGCACTTCTTATTAATTGCAAACCGTAATGATCTTGTTTCCTGATATACAGAGGCTACCCGAATCATTAATGACGGTATCATGAACACAATGTAGTTGTCTTTGTCTTTACCAAAATAGCATGTATCATCCACTGAAAACACTTCGTATGTTTGATTCGATGAATTTTTGTTTTTTAGTCTATCAAATATTGCTTTACTATCCATTATGCTTTCACCACCAATTTCTCTAATTCACGCGCGCAACTGTCTGGAATGTACAGTGCCAAAACAGGTGCATAAAAATCAATTTCCGGAAGATTTGTAGGCTTAACAAAATGAATTTGTAATTGAATATGTTCAGGCTCTTTATCTGCGAGACTACGATCGCCCTCATAGTACAAAGGACTGGAAAGGTTCGGATTACGGCCCTGGAAAAGCTGCTGTATTGATCCATCTGCCAATATTTTACGAGTGGAATGTTCTTCATCTCGCACCCAATAGATGTCAACCGCAGGATTTAGTTCTAGTTTTTCCAGTGCTTCATCCAACAATGAAAAGTACCTTTTATTAAGAATCTCTCCATCAACATATGTAAGTTTTGAGAGTAATTTTTGGTAAATTTCATGATAGTTTTGGTTACCTAAGACAGCATGAGCCTGAACCTTGTTGTGACATTCCATTACAATTGAGTCACAATGTGCCTGCCTAAATTCAGAAACTACTATAGTGTTGGTAGTCGCAATTTGCTCATCAGACATAAAATATCGCTGAGGTTTCCATTCAGAAAGAGCGAAATTCTCAGTTCGTGCTACATTTTTACGCGTTAGGCTTAGGAATGCACTTCTTGCCAATTTGAAAATTCGAGGCATCTCTTTAAACGGGATTCCACGTTCCTGAGCTCGTTCAATGGAAGCCCACATATCCTCATCATGCTCAAGAATACTTGAGAAATCGTCTTTAATGTCTTTTGTAGTAAATACACGACATACATCCAAGTAATGTGCCTTATAGCCAAACCAGCGAGCTCGTTGCTCTGTATTGTCGACATTACTCTTACCCTTCGCTCTCCTCGTTATATAGGTTACAGCTAACCCCTTAATTGTGATTCCACGCTCTACAAGATTTCCACCTACGAAAATGTTTGTTTTATATAGTTTGGCATTTTCGCTGGCATTTTCATCACTGTTACACACTAAAACAGGAGAACATGCCTTAATTCTTTGAAGAATTGTATTTTCTAAATTTTCAAAGGGAACACAAATCACACCATCTGCAACAAAGGATTCATACGCATCCATTAGGAGTCTCCGAAGAGAGGTATAGGAAATATCGCGTTTTCCTGCAAGCTTTGTTTTCGCTTTGGATTTCCACTCATCCAGAATCGTCTGAATCTTTGATTCTACGATCCGATGATCATATTTTTTCTGACTCGGATGAATAAGCATAGCATGGTTTCCCATATCTCCCCTGCTATGGCGAATAGCATTACCCACAAAGAACATAGCCATTGCTTTATACACCGACTGAGGAACCCCTAGTCCATCCAGGAGATTTGGTTCTGAAAGCGGAATCTCATAAATGTGCTTATCACAGTTTTCTCCGTGAAATGCTTCTAACCCACAATATCCTTCACCGGGATATACCAACTCACCAAAATCTGGAGAAAGCTGGTCAAAAGTTTCAATCAAAATATTAGCCTGAGGAGTAGCTGTAACAGACAGAAAACAATGGCTTTTTAATTTGCCTTTAAGATTTAATACTGAACCATATGTTTTGCTAATGGAGTTTCTATAGGCCTTAGTATTCAATGTAGCCTGGTCACCCTCATCATCAACGATCAGGACGGATTTATCCGACAAGTAAGTGCTATTAAAAATATCAGCAATCTGATCGATATGCTTGTTGTGCTTCAGCCCAACAATAATAATCTTCCGTCCATTTTCCAGGAATTCCTTAATTCTGGCTGGATTTATAAGCGATTTGTTATCATTGGTTTTTAAAACTGTTAGTTTTTCAGAATCCACATTAAACGCAGATGTAATTCTGGATGCGTTTTGCTTCAATAGATCAAGTGTGTTACCACCAAGAACAATTGCAATATCATAGCCATTATCAAACGCAAGAGCCAATACTGAAATGAAGTTTGATGTTTTGCCACTCTGCACTTTACCAATCACAACACCAGTGTCAGTAAGTTCCTCCTGAATATTGGGGTTAGGACAGTGGCTCAATATTCTAACTGCATTAGAAAAGACAGAATCAATCGCTTCGGGAGACATATCATCTGCCAACATTTGCTTTTCAACATTTTCCCTAAAAAAGCCGTCAACCGCAATACTCCATGGTTGTGTTTCTTCACATTCAGTTACGGAAATCCATTCATCTGCCATACTTATTCATCTCCTTTTCGCACCGATTCGAGAATTTCATTCATTTTCAGGCGAATAGTGCAGGGTTCAATGCGACCGTCAGGGGATACAATCATCGATTCAATTTCTGCCAAAACCAGCGCAATAGACATCCGCATCATAATTGGCATAAATTCTCTTTTTTCAATCAACGGTTTAAAGAAAGAGTGCCGCATATTGATCCACAAAGTATACTCATTTTCACCATCTTCTTCAACGAGCAACCAGTCCATTGTAGGATCTGTCATGTCAAAAACGATGTGGAATAAATACTCAGAGTTTTTATATGTAAATTTGTAGTTAACCTGATCTCCGCCTTCGATGACAACACCATCATCCCCAGAGTCAACAACTCGGTTGTTTTCGTTGGTAGCTATTTTTGTCGCAGTTGGAACCTCAAGTTGCACAGGATGATCTCGTTCTCTGTCTACAATTTCAATCTGAGCATTTTCGACAACACCAGAGCCAGAAAGATCCTGCGTTGCAATTTTCACAAGATCCTGCGTGTTTATTTTCTCGCGAACGCGGATACTCTCTGCCTTTCGTCTGTAATCCTGTGTGTGTTCCTGAAGCGCTTCTATAAATCCCTCTTCAAGGCCACTGTTATGCCAATCAAACCCATCTTTTGCCTGAGTAACAGGCCAATTATTCATATGCACTTCACCATACATACGCTGCCAAGCATAAGAGTTTGCATCGCCAAACAATTCAGAGGGGCGGTAATTCTTCTCAGAACCGCCCACAATAACTCTACCTCGACGAATCAAGGTAAAACCTGCATCTTTGACACTGCCGGGAATACGAATTGCAACAAAACCATGAACATCAAGATTCTGTCCCTCATGCTGTACTGTGAAAGATATAGGTTTCTTCCATTCCTTAAGTTGACCGCCAACATCCTCAACATACACAGGAGCTTCCTTAAACTGCAACAGGGTACCGTTGTAATAGATTTTGACCAAGCCCGAACGAATATCTTCTCGATAAATACTGCTAAGTAATTCTTTTACTTTACCAACGGTACGAGAACCTACGATTCGTTTGTTTAAGTTCCTAATTACAATTTTGGTGTAATGTTCCTTAACACTAACAGTTTCTTCTCTGACATTAATTTCCTCAGTTTTATACTTTCCAAGTTCATCAATGTTTATCTCGGTATAGTATTTATTCTTTGATCCTAGACATGTTGATTCAACAGACCATACAGCACCAAACCAACATGCTGCTGTTTTTAACCCCATACCAAACTCATTGCGACCATTAGTGTTCTGTGGAGGACGATCAAGGACAACAGCACGTTGAAAATCATGCCATTCCATGCCATAAGCATCATCGTAAATTTCGAGCCGATCTCCATTGTCCTTGTCATCGATATAGTCAATTGTAATTCTGAGTCCCTTGGCATATTTTTGTGCCATCAGTTCATCTTGATGGTCATAAAAACTCTGCGTGGAGTTGTCAACGAATTCCGCAATTGCAGTCCACGGTTGATAACTCAGTCGCTTATAAGTAGCATAGACACTACTGGTGGGCCGAATATTGATTTTTTTAGCCATCTATGTCACCGTCCCATCCTTTATTTGCAAGGGAAAACAGGCTTTCACACAGTATCTTCAAAATCCGAACATTGACAGAATTGCCTAATTGTCTATAAATTGTTGCATCTGTACCTTGGAACTTATAGTTTGCATGAAAACTTTGTAAATTAGCAGCTTCTCTGGGCGTAATCTTCCGGAAGTGTCCCTTCTTTTCGTCCCAAATAATAGGGGTGTTGACAATAGCAACCAGCGAAGGATAATATGTAGGACGTTTTGCCCGAATACCGGACTGCCTAATCTGAATAAGACAGTTCTTAATATCATCAACATCTGTTCCACAGTTCCACTCAAATTTCTTGAATAGCTTTATCTTATTGGTCATATCATACTTTTCAACCCATACATCAATAAACTCTCTATGTTTCAAGTAGAACTTCCTATTGTTTTCAAGAAACCTTTTTTTCCACTTTGGCATATCGTCATACCCCTGCGCATCGAAAACCGTTTGATCATCGTCGATACCTAACCCAAAGCTATCTAGCCAAAGGGGAAAGCCGATCACCTTAATATTGGTTCCTCTTCGAAATTCATCCCAAGCGAAAATCATTCTTTCTTGTTCAGGGGTAATGATATAGGAATCATCTACATTCTCTTCGAGAATAGTCCACGCGTCACCCATTTTGCATGGACGCATGTGCTTTTGCAAATCAAGATCATCGAAATGGATAAATCCGTTTGAAAGAATTGTTTCATTTCTGATATCTTTTCGAATACCAAGAATGTATACTCGCTCACGGATCTGCGGAATGCCGAAATCCGAAGGAGAGAGAATCACAGGTTCCTTGGTGATATAAAAGTTCCGCTTCATCAACTCAGATGTAATGATATCCCAGTTTTCAGATTTGTCTGCTAAGTTTCTTACATTCTCAAGAATAATGAATTTCACTTCTGGGTGTGCATCAAGAATATCCATGATAGTGTAGAATAGATTACCGCGGGTTTTATCCTGAAAGCCCTGCTGTGCACCAGCTTTACTAAATGGCTGGCAAGGGAATCCGGCACAAAGCACATCAAAGGGGGCAATGCTTGCTGGATCAATCTTTTTAATGTCACCACGGATTTCTTTTTCAACTGTCTTAAAATTTAGCTTATATGTTTTAACGCATTCTTGGTTGATCTCAGCTGCCATTACGCATTCACCACCTAGGTAGCGCATAGCCTGATGAAAGCCCCCAACACCAGCAAACAAATCAACAAATCTAAATCGGAATTTCAAAGGAACATCTTTATGCGAGCGTCTATCTTCCGGCTTTTCTGCGTCATCAGGAATATACCATCTGTTGCCCTTTCGAACAACACCATCAATCCTTCCTTGTTTGCAGAGGATTGAAACCCATGTATCAGAAACCCCCCACTTTACGGCAATCTCTTTTGTCGTTAAAAGCATATCTATCTTCTCCATATCTCTGTATTTTAAAAATTCTGTGCTATTGGATTTCTACCAATTTTGTCTTAGCATGAATCCAATAATCCGAACTCTATTGAGAAGCGCTTCCGTTATCTGGAACGATTTTCATGATATCGTCTATGCCACAATCTAATGCCGTACAGATTTTTAGCAAGATTTCCGTGGTTACATGCCCATTCTTTCCCAATTTCGTGACAGAGGCCGAACTGATGCCTGCTTTTGCACAGAGATCCTTCTTTTTCATTTCTTTATCAATTAGCAATTTCCACAGTTTTTTGTAACTAACAGCCATAACGCATACTCCTTCAAAAACCACCTGGGTTTTCGCGATTACTTCTTTTCTTACGCCTATACATCATCTTCTAGCTCTCATCAAGCAGTGTTTATGCATATTTTTTAACAATCAGCCAACTTTTCCAATTTTGTCCCCACCAAAAGACAAGCCATTCTTATTTGCTGCTTGACAAACCTTTGCTCCACAACAATCAATAACGCGTACGCATTCGGCAATTGCTTCGGCATTCGGAACAGCTAGTTGTTCTCCCTCAATTCGAATTTGTTCAGTTGTTTTTCCCGAAGGTACCAACGCAATTTGCTCATTCTCCAACTCAAGGCGGCGTACCTCCGCATTCGCCTTTGCCGTCTGCGATTGAACAAGTGCCGCTTCAGCAAGAGTTTTCGTCGTTTGCGCTTCAGTCAACTGAGTATTAGCTTCCATTTGATGAATCTCTGCATCGATTCTTTCCCGGTTTTTATGGTCGTTGATTAACTCATTAATCTTGGTAACAAGTGCAAGCAAACCCGTAGCACTCGCCCCATCCGCAGTTCTTTCCTTACCGATGAAGAATCGAATCATAAACAGAATAATGCCGACAGATATCGCAGCCACCGGATTGTTTGGCATAATGATCTCAAGGAAGCCCGGCGAACCAACAGCAGTTTTCATGGTAAGCTCACTTTTGAAACTATCTTTGCCATAAAGCCCCGCTGTAGCGTCGGTGATTTGCATAAAATTAGAAAGGAGATCCACATTGCTGGCCAAACTCAGATTCTGGCCAGTCGCTTTCTGAAATGTTACATGGATTGAATCTCCAGATATGTAGACCGGAAATAGGTTTCTAAATACCAACTTGGCCTCATCTGATACATCGGAAATAGTCTGCTGCGCCCTTAGTACCCTAAATAAATATCCTGCCAAACATCAATCCGCTTTTTCCATTCGACTGTACGCCGATGTAAGAAAGCACATTGTGCGTGCTCTCCGTCATCTGGCTTACGCATAACACTCTCGACCAGATCACCTATTTTTCCAATAGCAACAGTTTTGGTTCCTTCATCAGAAATCAAAACCAAGTCACCATCATGCATTCGGTTATAGAACACATCCATCTGCCCGAAGATAAGACCTGGACGCTTTTCTTCGGGATATAATTTCTCTATTTCCAATTTCTTAACCTCTCGGCTCTTTTGTGCATCTGTTATGAGGTTGGAAGGGATAAGATCCCACCCCAGAGCTATAAAACCATTCGTAATGAAATCATAATAGAATCTTCCACCCTTGGTCCGAAAAAACAAACCTTCTGATCCTTACGAATAATTGGGATGTTAAATTCGCTGGCTATAGAAGTTAACAGTTCCATTTTTACCGGTCCTTTTGTTTTCTCAGCCATTTATCTACTGATCACGCCATTGATAGTACCAATTATAACAGGATTCAACATATTCTGCAATATTAATTGATGTTTTTACACTATTATTCGTTTTTGGATTTCCTTTTCCCCAAGGTCTTTGCTAATCATCTTAATACAATTTTACAAAAAGAAGTATATTCACCACATCACTGATCAAATTAATCTCGTATGCAGTCAGCACTCCCCACAGCCTCTTTGTCTGCCCACGCTTCGCCTATGCTATGATCTTATAGATGCAATTTCACGCCTACTTTTATTTCTGAATTCATATTTCTTCTTGTGCCCTTTTCTTTGTTTATAGCGGTGCAATTATCGAAAGCAGAAATGTCTTGATTAAAGCTGTTCTGTAAGGTACAATCACTATAGAAATTCCCTGTGAAGGAGGTGCGAGTTATGCCGTGTGTTTATGTGGAAACCAGCCAATTTAAGGATATTCTTGCTACTCTTCCGGAATTGCCGCCCCACAATTGGCTGATCACCGACTTGGATTGCTTCGATTACTGCGGCTGGGATGGCTGCGAGAAGTGGGCAGAACGAAAGCTGTTTCTCACCGATGAAGAACTTCGCCGGGATGTTGACCTACGGAATATGCAGATGATCTGGGGTGTGTTCTCTGCAATTCCTGCTGAATACTCCAAGGACAACATCTGCAAATACCCCCTCCCTGAATTAGAGGATCCACGCTACATGAGTAACAGAATCGTGCCGCAGCATCCGCTGGCTTTTCTGGAGCTGTATGCGGATGATGGCTGTTTTACTTATGTCAGTTCCCATGATGCTGCATTGCTAGAGCCCCTTTATCATCTTCCCTACAAAGTGCGTGACAAGGAAGCAGATAATAAGATTATGAATGCAAAGTTGCGCCGCATCCAGGATATCATTCGCAAAGAAGTACCGGATGTGTCACCGGAGGTTGCAAACGAAGTGCAGTGGAAGGTCTGGTGGGTTCTTTTCAAAGACAAAGATGATGTTGTGGATGATACCACACTCCACACTACCGTAATGAAGGAATACCGCAAGCAGTTGCTTCCCGGACACAATTATCGAACCACATACTGGGACCCCTACACACAAGAATGAACGAACCGCTTCCCTGATTTTGCGAGAAGCGGTTTTTGACCACATATTTGACCATAACCGGGTTTGGAGCACATGGAAACAGTGGAGGAAAGAGTTTCAACGAGCAGCTTTTGTGGAATAAATGGTGCCAAAAAGGAGCGGAAATTGTTAGAAAAAAGTTCCAAGAGGTTTTTGGGATCATGATGCCGCGACTTCGAGTCTCGCCACTCGGACCAAAAGTCCAGAATCCGCTTCTGCGGAGTCTGGGCTTTTTCTCATCTCTGCATAAAAACAATTTATCAGAAAAATCTTATTTGGTTGCCGTGCTATGTGCAACTCGTATACTGTTACTCCGTGATAGTAGAAAAAGAGATCATCTTGTGGTAAAATAAAATCATTCTATCCGATTGGAGATTCCAAATGATAAGAGAGATCATGAAAGACAAATTCTTCTTGGCACAAAAGGCGGCAACTGCCACGCCGGAGGATCTTCCCGTGGCTCAGGACTTGCTGGACACACTGGAAGCCAACAAGGAGCGCTGTGTAGGTATGGCGGCCAACATGATCGGCGTCAACAAGCGCATCATCGTCTTTGACAACGATGGTGCATACATGGTGATGTTCAACCCGGAGATCATCAAGCGCTCCACCCCCTATCAGACGGAGGAAGGCTGCCTGTCCCTCGAGGGAACCCGCCCGACCCAGCGCTGGCAGTCCATTAAGGTACGCTATCAGAATGAACAGTTCCAAGAGCGGTTCAAGACTTTCACCGGATGGACGGCGCAAATCATCCAGCATGAGGTGGATCATTGTGAGGGTATCATCATTTAAGGCAGCCGCCTGATCCGTGACCAGTCCCGTTATATCGTAAAACCCGCCAGTTCTCATGACGAAAACTGGCGGGTTTGATATTTTCGGAAGTTCAATTTACGAAGTGGCAAATACATACGCCTTCTTATCGTTGCACACACTGCTTCTCAACCATGAACTCCTTCGTCGCATAGGGAATCTGTTTTACCATCTGTACATCGATTTGTACCACGCAGGCACTATATTTTTCATATCGTCGTACCACCGAAGTATCTGTGCAGCCTGATCGCGCATGATCTGAATCTCCCCCTCCCCGAAAGGGATCGCCCACGGCAGAGAACTCAAGGTGTTGGAGCAGATATACAGCGCCAGCAGCTTCCAGAATTCCACGGGAACCTGGCCATCAAAATAGCCGTCCACCATGCCGCTTGCAAAAGCCGGGGCAGTGTGAGCACACCAGACAATGCGGTTGAATTCCTCCCATGGATCACCAAAGTCATCCCGGTCAAAGTCGATGACGGTCAGTTTTCCCTGCTTGTCCACCATCATATTTCCAACATGATAATCTCCGTGCTGATAGGATTGTGGACGATCTGCCAGAAGGTGCCGGTTTTCTTCGATATAGGTCAAGAACGGCTTGGCATTTTCGTATTTCAGTAGGCAAGCTTCGTACATGGCGATGTTGCGGTCGATCTTTGCATGGAAGTGGGGACCCCATGCCGGTGCATCCGCAGGAGCATGGATTGTGTGCAGCTTCGCAAGGATCCGTCCTGCATCCAGACCGTAGGAATACTGATTTTCGGCTGGCAGCCCGGGGATGTATTCTTCCGCATCCACGCCCTCAATGAAGCGCTCTATGGTATACACGCCCTCCGCGCAGACCCCAAACTCCACCGGCTGGGCCATAGGGATGGCAAGTGCTGCGACTTCGCACATCTTGTCAAACTCCCGCTTCCTGCGGTCATGTTTTTCCAGCGGAGAGAGCCGCAGCAGATATTTACTGCCGTCAGCGGTGGTGGCGCAGTATTTCCGGTCACCCGACCAGCCTTTTTCAATCGGCTTCCGAGCGATAATATCCTGATATACTCCCATTTCCATCCCCTTCTCTCATTTTTTGCCATTATATCACGCTGATCCAACTCTTGTAAACCTGCATCTTCACCCTCGCCGGGATCGTCCGTCCCGCCATCGTTGTGCATGGAACCGTAGTCGGCTGGTGGAATCTCAAAAACCGCAGGCTGAAAATCACGCTGTTCTCTCCCGCAGATCAAACATCGCTCGAGCACACTGCCGCCGGGATGTGGCGTGATCTGAAACAAATTGCTTTTCTGTAAGCATCAAATCCAAATGAGAGTTTTCGTTTGAAATTCTCGCAAAAATCTGCTATAATGCCCTCAGAGAGTGCATTGCAGAGCGCTGTTCCTTCAGCATTCGGAGCAGCCGCATTGTATCTGGCATCACCTCTCATTTTGCCCCAATCACAGCCGTCGATTGGAGCGTAGGAGGTGTAACTATGAAGCATGTCAACGCCGCATACATCCTGCAAACCCTAGTATTCATGCAAAAAGAGGACTGTGATCTGATTATCGTCCGGGTTCGAAGCAGTACAATGACAAGGCCGATGTATCCGAATATTTCAACTAACACACAGGAGGACTCCACATGAAAGAATACGAGATCGTAGCGAAATTCTATAACGCCTGTGCCGGTTCCTCCCGGCCTCAGACCTTCTTCGAAGAAGCAGAGATCGGCAGCACCGATGACTATGTGCGCATGAAGCACGGCCGCGATTTCGAGATGTTCAAGAAGGAGGTCCTTCCTGACGGTCGGATCGTATATTCCTACGATAACAGCAGCGTGACCTACATCTACGAATTTACTGAGCTAATCGAGTAGGAGGGGCAGTTAGCCCCGTCCTCTCAGACCACCGTGCGTACGGCCTGTACACAGTAGCAGACGCCGGCTTCCTATCCGGGCGCACCGGGTGGGAGGAGGAGCTGGTCTGCCCCGGCGCTATGCCGGTGCTGGGGGAGGAAGTGGTGCAGGATCTGTATCAGAAGATCCTGGCTGCATCCGCAGAAGGGGACTGCCAAATCCACTTCTATCAGCCCACCGATGCCTATCGCACATTTTTGAAGGAGGAGATCGGGGCACGGATGGCGGACTTTGAGATCAGCCCGGAGTACCGGCGCCAAGATCCCCGATTCGTCCGGTATCACAACGCACTTTTGGCAGAATAAGCCCTCTGAACCACGGAAAGGAGCAGGAATCATGAGATTGCGCTGATCCTCTGATTTTGACCACAATTCGGCAATAGGAGGTTACATAATATGACGATCAAAGAATGTCTCAGCATCCCTATGGACGAGGTGCTGGATTTATACAACAGCGTAGGCTGGACGGCCTACACTTCTGACCCTGCCACGCTGGAAGCGGGGCTGCAGCACTCTCTGCTGACCCTCGGGGCATATGAGGGAACCGATTTGGTGGGACTGATCCGAGTGGTCGGAGACGGTCAAACCATCGTATACATTCAAGATATTCTGGTGAAGCCGGAGTATCAGCGCAGAGGGATCGGCACGGCGCTGATGCACAGGATCTTACAGCAGTTTTCCCATGTCCGCCAGATTTTCCTGACCACCGATGACACCCCCAAAACCAAGGCATTCTACCGCGCTCTGGGCTTTGCACCGCTGGAGCAGATCGGATGCTGCGGCTTTGTGCGGTTGTCCCAAATTCCATAGAACACAGCAAAAATCGGGATGGAGCCTACGATGACTCCATCCCGATTTTGTTTTTGATTCGCCATTGCCCACGGATCATGCTTCATAGATCCGGGAGATCTCCTTCCTGCGCCGTCCGATGGTGACCCAGCACACGGCAAGGGTCAGCCCGGCGCACAGGGTCATGCAGATCCTGAGATCCATGACCTCCCCCATAGCGCCGATCAATAAAGCAAAAATGCTGCTCATGACCAAGATCATCACCCCTGACAAGGCGTTGACCCTTGCCCGGAACTCGTCGGGGATGTAGGATTGCACGGCTGCCTGACGCATGGTGGCGCTGTTGATCCCCAGGAATCCGCAGATCCCCCGGTTCACCAGCATCAGCGGATAGGGCAGCCACAGCAGGGACATATCCATGATCTCATAAAACTGATAGACGAAAAAGGCGAATCCATATTTCTTCTTTTTCTCGATGCGGAAGCGGTAGCAGAACACCCCGCCCACAGACCGCCCCAGAAACTCCGCCACGGAAAACATAGCATACATAAAGCTGGTCATCCCCGGCATGGTGCGAAAGAATGCGATCATCAGCGGCCCGTAGCCCTGTGCCACACCGTTGGTCACCGCCATATACGAATAGATCCCTTGCAGTCCCTTCTCCCGGCGCAGGTAGGCAAAGCCGTCCTTCAGATCCTGCCACCACAGAGAAAGGGTGTACCTCTGCCCGTTCAGCCGATTTTGTTCCTCCAAACGGATGAAATGTTCGGTCACAGCGGCAAGGACGGACAGTCCCCCCTGCCCGATGAGGATCCACGCCACACCGATGGTGTCCATCAGCAGCGCGGAAACCGGCATCATCAGCACATTGAGCACCGGGTAGAGCATCCCGGAGACGGCATAGCCCTTGTCCTCCATCCCCTTGGGGATCAGGTTGGGGTAGATGCTGTTGTACGCCAGAGAATCAAAGCTGCCCAAGCAGGCCAGCACCAGCGAGAAGCCCAGATACCCCATGTAGGAGAAGGGTCTGCTCAGCAGATAGATCCCCATGCCGGTATACAGCACCCCGTTCACCAGATCCCCCGCCACCAAGAAAGGCTTGCGGGGAAGCCGATCCATCCACGGGGCAAAGAAGGTGGGAATCAGGAACCCGGGGATCAACTGGGTGGCAAGGATCAGCGCCGCCGCCAGTGTACTGCCCGTCTCGTCAAACACCAGAAATGAAAGGGCGAATCCCCCGGCAATGGAGCCGATCGTCCCCATGGTGGTGGCGCAGATCAGCAGAGTAAAATTCCTAGTCCAGAGTTTGTTCTTCATGGTCATCACCTCGTGTATATAGGGTAGCACAGATTTAAGGTGATGACAACGGGACAGTTCTGGGACAATTCCTTCGTTATTCTCTGTTTAAGGATCTATTTTTCCCATAGTCAGGAAATTCCAGCAGCAGCGCCGCCACCTGCTTATACTGGCGGTGATGTTCATACCATTCCAGCATCCACGGCATGTGGAACAGGCAGTAGCCCACAGGGGCATTGCTGCGGCACAGGGCGAAGGTGCCCAGCAAGCTGTCGCCATAGATCTGGGAGTCCAGATACCGGATCTGGGTCAGGCGCAGATACACCGTCCGGCACATTTCGTGCATCATCTGCCCCGCAGATTCATCCTTCAGCGCCAACGCCCGCTCCAAAACCTCCAAGGCATCTGCCCTGCGGTCCAGCTTCTCATAGCAGATCGCCAGTTTGTGCAGCACCAGTATGCTCTCGGAATCCCTCTGGGTTTGGAAATAGGTCAGGGCTTCTGCATACCGCCCCGCTTCCAAGCAGGTGGCGGCAATGTTATAGTCCATATTCTGCATAGATTCCATATCCCCCAGCGACCGGGCCAGACGGCGTGCCGCGGCATAGTGACGGTTCATGGAGTCAAAATCGCTGAGATTGGAATAGCAGGATCCCACCGTGATCCGGGCATTGAGCATGATCCGCACGCTGCCCTCGTCACAGGCCAAGGTGTTGGCCCGGTTCATGAAGTCGATGGCTCTTGCATAGTCACCCCGGCAGTAATAGGCAAATCCCGCGGCGTAATAGGTGTATCCGCAGGGGTACAGCCGGACGGCTTCATCTCCCCGTTCCTGCAAAAGCCGCTGGAGAGATAGCTGCTTGGGATCCATCAGCACCTCCAGTTCCGGATCCACCTCGCCCCCGTTGCCCACGGTGTTGCGAAGAAGCAGCGCATCCAAGCCCCACGGACTGTTTTCATAGCCACGGAATTCCTCGGTTTCCAACTCCTGCACCAGAAGCTCGTACTCCTCCGAAAACAGCAGGTCATAAGCTCGCCGGATTTCCTCTCCCGTCAATGACTGGGTATTCCAGCGGATGCCCAGCCGTTCAAACAGCAGCCCCACGATCTCATCGGAAGGCTCTGCCTTTCCCTGTTCGATTTTGGACAGGTAGGATGCCGTGCAGATGTTCCTGCACAGTCCCTCCTGACTCCAATTTTTCTCCACTCTGGTCTTGCGGATCATAAAAGAGGTGTAGTTCATATGTGTTCTCCAAAATATCCTTGCATAAGCAGCAAGAATCCGCCTTTTGTGCCCGGCGTGTCCGGGGGGTGTTTTTTGTTTCTTCCAAATTCACTATATATCAAAGGAAGGTGCGCTGTCAAGTCGGGGCCCCGGGCAAGCTTTTCAGTAGATGCAGTTTTCCCCGCAGTTTCCCTTTCCTGAGGTTGAAAAATCGGGGATCATTTGGTATCATGATAGTGTATCTGTACTCCGCCGGATCGGCGGACATTTTTCCTCGATGCACATCGCCCCGCTGGAGAAGCGGCCGTGCATCCCACCTCCCGGAAGGATCTGTTGCTATGCCACAAGACCAAGGGCGCCTGCGTGATGCCATTCAGCGCACGGATGAATCCCTATTGCTCAAAATCCAGCGCCACCGCCGTGGCGGCGTCATGGATCTGATCATGAAAATCTACACCTCCCTGGGTAACGGCGGAGCCATCTGGATCGCCGCATCGGTACTGATGCTGTTCCGGGAGCGCACCTACGCCGCCGGCATGTGCTCGGGCATCGCCTTGATCTTCAGCGTGGTCATCACCAACCTGATGCTCAAGCCCTTCTTCGCCCGCCCCCGCCCTTATGTCACCATGGATGATTACATCCCCCTGCTGATCTCCAACGACCGCAACTCCTTTCCCTCCGGTCATACCTGCGGGGCTTTTTCCGCCGGAATTGCGTGGGCGGTAATGCTGCCGAATCCGTGGCTGCGTCTGGCCGCCGTGGCACAGGCGGTGGTCATGGGCTACTCCCGGCTGTATGTGGGGGTACACTACCCCAGCGATGTGCTCTCCGGAGCTGTGATCGGCTGCGTCTGCGCCGCTCTGGCATGCATCGTGATGTGATACCCCTGTCTCAAACACGCTATTCGGATCATAATCAAAGAATTGGAGGTACGATTTATGGAATACAGAATTCTCGGCAAAACCGGACTGAAGATCTCCCGATTGGGCTTCGGCGGCATCCCCATCCAGCGCATCGGGCAGGATGACACCCGCCCCCTGATGGAACTGCTGCTGGAACACGGCGTGAACTACATTGACACCGCCCGGGGCTATACCGTCAGCGAGGAATATCTGGGCAAGGCTCTGGAAGGGCTTCGGGACCGGTTCGTCCTTGCCACCAAGAGCATGGCACGGGATCGGGAAGGCATGGCGCGGGACATCCAAACCAGCCTGACCAACCTGCGCACCGACTACATCGACCTGTACCAAGTTCACAACCCCAGTCTGGAGCAGCTCGAGCAGGTCACGGCTCCCGGCGGCGCTCTGGAAGCCCTAATGGAAGCCCGGGCCGCCGGCAAGATCGGTCACATCGGTCTGACCGCCCACTCCACCGAGGTCTTTGCCCGGGCGCTGGAACTGCCTTGGGTGGAGACTATCATGTTCCCCTACAATCTGGTGGAGACCCAAGGCGAAGAATGGATGCGCCAATGCACCCAGAAGAATGTGGGCTTTATCTGCATGAAGCCGCTGGCCGGCGGCGCTCTGGAGGATGCTTCTCTTGCCCTGCGGTTCATCGCCAACAACCCGGATGTGACGGTGGTGATCCCCGGCATGGCGGAAGAATCGGAGATCCGCCAGAATCTGGATGCCGTCTGCAACAGCACCCCCATCACCCCGGAGGAGACTGCCCGGATCGAGCAGATCCGCAAGGAGCTGGGCACCGCTTTCTGCCGCCGGTGCAACTACTGCGCTCCCTGCACCGTGGGGATCAACATTCCATCCATGTTCCTGTTCAGCGGATATCTGACCCGGTATGGTCTGGCAGACTGGGCTAAGAGCCGGTACTTCTCTCAGGAGCACACCGCCGGGGACTGCATCGAATGCGGTGCCTGCGAGGGGCGCTGTCCCTATCAGCTTCCCATCCGGCAGATGCTGAAGAAGGTCGCCGAGGAATTCGGCGCTTGATCCATCCGATCCGGGGCTGCCCCACGGGGCAGCCCCTTTGATGCACATGATCCACAAAGAAAGGACCGATCCGCCCCAATGACCCATTCCATCCACATCAGACCCGGCCGTATCGAGGATCGGGACTTCGCTGAGCAGATGTTCTGCTTTGCCCGCAGGAGCCTTCACGCCGCCGGCATCGACCAATGGCAGGGGGATTACCCCAGCGCCGATGACTTCCTCCGCGATGTCGCCCAAGGCATCGCCGTGGTCATAGAAGCTGACGCCAAGCCCGTCGGGATCGCCGCTGTCTACATCGGCACGGAGCCCACTTATGCCGTGATGGAGGAGGGTGCATGGCGCACCAACCAGTCCCGCTACGGCATGATCCACCGCATTGCCATCCACCCAGACGCCAAAAAATCCGGCATTGCCACCGCCGTCATCGAGTATCTCGCCCGGCAATGCGCTGAAGCGGGCATCGTATCCATGCGCTGTGACACCCACAAGGACAATCTTCCCATGCGCCGCACACTGGAGAAGAACGGCTACACCCTCTGCGGCACCATCCATGTGGAGGACGGTACCCCCCGTGTCGCCTACGAACGCTGTCTGTGACCATTCCTGCTGAATAAACAAACTATTGTTGGAGATGACTGTATGAAAGGTATTTTTTCTCTGGATTCCAAGCCGATGCAGGTCCTAAGCCGATTCGGGGACATTCTGCTGCTGAATGTGGTCTACCTGCTGACCTGCATTCCCCTTGTCACCATCGGCGCTGCCACCAACGCCCTGTACTCGGTGTGCTTCAAAATGGGCACGGATGAGGAGGACGGTCTTTACAAGCGGTACTTCCATGTGTTTGCCGCCGATTTCATGCAGGCCACCATCGTGTGGTTGCTCTATTTTGCGGTGGGCTTCAGCTCCTTGTACTACTGTCTCTGGTTTTTGTCCATGAGCGGTGGGATGCACGCCCTGTTCATCCCCGCCATTGCGGTCTTTGTGCTGGTGTCTATGACCGCTGCCATGGCATTCCCGTTGATGAGCCAGTTTCGGGATCGGACGATAACGATGCTGCGCAACGCATTTCTGCTGTGTTTGGGCTATCTGCCCCGCGCCCTGCTGGCAGCCATCCTCAACCTGCTCCCGGTGGGGATGTTCTTTCTGGATCCCTACCACTTCTTCCAAGCCGGTGTGCTCTGGTTTGCGGTGTATTTTTCGGCGGCAGCCTATCTCAATTCCCGGCTGCTGCGTCCGGTTTTTGACCGTATCCGCAGCAATTCCCAGACTCCTTCCGAGGAAGAGATCAGCGAAGTCTGATTTCCCCTTGACAAACCTCCTATTTTCGTGTAAACTGTTTTTAGTTAGTAAGCGCTAACCTATTTACAGAATGCGAGGTGAGCATATGTCTTTGGCAGAAGTTCAAGAGGGCGTGCCCCACACCATCCGGCAGGTGGATACCAACGATGAAGAGCTGAACGCCTTCTTGTTTTCCCTCGGGTGCTATTCCGGCGCATCGATCACGGTAGTCGCCCGCAGAAAAGGCGGCTGCGTCGTCTCCATCAAGGACGGGCGGTATAACATCGATCACCAGCTTGCCCAGTCCATTATTGTCGCATAAAATCCAGAGAACCGGGAGGCACATCGCCCCCCGGTTTTTTAGATCTGTCTGCATTTGATGCCGTAGTTTCCACGGCTGCCCGATTCGTATCCCCGGTAGACCTCATAGGGTACTCCGTCGATCTCTACCCGATCCTCGCCGGTGAACCGGCAGGTCTGACCGCACTCGGCGCAGTATGCCGTGATGGCCTCCATTGCTTTGCTCACCGTCGGATACTGGTCAGAATCCGGATATGGTACCCAGAACGCTTTTTTGAACAGTTTCATCCCCATTTTCTCCTTTATTTCTCGTAATGGTTGTATGCAAACAGGATAAAGCGGTACACCCCTACGCACACCAGCACCCCCGCGCACAGCCAGATGAACCACGATGCCGCCGTCTGCGTGCCCATGGTGCGCCACAGCACGGTGTACAGCAGCGCCAGCGCCAAGGCATACAGCCACCCGTAGTGCACCAGCTTCATCACCCACCGCTTTTTCCGGGGGATCTCCGGCTCCAGCTCCTCCGGGTGCTTCGCCGTACACCGGATCATCGCCACGGGGAACCGGTAGGATCGTCCGTAGAACCGCTCTGCGGTATACTCGATCCCGTTCATGGTAAATTCCGGATACATCCCCTCCTTGGTGATGGTCAGATCCATCTGATTCTTCCCGGCGAAGTCCAGAAGCGCCATGGTGAATTCCCCGGCTGTGGTCACACTGCCATCCGGGACAAAGGTAAAGACCTTTTTGCATTGCGCCTGCGCCACCTGCCGGTAATCGTGGATCCACTCCCGGAACAGACCCTCGGCATGATCCGGCTCATCCATCTTCCGAAGCACCTGATCCAGCCGGGGGCCGTTGGGATCGGATATGCCGCCTAGTTCCCGGCAAAAGTAGATGGCCGTATGCAGCTGCTTCTGCTTCTGCTTGAGCCGGAGTTCCTGCACCGCCATGGCTTTGTCCAGCCCGGTCTGCCCGGACAGCACCCCCCGGATCTGCTCCAGCGGCATATCCACCATGCGCAGCGCCCGGATCAGCTTCAAGGTCTGGATGTCCGCATCCGAATATTCCCGGTAATCATTCTCCTGATTCCGCTCCGGGTGGAGCATCCCCTGCTCCTCGTAATACCGAATGTTCCGCCGGGAGACCCCCGACAGCTTCTCCGCTTGTTTGATATTCATGGATCTGACCTCCTTGTTTCTTCTCTGTGCCCCTACTATAAACCATACACCAGGTGGAATGTCAATAGATTTCCAGTAGAATCGCTCTTTTGATAAGGAAAGCACACCGTGCATCCCCATGCCCGGTGTGCTTTTTCCTTCCCCCGACGGAGCCGGGCGTTGTCTGCGGGGATCGATCCCCTCTCCACGGTTTCCCCGGCCGAAGCTGCGCCGCCTGCGTCCCCTTCCCGAAGGGCTGCGGCGCATCCGTGCTCCGTCAGCACCCATGGTACACCAATTCCTGCGCATTTTTCCACGAAAGCTGTCGAAGCGCCGGAGAGAATGTCAATTTTCTTTCCGGCGGTCAAATTCCACCATGTCCATGCCCCCTTGGCGCCCGTCTTTTGGAACATCCTTCAAATGTTTCCGGCACGCAAAATTTTTTCATTTAGGAAATTGACTTCCCCATTTCCATGGTGTTATAATCACATTGGTTTTGGGCCAAATATAATTTTAGTGAGGTGAGATCATGGACGGCAGTAGTGGCAGTCGAAGTACAGGCGTGGTATTCATATATCCATATCGTCAGAACCTCGGCGTCGGTTTACCGTCCGGGGTCTGATCTACTGCGGCGTTTTTGCGCCCTTTTATATGGATACCATTGTCCGTTTCCGGCACAGCACTGCATCAGCGCAAGATGGGTGCGTCTATGCAGCCGTGGATGACAATGGTATTTTTGTTTGCCCACGGCTCAGGCGTCTCCTGCTTTTGCGCAAGCGACTCTTCGCTCAATGCTTGACAAAAAGGAGGAAACGATCATGAGCAACAAGAAGATCCCCAACACCGAAATCACCCAGATGGCACAGCACCCGGACTATGCAGCCGAGGTCGCCGCCATCGTCCGCAGCAATCTGGCGCCCAAACTTATGGGCGAGCAGGTGCTGGATCACCACGAAAATGACATTGCAGCCGCTCTGGAGCTGCTGAACCGGGATGAGCGGGCAAAGCTGTACCGGGTCATCGATCCCGATTCTCTTGCCAGCATCATCGAATACGCCGAAGATCCCAACGAGCGCATCAGCGAACTGCGGGTGCGCCAGCGGGTGGAGATCCTGTCCCGGCTGGAGCCTGCCGTTGCCGCAGAGTATCTGCGCCAGCAGTCCAAGGCTGACCGCACCGCCCTCATCGACCTGATGGACGATGAGATCAAGCGGGAGATCATCCTCATCAGCTCCTTTGACGAGGACGAGATCGGCAGCTCCATGACCACCAACTATGTCTCCATCCCCCACGGGCTTTCCGTCCGTCAGGCCATGCGGGAACTGGTGGATCAGGCGGCAGAAAACGACAATATCTCCACCATTTATGTCACCGACGAGGATGGTTCCTTTGTGGGCGCCATCGACCTGAAAGATCTGATCATCGCCAGAGAGTCTACCCCGCTGGACGAGATCATCATGACCAGCTACCCCTATGTCTATGCCAGCGAACTGATCGAAGAGTGCATCGAGCGGATCAAGGATTATTCCGAAGATTCCATCCCCGTTCTGGATACCGATAACAAGCTGTGCGGCGTGCTCACCGCTCAGGATATCACCCAGATGGTGGATGACGAAATGGGCGATGACTATGCCAAGTTGGCAGGTCTGACCGCGGAAGAAGATCTGATGGAGCCGCTGAAAAAGAGCATCAGCAAGCGTCTGCCTTGGCTGATCGTTCTGCTGGGGCTGGGGCTGGTAGTTTCCAGCGTTGTAGGCGTATTTGAAAGCGTGGTGGCAACGCTGCCGCTGGTGGTCTGCTTCCAGTCTCTGATTTTGGACATGGCAGGCAATGTGGGCACCCAGTCTCTGGCCATCACCATCCGTGTGCTGATGGACGAGCAGCTCACCGGCCGTCAGAAGTTCGCTCTCATCGTCAAGGAGTCCCGTGTGGGTCTGTGCAACGGTCTGATCCTTGGTGTTCTGTCCTTCCTGTGCATCGGTCTGTTCCTGTTCATCAAGGGCGAGACCATGACCATGGCATTCTCCGTCTCCTTCTGCACCGGGATCGCGCTGGTGCTGTCCATGTTCCTGTCCAGCATCTGCGGCACGGTGATCCCCCTGATCTTCAAGAAGATGAAGGTTGACCCCGCCGTGGCTTCCGGTCCGCTGATCACCACCGTGAACGATCTGGTGGCTGTGATGACCTACTACGGTCTGGCATGGCTGCTGCTCATCGAAATGATGCATCTGTAACTGCATATCGTTCTATCGCCGAACGGCAGAGTCCATCTGCTGTTCGGCGATTTCGTTTCTCCCGCAGATAGCACAAAAATCGGCAGGTCATTCTGTGCTATCCGCAGATTTTTCGCCACCCTGCCCTGCCCCCATTGCAATCGCCATTTCCCCGTGGTAGACTAGCTTCACGGATAGACGAGCAAGGGGGGTATCATGCACCGCTCCCGTTGCTCTTTTCTATTTACAGGAGGTATCTTATGGAACAATATATCATGGCTCTGGATGCCGGTACCACTTCCAACCGCTGCATCCTGTTCAATAAAGCCGGAGAGATCTGCTCCGTCGTGCAGAAGGAATTCACCCAGTTCTTCCCCCAGCCCGGTTGGGTGGAGCATGATGCCAACGAGATCTGGACCACCCAGCTTGAGGTCGCCCAGCAGGCTATGGCAAATCTGGGCATCACCGCCGCCAGCATCGCCGCCATCGGCATCACCAACCAGCGGGAGACTGCTGTGGTTTGGGACAAAACCACCGGGCTGCCCATCTACCACGCCATCGTGTGGCAATGCCGCCGCACCAGCGCCTACTGCGATGAACTGAAGTCCAAGGGGCTGACCGAGGTCTACCGCCAGAAGACCGGTCTGGAGATCGATGCCTATTTCTCCGGTCCCAAGATTCGCTGGATCTTGGATCATGTGCCCGGCGCATGGGAAAAAGCCCGGCAGGGGCAGCTTCTCTTCGGCACCGTGGAAACATGGCTGATCTGGAAGCTCACCGGGGGCAAAGTCCATGTCACCGACTATTCCAACGCCTCCCGCACCATGCTGTTCAACATCAATACCCTGCAATGGGACGACGAGATCTTGCAGGAAATGGGGATCCCCCGGTCTATGCTGCCCCAAGTCAAGCCCAGCAGCTGCATCTACGGCGAAGCGCTGGCCCAGTATTTCGGTGCGCCCATCCCCATCGCCGGTGCCGCCGGCGACCAGCAGGCCGCCCTGTTCGGTCAGACCTGCTTCCGTCCCGGCGAAGCCAAAAACACCTACGGCACCGGCTGTTTCCTGCTGATGAATGTGGGCGAAAAGCCGGTATTCAGCAAAAACGGTCTGGTCACCACCATTGCATGGGGCTTAGACGGCAAGGTGGAGTATGCGCTGGAAGGATCGGTATTCGTGGCGGGCGCCGCCATCCAATGGCTGCGGGACGAACTGCGGTTCATCGAATCCGCCGCCGACTCCGAGTACATGGCCCGCAAGGTCCCCGACACCAACGGCTGCTATGTGGTGCCCGCCTTCACTGGGCTGGGCGCTCCCTACTGGGACCAGTATGCCCGGGGCGCTGTGGTGGGTCTGACCCGGGGCTGCAACAAATACCACATCATCCGTGCCACACTGGACAGCCTGTGCTACCAGACCTACGATGTGCTGAAGGCCATGGAAGCCGACTCCGGCTTCTCCCTGTCGGAACTGAAGGTGGACGGCGGCGCATCCGCCAACAACTACATCATGCAGACCCAGTCCGATCTGATCGGCGTGCCGGTGTACCGCCCCACCTGCGTGGAGACCACCGCCATGGGCGCTGCCTATCTGGCGGGGCTTGCGGTAGGCTACTGGAAGAGCAAGGAAGATGTGCTGAACAACACCGGGATCGAGCGGGTCTTTACCCCCGCCATCGACGAACTCTCCCGAGCCAAACGGATAAAGGGCTGGAAAAAGGCTGTAAAATGCGCCTGTGATTGGGCGAGCGAAGCGTGAGGTGAGTACATTGTACGATGTCATTATCGTTGGCGCAGGGGTATCCGGCTGCGCCATTGCACGGGAACTGTCCCGCCGGAAGGGCAGTTTTCTCATCATCGACAAGGAAGAGGATGTCTGCTGCGGCACATCCAAGGCAAATTCCGCCATCGTTCACGCAGGATACGACGCCCCGCAAGGCAGTCTGATGGCAAAGCTGAATGTGCGGGGAAGCCGGATGATGCCCCGGCTTGCACAGGAATTGGACTTCCCATACCAGAACATTGGCTCGCTGGTGGTCATGACCCGGGGGCAGGATCGGCAGGATCTGGTTCGTCTGTACGAAAACGGCATAGCCAACGGCGTTTCGGGGCTGCGGATCATCGAGCAGGAGGAGCTGCGGCAGATGGAGCCCCATACTTCCCCCGATGCCGTTGCCGCCTTGTATGCTCCCACCGGTGCCATCGTCTGCCCCTTCGCTCTGACCTATGCGCTGGCAGAAAATGCCGCAAAAAACGGCGTCCGCTTTCAATTTGACACGGAAGTGACGGATATCACCCCTATCTCCGGGGGTTGGAAACTGGAAACCACCCAAGGCCCTCTGGAAACCAAGGTGGTGGTCAACGCCGCCGGGGTCTATGCTGACCGCCTGCACAACATGGTGTCCCACGACACCATGACCATCGTGCCCCGGCGGGGGGACTATTTCCTGCTGGATCGCAGCACCGAGGGTTTCGTCCGCCACACCGTATTCCAACTTCCCACAAAATACGGCAAAGGCGTTCTGGTCAGCCCCACCGTCCACGGCAACACCATCGTGGGCCCTACTGCCATCGATCTCGAAGATAAGGACTGCGTATCCACCACCCAAGAGGGTCTGGAACAGGTACGCTCCAAATCCGGACTTGCCATACAGGGTCTGCCCCTGCGCCAGACCATCACCAGCTTTGCAGGACTCCGTGCCCACGATGTGCGCCATCGGTTCACCATCGAGGAGACTGCACCGGGATTTGTGGACTGCGCCGGAATCGAGTCCCCGGGGCTGAGCTGCTCCCCCGCCATCGGTGAGATGGTGGCAGGCATGGTCGCAGACATCCTCCATCTGGAAGAAAACCCGGATTTTGACGGAAGCCGCAAGGGCATCGTGAATCCTGCTGCACTGCCCACAGAGCAGCGCCGGGCACTCATTGCATCCCAGCCCGCCTACGGAAACATCATCTGCCGGTGCGAAACCGTCAGCGAAGGAGAGATCCTGGATGCCATCCGCAGGACTCCGGGCGCACGCAGCGTGGACGGGGTCAAGCGCCGCACCAGAGCGGGAATGGGGCGCTGCCAAGGGGGATTTTGCAGTCCGAAGGTCATGGAGATCCTTGCAAGAGAACTGGATATCCCCCTGTCGCAGGTGACGAAATCCGGCAAGGGCAGCGAATGGATTCTCGGCAGCAACAAGGATCGACTGTAAAGGAGGGGCATCGATGAACACTTACGATCTTGTCATCATCGGCGGCGGACCTGCCGGTCTTGCCGCAGCCATCTCCGCCCGGGAATCCGGCGTCCAGCGCATCTTGATCCTGGAGCGGGATCGGGAGTTGGGCGGCATTCTGAACCAATGCATCCACAACGGCTTTGGACTGCACACCTTTCACGAGGAATTGACGGGCCCGGAATACGCCCAGCGGTTCATCCACCGGGTGCAGACCATGGGCATCGACTACAAGCTCAACACCATGGTGCTGGAACTGTCCCCGGATAAGACCATCACCGCCGTGAACCCCACCGACGGACTGTTCCGGCTACACCCCAAGGCCGTGATTCTCGCCATGGGCTGCCGGGAGCGCCCCAGAGGAGCGCTGAACATTCCCGGAAGCAGCCCCGCCGGGATCTACACCGCCGGGACTGCCCAGCGTCTGGTGAATATGGAGGGCAAGCTGCCCGGTCGGGAAGTGGTGATCCTCGGCTCCGGGGACATTGGGCTGATCATGGCACGGCGCATGACGCTGGAAGGCGCCCATGTCAAGGTGGTGGCGGAACTGATGCCCTACTCCGGCGGGCTGAAGCGCAATATCGTCCAATGTCTGGATGATTTCGGCATTCCCCTAAAATTGAGCCACACCGTGGTGGAGATCCACGGCAAACAGCGGCTCACCGGCGTCACCCTCGCCCAAGTGGAGCAGGGCAAACCTGTGCCCGGCACGGAGGAATACATTCCCTGTGACACTCTGCTGCTGAGCTGCGGACTGATCCCGGAGAACGAGCTGAGCCGTTTGGCCGGCATTGACCTGAACCCCGTCACCAATGGTCCGCTGGTCAACGAGTCGCTGGAAACTCAAGTGGAGGGCATCTTCGCCGCCGGCAATGTGCTCCATGTCCACGACCTTGTGGACTATGTATCCGAGGAGGCTGCCGCCGCCGGGCGCAGCGCCGCCGCTTACCTGCTTTCACCGCAGGCTCCCGCACAGACTGGCGTGCCCATCCTCTGTCAGGACGGGGTGCGCTACTGCGTGCCCTCCCACCTGCGGCTTTCCCGTCTGGAGCCGCCCCTTACCCTGCGGTTCCGGGTCAGCAATGTATACGCCCACAAGCGGGTGGTGCTCTATGCCGACGATACCCCCGTCTATTCCAGAAAGCGCAATGTCCTCGCCCCCGGCGAGATGGAGACCGTCCAGCTGGACGAAGCTGCCGTGACCGCTCTGCGAAATGCAGGCAGGATCTTACTGCGATTGGAGGATGCCTGACCATGGAAACCAAAGAATTGACCTGCATCGGCTGTCCCCTGGGCTGTCGGATCCGAGTCACGCTTCAAGGCGGGCAGATCTGTTCGATTGACGGAAATACCTGTAAAAACGGCGAAAAATATGCCCGGAAGGAGCTGACCGCCCCCACCCGGATCGTCACCACCACCGTGGCGGTGGCAGGCGGTACTGCCCCAGTAGTCTCCGCCAAGACCGTCGCCGACATCCCCAAGGAGAAGATCTTTGACTGCATCCGGGCGCTGCAAGCCCTGTGCGTCCCTGCCCCGGTGGTCATCGGGCAGGTGCTCCTTGCCGATGCCGCCGGAACCGGCGTGGATATCGTCGCCACCAAAAATGTGGAAAAGCGTTAAAAATTGCCCTGTTTCCCATGGGAAACAGGGCAATTGCGTTTGATTACAGGTGATACAGCTCGGTATATTTTTCCGTCAGATAGTCGATGTAGAACTGGGGATCAAAGCCGCCGCAGCACATCTCCAGCAGGCGGCAGGGGGGATACAGTCTGCCATAGCGGTGGATATGCTCCCCCAGCCATTGGGTCACACGATCCAGTTCCCCATGGGCGATCAGATCCTCCACCGATCCCAGCTCCCGCTCCATAGCAGCCTTCATCTGCACGGCGTAGGCGCTGCCCAGCGCATAGGAGGGGAAATAGCCGATGGAGCCGCCGGACCAATGGCTGTCCTGCAAACAGCCATTGGTATCGTCGGGCACCTCTACCCCCAGATACTCCCGGTACAGATCGTTCCACGCCTTGGGCAGATCCTGCACCGCCAATGTACCATCGATCAGACGCTTTTCCAGTTCGTAACGCACCATCACATGGAGGGAATAGGTCAGTTCATCCGCCTCCGTACGGATCAGCGAGGGCTGTGCCCGATTCACTGCCCGGTACATCTGCTCCGCCGTCACATCCCGAAGCTGCTCAGGGAACAGTTCCTGCATCTTAGGGAAGATCAGCTGGATGAATGCACGGCTTCTGCCCACCAGATTCTCATAGAAGCGGCTCTGGCTCTCGTGGATGCCCATGGACACACCGCCCTGAAGGCAGGTGAAGTTGTGCTCGTCGCTGCCGCCCAGCTCGTACAGGGCATGACCGCCCTCGTGGATCACCGAGTACATGGAGCTGTCCAGCCGATCCTCGTAATAGTGGGTGGTGATCCGCACATCCCGGTTGTTGTTGCCGTCGGTGAATGGATGCTCGGTCTCTGCCAGCGTGCAGCGCTGAGGATCGATGCCCATGACCTGCATCAAATACTGGGAGAATCTGCGCTGCTGCTCCACAGGGTAGTGGCGGGACAGGAAGCTGTCGTCGATCTGCTCTGCGGCGCTCACCCGATGGATCAAGGGCACCAGATTCCGGCGCAGACGGTCAAAGAACTCGTCCAGCATAGCGGTGGTCAGCCCCTCCTCATACTCGTTGAGCAGGGCGTCATAGGCAGGCAGCGCCGGGTTATAGTACCCGGCGAACTTGCGGTTGTATTCCACGATCCGCTCCAGATAAGGCGCAAAGGCTGCAAAGTCATTTTCGTTCTTTGCCTTGTGCCACACCGCTCCCGCTTGATTCAGCAGCACGGTGTAGTCCACATACTCCTGCTGGGGGATCCGGGAAAGCTGATCCACCTCTTTGCGCAGAAGCTGAACCTGCCGCAGCCGGGTGGCATCCAGAGAATCTGCGTGGTTCTCCAGTTCTTCCAGCAGCTCCCGGTTCTTCGGGTCTGCGGTCAGCCGATAGATCACCCCGCTGAGCACCTCCATAGTTCTGCCGCGACCCTCTGCCGATTCCGCAGGTGCCGCCGTCACCGCATCCACGCTCATCACGCCCATGGCATGGTTGTATGCCGCCCGGGTGGCTTCCAGCTGATCCAGCTGGGCAAGGGCGGTATTCAGATCAAAATCGCTCATATGCAATTCACTCCTTTTGTCGTTTTTTTCATTGTATCATCCGCTGTCTCTGTCTGCAAGCAGAAGTTCATTTTTCTTAGAAAAATTCGTTTTAGCACTTGCTTTTTGGAACAATTGTTGATATAATGCTATATTGTTATTTTATTGTCTATTGAGGAAAAGAATGATGTCTGAAATGAAGAAAACCCCGAAATTAAGTGAAAACAAAATGGGCACCATGCCCATCGGCCGCCTGCTGGTCAACATGGCGGTCCCGCTGATGATCTCCATGCTGGTACAGGCCATGTACAATGTGGTGGACAGCATCTATGTGTCCCGGATCTCCGAATCCGCCGTCACCGCATTGAGCCTCGCCTTCCCCATCCAGAATCTTCTCATCGGATTCTCCACCGGTATCGGCGTGGGTGTCAACGCGCTGCTGTCCAAATCTCTGGGCGAGGGCAACCCCGACCGCGCCAACCACAGCGCCGGCAACGGCTTCCTGCTGGTGATGATCGCCACCATCGGCTTTATGCTCTTCGGTGTCTTTTGCTCCCGTCCTTATTTCCAGATGCAGTCCTCCGTCACCGAGACCGTGGAGGGCGGCACCCAGTATCTGGCGATCTGCACCATCTTCAGCTTCGGTCTGTTTGTGCAGGTCTTGGGTGAGCGTCTGCTTCAGGCCACCGGGCGCAGCTTCTATTCCATGATCGTCCAGTTGGTGGGTGCCGTGGTCAACATCCTGCTGGATCCGGTGTTCATCTTCGGCTACTTCGGTATCCCCGCCATGGGCGTAGCCGGTGCCGCCGTTGCCACCGTGCTGGCGCAATGGGTCGCCGCCGCTGTGGCGCTGGTGATCAACCACAAGTGCAACCATGAGGTGCACCTGCATTTCAAGTATCTCAAGCCCAACATGAGCGTTATCCGCCCCATTCTGGCGGTGGGCATCCCCTCGGTGGTGATGATGGGCATCGGATCGGTGATGACCTTCGGCATGAACATGATCCTGCAGAGCTTCACCGAGACTGCCACCAGCGTCTTCGGCATCTACTTCAAGCTGCAGAGCTTCTTCTTTATGCCGGTGTTCGGCATCAACAATGCTACCATCTCCATCATCGCATTCAATTATGGTGCCAGAAGTTCCAAACGCATCATGGATACGCTGAAGAAATCCACCATCAGCGCCTGCGTCATCATGCTGCTGGGCGTGCTGTGCTTCCAGTTCTGCCCGGATCTGCTGCTGGATATCTTCAACCCCACCCCCGACTTCCTGACCATGGGACGCAGCGCATTGCGGATCATCTCCCTGTCTTTCCCCTTTGCTGCCGTAGGCATCGCCCTCAGCGGCAGCTTCCAGGCGCTGGGCAACGGACTGTACTCCACCTTCACCGCCCTGTGCCGTCAGCTTCTGGCGCTGCTCCCGGCGGCGTACCTGCTGAGCCTCTCCGGCAATGTCAATCTGGTCTGGTGGGCGTTCCCCATTGCGGAATTGGTGAGCTTCCTCGCCACCTTGATCCTGTTCCTGCGGCTGTACCGCCAGAAGATCAAACCCTTGGATCTGGGCTGATCTCCATAAAAATCACCCCGTTTGTGACCCGGCATCGGATCACAAACGGGGATTTTTGATATCCAGTTATTTTGCTTCAAGGCTTCGCCGATCCCGAATGGTGGTAAGAACGCAGCCGAAGTAGCCTTGTTTTTTGAGGAATGCGCGCAGACTTGAGCCATAGACATCCTCCCCGGTGCTGTTACGGAAGGTATTATAGCCCACGAAGCCCCTTTCCGTGGCACGCACCGCAACAAAATGCGCCCCCATGCGCCATCCCCGCCGCCAGCGGTAAAAGAGGATCGCCACATCTGAGTCCCGAACTTCCCGGTCAAACTTCCGAGGATCGACACAGAGCTTCACCGGAAAGCCCCAGCGGTGGAAGCACAGCCCCGGTCCCCACAAGCAGGTGCCCATGTTCCCGTGGATCAGAGGAAGCTGACGCCGCAAACAGCGGATCAGTTTCTCCGGCGGGGCATAGTAGCCCATCAGCCGCAGGGCATTGTAGGCGGCGATCCATCCACAGCCGGTGGCGGCGCTGCTGCGCAGGCCGTAGCGCCATTGCTCCTCGGGGATGCTGTGCTGGTTGTAGATCAGATCCTTCATCTCTGGCACTCCACCGGATTCCGTCGCAGATAATCCTCCACCAGTTCTGCCGCCAGACGCACAAACCCACCGCAGGGGCGCCGATGGTAGAAGTCCTCCGTTCTGGGGGTGGGTACCGGGTCTGCGGAAGGATTGTCTAGCAGCTCCCGGCAGACGATGCTGCCACAGCGGCGCTGGAACTCCCCCGCCAATTCCTGTACCCGGGCATAGTGTGCCTGCTTCACGGCGTCATCGCCGGGGGTATCGTAGCCGTACAGCACCCCCAGCACCATTGCCATGCCGCTGACTGCGCCGCAGACCTCCCGCATCCGCCCGACGCCGCCGCCGAAGGAGGAGGAGATCCGGGCGGCAAAGTCCGGCTCCATGCCCATATCCTCTGAAAATGCCACTACTACCGACTGGGCACAGTTGTACCCCTGCAAGAACAGCCCGTATGCCCGTTCGCCATGATCCATTGCTCCATCCTCCTTGGTCTGTTTTGCTTCATTCTATCACGGTTTCTTGTCCTTGACAAGCCCAGTCCAGCCCCCTATAATGAAAGAAAATCTGATAAAAAAGGAGCATTTTATGCTGCCAAATGGTTTTTTGCTGCGTATGGAACAGCAGCTTCAAGATGAATTCCCCGATTATCTGGCCAGTCTCGACCGCCCCCGGGCGGTGGGGCTGCGGCTGAACCCCCTAAAGACCGACCACTTCCCGGATATGCCCTTTTCCCTGACGCCCGTGCCTTGGGCGCAGTACGGCTATTACTACGACCCCCAGACCCGCCCGGGGCTGCATCCGTGGCACGAGGCGGGGCTGTACTATTTGCAGGAGGCCAGCGCCATGGCACCTGTGACCCTTCTGGATCCCCAGCCCGGTGAGCGGATCTGCGACCTGTGCGCCGCTCCCGGCGGCAAGACCACCCAGATTGCCGCTCTGATGGGCGGCAAGGGGCTGCTGGTCTGCAACGAGATCAACCCCAAACGCGCAAAGATCCTCTCAAGGAATATCGAACGGATGGGCGTCTCCAATGCGCTGGTGCTGAACCACCACCCGGCGGACCTGGAACGGCATTTTTCCGGCGCTTTTGACAAAATTCTGGTGGATGCCCCCTGTTCCGGGGAGGGCATGTTCCGTAAGGAAGAGGCCGCCGTCACCGATTGGAGCGAGGAGACGGTAGAGATGTGCGCCCGCCGCCAGCAGGAGATCCTGTCCACCGCAGCAAAACTGCTGCGCCCCGGCGGACGGCTGGTGTACTCCACCTGCACCTTTGCCCCGGCAGAGGACGAGGGGGCTGTCTGCGAATTTCTTCGCACCCACCCGGAGTTCTCCATCGAGACTGTCCATGCGCCCGCCCTCTCCCCCGGACGGACGGATCTGATCCATGATCCCGTTGACGGTCTGGAGCGCACCTTCCGCCTGTGGCCCCACCATCAGCTTGGGGAGGGGCACTATGCCGCAGTGCTGCACAAAGCCAACGATCAAGACAGTACACTGCTTCCCGGCAAAGGGGATCGGCTGCCCGAGGAATGGAAGTCCTTTGCCGCCGATTTGGACATTTCCCTCCCGGCGGGGAAAGCTCTGCTTTTCGGCGATACCCTGTACTGGGTGCCGGAGCAGATGCCGGAACTCAAAGGTATGAAGGTACTGCGTCCCGGGCTGGAACTGGGGCTCTGCCGCAAGGGTCGTTTTGAGCCTGCCCACGCTCTGGCGCTGTGGCTGCACGGGTGCAGAAGTTCCCACGATGTATCCCCGGACGGTCCCGAGATCGCCGCCTATCTCCACGGCGATGTGATCCCCTCCCCGGTGAAAGGGTGGTGTCTGGTCACGGCAGGCGGACTGTCCATAGGCTGGGGCAAAGGGGACGGCCGGGTGCTGAAAAACCACTACCCCAAGGGGCTGCGCCGGTGAGCCTCCCTCGCTTTGCAGGAATTGTGCTTTACATAAGTGCAGCACTATGATACAATATAGTTGAAATATTATCTCATCACAAGGAGAGGATCATCCTTGGCTAAATACGAAATCATCGGCGGCAATCCCCTGAACGGGCAGGTTGTGATCAGCGGCGCAAAGAATGCCGTTGTGGGCATTCTGCCTGCGACTCTGTTGGTACAGGGGCTGTGCCGCATTGAAAATGTTCCCAATATATCGGATGTCCGCATTCTGCTGGACATCCTGCGCAGTATGAATGCTCAGGTGGAGTGGGTAGACGCCAATGTGGTGGAGATCGACACCACGAATGTGTGCTACTGCGAGCCTGACCCCGCTCTTGTCACCAAGATCCGGGCCAGCTATTACCTGATGGGCGCTCTGCTCAGCCGCTTCGGCAAGGCTCATGTGGCGCTGCCCGGCGGATGCAATTTTGCCTCCCGTCCCATCGATCAGCACATCAAGGGATTCCTTGCTCTGGGTGCGAATGTGGACGAGACCGACCAGTATGTGGAGCTGACCGCAGGACCGGACGGGCTTCAGGGCGCCCGGATCAGTCTGGATGTGGTCAGCGTGGGCGCTACCATCAACATCATGCTGGCCGCTACGCTGCTGCCCGGGCAGACCATCATCGAGAATGCCGCCCGTGAGCCCCACATTGTGGATCTGGCCAACTTTCTGAACACCATGGGCGCGCGGGTCACCGGCGCCGGTACCGATACCATTAAGATCCGTGGGGTGGAATCGCTCCACGGCGGCAGCTATGCCGTGATCCCCGACCAGATCGAAGCCGGCACCTATATGGCGGCGGTGGTTGCCGCCGGCGGCGATATCATGGTGCAGAATGTGATCCCTAAGCATATGGAGTGCATCACCACCCGTCTGCGGGAAATGGGCGCCCGGATCACGGAATTTGACGATTCCATCCGGGTCCAGCGGGAGGGGGCTCTGCGGCGAATCACCGTCAAGACCATGCCCTACCCCGGATTCCCCACGGATATGCAGGCTCAAATCGGCGTGTGTATGTCCCTCGCCAACGGCATCAGCCGGCTCACCGAGAGCGTCTACGAGACTCGCTTTTTCGGCTACTGCTCCGAACTGGAGAGCATGGGCGCATTGATCCAGATCAACGGCAAGACCGCCTCCATTACGGGCACGGACCGGCTCACCGGCAATACCGTCCATGCCAAGGATCTTCGGGCAGGTGCAGCGCTGGTCATCGCCGGTTTGGCGGCGCAGGGCGTGACCTATGTGGAAAACATCCACTATGTGGAGCGGGGATATGAGCGGATGATTGAGAAGCTCACCGCCCTAGGCGCAAGGATCCGCCGGGTCGAAGATTGATTTTCCGAGTCCGTCCGAAAGGACGGGCTCTTTTTTTGCATTTTTGCCCTTACCTGCGTGAGGGATCGGGCTTTTGCACCGTATAAAGAGCAGAAAGGAGGTGGTCATATGGATCAAGGCGACGAATACTACAAGCGGTATCTCCACGGGGATCAGGATGCCTTTGTTTCCCTCGTCCAGATGTACATGGATGGACTGGTCCTTTTCCTCACCGGCATCACCGGCGATGTGACCCTTGCCGAGGACGCCACCGAGGATACCTTCGTCAAGCTGGGGGTCAAGTGCCCCCACTACAGTGGCAAAGCGTCCTTTAAGACATGGCTGTACACCATTGGCAGGAACACCGCCCGGGATCATCTGCGCCGCTGCCGACGGACGATCCCTCTGTCCCCAACGGTTACAGACCCGCTATCGGAAGGGCTCGATCCGGAAAGCCACTATTTTCGCAAAGAGCGGGACCGCAGGCTCCACCACGCCATGGGAAATCTGATCCCATCCCACAGACAGATCCTATGGCTGATCTACTTCGAGGGGTTTTTCCGGGAAGGAATGTGCCAAAATCATGGGCAAAACCGTCCACGGCATTGAATCGCTGGCCTATCGGGCAAGGCTCGCCCTGAGACAAGAACTGCAAAAGGAGGGGATTTGGGATGAAAACCTATTCTGAAATGGCCGACAGCGCACTTAGGCGCATTGCGCAGCAGCGCAGCGTGCGCAAAAAGCGCAGAAAGATTCTGACCGGGTGTCTGGCTGCCGTGACCGCCGTAGGCATGGGCGTAGTGTGGCTGGATCCCATGTTCCCTCCTCCGACCATGCAGGCCATCACCCACCCGACGGTACCGGCTCCCTCTCCCACGGAGCCCATTGTCACATCTACCCCGCTGCCCTCAGAAGAAAATGTGGGGATCGACGGGTGCTACGCCGACTGTATCTATCAGATTCGGATCGAGTCCGCCCAGCAGCTTCCCTCCGACACTGCCTATCACCGAACAACCCAATATCAGGCGCAGGTCACAGGCATCTACCGTGGAGATGCTCTCCCCGGCGATACCATCTCCATCTATGTGGATGAGCCGGACTGCCCGGAAGGGGTAGCCCTGAGCACCGGGGATTTCATTGCTCATTTTGAGATTGGGGACGAAGCCGTTGTATTTCTCACAGCCCGGGACGAGCAGGGGCAGACCCGCTATTCTGTCTCCGGGCACAGTCAAGGCATATACCGGGCCCACGGAGGGAATATGGTCTGCGACGCCACCCCCGGCAGTTCTTTCCCTGCCGAGACATTTTTCCACAAGATCTCCCAAGCCCTCTCCTGATGTCTTTGATCCCCGGCGGCTACATGGATGCTCGACTGCCGGAGGACTACGACCAGCATTTGCCCAGCGAAGCCAGGGCACTCCCTTCCTGGGCTACCCCAAAGCACGGAACATCTCCTTCCCCGCCGAGCATGTGGGTGACTACGATTGGCTGATCGACGAGATCTCCAAGAAGCTGTCCGAAACCGGAGCGGATTCCCTCAACCAGCTTCCTCTGGATCTCATGGTCATCTGATTCTTTTGCCCGATTCATTTTCTCCATATTGCCGGGAATACCTCCCTTTTTCCGGCAAAAACAGCACCAAAGGTCAATCCTTTGGTGCTGTTCTCTTTTATTCGTCGATCATTCGGCGGTAGATCACCAGCGAGTCATCCGGCTCCAGCCACCGCTCATAGCCCTGCTGTTCCAGCAGCTCCACGAACCGCTGAAATCCGTCATTGCCCCCGGCGGTGGCATATTGGTCATAAGTATCCGGATATCTGGGATCCATAGCCACATAGTCCGTCTGCAAAATATGCTCCGTTGAGCTGTACTTCACATCGTACAGCACATCCCGCCGGGACAGCATCGTGGTGTAGAAAGTGGTGGCAGAGGTGGGCGCCCCCTCCGGGATCTGATCCAGCGCGCTGCGGATCTTGCTATAATAGCCGGAGAACCGGGCAAGGCGTTGGGGATACTCCACCGCCTTTGGCAGGATCTCCTCGGCAAAGCACCCCAGGCTCACCGCCGCAGCCAAGCCAATGGCTGCCGTTCGAAGGGACGGTTTGGGAATATCCTGCAAATTCACCACCGTCAGATACAGCAGAAATGCTCCGGAGCCGAAATTATACTGGAAGAAAACATCGTGCTGATAGGTGTAGTCCGACATGAGGTTCACCAGTATATAGGGGATCAGCAGCACATACCGCTCAAAGCGCCGGGTCATCAGCGGCAGCCCCAACAGGGGCACCATGGTCAGCCCGATGTAGCGCAGCTTCTCTGCATCGACGCATTCATATAGCAGCTTCATGGGGTTCTTCAGCACCGCCAGCACCACCGTGACCAGCGAGGAAGACCCGTCATAGATAAAATTGTCATAGCGATAGGTCATCACTCCATCGCCCATGCCGGCAAGATACCCGGTGACCAAGAAAAACCAGATCAGCGATGCCCCCAGCATGGTCAGCCCCGTCACCAGCATACGCCGGTCCTTCGGCTCACGCAGCAGCCCTCGCAGGATCATCCACAGGGCGATCACCGCCACATAGACCGCCGCATCCTCCTTGACCAGCAGGGTCAGACCGCCGGCAAGGGCGATGCCCGGGATATGCCCCACATCCACGGCGTAGAACAGCCACAGCAGCAGGGGCGTCAGAAAGCAGTTCTCGTGGAGGTCATAGCTTACACCCCCTGCCAGGGCAGGATACGCCAGCAGCACCACGCACAGGGCAAACCGCTGCCATCCTGCCATGCCGTGCCGTTGTCCCAGTTTCCACAGGGGAATCACCGAAGAGATCAGCACCGCCGCCTGAAGCACCTGCAAAGTGACCGGACTGGGGATCAGGGCATAGAACGGCAGCATCAGATAGTAAATGGGGGATACATGGACTGCAAAATGGGAAAGCAGACCGTCCCGCTCCAATGTGGTCATGGGCAGTCCGGATTCTTTCATATGGTGGAACATCTGGGAAAACAGCCCCATGTCATAGGTGGGCGTGCTGAGGGTGTAGACCCGGCTCACCGTCCAGACGCTCAAAAATATCAGCGCCGCCGCTGCTGCCGCCCCAGTTCCCCACATCCAACCCCGGGATCGGGTACCCGGCACAGATGCCGGTTCCGGCGCTGCGTTCCAGCCGAAGAAAGCATACACGGTGACAATGCCCATCAGCAACAGGCACCCCCACCAAAATGGAGCAGTATACGACCGGCGCACCGCCGAAACCACCAGCAGCGCCCCCATGGCAAAGATCCCCCACCGCTCTGCCCGGGCAGAATCATGCTTTTTCCCGATCAGACTCAGCACACAGAAGACCCCGCAGGTCACGGCAATCAGCCGAATCAGCGACATCTGCGCTAAGCCTTCCAAGTTCCCCAGCCATTGCGCCTGCACCGGCAGCAGCAGATATTCCAGCGCTGCCGCCGTCAGCCACCCCAGCATCAGCCGCCGGATCCCAGATGCCCACCGCTGATTTGTTCCGGTGACGGTTTGACTTTGCTCCATAATGATCTCCTTATCCCGGCATGGGAGATCCGCTTCTGCCGAAATCCACCGCTAACGCCGTAAAATAGATTGTAATATACTCCTGCGCCGTCCCCATGACTGTAAAGCGGATGCACAGGTCACTTGCCCGCTTTGCTGCGGAACACCACCAGCTTGGAGATGAAGTAGTTCAGCACCAGCACCACGAACTGGGCGATGACCTTGATGACCATGCCGTTCATGCGGGCAATGGTCACGAATACCAGCAGCATCATCTCTTCGATGCCCAGCGTCACCAGCCGCCCGGAGAAGAAGGACAGGGCTTCGGACAGGATCTGCCTCGCTCCCTTGGCGCTGGACCGGAACACCCAGACCCGGTTGGTGGCATAGGCGAAGCTGACGGCGCAGATCCATGAGATCACATTGGCGATCAGCTCGTTGACCATCAGCCATTGATTGCACAGGGCAAAGGAGCCGATGCTGATGACTGTGGTCAGCCCGCCGAAGAAGATATACAGCAGGACCGATTTATACTTTGCGTACAGCCCGTAGAAATGACGCAGACCGGGCAGACCCATGATGCGGTCGAAAATATCCCGGGGTTCGGGCAGTTGAGCCTTAGAGGGCATCGTTTTATTCCCCACTTTCTGAATTGAAATAAAATCACTCCGATTATACCAGTCCACGGCTGCATTTGCAACCGCACACCGCCGATTCTGCGAACATCCCCGCTCTTTTGAGGGGTCAGCGCCTTTGCCTGCAAAATGCGGCACCGCCCCCGCCGGGCAGTGCCGCATCCTTTACAACAATTCCAGATTGATGGATTTCTCCGTAAATCCCAGTTTTGCGTACATTTTTCTCGCAGAAGTATTCCGGGCATTCACCTGTAGTTCCAGCCCATCCAGATGCTCTGACACCACCTTCTGCTTCATATGCTCCATCAGCAGTGTTCCTATGCCCTGTCCACGATAACCATCTTTTACCGCCAGATCCTCCACAAACAGCACATCCCTCGTCACCTGTTTATCCGATGCAATGTGCCGATATGCAAATGTGGCGATCCCCACTACACCTGCATCGGTCTGGGCGATCAAAATATGTTTTTGTTTCACCAGATCCGCAAAAAGCTCCCGGGAATACACCGGGTCGGCTGTCTTGTAAATATCCGGACGCCAGTCAATATGAAGCTGCTGAACCTGTTTCATGATGGACTCCACGCTGTCGTAATCGCCAGTTTCTGCCCATCGGATGCAAATATCCATTTTTCCTCCTTGCTGCGCTGCGCAGACCTCAGCGCCATTGGAAGTTCACAAGCCCCACCACATACAGCACGATGATTGCCGCAGGCACAAAGATGCAGAAGATGGGCTTCATCCACCGGCGGACTTTCATGCCCTTGCCGGCGTTGGCTTCTGCCAAGAAATTGTCCCAGCCCCAGCCCCAGCGCTTGGAGCAGCAGAACACGGCGAACAGCAGCGAGCCCAAGGGCAGCAGATTGGTGGACACCAGAAAGTCCCAGAAATCCAGGAACGCCGACCCCGGTGCAAAGGGCTGGAAATGGATCAGACTGTAGCCCAGCGCCGTGGTGGTGGAGATGGCCGCAATGACGATGCCGCAGACCACGCCGCCCTTGGGGCGGCTCCACCCAGTCAGCTCCCGGACGCAGGCCAGAATACTCTCGAAAACCGTCAAAACCGTGGACATGGATGCAAAGACCATGAACAGGAAGAACACAGCGCCCCAGAGCCGTCCGCCGCGCATATGGTTGAACACCGTGGCCATGGTATCAAACAGCAGGGCAGGACCCGCCCCCACCTCAAGGTCATAGGTAAAGCAGGCCGGGAAGATGATCAGTCCGGCGGCCACCGCCACAAAGGTATCCAGCACGATGATCCGGGCGGATTCCCCCATCAGCGACCGCTCTTTGCCGATATAGCTTCCGAAAATGGCCATAGATCCGATGCCTGTGCTGAGGGTGAAGAACGCCTGATTCATGGCGCCCACCACTACCTCCGGGGTGATTTTGCCAAAATCCGGCAGCAGATAGAACGCAAGCCCCGCTTCTGCGCCGGGCAGCATGGCGCTGTTGACGGTCAGCACCACCATCAGCACCAGCAGCGCCACCATCATATACTTGGTCACACGCTCCAAACCGCCCTGAAGGTTGAAGCTGAGCAGACCAAAGCCCGCCGCCACCACGATCAGCATGAACACCATGTTGATGCCGGGATCGGAGATCATGGCCGCAAACCCCAGATCCGCCGTCTGTCCCACGGCGAACTTATAGAAGTAATACAAGATCCAGCCTGCCACCACCGTATAAAAAGCCATCAGGCACACATTGCCAAACAGGGCAAAATATCCGTGGAGATGCCACTTCTGCCCGGGCTTTTCCAACTTCTGGTACATCCGCACAGGGCTCGCCTGCGCCGCCCGCCCGATGGACAGTTCCATGGTCAGCACCGGCAGCCCCAGCAGGATCAGACAGATCACATAGATCAGCACGAAACCTCCGCCGCCATATTGCCCGGTCATCCACGGGAATTTCCACACATTGCCGCACCCGATGGCACAGCCCGCACTCAGGAGTATGAACCCCAGCCGGGAAGACAGTCGTTCACGCTCTTTCATCATTGTATTCCTCGCTCTCTTCTCTCATCTGCCTACCCCGCCGCAGGGTGTAGGTTTTTCCTATTATTATAGCTATTTTGCGGAGTTCTGTCAAAATAAATCTGATTTTTACTCCAGCACCATAACGCCGCCGGGATCGGAGGAGCATCCTGTCGAAAACACCGAAAATATGTTGACATTTTGTGAACGCTATGCTAACATCAGACCATACAAAACAATATTAGGAGGGCTCCACTATGAATGAAGAATTCAACACCCCTGCCAATCCTTCTGGCGAACCCAAGTCCAAGGGCATGTCCATCGCCGCTCTGGTGTGCGGTATTCTGGGCATTGTCGGTTCCTTTATTCCCGTTGTCCAGAATTTCACCTTTGTGCTGGCTGTTCTCGGTATCGTGTTCGGCGCTAAGGCCATGAAGACCGCCAAAGAAAATCAGGAGCCCACCGGCATGGCCGTTGCAGGTCTGGTTCTGGGCATCATCAGCGTTGTGATGGGCGTACTGAGCGTTCTGTGCGTGGTCTGTGCTCTGGGCATGGTCGGCGCCGCTGCCGGAGCCATGTGATCCTATTGATACCCTTCGCAGACACAGGGAGTTCCTTGTGTCTGCGTTCTTTTTTGGAGATGCCTATGATACCCAATTTCACTCTCTTTGGAAAAACCATATCCGTGTACATGATCACCGCCCTGATTGGCATCCTGCTGATCCTGTACTTCACCTACCGTCAAGCACGCCGCAAAGGCTTGGACGAGATCCACATGCTCTATATGATGCTCTTTGCCGGGCTGGGCGCCGTCATCGGCGGGCATATGCTGTACGGTGTGACCAATTTTCCTCATATCATCCACCTTGTGCAGAATCTGTCCCAGATCTCCTCTTGGTCTGACCTTTTGAACCGGCTCATTCTCATTTTCGGCGGCTCGGTCTTTTACGGCGGGCTCATCGGCGGCATTTTCGCCGCATGGCTCTACGCCCGGCGCAGCCGGCTGGACATCGGCCGTTATGCCGATACCGCCGCCCCCGCTATCCCCTTGTTCCATGCCATCGGGCGGCTGGGCTGTTTTCTGTCGGGCTGCTGCTATGGCGTGGAGTGGCGTCATGGTTTCATCTATCGGTTCTCTGCCGCTCCCGGTGCAAATTTTATCCCCAGATTCCCCGTTCAGCTTGTGGAAGGATGTTTGAATCTTCTGCTGTTCTTCCTGCTGCTGTATCTGTTGGAGCGGGGCAAGCTGCCCGGGCGGCTGCTTCAGCTCTACCTGCTGATCTACCCGGTGTACCGCTTCGTGCTGGAGTTCTTCCGGGGGGATGATTACCGGGGCTTTCTTTTCGGGCTGTCTACTTCCCAGATCCTGTCCGTGGTTTTATTCGGAATCTCCGCCGTCACTTGGTACATGGACGCCAAGCGCCATCCAACAGAAAAACACATCGGAGCGGTCACCTGATCTGTGACCGCTCCGATGCGTTATTCCCCTGTCTCCGGCGACAGCACCAGCTCGCAGAAGCAGTTGTCAAACTCCTCATTCAGCTTGGCGGTGACCGCCTTGCTGACCCGCTCCAGTTCCCGCACCTGCAGGCAGGATCCGGGAATGTCGAAATACACCATCACCCACAGCCGTCTGCCGGTTCTGGTGATGTCATAGAAATTCGGCACGAAGTGATTCTCTTCCATGATCTGACCGCAGATCTCTTTGATGCGGTTCACCGTCTCCTCCTCCGGGGGGAAGAGGAACACATCCTTGATGGCGTCCCACAGCATCTTCACGCTTTCGGGCAGCATGAACAGCATCACCAGCACCGCTACGAGGGGGTCAAAGTAGGGGGCAAGGAACGCCGCCGGCGTTTTCTCCAGAAAGATGGAGGCAAAATACGCCGCCGAAAGACCGAAGCTGTAGCCGATATCCATGCGCCAGCCCAGCAGTTCGGCGTCCACCGTGGGGGAGGACACCTTTCGGTTCATCCGCCGCATGATGAAATAGACGATCACGCTGGCCACGCCCAGCACACATTGGAACGCCGAAACCTCTGTTCCGCTGACCGGGTTGCCACCGGACAGCGCCGAGGAAATGACCTGCACCGACACGCTCACCGTCACGGCAATGAGCATGAATCCCTTGATGATGAGGAATACCGACTCCACTTGGAAGAAGCCGTAGGGATGCTTCTCAGAAATGGGCTTGTGGAACAGCGGGGTCAGAAACAGCAGCAGCGCAATGAAAATCAACTCCGATGCATCGTAAACTGCGTCCATCAGCGCCGACTGGGAATGGCTGTAAATTGCAAATCCCAACTCCGCCAGCGCAAACAGCAGACCCGCCACAAAAGACAGCAGCAGGATCCGTTTTTCCTTTTTTTCTCCGATCATGATATAACCAGCCTTTTGTTGTTATCTATACATTATAGCGCATTCCTGCAAAAAAGCCACCCCTTTGTGGCACCGGAGATGGCATCCTTGTGAAATATATCTAAATTCGCTTCGAGATACCTGTATATCCTGTGAGTTTGCCAGTTTACATTGGTTTTCCTCAGCAGTATAATACACAAGATCGAAATTGAAAAGAGAGAGGTGTCCGCATTGAATCAAGATCTGACCGTAGGAAAACCCTCAACCGTGCTCTGGAAATTCTGCCTGCCCCTGTTCGGCAGCATCATTTTCCAGCAGCTTTACAACATCGCCGACAGTCTGGTAGCCGGGAAGTTCATCGGTGAAAACGCCCTTGCCGCTGTGGGCAACAGCTATGAAGTCACCCTGATCTTCCTCGCCTTCGCCTTCGGCGTCAACATCGGCTGCTCGGTGATCGTATCCCAGCTGTTCGGCGCCCGGCGGCACCGGGAGCTGAAAACCGCCGTATCCACCACTTTGATCGCAGGGGGCGTGCTGTGCCTTGCCCTGATGGCAGGCGGAATGCTGCTGTGCAGCAGCCTGCTGCATCTGATCCACACCCCGGAGAATGTGATGGCTGACTCCCGGCTGTATCTGGATATCTACATTCTGGGGCTGCCTTTTGTGTTCTACTATAACATCGCCACCGGCGTCTTCTCCGCCCTTGGGGACTCCAAGACCCCCTTCATCTTCCTTGCCATCTCTTCCACCGCCAACATCGCCGTGGACATCCTGTTCGTCACCGCATTCAACATGGGTGTGGCAGGCGTGGCATGGGCCACCTTCCTGTGCCAAGGGGTAAGCTGCGTACTGGCCATGGCGGTCATGCTCCGCCGCCTTGGCAAGATCCACCCCCACGAGAAAGCTCCCCTGTTCTCTTGGGATCTGCTGGGGCGGATCGCCCTGATCGCCATCCCCAGCACCTTGCAGCAGAGTTTCATCTCTGTGGGCAACATCATGATCCAGGGTGTCATCAACTCCTTCGGCTCCAGCGTCATGGCCGGCTACAGCGCATCGGTGAAGCTGAACAATCTGGTGATCTCCTCCATGACCACCCTGGGCAACGGCATCTCCAACTACACCGCCCAGAATCTGGGCGCCGGAAAAAATCAGCGGGTGCGGGATGGCTTCCGCGCCGGGCTGAAGCTGGTGTGGGTGATCTGCATCCCCATCGTCGGACTCTACTTCTTCGCCGGGCGAACCATGATGTCCATATTCATGGATCAGCCCAACGGCGAAGCTATGACGGTAGGCATCGAATTTCTGAAGATCCTCGCCCCCTTCTACTTCATCGCCGCCATGAAGCTGGTCTGCGATGGGATCCTGCGGGGCGCCGGGATGATGAAGCAGTTCATGGCCGCCACCTTCACCGATCTGGTGCTGCGGGTGGTACTGGCCTATGTGTTCTCTCTGGGAATGGGCATGGGCAGCACCGGGATCTGGCTGGCATGGCCGGTGGGCTGGTGCGTCGGCTCTGTTCTGTCCCTGCTGTTCTACCGCCGGAGCATCTATACGCTTCCGGATCCTGCCGCAGAAAAATGACCAAAATCTCTCCGCACTTCCCTGCGGAGAGGTTTTTTATCGGGCCGTTATTGACATATGCCATAAATGAGCCTATAATAAAAGCAGTTAATGGCATATGTCAAAAATAAGAGGTGAACCGCCATGCCCCGACCTAGAAAATGCAGAAAAGTGTGCCAGCTCCCCGCCGTCCGGGTGTTTGCCCCGCTGGATGCGGCTTCGGACTGCCCCCCGGTGGTGATGACCGTGGATGAGTATGAAACCATCCGCCTTGTCGATCACCAAGGATTTTCCCAAGAGGACTGCGGCCGGTACATGAACATCGCCCGCACCACCGTCCAGCAGATCTACACCGCCGCCCGGAAGAAGCTGGCGGACGCCCTTGTGGAAGGGCGGGGGATCCGCATTGAGGGCGGAGATTACCAGCTTTGCAGCGGAGACGGTGCCCATTGCGGCTGCGGTGGCTGCCGCAAGCGGCTCAGCGCCTGCTGTCACACCCAAAAGGAGGATGCTCTATGAAAATCGCCATACCTCTGGACGAGGATCAGACCAGCGTATGCTGCGTCCTCGCCCGTGCCCCCTATTTTTACTTTGTCTGCGACGGCACTTCTTCCATCTCTGAGAACCCCGCCGCCCAGTCCCAATCCGGTGCAGGCCTGCTGGCCGCCCAGTTCCTTGTGGATCAGCAGATCACCCACCTCATCACGCCCCGGTGCGGGGAGAACGCCGCTCAGGTGTTCCGTGCCGCCGGCATCGGGTTGTATAAGAGCCGCCCCGGCTCTGCTCAGGAGAATCTGGACGCATTTGCCCGGAATGAACTGGAAGAACTGACCCACTTCCACGCAGGGTATCAGGGGATCCGATGAAGATCGCCCTGCTCAGCGGAAAGGGCGGCGCAGGGAAAACCATGCTCAGCGTTAATCTTGCGGCTGCCGCCGGTCACGGCACCTATATCGATTGCGATGTGGAGGAGCCCAACGGCAGGATCTTCCTGCGCCCCGCATCGGTGCAGCGCCAGAGCGTGTGTGTCCCCCTCCCCTCTTTTGATCCCGAAAAATGCACCGGATGCCGAAAATGTGTGGATTTCTGCCGATTCCACGCCCTGATTTATCTCAAGGGCGCCCCCATGCTCTTCCCGGAGGTCTGCCACAGCTGCGGCGGCTGCGCTCTGGTCTGCCCGGAGGGAGCCGTCACCGAAGTGCCCAAGGAAGTGGGCACGCTGGAGATCGGAAATGTGGATGCGCTGCAAGTCATCACCGGGGAGCTTGCCCCGGGGGAAGCCTCCGGTGTCCCCATCATCCACGAGGCCCTCGGGCTCGCCCAAGGGGATCTGACGGTCATCGACTGTCCGCCGGGCAGCGCCTGCTCGGTGATGGAGTGTGTCAAAGCCGCGGATTTCTGCCTGCTGGTGGCAGAGCCCACCGCCTTTGGTTTCCATAATCTCCGTATGGTACACGAACTGGTCTGCCTGTTCGGCAAGCCCTGCGGCGTGGTCATCAACAAGGCGGACGCCCCCTATGCCCCCCTCATGGACTACTGTCGGGACAAGAACCTGCCCATCTTCGCTCAAATCCCCTACGATCCCCGGATCGCCCGGAGCATCAGCGGCGGCGATCTGCTGTGCCGTACATACCCACAGGCAGAGGAATTCTTCCGGGGGCTAATGACCAAGATCGGAGGGATGTGCCCATGAAGCGAATGCTGATCCTCAGCGGCAAGGGCGGGACGGGAAAAACCACCACCGCCGCCGCATTCGTCCACTTCTCCCACGCCTGCGCCGTGGCAGACTGCGATGTGGATGCCCCCAATCTCCATCTGGTGAATCCCCCGTCCACCCAGCCGGAGAGGAATATATTCTACGGTGGGGACAAGGCTTCGGTAGATCCTGCCAAGTGCATAGGCTGCGGCAAATGCGTCGCCGCCTGCCGGTTTGATGCCCTGCACCTGTCTCAGGGCAAATGCCTTGTGGACGAATATAGCTGCGAGGGCTGCGGTGTCTGCGCCTATGTATGCCCAGAGGATGCAGTAGCGCTGCATCCCGATGCCGCCGGGATTCGGGAGCTTTACCTTGGGGAACAGGTGTTTTCCACCGCTGCACTGAAAATGGGCAGAGGAAACTCCGGCAAGCTGGTGTCCGAGGTGAAGCTGGCCATGCTGAAGCACGCCCCGAAAGAGTCCCTTGCCATCATCGACGGTTCCCCCGGCATCGGCTGTCCGGTGATCGCATCCATCAGCGGGGTGGATCTGGTCGTGGTGGTAGCGGAACCCAGCCTGTCCGGCATCAGCGACCTGAAGCGTTTGGTTCGTACCGCTGCCACGCTCCAGACCCGGCTGGCGGTCTGCGTCAACAAATGGGATACCGATCCCCATTGCACCGGGCTGATCGAGGATTACTGCCGGGAGCAGCAGATTCCCTTCCTCGGTCGGATCCCCTACGATCCGGCGGTGGTCGCCGCGGTGAACGGCGGCTATTCGGTGGCGCAGGTGGACTGCCCCGCCGCCCGGGCGCTGGAACAAATTTACCGATCCGCAAGCAGTCTGCTTGCCGAATCCAATACATGAAAAGGAGTCTTATATCATGAAAATCGCTGTTGCAGCCATGGGTACCGCCGTGGCAGGTCATTTCGGCCATTGTGAAAACTTCATCTTCTTCGACACGCAGGATGGCAAGATTCTCTCTGAGCAGAGCGTTCCCAACCCCGGTCACCGTCCCGGCTTCCTGCCCAATTTTCTGGCGGATCACGGCGCACAGGTGGTGATCGCCGGTGGTATGGGCGGCGGCGCTGTGGACATCTTCAACGAGCGTGGGGTTCAGGTCATCGTCGGCGCACAGGGGGATGCCCGTGCCGCCGTTCAGGCGTTCCTTGCCGGTGAGCTGGTATCCACCGGCTCTGTCTGCCACGAGCATCAGCACGCAGGCGAGTGCGGCAATCATTGATCCAAAACAGCAAAGAGCATCCGTACCCCATGGGCACGGATGCTCTTTTTATCGGCACAGGTAATTCCATTGACAGTCGCCGCAGATCTCTTCCCGCAGCCCCGGCTGTAGGATCTTCCCGTAAACCATCTGAGCAAAGTCGGCATAGGGCATTTCCTCCCCCGGCGTCAGACCGCACAACGCCAAAACCTGCCGGTCATACCGGCAGACCTTCTCTTGGGTCAGGCAGTCCGTTCCCCGGCGGTTGGGGCAGCCTTGGCAGATCCGATCCGCCGATGCCGTCACCCGGATCCACGCTTCCGCCTCCAGCGCCGCCTTTACCGAAGCCATGTGGGCGGTAAATCCTTCGCTGTACCCCTCGCCCCGGAAATAGGCAAGGCACATGCCATGATGGGGGCGCAGGCAGATCACTTCTTTCATTCCTGCGTCTCCAATCTCAGCGCCTTGGTCAGCCGGTTACGGATGGACAGCGCCAGTGCCAGTTTGGCAAGATCCGGCAGCACATAGGGCAGTACGCACATGGACAGCGCCCCCCAGACCCCTGCCGTTCCGGTTTCCCCGGCATAGGCGGCCATGTACCACACCGTTCCGAAGAAATAGCACACCACAAGTCCGACCACCATGGACACCGCCAGCGCCGCCGTGCTGCGCCCGAATGCCGATTCCATCGCCCACATCACCAGCGCCGACAGGAGAAATCCCACGATATAGCCCCCCGTCGCACCGCCGAGGACCCCAACGCCCCCGGAAAAGCCGGAGAACACCGGCAATCCCACCAGCCCCATCAGCAGGTAGACCGCCACCGCCATGGTGCCCCGTCTGCCGCCCAGCACGCCCACCGCCAGAAAGACAGCAAAGGTCTGCATGGTCACCGGGATGACCATGGGGATGCTGATCCACGAGCAAATGGCGATGACCACCGCAAACATAGCGCTAAGGGTGAGATCTCTGGTTTTCCATTTCGTTGTCATATGACCGCCTCCTGACTCCCCGCAGGTGCAGAGAGACTCATTTGCATACCATTGTAGTACCAAGCGCATTTTATTGTCAACAAAATCTTTCGGCCTTTTCCCTTCAAATCCCAACAGAACGGAAAATCTGAAATTTTTCCAAAGAGATACTGGACAACTGCCGGGTTTTCATGATAAAATCCCCTTGAAATCGAATAAGGAGTTGAATGAACATCATGCAGCGTAAGACCGTTGTACCCCAGATCACCGAGGGCGTGATCTGGCATCAGTTATTGATCTTTTTCTTCCCGATCCTGCTGGGCACTTTCTTTCAGCAGATGTACAATACCGTCGATACCATCATCGTCGGTCAATATGTGGGCCGCCACGCACTGGCTGCGGTAGGCGCCACCGCTCCGCTGATCAATCTGATCAACGGTTTTTTCATTGGCTTGAGTTCCGGCGCCACGGTGATCCTGTCTCAGTTCTACGGTGCCAATGACCGTCAGGGCATCGAGCACACCATCCACACCGGCATGGCGCTGTCGCTGGTGCTGGGTGTCATGGTCACCTTGATCGGCTGTCTGGGTGGACCCTATGTGCTGCGGCTCATCGATACCCCGGAGAACTGCATTGATGATGCACTGGTCTACACCCAGATCTACTACTCCGGCGCCATCGCTTCCATGATCTATAACATGGGCGCCAGCATCCTGCGGGCAATGGGGGATTCCAAGCGCCCCATGATCTTCCTCATCGTCACCTGCATCGTCAACATCATCATGGATCTTGTGTTGGTGGTGGGGCTGGATATGGGGGTCGCCGGTGCAGCCATCGCCACGGTGGCTTCCCAGGTGGTCAGCGCGATTCTGGTGGTCCGCACCATGTTCCGTCTGCCTGACGAGCAGAAGCTCCATGTCCGCAGACTCCACATCCACCGCAACCTGCTGACCAATATTCTCCAGATCGGCGTCCCCGCCGGGCTTCAGTTCATCACCTTCGACCTTGCCAATGTGCTGATCCAGTTTGGCATCAATTCCTTCGGTGATGTCACCGTAGCGGCTTGGGCGGCAGAAAGCAAGATCGAAGCCATTGCATGGATGATCCTCAGCGCATTGGGTGTCGCCATCACCACCTTTGTGGGGCAGAACTTCGGCGCAGAAAAATACAAGCGCATCCGGCGAAGCATCTGGGTCTGCATGGGCATGGGCACCGGGATCTTGGCGGTGATCTGCACCCTGCTGTTCTGCTTCCGCTCCACCCTTATGGGGATCTGCTCCCCCGATCCCGATGTCATTCGGCTGGGCTGTCAGATCATGACCTATACCATTCCGTACATTGTATTCTTCATCCCTGTGGAGATCTTGGCCGGCGCAATGCGGGGCACCGGATATTCCATCATTCCCACCGCCATCACCTTCGTGTTCGTATGCCTGTTCCGAGTGCTGTGGGTGGTCGTGGTGGTCAGCCGCTGGCACACCCTGGTCTCCCTTGCCATCGTATATCCCCTGAGCTGGCTTCTGGCTGCCATCGCATTTTTTATCACCTATTTCCGCGGCACATGGCTGCGCAAGCCCATTGCGGATCTGGGGCTTACCCCGGAGAAATAAAATACAAAAACCATCCTCCGACTGATCCAAAGTCCGGGGGATGGTTTTTTCTGGAGAAGGTGGGCGTCACGCCCACTTTTTCAATCTCTGAGAGACGGAATCGGCAAGCCGGGTCAAGAATTGGGTGTTGGTAGGCTTGGGCACATGACCGTCCGGGGTGGCAGGGAAATACCTGCGCCACACCTCTTCGTTGTGACGGCACCACGCCGCATTGATGGCGGTGCGGATGTTGCGCTCCACCGAGCCTGCGCTGGTCCTCTGCTCACTCTGGGCCGCGATGGCAGGATACAGTTCCTTGGTGATGGACTGACCGGGATCTTTGGTCAGCATCATGATGCCCATCCGCGCCTGTGCAAATCCCGCCAGATTGGATGGCATCCCCAGATCATACATCTGGGTGGTGACTACGGATTCTGCTGACGGATAGCCGGGCTGTTCCGGCAGACACTCCATCACCAGTTCATCCACCCGCTGTACCAACACGATGTCACGGCATGGCTTTACCACCGCATAGTCCACCCGGAAATGGCTCATCGCACCGATCAGGTAATCGCTGAAGAACCGGCTGGTGACGATGGTGATGGGGCGGATCCCCTCTTGATCCGCTGCCTGAAGGATCCCAAGTCCATCGATGCCGGGGAGCATCAAATCAAGGATCAGCACATCGGGGCATGACCCACGCAGAAACTCCAGCGCATCATCTCCGTTATCACGGCATTCCACCACATAGTTCTTCCGCAACCGCTCTGCCAGCGACATTCGGAACTCCTCGCTGGCATCGGCTATGAGTATTCTCTTCATCTACACATCCCCTTGTTCTTTTCTGCCAAAAATTATAACAAAAATCGTCCGTTTTTGCAACAATCCGCAGATGGTTATTTTTCGACTTTCCACGACATTTTTCTAATCCGTCATCCGAACCTTCTGGCATAGCCGCATTTGCGGCAAAGTTCCTCCGAAGCGCGGCGGCAGGAGAAGCCTTCTACCATGGATTTGGCACGGGAACTGGATAAGATTTCTCTAATATCCTGCTGAAAAATGCTGCCCAAGGGGATGTCGCCGTTGTGATCCAAGCAGCAGGGCACCACCGTGCCATCACACAGGATGCCAAAATGATCCCGCAGACCATAGCAGAACACCTGCTGCCCCATGTCCTCTTCCTGAAGATCCGGCCAACGGAAGCGGCTTCCGTATTCCAGATACAGCCGGTCTTGGAGCCGTGTGCCCCGGGGTCCCTCTTTCCAAGGCTGAGGGAATCGCCGTGTCATACGCAGCAGCGTCTCGTCATTGCGTCCGTCATCGCTGCCTTGATTCCACAGCCGCAGCACCACCAGTACCCCATTGCGGCTGGCATAGTCGGCAAAATCCAGGCATTCGTCGATGTATCGGGTGTATTCTTCCACAGCTCCCTGCTCAAAGCTGTGGATGGAAATATTGACCTTGTAGACCCCTGCCTCCACCATGGCTTTGCCCCGCCGGGCAAGGAGGGTACCGTTGGTGGTGATGCCGGAGCGGAACCCCTCAGCCTTCGCTGCACGGATCATCTCCGGCAGATCAGGATGGGTCAGAGGCTCGCCCATCAGGTGAAAATACAGCATTTGGGTGATTCCTTGCAGCTTTTGCAGAACTTGCCCAAAGGCGTCCATGGTCATCATCCCCGGCTGGCGGCTGGTGCCGGGGCAAAAGGAGCAGTTTCGGTTGCATTGGTTGGTGATCTCCACATAAACCCTTGAATACATGGTGTTCCTCCTGTCGATTTGTTTTACCGCTGCGTGCAAAGGCAGCGCAAATGGAAAACGGGCTTCCGTGGGAAGCCCGTTTTGTGATCACATGGCACTTTTGATATGTCCGATCAGAATATCCCCTGCCACCACCCGGTCTTCGGCGGCAAATCCTTCGGCAAAGTTATCCGTATAGAGTACCTGGGCATTGGGCGGGAATTCGTCATCCCCCTCCCACACCATGATCTGCATCCGGTAGTTCCCAAGGAAATCAAAGAGGTATCCGGCATCCCCATGGCTCAGGGGCACGCCGCCCAGCTTCTCACAGGCAGCACGGAATGCATCGACCCTTGTGCCGAAGGTGAAGGCGGCACGGGTCAGCACCCGCCCGGTATAGGGCTGGATGTACAGCTCGCCCCAAGGCATCTCCCGGAAAGTCTTCCAGCTTCCGTTCCACGCCACATCCTTGGTCTCCAGCAGGCAGCGCAGCAGGAAGGTCTGGGTGGGCAGTGGGGGCACAGCACTGCCGTCAAGAGCGGTGATGGAATAGTCCGGCCAAGTGATGCGGTAGGCTCTGCCCAGCAGCGTCACGGCAAAGGCATCCCCCTCCCAGCCCACGAAAGGCAGCCGGGCAACCACCTGCTGAGGGTCGATGCTGCGGAAAAGCCCCTCGTAATGGGAAAATGGCACTTCTTCTTTATGGTTTTCGATCTGCATAGATGGATCTCTCCTGTTCTTCATTGGTGGATCCCCATCACACATCCTGACGGCTGTGGGGGAACAGTCGGGCATCCGTATGAGGCAGGAAACACGCCGCCACAAAGGAATCCATGTATCCGGGGTAGGTAGACAGCTCCAGATAGGTGATATTGGCGGTGATCTCGGCGCACTTCTCCCATGCGGCATCGCTGACGGTCATGGCATAAGCCCCGGTCAGGGAGGAATTGCCGATGTAGTGGAATTTCTCCAGCTCCACATCCGGGAACATACCGATGTTCACCGCGTTGGCCATATTGATGCCGGAGCCGATACCGCCGGCCACATAGACCCGGTCGATCATGTCCACGGTCATGTCCACGCTCTGCAGCAGCACATCGATGGCGGAGAAAATGGCGCCCTTGGCACGGATGAAGTTGTCGATGTCCACCTCGTTGATGGAGATCTCCCGGCAGGTCTCGGTCTCGTCGGCAAAGGCCAGCACATAGCGGCCGCTGCCGTGATGATCCCGGAGCACCCGGCGCCCCTCCCGGACGAACAAGCCACGGGCGTTGATGATCCCGCAGCGGAACAGCTCGGAAATGATATCGATGATGCCGCTGCCGCAGATGCCCACAGGCTTCTGCCCGGCATCGCCTACGATGGTCAGCGCAGGCTCCATGGTGGCAGCGTCGATGGTGCAGGCTTCGATGGCACCGTCGGTGGCACGCATACCGCAGGAAATGTCGCCGCCCTCAAAGGCGGGGCCTGCCGAGCAGGCGCAGCTCATCAGGAAATCCCGGTTGCCGAAGACGATCTCGCCGTTGGTGCCCAGGTCGATGAACAGGCTCATCTCGTCCTTGTCCCAAATCAGCGACGCCAAAGTACCTGCGGTGATGTCTCCGCCCACATAGGAGCCGATGTTGGGGGCAATGCTCACAGGCGCAAGGGGATGGGCAGGCAGATGGATGTCCCCCGCCAGCAGTCCCTCCCAGCTGAAGAAGCTGGGGATGTAAGGCTCCATGCGGACGCTGTCCGCGTCCACACCCAGGAGCAGGTGGTTCATGGTGGTGTTTGCACCGATGCACAGCCGCAGGATGCTGCGGGCATTCAGCCCGATGCCCTTGCACAGATTGGCAATGATGGGGGTCAGGGTCTCCTTCACAATGGCGTCCTGCAGCTTCTTTCTGCCGCCGGGTCTGCCCTGTTCGATGATGCGGTTGATAACATCGGCACCGTAACGGATCTGACCGTTGCCGGAGGATCCCTTTGCCAAGATCTTGCCGTCCTTCAGATCCACCAGCACCATGGTCACGGTGGTTGTGCCGATGTCGATGGCGCAGCCCACCAGCTTATCGTCCTCCGGCGGGCAGATATCCATGCACTCGAAGCGATCGGCAAAGAGCTGCCCCTTGACGCAGACATGGAAGCTGCACTCCCGCAGGGTGGATGCCAAGCGCCGCATGACCTCGAAGGGGATGCGCACATCCTCAACGCCCACGGCGCTGCGGATGGCCCAAGTCAGCCGCTCGTTGTCCGGCATGGTATCGTCCAGGGTAGGCTCGTCCATGGTCAGATCCAGACTGCGGAAGCGGTTCTCAAAGGGGATACCCGCTTGACGCAGATCCTGCTGAAGCTCCTGGAAAATGGCGATCTCCTTGCCCGAGGACAGGTCTGCGGTCTTCATCCGGGACTGGTAGGCCGAGGCAATGTCCGGCACGAAAACCGTCACATCTCCCATGACCTTGGAATTACAGCTCAGCCGCCAGCCTGCGGCGTACTCCTCCTCACTGATGTGGCGGCTCTTCAGGCTCTCCAGCTCTCCCTCTACCAGCCGCACCCGGCACTTGCCGCAGGAGCCGTTGCCGGAGCAGGGGGCATCGATAGCCACATTGGAACGGCGTGCCAGTTCCAGCAGATTGTCCCCAACATTGCACTCTACAATTACGCTCTGACCGCCTTCGATCTCAAAGGTCACCTTGCTCATATTTTCTCCTCCCAAAAACGGTGGTTTCGTGTTACATACAGGGATAGTATACCGATTTTTCTATGGTTTGTCAACGAGTTTGCCGGGACAGAAAAACCACCGGGAACTCAGCTGTTCCCGGTGGTCTGCACGGTCTTTACTTTCGGCGGTTTTGGTTTTTGGTTGAGGATCTACCGGGCTTGCCGGTACTGCCGCTGCGGGGAATGAGCCAGATCACCGTCGCCCACGCGGCGATCAGAGAGATCAGCACCCCGGGCAGTTTTCCCGGCAGGCGGTAGCGAAGTTCCACAGTATGCTCCCCCGGCTCAATGGCAAAGGCCAGCATACAGTCCCAATTCTCCACCGTCTGCACCCGTTCGCCATCCACGCTCACCGCCCACCCCCGGTCATAGGGGATGGTGGACACCAGATAGGGGGTCTGCTCCCCCACCTGACACTGGGCGGTCAAACGGGAACTGGTGACCTTACGGATGGTCATAGGGGCGCTTTGCACCCTGCGGCTGTACGCCGCCAAGGCATCCAGATCCTCTGCATAGACCCGGAACTGCTCCGGGTCGATCTTCTTGCCGTCGGTGGAGCGCAGTTCGACGGTCACGGTCTGCCCGGCGTCGAATTCCCCAAGAAGATAGATGGGGCGGTAGCGGGTCAGGTCCACGCTCTGAACCTCCTGCCCCCGGCACACGCCCAATTCATAGGGCCATTCTTTTTTGTTGTACACCCCGGGGAACTGGAAATAGACCCCGCCGGAAACCGGCATCTGATAGGTCAATCGGCAGGCGGTGCCGCCCGGCTCCATCTGGACATCCACCCGGGTCGCAGGACGGAACACATCTCCATCCATATCCGGGGCAATGGAGCGCCAGCACGCATTCTGGAAGTCGCAACCCTCTAGACCCGACAGATCCGTCATCAGCTCCCCCGCAGGCAGCAGCACCGGCAGAGCATAGGGATTGCGGTAGACGGACGCCTGTTCCTCCGTCTGTCCCACCATGGGATACTGCTCCCGTCCAACGCTCAGCGGATTCTTCGCCATCACATACCGGACACCCAGCAGGCTCTCTGATGCTGTGGGGCTTTCCCCCGTATACTGCGCCCATGCGATGTGGCGGTTGATGGCCAAGTTCCACAGGAATTGCAACGGTTTCTGACGCTCCACCGAAGAGAAATTGCTAAGTCCCGGCAGGTCCAGCGCCATATGATCTGTATTGGTTTGATAATCGGTCTTTTCTACCCGGAAAAAGTCGTCATCATCTTCCATCAGCGCCATGGCATTGCGGTTTTGCGCAAGGTACTGGGTATGCTCTGTATGAAGGACGGAACCAAACCTTGCGTAGATGCTGTTCACCGACAGCACCCCGTTGGCAAAGACATTCGCCGCCATCAAGCACAGCATCACCGCTGCAACACCCCGGCGCCCCCGGGTCATGAGATAGACCAACCCAATCCCCGCCGCCAGCATCGCCAAATCGAAATACAAAGTCTTGGCATTGCCGTAAGGGTAGTTCCGGGAGAAGATCAGCATCACCGCCGCCAGACACAGGGCAAGGCACCGGCAGATGGTGCCCGCCGTTAGACGCTTCCAACGGCACACCGAATGCCACGCCACCGCCAGCAGCAGGAAGCTGAACACAAAGCTATAACGGTAGTTGAACATCCGATTTCTGGTGAACCCATGCCAGATGGTATTCAGCAGCGTATTGTGGAAGGAAAACAGCAGCGTCAGCAGCGCTGCCGCCGCCACCACCTTCCACCGGCGGCGGATCCCCGGGTTCAAGAAGAACAGCACCGCCAGCACCAAGGGAATGATTCCCACAAACACCGTGGGCAGACCATTGAAGAACTGATCCGCCGAAGTTGCGCCTGTGAACAGCTTGGAGAAAAAGTCCATAAAGGGGAAGTTTACACCCATGGACGCAAAAAGGCTCTGGGACTCCTCCATCCGATCACCGGGCAAAGACAGCACCGTGGGAAGCAGGCACCATGCGCTCAATCCTCCAGCCAGCAAGCTGGCTGCGCCGAAGGGAACGGCAGTCCTCTTGAACACCTTCGCTGCGCCATCGGCGTGAGCAAACACCAAGGCGGCATATATGAGAACCGAAGCCACACACACCATGAAACCGGTGTAATAGTTGGCTGTGATGGTAATGGTCAAGGTCACAATATAGACGGCGGGCTTGCGTTCCGCCACAAGTCGCTCTAACCCCAGCGCCACCAGCGGCAGCAGCAACATGGCATCCAGCCACGACAGCAGGCTGTAAAAGGTGACGCCGTAGCCCATAAATCCGTAGCTGACGCTAAGCGCTGCACGCAGCCACGGATTCCCCTCTTTGCGGTATCCCGCCCATGCACAGAAACCAAGGGCGGCAAGCAGATACTTCAGATAGATGACCGTATGCAGCCCCAAAAGGATCTGATCTTCCGGGAACAGGGCAAACAGCACATATAAGGGGCTCGCCAAATAGTAGGCGTACAATCCCCGGATGTTCCCGCCCAGCACGGTGGAAAAGGAGTAGTCGATGTTGTTCTGGGAGAACAGAATGCTGCGGAAATAGTGATAAAAACTGAGATACTGATTCTTGCCGTCGGAACTTGCCAAGGCACGATCCCCGAAGGGATACAGGCGGCAGCAGATCATCATAGCGAGGAACACCGCCGTGGCAGCCAACGCCGTCAGCAGGTAAGGAAACCACCGCTGGTCCTGCCAACGCTGCCCCTCCGTCCGGGCAGGCAATTGGGATCTGTACTTCATTTTTCTTTACCTCTCAGGACAAGATGATGCCCGTGGGGCACATCCCGGATACACAATAGCCGGAAGGGAAAATGTTTTCCCTTCCGGCATTGGTGCTTGTTACGGCACAGCCGGCATCAGCGCCGGTGTGCTTGAGCATGCTCAGTCGGTTCTTTCTCCGCCGGATTACAGATCCAGGTAGGAGTCGGAGTACAGAACATGGTTCTTGAAGATGTCGCAGGACTTGATGGTCTCCATCAGGCGCAGGTCGCAGGGGTTGACGATGGCGGAGGTCAGACCCTGCATCATAGCCATAGCAACCAGAGCGGAGTCCATGATGGGACGCACAGCCTTGGGAGCGCCGTTGGAGTTGTTGGACAGACCGCCGGTGGACTTCAGGCCCTCGTCAGCGAACATCTTGATGGCTTCCAGAACATCCATCTGCTTGTCCTGCATACCCTTGACGACCAGGAACAGGGGGTCGAACCACAGGTCATCGGAGGACATGCCCAGAGACAGACCACGCTCCAGCATGTCGTGGCAGTGCTTCATGCGCTCTTCGTTGTCCTTGGCAATGCCGTCGGCAGAGCACAGGGCGATACAAATCGCGTCGTTGGCAGCAGCCAGATCGATGTTGGAGATACGGGAGCCAGCGTCAGCAGAGTTGACGATGGGCTTGCCGTTGGTACGATTGTAGACCTTGATACCGGCCTCGATGGCGCGCTTGTTGGCAGTATCCAGAGCCAGAGGAACATTGTTGAAGTTCTCCTGCAGCAGCTTGACTGCCCACATCATACGCTCGGGACCGTCCTTCTCAGCAGGTCCGATGTTCACATCCAGATAGGTAGCGCCGGCAGCGATCTGCTCAGCAGCACGCTTCAGGATGGGAGCGGGATCCCGCTCGTCCATAGCCTTGCGGATGGCGGGAGAGATGCAGTGGATACGCTCGCCGATGGTGACGAAGGTCTTGGACTCGGGATTGTGGCCCTTGTAGCGGACGCCCATGTCCACAACTTCGATCTTGGGAACCTTGGTCTCCAGCAGCTCATCGAAGGACAGCTCCTTGACCTCTTCCTGAGCGCCGGCAGCAGCCTTGGCAGCGGACTCAGCAGCAGCGGCAGCGGCAGCAGCCTCATACTCCTTGTCCTTCATGTACTTGGGCAGCTGAACAGCCTCCAGAGGACCGACCACAACATTCCAGTTGGGCAGCTTCTCCTGGATCTCGCCCTTCATCACGGCCACCTTACCGGGGATGATGAGAGTGTGGTTCTTGAACTTGTTGTCCAGATCGTTCTCATCGAAGAACTTCTTGATGGAAGAAGAGGAGAACTTACCGGCGGCCCAAGCAGTCAGAACGGACATGCCGGAAGCATCGGTGATCAGCAGGTTCACGGGGGTGTTGGCACGCTCCAGCTCGCCGGAGACCAGGAAGTAGGTCAGAGCGAAGTCAACAGTCAGGCAGCAGGGAGCATTCTCGTCAGCGCCGTTGAGGGGGTAGATCTTAGCTTCCACCTTCATGGGCTTCTGAGGATCGGTGAAGATGTTCTGACGCAGGCCATACAGGGGCAGAGCCTGAGCGTAGGTCATCTCGTCCATCACAATGATGGAACCGTACTTCTCCACGAACATGGTAGCATAAGCGGTCTGCAGATGCTGGTTGTTCTTGGCAAAGCGGGTCAGGTTCACAATGGAGGGGTAGCCGAAGCTGCGGTCGCCGTCCTTCAGAGCGGTGCGGCGGACATTGACAGCGTTTGCCAGAGTCTCCTTAGCGGTGGCAGCGGTGACATCCAGAATCAGGTTCTTGTTGCCCTTGCCTTCCAGATTCTTCACGGTATCGTACAGGTCGGAGATGTTCTCTGCCCAGACGCCCAGAGTCACACCGGCAGCGGTAGCCAGCTCATTCATAGCTTCCCAGTTGTTGGGAGTAGCGCCGTTGAGCACGGGCTTGCCAGCCTTGCATACTTCCAGAGCAGCCTTTGCGCAGTCCACATCCCAGCACTCCAGGATCAGAGTGCGGCCGGTGGCAGCAGCCTTCTCCACCAGAGCGGTGTAGGCAGCCACATCGGAGCCTCTGTTGGAAACGGTGATGGTCTCCACATACATCCGCTCGCCGATACGCTCGTAGTCCACCTTAGCCATGTCAACCAGCTTGGCATCCACGGTGGCGGCGTCCATGTTGGTATCAACGGAGACAGAGAACAGGTTGTGGTTGACCAGAGTCTTCTCGTGGCGGAACAGCACAGTCTCGCCGCCCAGCTTCAGGCCGTTGCCGATCTCGATGGTCTTCATCAGAGGAGCGGTAGCCTCGGACAGGGTAGCGATAGCGTCAGCGGAGAAGTAGGGGCACTTGGACAGCTCGACTGCACCCTGAGCGACCTTCATACAGAAAGCCATACAGGTGGGGCTGCCGCACTCCTTACAGTTTTTCTTGGGAGAGAGCTTAAAAATGTCAAGACCTTTCAGAGCCATTGTATGTATCCTCCTTACCGATTAGACAAGTTCCGAAATGAACTGCTTGATGGTGGCGATGGCGGCAGGATGGCGCATGATGACTGCGTCAGCACCGCCGGTCAGGTTGGCGGCAGCGGTGGAGACCTCCATGCCGATGGCGCGAGCTTCCTGATCGCCCCACTCGGGAGCATCCTCAGCAGTGGCCAGAGATTCCTTCACGCCCCAAGTATCGGTGGAGATGGGAGCGATGATGGGCATCTGCAGGTCCTCATCGGACTGAGCCAGAGCAGCAGCACGAACACGGTCCAGGGTGGAAGCCACATACTCGAAGCCGTAGCCCACAGCAGCGGTGCCGATGTTCATAACGATGTTCTCGGGGTTGATGGTCAGACCCTTCAGCATGATGTTGAGCTGCTTGGCCAGGTTGATATCATCAGCGGTCTCGGCGCCCACCTTCTGGCCGTAAGCCAGAGCGACGGAAGCACCGACGGTCTTGTAGTCCTCGGAACGGGCGGACAGGACCAGAATGTTCTTGCCCTGCAGGGCCTCAGCGATCTTGCTGAACAGCTCGCCGTCCTTCTCGATGTTCTTGCAGCCCATGATGACGATGGGCAGAGAAACAGCCTCTGCCACGGCCTTTGCGTCGGCAACGCAATCCTCCACGGAGCGGTTGGCACCGTTGGGATCGGCAGACTCAAAGTGCAGGCACAGGAAATCGGCGCCCTCCATGGTCTCAGCCTTCTTGGCGTAGTCGGCCATGGTGGTGCAGCCGGCGTAGAATTCCTTCAGCCCGGCAGTGGTCCACTCAGCGGCAGCGTCGGAGATCTCAACGCCGATCTTGGGTGCGTTTTCGATGGGTGCATCGAAGGTGTAGAAGGGCAGTACATTCTGACCGCCGATGACCGTAGCCTTGTCACCGGTGCCCAGAGTCACGGCATTTACATGTGCATTGTACGCCTGCTTCTTGGGAACGAAAGACATAGTAATTATCCCCCTTATATAGGTTAAAAATTGATAACGAACATGATCGGCTTTTCTTTTGGGAATGCCGTTGCGAACCCTCGCCGAAATCGGAAGGACTCGCAACGACACACCCCGCGGTCAAAAGCCGTGACCGCCGGATCACAGACCCAGCTTTTCCATGATGCCCTTCAGGGCAGTCTTGACCGGATTGGTCTGATCCAGCTTGGAAGAAGGCTCGCCGTTGCAGTCGCAGCGGTAGACTTCCTCATCCTGAGGCAGCACGCCCAGAAGTTCCAGACCGTGCTTGTCGATCTCCGTCTTGACGCCGTCATCCAGCACACCGTTGGGCGCACGGTTGATGATCAGCCCCATCTTGCCGGGCTTCAGCTCCATCTCGTCGATCATCTCGGCGATACGGGCCACCGCCTGCACGCCTCTGCGGGAGCAGTCGGAGATCAGCAGCATGGTGTCCACATGGGGCAGAGTTCCTCTGGCCACATGCTCCAGACCTGCCTCATTATCCATAACGATATAGGAATAATTGTTGGCATACTTGTCCACCTGAGACTTCAGGACGCCGTTGACATAGCAGTAGCAGCCCTTGCCCTGGGTGCGGCCCATAACCAGCATATCAAAATCATCCTCTTCCACCAATGCGGAATTGAACTTATACTCGGCATACTCCGCCTTGGTCATTCCGGCGGGGATGGTGCCCTTCATTTCAGCCTGTGCCATTTCCTCCCGGATCTCGCCCAGAGAGGTCTCCACTTCCACCCCCAGAACCTCGTTGAGGTTGGAGTTGGCGTCCGCGTCCACCACAAGGACAGGGCCTTGCTTCTTCTTGCACAGGTAATCGATCATCATGCCGCAGGTGGTGGTTTTACCCACGCCGCCCTTACCGGCAACTGCGATGGTATGGGGTCTTGCCATAACAAAAAACTCCTTTGGTAAAAATGCGGTCGGGATAATGGCTCCCGAAACGGGAGCCATTATTCAGGGAAATCAAATGAGGTCCAGCAGACCGGCTTCCTTGGCGATATAAGCAACATCGTCGTACTTGTTCAGTGCGTACAGGTGGATGCCGTTGATGCCGCAGGCGCGGTACTCGTCGATCTGCTTGATGGTGTACTCGATGCCAGCCTCGCGGAAGGAAGCCTTCTTGCCTTCCACATTGGCGTCGAAGGGCTCGGCGCAGAAGGGATCGGGGAAGATCCAGTTCTTGGAGATGATCTCGCACAGCTCACGGGGCATCACACAGCCGTTGCGGGACAGAGCCATGTTGATGGTAGCCTTCTGGTCCAGGATGGGCATGATACCCACATCCACGGGCATCCAGATACCGGCGGCACGGATGGCGTCCAGCCAGTAGCGGAACTGATCCATATCCCAGCACAGCTGAGTCATGATGTAGTCAGCGCCGTTGTCCTGCTTCTGCTTCAGGAATGCAATGTCAGCCTCCAGGCTGCGGCACTGAATGTGGCCCTCGGGAGAGCCGGCAACTGCGATGGTGAACTTGTCGCCAAACTCCTGACGGACAAACTTGACCAGCTCGGTGGCATAGTGCAGGTCGCCGCCGGTGCCGGTCCAGCCAAAGGGCAGGTCGCCGCGCAGAGCCAGCATGTGGTTGATGCCGTGATCCAGATAGGTCTGGAGCTGCTCCTTGATGCCTTCCTTGGTGTTGCCGATGCAGGTGAAGTGGGTCACACCGGTGGTCTTGCCGTCCTTGACGATCTTGTCAAGAACTTCCAGGTTCTTACCCACATTGGTGCCGCCTGCGCCGTAGGTGCAGGAGATGTAGTCCGGGTTCAGCGTGTAAAGCTTCTCCAGAACGCCGCCCTCGCCGCACAGCTTCTCCATGCCCACATCCGTCTTGGGGGGGAAGACTTCGAAGGAAAATGCGCTGCGATTGTCCAAGATGTCCATAACGCTCATTTTTCTTTACCTCCTAATTGTAAGCAATCGCGCTCTAATTGGGTGCGATCTATGGGCGCAATGCGCCCATATCGATACAACGATATCGTATCATAGATGCAATGTAAATTCAACCCATAATTTTACGAAAATTCACCAAAAGCCGACTCTTTTTTCTGCTCTGCCCATCACAGCGGTGTGAACAGGAAGGTCTGCATCAATCCGTCACAGACGGTGTCCACCCGGACGCTGCCGTCAGCGCGGATGTCCGGATCGATCTGGATGTTCTGCCCCTTGAGCATCCTGCGGACATACTCCACAGGATCGTCCGTCTCGATCTCCTCGATGAGCACGTCCCGCATTTGATTGTTTCTGCACAGGTTCTTGATCTCCCGCACCATTTCGTACTCTGCCATTATGATCCTCCTTCTATTTATGCGCCGAACCGGCTCAGATACTCCGTCAGCGGATCCAGCATGGTGATCCGTTCCCGGACCCGCTGGGCAAGCTCCGGACGGAACACATCCTCCCCGAAGGGCTCCTGCCAGATGCAGCTGATGTTCCCCTTCCACCGGAAGAAGCGCTCCAGTTCCTCGCTGGGGCAGGGCTTGCTCCGCTTGTAAAGATCCGCCGTCACCGGAATGCCCGTCACATCTTCGGTGCGCTCCACCAGCGACAAAAAGGGCTGGGGATCTTGGGCGATCTGGCGGCGGAAGGCTTCCATGCTGGCTGCCCGGGGCTTCCAGAACACCATGCCGTAGCTGATCCCCTCCGGGGTGATCTCAAAATACTGACACGGATTTTCTCCCCACCACTGCACATCCCTGCGGATGCAGATCCACAGGCTCTCCTTGTAGGGCTGGGGGTGGTGCAGCCGGGCATCCCGGTAGATCCGGCTGACCTTCAGCAGTACACCGGGGTGGTCTGCATAGGGCTCAAAAAGGTACTGCCCCAGCGCCTTCATCGGCTCGTACAGATACCGGGTATAGTCGCTCTTATGCGCCAGAAACCACTCCCGGTTGTTATTCATTCGGATCCCCCAGAGAAAATCCACCGTTTCCGGCGAAAATCCTTCAAACATACCGATCCCTCCTATGGTTTTATCTTTCTCTCCAGTTTACCACACCAGCCGCCACGACGCAAGAAAAAGCACACCGCAGATCCTGCGGTGTGCCCCGTTTATTTATGATTCCTTTGCCGGATCCAGTGCCAGCTCTGCCACAGCGGACAGATCCTCCTTGCTGGTCTCAGCGGAGCCGCTGCCCGCTTGGGTCAGCGTCTCATCCTTCTTGGCATCGGTGCTGCGGTAGCCCATAGCGGCAGTCACATCCGTCTGCTCGCCGATATCATACACATTGAACTTCAGCTCCACCTGCTCCTGACCCAGCTTTTTGCTGACCTTGGAGATGATGCAGATCTGATCCTCCTCCACCAGCCCCTGCTCCCGGGCAGTCTGGGTCAGCGCCGTGTTGATCTGGCTCTTCTCCTCTGCCTTCAGCCAGCTTGCCTGATTGGAGGTATTATAGTTGTAGACCAGATAGCCGCCGGTGAAGGTCACCGCCGCCAGGAACAGCCCGGTCAGCCCCAGCGCCAGCTTCTTGGTCATCTTCAGTCCCTCGCCGGAGAAGTAGATGAGTCTCTGCCGGTACAGCAGCGGCACCATCACCGACATGAAGGCGATCAGCAGAATGGCCTCCACCGGGAACATGCACAGATTCTTGGCGATCACAGGAAGCTGCATCCATGTGTAGCTCTTGCCCAGTACGACCTTGTAGTACAGCGCCATGATGGGCATATTCAGCAGGATGTTCACGAAGAAGTCGATGCAGAACCGGCTCAGCGCCAGACGGGTAGCCGTCACCTTCGCCCGGTACAGGAACAGGGCAAAGATCACGCTGCCTGCGATCTCGATGAAGATAAAGGGGAAGAAGTACACGCCTTGGGGGAACAGCAGGCAGCCCAAAGTATCCGAAACTGCCGCCGATACCGCCGCCACCACCGGGCCAAAGATCATGGCGCCCATGGCATTGACGAAGAAAGCAATGTTGATCTTCAGATTCGGCGCCAAGGGAATGGCCAGCCCCTTTAGGGCGACCCGCAGGGCGATCATCAGCGCCGCGATCACGAGGATCTTGGTGTCCTTCAGTTCCAGCGCCGCGTCACGCCAATAGGATCGGCTGAACGGATGGGGGTAGAGCTGTGTTGATTTTTGTTTCTTGTTCATGGAAAATCCCTCCTAAAAATTCAGGCAGTTCTCCGGAACCTCACCCAATCCTGCTGATCCAGCGGCATAAAAAATCCCCAAACAGCCAAAGCTGCCCGGGGGAGTAAAAATGCCGAGAAACGGTCAGTGGAGTAGACGGGATGATATCACCCCGGATCTCTTGCCCAACCGAGTATCGTTGCTACATACAGGAGGTTTTCCACCAATATGCAACAGCGGGTGCGGATGCTCCACCGCGGGCAATGCCCTTCGTCCGTCAGACAACTCCCCATTTTGACGGCACTTTACGCGGAATATCCTACTCTGTTCGCTGGACATTCTACACCATCCGTGGGGAAATGTAAATCCCTATTTCCGATTTTTTCCATACCGCTTTTGATTTTTTGAAATCTCCCCTAGGAAATACAAAACAAATGTGCTACAATGACCCGTGAGGTGAACCCATTTATGAAAATTCTCGGGATCGACCCCGGCTACGGCATCACGGGCTTCGGACTGATCGAAGCCGGCAGGGGCAGCTTTTCCCTTCTGCGCTGCGGCGCCATCACCACCCCGCCCGGCGAGGACTTCTCCGCCCGTTTGGAGATGATCTATGAGGATATGCGCCAGCTTCTGGAGCTATCTAAGCCCGATGCCGTGGCCATCGAAGAACTGTTTTTCGGTCAGAATGTCACCACCGGCATCGGCGTCGCCCAGAGCCGAGGGGTGATCCTGCTGGCCATCCGGCAGGCGGGGCTGCCCGTCTATTCCTACAAACCCATGCAGGTCAAGCAGTCCGTGGTGGGCTACGGCAATGCCACCAAGCATCAGGTGCAGGACATGACCAAGCGGATCCTCCGCCTCAATCAGATGCCCAAACCCGACGATGCCGCCGACGCCATCGCCATTGCCCTGTGCCACGCCCGTTCCAGCACCTCGCTGCTGTCCCGGATCCGATCCTGATCCCCCTAGGGAGGTTTTTCCATGATCTATTATCTTTCCGGACCCGTTACCATTTTGGAGCCGGGTCTTGCCGTTGTGGAATGCGGCGGCGTGGGCTACGGCTGCCGCGTCACCGCTTATACCGCTGCCCAGCTGAAGCTGAACCATCCCGCCCGGCTGTATGTGTGCGAATCCATCCGGGAGGACGCTCACGACCTGTACGGTTTTTCCTCCCGGGAGGAGCAGCATTGCTACGAACTGCTGACCTCCGTCACCGGGGTTGGCCCCAAGGCGGCGCTGTCCATCCTCTCCGCCGGTGGTCCTCAAAACTTCACCTTGGCGGTGATGACCGGGGACGAGAAGCTGCTCACCGCCGCCCAAGGCGTGGGCAAGAAGATCGCCCAGCGGATCATTCTGGAATTGAAGGACAAGGTGGGCAGTCCCGACGCATCCTTGGATCTGGGCGCCGGGATCCCCTCTGCCGCCCCCGTCCCCGACAACAGCGCCGCCCTTGCCTGCGCCGCATTGCAGGAGCTGGGGTATTCCACCGCAGAGATCTCCGCCGCCCTGAAGGGCTGCGACCCCAAGGCCACCACCGAGGAGATGGTGCGCTATGCCCTGCGTGCCATGGTCATGAAGGGATGATCCCCCGGTACGATTCGACTATTTTCCTCAAATTGGGAGGTTTGCATGAGTTTAGAGTTTTCGCAGGAGCTGGAGGCTCCCATCATCACCCCGACCCAGCTTTCCACCGACACCGCCGAGGTGGGGCTGCGTCCCAAATTTCTGTCCGACTATACGGGGCAGGAGAAGGCTAAGGCCAACCTATCGGTCTATCTGGAGGCCGCCCGCCGCAGAGGGGAACCTCTGGATCACACCCTGCTGTACGGCCCTCCCGGTCTGGGCAAGACCACCCTTGCCAACATCATCGCCTGCGAGATGGGCGCCGGGATCCGGGTCACTTCCGGCCCCGCCATCGAAAAACCCGGGGATCTGGCAGCCCTGCTGACCAATCTGAACCCGGGGGATGTGCTGTTCATCGACGAGATCCACCGGCTCAACCGGGTGGTGGAGGAGATCCTCTACCCCGCCATGGAGGATTTCGCCATCGATATTATTGTAGGCAAAGGCCCCAGCGCCAACTCCATCCGTCTGGATCTGCCCCGGTTCACGCTGGTGGGCGCCACCACCAGAGCCGGTCAGCTCTCCGCTCCCCTTCGGGATCGGTTCGGCGTCAGCCTGCGGCTGGAGCTGTACTCCGCCGAGGAACTTGCCAAGATCGTCACCCGCAGCGCCACCATTCTGGGCATGGAGATCCAGCCGGAGGGCGCCTACGAGATCGCCTCCCGGAGCCGGGGCACCCCCCGGATCGCCAACCGGTTCCTGCGCCGGGTGCGGGATTTCGCTCAGGTCTGCGCCGACGGCGTCATCACCAAGGCCGCCGCAGATCTTGCCCTGGAGCAGCTGGATGTGGATCATCTGGGACTGGATGCCATCGACCGGCGGATGCTCACCGCCATCATCCAGAACTACGGCGGCGGTCCTGTGGGCTTGGATACCCTCGCCGCCACCATCGGGGAAGAATCCGTCACATTGGAAGATGTGTACGAGCCTTATCTGATGCAGCTGGGCTTTCTGACCCGCACCCCCCGTGGGCGGTGCGTCACGCCCCTTGCCTATGAGCATCTGCACATTGCCTGTCCCGGTCAAATGCAAATTCCCCTGTAACCGGGGGATTTCCTTTGGAATTATTGTGCATTGTCACATGAAATTGTGAATAAAGGATTGACAAACCCCCATCGGGCGTGTATAATCGCTCTAGTGGCCTTGAGCCGCCGTCTCTTGTTTGCCGATACGGTACTCCTTTCTTCAGTTGTCCCGTCGCACAAGATTTCTTTCAGCGTAAACGGTCGTCATCCGTTCGCAAATATCACACTCCGCGTTATATACCAGTATCCAATGGTGCTTTCACGGGGCAAACATTCAACCGAAGAGAGGTAAATTCAATGTACGAAGACAAGACTTTAGTTTGCAAAGAGTGCGGCAGCGAATTCGTTTTCACCGCCGGTGAGCAGGAGTTCTACGCAGAGCGCGGCTTCCAGAACGAGCCCCAGCGCTGCAAGGTCTGCCGTGACGCTCGCAAGAACAACGCTCGTGGCCCCCGTGAGTACTTCACCGCTACCTGCGCACGCTGCGGCTGCGAGGCAAAGGTTCCCTTCGAGCCCAAGTCCGACCGTCCCGTGTACTGCAGCGAGTGCTTCGCTCAGATGCGTGCCAACGGCTAATTCCATCGCAACGCAAGAGCCGGTCTGCTGACCGGCTCTTTTTTATTCCGACAAAGGGGGGTGCGCCATGCTGAAGATCGGTCACACTGCCGTGGATGGCATTTCCGGTCACGAAGCCGGACGCAGGCTGTTGGTTCAGATGTACCGGCAAGAGACGGGGCACGCTCCCCCGGACATCGTGCTGCTCCCCCGGGGCAAACCCCACTTCGTGGGGGATCCCCTGTATTTTTCCATCTCCCACACCCCCCGCCATGTGTTCTGCGCCCTGTCTGACCGCCCCGTAGGGATCGATGCAGAGGAGCTGGATCGCCCCATAAAAGCCGCCCTTGCTGAGAAGATCCTCTCCCCGGCGGAATACCGCCGCTTCTGCCTGTGCAGTGATCGCCGTCTGGCATTGCTGCGCTTCTGGGTGCTGAAGGAAGCGTTGGTCAAGTGCGGCGGCCAGGGGCTGCGGGGCTACCCCAACCATACCGATTTTCATCCGGATGACCCAAGGATCCAGATCCGAGACGGCTGTCTGGTCGCCGTGATTCAACAGGAGGAACCCCATGCTTTTTGATACCCACGCCCATCTCAACGACGAAGCCTTCCATGCGGATCGGGATACCCTCATCGCCGGTCTGCCCCAAGCCGGCATCGGTCTGGTGATGAATCCCGGCTGTGACCAGCCCTCTTCCCAGGAAGCCGTGGCGCTTGCCAACCGCTGGGATCATGTGTACGCTGCCGTTGGCTCCCACCCGGACGCTGCCGACCGGGTGGATGAGGATCTGATCCGGTACTACCACAGTCTGTGCAAAGCCTGCCCCAAGGTCAAAGCCATCGGGGAGATCGGTCTGGATTACCACTACGAAGATGTGCCCCGCCAGATCCAGCAGCAGGCATTCAGGATGCAGATGGAGCTGGCGCGGGAGCTCGACCTGCCGGTCATCATCCACGAACGGGAAGCCCACGAGGATGGTCTTGCCATCATCCGCCAGTTCCCGGAGGTCACCGGGGTGTTCCATTGCTACTCCGGTTCGGCTGAGCTGGCAAAGATCCTTGTGGATCTGGGCTACTACATCGGATTCACCGGTGTGCTGACCTTCAAAAACGCCCGCAAGGCGGTGGAGACTGCCGCCTGTGTGCCCATTGAGCGGATCGTGCTGGAAACCGACTGCCCCTATATGTCCCCGGAGCCTTTCCGGGGCAAGCGGAACGATCCGTCCCGGCTGATCTACATGGCTGACCGGCTGGCGCAGATCCGCCAGATGGATCCGGAGGAGATCCGGCGCATCACCACAGAAAACGGCAAACGCCTTTACCGCATCTGACCCAGACCGCCTTCGGGCGGTCTTTTCTTTTTCCCTCTGGGCTTATCTCACAATTTCAAACCCCATTTTTATGCATCTTCAACAATTCTATTGCCGCATATTGGAAAGTATTTGCTTTTTTGTCCATAGTGTGATATACTGTCCAAGTCAAAAATGCACAAATAATATCGATTACGACACATGGTAATCTGGAAAGGGGTATTTTATCATATGGCTCACAAGTATGTTTACCTATTCACCGAGGGTGACGGCACCATGAGAGAACTCCTGGGCGGCAAAGGGGCGAATCTGGCTGAAATGACCAGAATCGGGCTTCCTGTCCCCCAGGGGTTTACTATTTCCACCGAAGCCTGCACCAGATATTATGAAGACGGTCAAACCATTGCGCCGGATATCCAGACTCAGATCATGGCCTATGTCAAAGAACTGGAAGATATCACCGGCAAGCGCTTCGGCGATACCAGCAATCCCCTGCTGGTATCTGTGCGTTCCGGCGCCCGCGCATCCATGCCCGGCATGATGGACACCATCCTGAATCTGGGTCTGAACGAGGATGTGGTGCAGGTGCTTGCCGCCAAGTCCGGCAACCCCCGCTGGGCATACGACTGCTACCGCCGGTTCATCCAGATGTACTCCGATGTGGTCATGGGTGTGGGCAAGAAATACTTTGAGCAGCTGATCGACCAGATGAAAGAGCGCAATGGCGTGACTCAGGATGTGGAGCTCACCGCCGAGGATCTCAAAGAACTGGCCGAGCAGTTCAAGGCCGAGTACCGCTCCAAGCTGGGCGTGGACTTCCCCACCGACCCCAAGGAGCAGCTCATGGGCGCCATTCAGGCGGTGTTCCGCTCTTGGGACAACCCCAGAGCCAATGTCTACCGCCGGGACAATGACATCCCCTATTCTTGGGGCACCGCCGTCAATGTGCAGTCCATGGCCTTCGGCAACATGGGCGACGACTGCGGCACCGGCGTTGCATTCACCCGGAATCCTGCCACCGGCGAGAAGAAGCTCTTCGGTGAGTTCCTGACCAACGCGCAGGGCGAAGATGTGGTAGCCGGCGTGCGTACCCCCATGCCCATCACCCAGATGGCTGAGAAATTCCCCCATGCCTATGCCCAGTTTGAGAATGTCTGCTCCATTCTGGAAGATCACTACCGGGATATGCAGGACATGGAGTTCACCGTGGAAAACGGCAACCTGTATATGCTCCAGACCCGCAACGGCAAGCGCACCGCCGCAGCCGCATTGAAGATCGCCTGCGATCTGGTGGACGAGGGCATGATCGACGAGAAGAAGGCCGTGGCCATGATCGACCCCAGAACTCTGGATACCCTGCTGCACCCCCAGTTTGATCCCGAAGTGCTGAAAAAGACCACCCCCGTGGCAAAGGCGCTGGCCGCCTCTCCCGGAGCCGCCTGCGGCAAGATCGTGTTCACCGCCGAGGACGCTAAGGAATGGGCTGACCGGGGTGAGAAGGTCATTCTGGTTCGTCTGGAGACCAGCCCCGAGGATATCGAGGGCATGAAGGCTGCACAGGGCATCCTCACCGTCCGCGGCGGCATGACCTCCCACGCAGCTGTGGTGGCCCGCGGCATGGGCGAGTGCTGCATCTGCGGCTGCTCTGCCATCACCATGGACGAAGAAAACAAGCGCTTCACGCTGAACGGAAAGACCTACCACGAGGGCGATTACCTCTCTCTGGACGGTTCCACCGGCTGTGTGTATGACGGCCAGCTGCCCACCAAGGATGCTCAGATCTCCGGCGAGTTCGGACGGATCATGGCTTGGGCGGACAAGTACCGCCGTCTGGGCGTGCGCACCAACGCCGACACCCCCAAGGATGCCCGCAAGGCTCGTGAGCTGGGGGCCGAGGGCATCGGTCTGTGCCGTACCGAGCATATGTTCTTCGGAGAGGATCGGATCTTCCTGTTCCGGGAGATGATCTGCTCCGATACCGCCGAGGAGCGCAAGGCTGCGCTGGACAAGCTGCTGCCCTTGCAGCAGGGCGATTTTGAAGAGATCTACGAAGCCATGGAGGGCTACCCCGTGACCATCCGCTTCCTGGATCCCCCTCTGCACGAGTTCGTCCCCACCACCGAGCCGGAGATCGAGGCCCTTGCCGCCGCACAGAGTAAGAATGTGCAGGCCATCAAGGATGTCATCGCCTCCCTGCATGAGTCCAACCCCATGATGGGTCACCGGGGCTGCCGTCTCAGCGTCACCTATCCGGAGATCGCCGCCATGCAGACCAAGGCTGTGATCCGGGCAGCGCTGACGGTGAAGCGGCGTCATCCCGACTGGACTCTGGTTCCCGAGATCATGATCCCGCTGGTGGGCGATGTGAAGGAGCTGGCCTATGTCAAGAGCGTGGTCACCTCCACCGCCGATGCCGAGATCGCCGCTTCTGATCTGAGCATGACCTACGAAGTGGGCACCATGATCGAGATCCCCCGAGCATGCTTGACCGCCGACGACATTGCCAAGGAAGCTGCTTTCTTCTGCTTCGGCACCAACGACTTGACTCAGATGACCTTTGGCTTCAGCCGTGACGATGCCGCTAAGTTCCTGAACGCTTACTACGACACCAAGATCTACGAGAATGACCCCTTCATCAAGCTGGATCAGGTAGGTGTAGGCAAGCTGATGGACATGGCGGTGAAACTGGGCAGATCCGTCCGTCCCGAGATGCATGTGGGCATCTGCGGTGAGCACGGCGGCGACCCCTCCTCCGTGGAGTTCTGCAACCGCATCGGGCTGGACTATGTCTCCTGTTCCCCCTTCCGTGTACCCATTGCCCGCCTTGCCGCTGCTCAGGCTGAGATCCAGGATCACCGCTAACTCAGATATTTGCGCATATCTCCATGGTCACATCGTTCCTCGGAATGATGTGACCATTTTTATAAAGCGGCATTCCCGTCAACCGGCAGTTCCGGCAGTTGCAAACGAAGCACGAATCCTGTATGATGGATATGACAGATCCGCACTTTTCGCCGGTCTGCCCGGTATTTTCTAAAAAGGAGAACGCTATGACACAACTGCAAATTGCTTGGCTGGCGCTGTTCACCGTTGGCGGGGTGGGTGTGTGCCTGATCGCAGGATCGTTCCTGATCAAATCCCTCGCCAAAAAACGCTTCGCCGCCTGCACCCGCAGCACAACGGGCGCTGTGGTGGGCTACCATTTCCCCGGCGGGGAACGGATGCAGCCGGTGGTGGAATATTCCGCCGCCGGACAGGTGTATCAGACAAAAAAGGAATTCAGCGGCACCATATCCACCATGATTTCCGGGATGCTCATGCCGGTGCAGTCCAGCGCCTATGAGGATAAAAAAGGACGGCTGCACATCAAGCTAGGCCCCGCAGCAGACCTCCGCGCCCTTGCACAGCAGCTTTGGCCCATGGGCAGCACCATGACCGTGTTTTACGACCCCCACGAGCCGGGCAGAGCCTATGTGGACAGACCCGTTTCCCACATTCACACGGTGGCAAGCCTGATGCTGCGGGTCATGGGCTTTGTTGCCATCGGACTTGGGATCGTGGCATTTCTTTTGATCCAACCATAACCGCACACCTCATACGACAAAAGCCCCCGAAGGGTGCATCCGTATCGGACGTCCTTCGGGGGTTCGTCATAGATTGCGATACTGATCCTTCTTCCGCAGGATCTTTTCAGCAGTTTGGGCATCAAAACACCCCGAAGGATGATTTTCCTTCGGGGTGTTCCGTTGATTATGCCTTATGATAATTGGGATCCGGGGGGAATCTCAGATTACCGGTTGGCGTTGCCCTTCTTCAGGAAGAAGAAAGCGCAGACAGCGCAGACCGCAGAGACAGTCAGCAGCAGCACCCAAGTCATAGCGTGGGAAGCGTCGCCGGTATTGGGGGTCTTGCCCTCAGTTGCGGCGGGCTTGGTCTCAACAGGCTTGGACTCCTCAGGCTTGGTCTCGACGGGCTTGGTCTCCTCGGGCTTGGTCTCCTCGGGCTTGGTCTCCTCGGGCTTGGT
>CALADI010000023.1 GCA_937890525.1 uncultured Clostridia bacterium | reverse complement strand
CTGGATCGATCAGAATTTTGAAAGCGGCTCCGTGACATGGGAGTACGCTGGTGCTGATGCTATCGTTGTGACGGATACGACCGGCGATAGCATGACCGTATTCCTGAATGATATCAACTAGGAGGAAAACGACATGGAAACGAAAATCATCGCAATCGCAAATCAGAAGGGCGGCGTCGGTAAGACGACCACCACCGTGAACCTTGCCGCACGGCTGACGGAATCCGGCAAGCGAGTCCTGTGTGTCGATTTTGACCCCCAGCGGAATCTGAGCCTGTACCTCGGGTATACCCCCAATGACAGTATCACCCTTGCGGATCTCATTATTGCCCGGGCAGGTTTCCAGCCCCTTCCCACGGCAGAGCTGATCCGTCACACGGATTTCGGGATCGATTATATCCCCGCAAGCATCAAGCTGGCTCGGCTGGAGCTGGTAGCTGCTCAGGCTATGTGCCGAGAGCGGCTTCTGCACGATGTACTGGATGCCATTATCCCCCCGGATCGATACGACTACATTTTGATCGACTGCAATCCCAGCATGGGGATCCTGCTGACCAATGTACTGACCGCTGCAACGGATGTGCTGATCCCTGTACAGACAGAGGAGATGTCCGAGTCCGGGTTGGAGGATATGCTGGAGCTGATCGAAGTGATGCGGGCGCAAGTCAATCCCCGCCTGAAGATCCTCGGTCTGCTGCTCACGATGGTGGCTAACAACGGAGAGAGCCGCCAGACGCTGGCGGAACTCCAGCAGCGCTACCCGGCTCTGCTTTTGAATACATACATTTCCCGCAAGGTAGATGCTGCCAAATCTGTCCGGCGCAGGACACCCCTTGCAGCATCCAGCAAGCTGGGAACACAGTATGCCGACGCCGCAGCAGAGATTCTTCAGCGGCTGGAACAGGAGGACGAAGAATGCTGACAAAAGCACAGGAATGGCAGAGTGTCTACGGTGATATGGGGACAACGCCGCCGGTGCAGTTCCTTCAGCTCCCGCTGGATGTACTGGTTCCGTGGAAAGATCCAGATGGCGAATCACAGCCATTCAAGCCATACACCGAGGAAAAACTGCTAGAGCTGGCAGAGAACATCAAGAAGCGGGGAGTGATCGAGCCGATCTGTGTCCGTCCTATGCCGGATGGAAAGATGCAGATCCTGTCTGGTCACAACCGAGTCTCGGCAGCGAGGATTGCCGGATTGACCACCGTACCGGCTCAGGTGCGGCGGATCGATGATGACAATGAAGCTCGACTCGTCATGTTGGACGCAAATCTCCAGCATAGAGAGAAGCTACTCCCCTCCGAGAAGGCATTTGCATACAAGCAGTTGATGAAAACCCTGAAGCGAAAGGCAGGCAGACCCAGTGAAAAAAATGGTGCCCCAGTGGAGCACCATTTGTCTGGACAGAAAAGCCGTGACATTATCGCACAAGAAAAGGGCGAGGGACATGAGCAAATTCGCCGTTACATCCGCCTGACGGAGCTGGTCAAGCCTATGCTGGATCTGGTGGATGCAGACACCCTCTCCCTTCGGGCGGCGGTGGAACTGAGCTATATCTCTACTGACTCGCAGGAATTGATCCTGCTGGTCATGGAAGATGCGGGATGCAAAGCACCCAGCATGGCACAGGCTGCCAAGCTCCGCAAGCTGGCACAGGAAGGAACTCTGGACGAAAGCGCCATGTATCAAGTGCTGGCTAAGCCAGCCAAGGCTCCTAAGCCCCTGAAGCTGCCCCGTGAGCGGATCGCCAGCTTCTTCCCGGCAGATGTTACCCCCGAAGCCATGGAGGCTGAGATCTATGAAGCGCTGCTGGCATGGCGTAGAAATGGAGGAAAGAAAGATGTCTAAGTTCGAACGGTCCATAGCACTTGCTATAACTATCGTGGTCATGATTTTGGGAGGATGGGCTATCATCTCCGCAGTGGTATTTTTTGCTTTAAGAGTAGTAGACCCGGATGAGCCTGCATACATCGTATATGCTGATTACCAGATTGAGCATACAGATGATGCACCGGATATCGTCCGTAAGACAATGGAAAGCAAGCTGACTGCTGCGCCGGATATCGACACCGGCAAATATGAGTATCGCTACCTCTTTGTATATCTGGAAGATGATGCCGAGCTGTACTTGGTTTACACGAAGGACAGCGCAGAGTCATCGGATGAACAGCCTGTCCAATTCGACGGCGTGTCCGGCATTGAGGTGTTCGGTCTGGCAAACCAAGCTGCCGACAATGCAGCGGAGTATGAGGGTGAAAGGATCATGGCACAATCGTATACGGATCTCCTTCGGGAGCTATCTAAGTATATGCAAACTCCATGATAAATCTACTGGAGGTAGCTAATATGAGTAATGACGAATTTTATTATTTATTTCTGCCGCTCCTTGCATTTGTCGTTGTCTTACCGCTGGTCGGTCTGCATGAGT
>CALADI010000022.1 GCA_937890525.1 uncultured Clostridia bacterium | reverse complement strand
GGAGCAAGCCGGACAGGAGATCTTCCACGCCTTGCGCTTTCTTCCGCTGATCCTTCTGATCCTGCTGCTCATAGCGGCAGCGGCGTGCATCGCTATTTTGAGGAAAAAGAAATAGTCTCCCCTGAGCAGGGGGGAACCCCTGCTCAAGCCTGAATCTCCATCGAAGTATAAATAAAACTTCTTTACTTTTTCTATATTATAGCATATAATATAGAAAAGGAAAGGAGTGTTGGATATGGCACAAGCAGTCAATGTCAACTTCAAGCTGGATGCTGATGTCAAAAAGAGCATGGAACAGGTGTGCGCCGAGCTGGGGCTTTCTATGAGCGCAGCTTTCACCGTTTTTGCCAAGAAGGTCAGCAGAGAAAAGCGTATTCCCTTCGATGTTTCCGTAGATCCGTTTTATTCGGAAAGCAATGTCCGCCATTTGGAAAATATCGTGCGGGACATCCGGTCGGGAAAGGCTCATTTTGCCGAGCATGATCTGATCGAGGTGGATGAATGAGACTTCTATGGGAAGATCGGGCGTGGGACGATTATCTGGACTGGCAAACCGAGGATAAGAAAACCCTGAAGCGGATCAATGGTCTGATCCGGGACATCCAGCGAAGCACCTTTGATGGAATCGGAAAGCCCGAACCGTTGAAGGGAAACTTAAGCGGTATGTGGAGCAGGCGGATCGATGATGTAAACAGAATCGTCTATTACGAAAAAGACAATATCATCTATATCGTATCCTGCAAAGGACACTACACAGATTAGAGGACGGCTCCACCGTCCTCTTTTTCTTTGACATACGAACTGAAATTTTGTAGAATTGGAGTTGAAAGCAATGCGTGAAATTCTCGAAGCGATTTCCGCAATGATGCCGATGCTGATTGGGCTTCTAGGAGGTTTCTTCCTCATCAGCGGTGGGGATGAGCGTGTTAGCGGTACTGTTTTTTGGGTATTTTTCGGCATTGCGGTCAGTTCTCTAGCTGTAAGCATTGTAGAACTGGTCAAGACACTTCGTGACCTCCCGAAGAAAACTGATGCCGCAGATATGAAGCAAAAGATGAATGATATCAAAGCAGGTGTCGATTCAACCAATACGATTTTGCTGGATGCTGTCAAGCCAGCGCTCCAAAATGTGAATGAGCAAACGAAGAAAATAGACAACATTGTTACCATCTTGTCCCGTTTTGATGGTTATGATGGGCGCTATGAATTGCTCAAAGAAAATCAATCTTTGAAAGTGGAGCTGCTCCAGATCAGAGCAGAGAACCGGCAGCTCCGAGAAGAAAATCGGGAGCTGACGCAGGAAATTTAAGAATTAAAACCGCTCCAGCAGAGCCATGGACGGACTCGCTGATATCAATCCCCTCTGCATGACACCGTGCAGAGGGGCTGCGTACGGAACAGTAGCGTGGGGGAAAACGCCACGGCAATCGCCGTGATCGCCGGTTCGAATCCGGCCTGTTCCGCCATGGGGGAGTGATTGACCCCCAGTTTCCATGTTGGATCGTGGGATTGCCCGTTCACGGGCTGGGCAGCACATCTTCCTTTCGCCGCCAAAAAGGGGCTTGCTTCAGCCTCTGTCCCACGATCTTTTCGCCAATCATCGGAAAAATATTTCGCCAATCATCGGAAAAATATTTCGCCAATCGTCGGAAAAATAATCCGCCAATCGTCGGAAAAGTGTTGCTTTGTAATTAGGACTTGCGTATAATATAGACATAATCAACCACGATGAGGTGAATAACATGAAACGATACAGGCCAAGAATCGCAGATGAAATTCTTATGCGAAAGCTGGAGGGCAAGGGTGCCGTTCTGATTGAAGGCCCCAAATGGTGCGGAAAAACGACAACAGCCGAACGGTTTGCTACAAGCATTCTGTATATGGATGATCCAGAGACAAAAAATCAAAATATTGCCATGTCAGAAATAAGCCCCAAGAGATTGCTCAGAGGTGGCACACCACGGTTGATCGACGAATGGCAGCTTGCACCGAAGCTGTGGGATGCAATTCGGTTTGAGGTAGATCATCGGGGGGAGCTTGGACAGTTTATTCTTACCGGCTCTGCCGTTCCTGCTGATACCAAGGAGATCACGCACTCAGGAACAGGACGCTTTACATGGCTGCTTATGCGCCCTATGAGTCTTTACGAGTCAGGTGATTCTACCGGCGAAGTTAGTCTGAAGGAGCTGTTTGACGGAGCTACAGAAGTCGATGCTGAATCAAATCTGACCATCGACCGGCTGGCGTTTTTGGTTTGCCGTGGTGGATGGCCGAAATCGGTGGATATGCGAGATGAGATTGCTCTAGATCAAGCGATTGATTACTTCGATGCAGTTGTTCATTCCGATATTAACCGTGCAGATGATGTGCAGAAGAATCCAGAACGAGTGAAAAGACTGATGCGATCCTATGCACGAAATCAAGGCAGTCAGGTTCCGAATACTGTACTTGCACAGGATATTGCAGTAAACGATGAGCAATCCATCAGTGAAGAAACCGTAGCTTCCTACGTAGACGCACTTCGCAAGATTTTTGTTGTAGAAGATATGCCTGCATGGAATCCCAATATAAGATCAAAGGCAGCAATCCGCTCGTCGGATACCCGCTACTTTATCGATCCATCAATTGCGGCAGCCGCATTGGGGATTGGGCCAAACGATCTACTCAATGACTTGCGGACATTTGGCTTTCTTTTCGAAGGACTCTGCATTAGAGATCTGCGGGTATTTGCCGATTCAATAAATGGAGAAGTTTACCACTATCGTGATAAGGACGGGCAGGAATGTGATGCCGTCATCCATTTGCGGAACGGGAAATACGGTCTTATTGAAATCAAACTAGGTGGGGACAAACTGATCGAGGATGGTGCTAAAAGTCTGCTTGCAATGGAAAGTAAGATCGATACCGATAAAATGAATAAGCCCTCTTTCCTGATGGTGCTAACTGGAACTGGAGATTTTGCATACCGCCGTACTGATGGAGTCTATGTTATCCCAATCGGTTGCCTAAAGGACTGATAAATGTACTCACCAAGCATGAATGAAACCAGTCCCGACCGGGGCTGGTTTCGTTTATATCCAAGGCAGAAAGTTATGGAGGTGATATTATTGAAAGTTCCAATGCAAAGAATCACGCTGAGTTTTGTAGATCAGTATGAGATCAAGCTCCTCACGGACAGCATCAGACTGAAAGACTTGCCACCACATATGCTGAGAGGAAAATATGCAACCTCTCTATATCTAACCGCTTTTCGGGCTGACCGTGGGATTTCTATGGAACGGTATTGTGAAGATATGGAATTTCTCTTGCATGAATTGCTGGGGGCTATCCGCAGATCTGACGCCGTTCTTGAAGATAAACTTGAAAACCTGCTACAAGAAAAACTGTCCGAATTTCGCCGTCTAAGTCAATAATCCAGCAAAAGACCAGTCCCGACCGGGGCTGGTTTTTTATACCCAAAACAAAGAAACGGAGGAACAAAAATGCTTAATCAAATTACCATCATGGGACGCCTAACACGGGATCCCGAACTACGCCGCACCGGCAGCGGACTGGCTGTGGCCAGCTTTACTCTGGCTGTGGATCGAGACTTCGCCCCCAAGGACGGCGGCGAACGGGAGTGTGACTTCATCGACTGCATCGCTTGGCGGCAGACCGGCGAGTTCGTCTCCAAGTATTTCACCAAGGGACGCATGGCGGTGGTAGCCGGTCGGCTGCAAGTCCGCAACTGGACGGACAAGGACGGGAACAAGCGCCGCAGCGCTGAGGTGGTGGCTGACGGCGTCTACTTCGGAGACAGCAAGCGCCCGACCGATGCCCCTGCATACGACGCTCCCCCCATCCCGCCTGCGTCGGATTTCCCGGCGTTGGACGAGTCGGATGCCCAGCTCCCCTTCGATGAGCACTAAGGAGGGTCAGTATGGAATATGATTTTGAAGCAATCCGGCGCTGCCAAGAGCAGATCGCCGCCTCGGCAAAAACCGATCAGGAGCAAAGCAAGATCGTGGAGGTCTCCCCTGCGGAGCTGGAGGACTTCCCAGCTCAAATGCACAAGTTCAAGCGAGCAAACCCCCAGCGGATGGAGGAGCTGAAAGAATCGATCCGGCAAAACGGCATCATCAATCCCCTCATCCTCCGCAGAACATCCAGCGGGAGCTTGCAGATCATCACCGGCCACAACCGGCGGCTGGCAGCGATGCAGCTTGGGTATCGGACGGTGCCGTGCATCATCAAGGGAGAACTGGACGATGCGGAAGCCATCCCCATCATGATCGCTGACAACCTGAACAACCGAACGGTGCTGCCCTCGGAGCGTGGCTGGGCTTACCGGCAGCTTCTGGAGCTGCAAAACCACCGGGGAATGAGGAGTGATCTAACTTATTCCCAATCTGGGAATAAGTTAGATGGAAAAACCTCCAGTGACATTCTTGCAGGAGAAATAAGTGTCAGCAAGAATCAGATTTTTCGCTACATCCGCCTGACCTACCTGATCGATCCCCTGCTGGATCTGGTGGATCGGCAGAAAATGGGCATGGGCGTGGGGGTACAGCTCAGCTATCTGTCTCAGGAAACGCAGGAGCTGGTCTATCTGTTCTGCTACGCCTACGATCCCCAGCGCCCCCTAAAGGAGTCCCACGCCAAGGCGATCCGGGAAGCGGAGAAAGACCCCGACGAGGTGGTGAACGAGGATTTCCTTGAATCGCTGCTGGAGAAGAAGTCCGGCACAGAGCGGCTGCGGACGCTGAAGCTGGAGATGTCCCAGCTCCGGGAATACTTCCCCAAGGGCACCTCGGAGGAGGTGGTGGTGCAGACCATCCACTCGGCACTGGCAGCATACTTTTCAAAGGAGGACAGGGCATGACCCAACGGATCTTCTACTCCCGGGAGCGGGATCTTGCCCGGTTCCATCGCTTTGAGGATGCCCTGAGGCCATTTGTGCAGAAGTGGTGCTGGAGCCGGTCTGTATCCAGCGCAGACAATGCCAGGGCACGGTCGGATCTGGTGCGGTTCATCGAGACAGCCAAATCCCTGATGAAGAAAACCATCCGTTATGATTTGGATCCGCTGGATCCTCTGGCCGACGGCATGGGCTACCTTCGCCGCATGATGATCCTCCGGGAATCCCTTCAGCGTCAGCGCTATGACCTTGCTTGCCACGATCTATATGATGTGGTACATTATGATCGGATCGAGGATCGTAGAGTCCTCTACACCATCATTGCATTGCTGGAGGAAAACTTGCGAGATGTCTGCCAACCTTCTTTTTCCTCAAAATAAAAACACACAGCCGCCTTGAGCGGCAGAGCGGAGCTTGCCGGATCGGCAGGCTCTTTTTTATACCCAAATCATGGAGGTGAGCACGATCCAATTACGATTAGCAGATCCAAGCTACTTGGAGTTTCTGAGAAATTTTGAACCCCATGTGCCCATGAAGCGCCGCCCCTATCTCTGGCCGATCCTGCTGGATGGGATCACCTACGGGATCCCCATAACCACACAGGATACGGGAGCCAATTTCCCCGGCTTTCTCAGCGACGGGAATCGTGGACTGAATATGCGCTTTATGATCCCCCTGCCCGAGCAGGCGCTTCTCCCGGCGCCAAAGGAGCTGCCATTGGAGTTGCAGACGGCGCTAGAGTATTACGAGCGGAGCCGGAGCTATATTACTGCGGAATCCAAACTTTTATACGATTTATCAAAAAGCAAGCAAATGGAAGCATCATGGATGCGCCATAGCTGCGATTTTCAAGAATTGAATAGTGTTTTTTCAGATTGGAAGCCCGGGTTTGAACCCGGGCTTTTTTTGAACCCAAAGAAGGAGGTCGAGGATATGCCGGTGAGCAAAAGCGGAAAGGCATACTACACCAAGGAACAGTACGAGCAGGCCAAATACAACTCCAATGCCTACGAGTACGCTCGGGCACAGGGCTATGATCTGGTGCAGCAGGGCAGCCACTACACCATGCGCGAGCATGACTCCATGGTGTTTGCCCCCAACGGCAGTTGGTTTTGGAACTCCCGAGGCGTCCATGGCAGTGCGCTAGAATTCCAAATGTACTACGAAGGGAAAACCATCGTGGACGCTGTACTGACCCTCTGCGGCGAGCGGCAGGCGGAACGCACGGCGAGTGCCCCGCTGCCTCAGAAAGCAGCCGCAAAAGAGACGCAGGAGCGTACCGCATCGGAGTTCCGGCTGCCGGGCAAGGCTGCCAATTACAAGACCCTGTTTGCCTATCTTTGCAGCGAACGAAGCCTGTCTAAGCCTGTGGTTCAGGAGCTGATCGGTCAGGGGCTGGTCTACCAGAGCAACTTTCTTATTCAGGGGCGATACCCTGTCAGCAATGCGGTTTTTGTCTACCGCAACGACCAAGGTAAGGCGGTGGGCGCATTCACCCGGGGTATGACTGCCAAGCCCGGGCAGGAGCCCTACAAGCGGGATGCACCCGGCAGCGATAAGCGCTGGGGCTGGCTGCTGAAAGCGCCTGACGTCCAAGCCACACAGGTTCGGGTGTACGAAGGAGCAATCGACGCCGCCAGCGACGCCACCCTGTCCCAGAAGCGCATGGGTGACGCATGGCGGACAGAGCCGGTTGACCGGCTGAGTCTGGAGGGACTGGGGATGCAGCCCCTTGAAAACTACCTCAAGTCCCACCCCAATGTCCGGGACGTCTGCCTGATGCTGGATGCAGATGAGCCGGGGCGGGAGGCATCCAAACGGATCAGCGACAAGCTCCGGGCTATGGGCTATGCCCCGGAGGATCGGCTGCCCGCCATGGGGCTGAAGGACTGGAACGAGGTGGCGCAGCAGACGGCAGCCATCGAGCAGGAACAGAACGACCGCGGCGAGCCGGAGGAGCCGGAGCTGGAGTAAAGGAGGAAACGACATGAAGTGGACATTGGAAGAAGCGCAGGAGCAGATCCTTGAGGATCTGGAGGGCTACGACATGGATCCTGCGGATCCTGAGTGCGTGACCGAGATCTTCCCGGCAGAGGAGGAGCTGCCATGAAGCCCAACAAACTCCGGGAAGAAATGTCTCAGCGATTTCTGGAATCGCTGAACGAGGGGCAGATCCCGTGGTATGCCTGCTGGCAGGAGGACAGACCCCGCAATGCCCTGAACGATAAACCGTACCGTGGCGTCAATGCCATGTATCTGTCCTATGTGGCACGGGAAAAGGGCTATGGAGATCCCAGATGGTGCACCTATCGGCAGGCGCAGGAGCAAGGCTGGCAGGTGCGAAAGGGTGAGAAGTCTGCCCTGATCGAATATTGGGCGTACTTCGATACCAAGACCAAAAAGATGCTTTCGTGGTCGGAGGTAAGGAAGCTGTATCAGGAGGATCGGGAGTATTTCGACAAGTACCTTCAGCTTCGCAGCCGCTGCTACAACGTGTTCAACGCACAGCAAATGGACGGCATCCCGGAGCGCAAGACCCACGGAACAGACATCGGCGCTCTGAGAGCCCAGCGGGATACGCTGGTTCAAAACATGGGTTACACCTACCGGGAGGAGCCGGGCAGCGGTGCATTCTACCGGGAAAGCACCGATACCGTAACGCTGCCCCCGGAGGAAACCTTCGTGGATACCTACGGTTATATGGCCACCTTCCTCCATGAGTCAGCCCATGCCAGCGGACACGAGAGCCGGCTGAATCGGGACTTGAGCGGCAGCTTTGGCTCGGAAGCATATGCCCGGGAGGAGCTGCGGGCGGAGATCGCCAGCGCCTTTACGGCGCAGGCCATCGGGCTGCGGCTGACCTCGGAGCAACTGGAGTATCAGACACGGCAGCATTGCGCCTATGTGCAGAGCTGGAGCGCCGCCCTGAAGGACGCCCCGGAGGAGCTGTATCGGGCGATCCGGGCAGCGGAGCAGATCAGCGATTATCTGCTGGAGCAGGGCGGCTTCCAGCAGCTTCAGCCCCGTCAGGAGCCTGTCCAAGCAGAGCCGGTTCAGGAACCTCAACAGCCCCCCTATCAGGTCACAACCTACCATTCCACCGAAAACGGGTTCGATGATAAGCGGGATTACCAGACACTTCAATCGGCACAGGCGGCTGCTCAAGGTTATGTGGACGGCTCTATGGAGTCGGACGGATTCCGATACGAGGGTGCTGCCATCTACTCCCGGACGGAGAAAAAGTACATCCAGAGGTTTGGAGATTTCCCCCTGCCGCAGGAGAACAGCCCCCGGAACACAGAATCGTTTTATGCAAAGATCCTTCGCCCAGACTTTACCGGCGAAGCGATCCCCGTATTCTACGACGATCTTCAGCGATGCCGGGCGGCGCTGAGCGCCGGGATGCCGGGAATGTATGTGCCGCTGACTGAGGAGCAGTTTTTGAAGGAGTTGTCCGGGGCGCTGCTGACGCAGGGACACTACAATCCTTTCGGGGATCATCTGCTCCACGACTACACCCAGCAGCTTCAGCGGTTCATGGAGCTGACTCCTCCGCAGGTTTCCGTCCACCCGTGGATGGCAGCCCAGAACGAAAAAGTCAATGCCGTTCACGCATGGGAGCAGCGCCACCTGCCGGATGATCCCAGCGGATGGACGGTGCGGCCGGACGGACATACCGGGCAGCTTCTGATCCAGCCCGGGCAGGAAAAGCTGCTGGATGAGCGGTACGAGATCTGCCGTACCGAGGTGCAGCAGGAACGCTCTTACGGGCAGGAGGGGGAAAGCTGGGAGCCGGACTACGAGCCTTAACCCCCCGGATAAGAAAACGAGAAAAACGAACCCCCCACTTAAGGAATCGGCGGGAAATGGGCACCCCCACTTAAGGCGCCTTAAGTGGGGGGTAAAGCCAGCCTTTTTCCTCAAAATAAGCGCCCCTCCGGCGCCGGAGGAGAGCGAAAGCCCCCCTTTAGGGGGCTTAAGTCCATTTTCCGCACTTTGTGCGGTGGAATGGCAGGATAAGGGATAGCACGCTATCCCGAAAAACACCGAATTTGCAAAGCAAATTCAATAGCACACGACTCTATTTTGATAGCACACTTGTGCTACCTACGATAGGAGGGCGAAATATTGGGAAATCGACTTAACAATCAGATGGCTCATTTTTGGGTTAGCAATGAAACGGATGAATTGGTCAAGCGGATCGCCTGCGAGCGGGACACCTCCGCAAGCTCGGTGTACCGGGACATGGTGGAAAAGGGACTGGCGGCATCCGGGTATCGCAGCGCCCAGCAGTCCATGCAGGAAGCGGTGCGTTCCACCGTGGATCAGGTCATCCAACCCCATGTAGACCGGCTGGCTGCCATCAGCGCAAAGGCGGCGCAGATCAGCGCCGCAGCTTTTTTCCTTGCGGCATACAACGGCGCTGCATCGGTGCCGGACTACCGCCGGGAGGAATACGACGAGGTGGCGTCCATGGCACGGAAGCTGGGCGTTGAGTACCTGAAGCTGAGCAAGGATCGGAGTCTGGACGAGTTCATCGGCCGAGGCCTGCATCGGATGGGCGATGACAGATGAGCTCTACGGTCTTTTACAAGCAGACCTACCGCAGTCGGAATCTGCAAAACACGCCGGGTCTGAATGCCCGGCATCTGCACTACATCGCCACTCGCCCCGGAGCGGTCTACAATCCGGGCTGCGGCTTCGGCCTGTGGGGGAAGCTCCCATGGGATGACGCCGTTCGGATCCAGACGGATCTGAAGCGGACGGAGCGGCTGGTCAAGGAACGATCCGAGGAACGGACATTCTATCGGGGCGTGCTGTCCGTCAAGGGAGAAACCGCTCAGATGAAGGGGCTGTACCGCCGGGAGGTTTGGGAGGAACTGGTCAACGAACACATCGGAGTCATCGCCAAGGAGATGGACATCCGCCCGGAGTCGTTTTGCTGGTGTGCCTCTATGCACTATGCAAAAGGGCACCCCCATGTCCACATCCTCTACTGGGACAACAGCAGCGAGCCCCGTCCTGAGTCTATGGATCCCCACCGATTCACCCAGAAAGCAGAGCGGATCCGTGCCGCTTTCTCCGGGGCGCTGTTCCGGGAGGAGATCCGGGGCAGGCAGCAACAGCAGCGTCAGCAAGGCAAGGAGCTTCGGGTGCTGCTGCAAGCCATGTGCCGGGAGGTGAACCCGGAAAAGGCGGTGGATCTAAACCGGCTGGGACGAACCGGGCTGCCGCAGCAGCTCGCACAGCAGATGGAAGAACTGCTGCGGCGCATCCCCTCAAAAGGCAGCCTGCGCTATGCCTACCTGCCGCCGGATTATAAGGCGCTGGTGGACAAACTGGTGGACACCTGCCTTGAGGTGCCGGAGCTGCATCAAGCGCTTCAGGAGTACGAGCGCTGCACCCGGGAGATCTCCGATCTGTACGCCAACGGCGAGCAGGGCGCTGAAGAAGCATGGCAGCAAGCGTATCAGAAGCTCCATCGGGAATTGGCCAACGAGGTCATGCGCCGGGTGCTGGCGCTCCAGAAGGAGATCCGCTCAGCCCAGCCCGAGGGCGATGCCGCCAAGCTGATGGACAAGATCGCTTCGGAGATCCTGCCCTACACCAAGGGATTTGCGGAGCTTCAGGCGATGATGCCCCGGCAGCGGATCCCTCTGCGCTGCATGGAACAGCAGATCCCCGGCCTGACTGACGGACTGAACCGGCTGGAGCGGGAGATCCTGACCGACGCCCGGATCCGCATGGATCTGGAGCGCCACGCCTTGCACGCAGCCGGGATCGATCTGACCGGGAAGCCGGATGCAGTCTACAATGATCCCCGCTCTGCCAATAAGACCGGCAAAACAGACGAGCAGCCGGTACTGTTTGGCAAGCAGGTCACGGCGCAGGAGCAGCAGGCATACCGAGAGGAGAAGCGGCAGCTCCACCGGCAGATGCGTACCCGGATCAAGCTGGAGCTGCGAGCCGTTGCCGGATGGGAGCGTGAGGCGGCACAAACCGGCGCCACCAATCTGGTGTGCGACATGATGCGCTTGACCGGGCAGATCCTCGGGCAGCAGAAAGGCCGTATGTCATGGAAGCGCCTGTACAGCAAGGACAAATCCAAGGCTGCCAAGCGGGATCAAGTGGTCACACAACCCACAGGAGAGTGGGATCAAGACTTTGAGGTGTAAGAATGAAACGAAAAATCATCATTGCCGCCGGGATCTTCGCCGGGTCAGCCGTGCTGATCCTGCCCATCCTTGCGGCAGCGCTGCATCATCTGCTGTCCCGAGAGCCTGCGGCTGTCACCGTCAACCCGGTGGCCTGCTGGCAGCTCCTGCTGCAAGGCGGGGCTCCGGCAAGGCTCTACGCTCTGCTGTGCGCCGTAGTGGCTCTGCTGCTGGGGTGGATCCTCTTTACATCCACCTATCTCCACTATCGATCCGATATGCAGCAAGTCACCCCGGAGATCCAGACCCCCTGCGCCGATGGGCAGGGGCAGTACGGCACAGCCAAATGGATGGATCCCAAGGGACTGGATCGGGCGTTCGGTCATTGGCAGATCCCCGAGTCATCGCCCGGGCTGAAGGAGCTGCTGGCAGCCGGTGAACAAGACAGAAAGGAGATCGAAAATGCGAAAATCGAAATTGACAGCCAGAGCGCCGGATAAAGGCGGCTTGGTGGTGGGCTGGTCAAAGGATCTGCATCAGCTCTACTACATCCCGGAGGACACCCATTCGCTGGTGATCGGAGCCACCCGATGCGGCAAGACCCGCCATCTGATCCTTGAGAGCATTGGCTACACGGCGCTGACCGGCGAGAGCATGGTCATCACGGATCCCAAGTCGGAACTGTACCTATACACCCGACCGATGCTGGAACGGCTGGGCTACGAGGTGCTGGCCATCGATTTCATCCACCCCGCAGCTTCGGTGCGGTACAACTTTCTTCAGCCGGTACTGGATGCCGTCTTTATGGATGATCTGCCGCTGGCAGTACAGCGGGCACGGGAGACCGCCACGCTGCTGGTGCCGGACAAGGAAAACACCAGCACCGATCCCCTCTGGCCAAACGGCGAACGGGCGATCTTGACTGTGGCGATCCTTGCTGTCTGTCTTGAATTTCCCAATCCCGAGTGGCGGAATCTGGCCAATGCCAGGCACTTCATCGCCACCATGTGTGCCCCTCGGGGCAAGGACAGGCCGGTGGCTCTGGTGGACTATCTGGAGGAGCTGCCGGAGAGCAGCCCCCTTCGCCGGGCGATGAGCATTGCCAAGATCGCCCCGGAAAAGATGCGGGGCAGCTTTTATACCTCGGCCATGACTACGCTGGATCTTTTTGACGATCCCGGGATCCATGCCATGACCTCGGTGACGGAGTTCGACCATCTGGCCACCGGCGACCGCAAGCGGGCGATCTTCCTGATCCTGCCGGATGCGGTTTCTACGTACTATCCTTTGGCATCCCTGTTCGTGTTCCAGCAGTATCAGATGCTGGTGCGGCGGGCGGACGCCTGCGGTGGACGGCTGCCCCGGCGGGTGGAGTTCTTCTGCGACGAGTTTGGCAACTTCGTCAAGATCCCGGATATGGACAAGGCCATCACCGTAGGCGGCGGCCGGGGGATCCGCTTCCACCTTGTGGTGCAGGACGAGAATCAGATCTATGAGCGCTATGGCGAGCGGCTGGGCAAGACCATGATCTCCAACTGCGAGACATGGGTCTATCTTCAGACGGACAATGTTGACACCATGGAGATGATCTCCAAGAAGCTGGGCAAGTACACGGTAAAATCCCCCAGCCTGTCCAGTTCCACCGGCGGTCAGTCCTCCGCCAGCTACAACCTCACCAGCCGGGATCTGCTGACCACGGAGGAGATCCGCAGGATCCACCGCCCGTATCAACTGGTCATGACCCGCTCTGACCCGGTGATGATGTATGCCCCGGATGTGAGCAAGACGATCTTCAACACCATGTTTGGTCTGGGTGACCCGGAACACAACCGCCGTCTGCGGATGTTCCGTGATACCCGGCGCACCAATCGTTCGTGTACCGTCTCCTACTGGGACGGATACAAAAAATATGCTTAATTATTTGGAGGAAAGAAAAAATGAATGCAAGAAACAACAGAAAGAACACCATGAAGCGCATGATCCGAGTCGGTACGGTAGTGGCCACCATGCTGCTGGCAGCCATGTCTGTCAGCGCTGCCGGAGGCGGGCTGATGGACAGCAAGCTCTACACAGGTGGTATGGATTTAATCAAGGATGCGACTAAAATCGCAACGGTAGCTTGCCCGCTGATCGGCGGCTGCTGCGCCATCTACTTCGCTGGCCGCCGTGCGATAGCCGATGAGCAGGACGGTAAGCTCTGGCAGAAGCGGATCGTCACCGCCATCGCTTGTGGCATCGGCGGCACCCTGATCTCCGGCTTCATGGCCATCATCACCAACTACTTTGCTTGATGAGGTCACTCTATGTCGCTTTGGAAAATAATCGAGGGCTTTTTAGCGGACGCTCTCAATTCGGCAGCAAAGGATTTTCTGAAGCCGCTGGAAAATTTTTTGGGAGATCTGCTCTACGCCACCTATTTCGTGGAGGATCTGCCCGGACTGGATGAAACGATCCTGAACACGGCGGTCATCGACCGGGCGCTGTTTGCCCTCTATGGGATCGCCACCATGCTGGTGGCAGCGAAGCTGATCTGGAAGGGCACCAAGGTATACATCCTCTGGCGAGACGGGGAATCCGAAACAGATCCGGGAGAGATGCTGCTGGGCACGGTATTCGCCATAATGGCAGCCGTTGCGTTTCCTTTGCTTTATACCTTTGCCGTGGAGATCGTACAGGAGATCGTCAATGCAGTCTGCGGGGCATTCTTCGGGGGCGATGTCATTGTCATCGATGGGCTGCTGGACGCTTTGGAAAAAGTCCTTACAAGTGGTATTCGGTTGGTTCTGTTTGGACTGATTTTCGCAATATTGCTGCTGTGGCTCATGTTTTCCATGGTCAAGCAGGGTGTGGAGATGCTGATCTTCCGGCTGGGGATCCCCTTCGCAGCCAGCGGTTTGGTGGACTCCGACGGCGGCTACTGGAAGCCGTACATCCAGCAGCTCACCCGGGAGCTGACAACGGCAGCGATCCGCTACTTCTGCCTGCGCATGGCTTTGGGGCTGGCAATCTCTATGAGTTTGGCTGGTCTAGTCGTGGGCATCGGATTCCTCGTGGTTGCGATTAAAACGCCTGCCATGCTTGCCCAGTTCCTTGCTCCTAAGAGCGGTGGCGGCGGCGCTGCCCAGAAGCTCAACACCGTGGTCATGGCAGTACGGATGTTTGGAGGGATGTGATATGGATGGGATCCGAAATCTCATCACTCTGATGCTGCTTCTGATCCCCATTGCCGGAGGGCTGCGGGGGATCTACTGCTGTATCGTGATGGCGATGGACGCTGAGCAGGTGCCCCAAATGAAGAAGCGGCTCTGGAACATGGTCAAATTCGTCATCATTGCCGAGAGCGCCGTTTCTCTGCTGCTGCTCATCAAGAATTATGTTACCTAGGAGGATATAATGAAGAAATTGTCGATCCCGGCCTACATCTCTCTGGATCGGGAGTATCTGCCGGGGCTGGGCAGTAAAGAGCTGCCCAAGTTCCTGATCGCTGCCGTCCCGGGGTTGACGGTTACGGTCATCTCGTGGTTTGCGATCCCCGATCCTATCGTCAAACTGATGGTCATGTTTTTTGGACTGGGATATCTGATGTGCTGCTACCTACTGTTTGCCAAGGTAGACAACCGGCAGTCCATCTACACGTTCCTGCATCGGTTCCATCGGTATCGGACGAATCAACAGAAATTCTTTTATAAACAGGAAAAGGAGGTGATCCGCTATGCGGACGAAAACAAACCAGTCGGCGCAGGACTTCCTGAATGTGGAAGCCATTGAAAATAACATTCTGTGGTCACGGGACAAGATGCTGTATGCCTACATCAAAGTCCGGGGACAGGACAACAGTCTGCTGGATGAAAGCGACAACATCACCGTCACCGACCGGCTGACGGTGGCGCTGTCCAAGCAGACCCAGATCTTCCAGATCTTATCCATCCCTCGGACGGTGGATACCGGCGGCATGATCGCAGAGCTTCAGGAGCTGCGAAGCAGCACCCGCAACGACGCCCGGCTCCGGCTCATCGGCGGTGAGATCGCCGCATTGGAGTCGCTGGCGGCAGAGGGTGCCAAGGAGCCCTTGATCGTGATCAAGATCTGGCAGGGGGCCGCCCCCAATGCCGACCGGGCGCTGCTGGAGCGGGCATCCTCTCTGGCGGCCGCTCTGTCGGACAACCAGATCTTCGCTTCGGTGATGGATGACAGCGAGATCCTGCACCTTTGCATGATCTATGCCGAGCTGGGCGTCTGGCAGGAGCAGGAAGCCTCCCCCGCAGGGGCAGATATCCCTTACCTCACCGGGCGCAAGCGGATCTTCTCCCGGAAGAAGCAGGAGGATCCTGCCCATGCTCAGCTCATGGAACAGATCACCCCTGTGGGCGGGCTGATGTTTTATCCCGACTGGCTGATGGTGGGCAACGCTTACTGCCGGTGCTACGGCGCCATCACCTACCCGGCGAATGTCGATTACAACTGGGCAGCCGGTTTGACCAATGCCACCGACTGCATCACCTGCATCACCTACTATCCGGGACGCTCCAGCGAGATCGGAGATGCCCTGTCCCGGGCAGTCACCGACAACACCCGTGGCGCTGAGAGCGAACGCAATGTCCGGGAGCGGAAGCGGCTGGAGCGGACGGCCAACGACGCCGGGGATCTGATCGATGATCTGGATGCCAAGAGCAAGGCGCTGGGGCATATGTCCATCGTGGCCATGCCCTTCGCTTCCAGCAAAGAGAAGTTGGAGGAAGCAGCGGAGAATGTGCTGAACCGATACGCCGGGCTGCACATCAAGCTCAAGGTGCTGGCAAATTTGCAAAGCGATGTTTTCCGCCATCTGTCCCCCTATCACCCCAATCAGGCCATCGTAGACGGTATCGTGATGCGGATCCTGCCGCTGGAGACCCTGATCGGCGGCTATCCCTGCTCTATGAACACCCTGCGGGACGATCACGGGGCTTACTTCGCCCGGACAGCGGATCACGGCGTGGTATCGCTGGACATCCGCACCCGGGGCAAAGACCGCACCAATGGCAACGGCATTGTCTCCGGGATCCCGGGCACGGGCAAATCCACTTTTCTGAAGCACCTGATGCAGTCGGTATTCATGCAGGGCTTCCGGGTGGTCATCATCGATCCTGAACGGGAGTTCCGGGATCTGTGCAAAGCTCTGGACGGATCGTGGCTGGACGCCAGCGGCGGCAAGGTAAAGATCAACCTGTTTCAGGTGCAGGAGCCCATCCCCGACGACGAGGATGACACCAAGTACACCAGCAACACGCCCCCGGTGGTTCAGCACATCGCCTATGTCATGAATTTCCTGCGATACCTGATCCCCAGCCTGACGGATCTGCAAGTATCGCTGCTGAACCGGGCGCTGCGGGAGCTGTACGAGGCTTTTGATTTGCCGCTGGAGAGCGAGTACGACCCGGATCGGCCGCCGGAGTCCTACCCCATCATGGAGGACTACTACCGGCTGCTGCTGGAAAAAGCCAAGCAGGATCCCCGATATGATGACCTTGCCCTGCTGCTGGAGGACATGGCCATTGGGGCAAGCTCCTACATCTGGAATGGTCACACCAATATCGATCTGTCTGCTGACATGATCGTTTATGACACCAAGAACCTGTCCATGGGCTCTGAACGGAATCAAGCGGCACAGTACAGCGCCATGATCCGCATGATCTTGTCCATGGCCACCTCGAATCCCCAGCAGCCCTTCATCCTGTTCTGTGACGAAGCGCAGAATGTACTGGATCCCAGCTTCCCACAGGCAGCCAAGGATCTGAAGAACCTTGCCCTGCGGCTGCGGAAGTACGAGGGCTACCTGTGGCTTTGCTTCCACTCCATTCAGGAACTGCTGGACGAGCGGATCCGGCTGTGGGGACAGCCCATCTTGGATGCAGCCGCCTACAAGATCCTGTTCGGCACCGACGGACGGAATCTGGCCGACACGGTACAGCTTTATCATCTGACCGCTTCGGAACAGCGGGTGCTGGAGGCACGCAGACGGGGACAGGCGCTGGCGCTGATCGGCTCCCACCGGCTGAAGGTGCAGTTTGAGATCCCGGACTACAAGCTGGAACTCATGGGAAGGGCAGGCGGACGATGAAAACAGCGGCAAAGCTGGTAGCAGGACTGCTGGTGGGGATCTTTCTGCTGCTGAGCGGTCTTGTCTCATTTCTCTCCTTTTCCCCTTCCAAGGAGCTGTCCCCAGAGCTTCAGCAGCTCCAGCAGGAGCTTGGCTTTGCCCTGTCTGGAGGAGCCGGATGGTTTGCCCCCTGCGAGTACATCGAGCTGACCTCTCCCTTTGGGTGGCGGATCAACCCCGTCACCGGGGAGCCGGGAAACTTCCATAACGGTGTGGATCTGGCCAACGACGAGGGCACCCCCATTTACGCCGCCCGGAAGGGCAGCGTGCTTCAGGTGGGAACCACCGGCCCCTATGGCAACCATGTTCGCATCGATCACGGAGAGGGCACGACCACCCTGTATGCCCACATGATCCGCTTCGTGGTGGAGGAGGGGCAGCAGGTTTCCGGGGGACAGGTCATCGGCTATATGGGATCCACCGGCAACTCCACCGGCAATCATCTCCACTTTTCCGTATTCACCGGCGGGGCTTATGTGGATCCCATGATCTACATATCCGAGGCGTCCCTTCCCAGAGAAGCCGCCCAGCGGCAGATCTTCCAGTTCCTGACCGGGAGCATGGGCATGAGTCCGGCGGCAGCCTGCGGCGTACTGGCCAACATGGAGAAGGAATCCGACTTCGATCCCCACGCCCTTGGAGACTACGGCACCAGCTACGGTCTGTGCCAATGGCACGATACCTCCCCCGGCGTCGGCCGCTGGACGAACCTGAAGAACTACTGCCGCAGCAACGGCTTGGATGATACCACGCTGGATGGCCAGCTTGCATTTCTGGCATATGAGCTTCAGACCTACTACCCCGGTCTGCTGACAGAGCTGAAGAACACCCCGGACACCTCGGACGGCGCCTATGATGCAGCTTATGCTTGGTGTACCCGGTTTGAACGCCCGGCCAACATGGAGCAGGAAGGGGCGCTCCGGGGACAGACGGCGGTCAGCGTTTACTGGCCGAAATTCAAAGACTCTTGAAGGAGGGAACGACATGAACATTGTGATCGGAAAAGAGCGAAACGAGGCATTGATGAAAAAACTGGGGCAGGACACGCAGGTGTACGCCCCGGGGCAGCTTCCGTCTCTGACCGCCTTTCTCTTGGATGACCCCAAGATCCGGCATCTCATCTTTCTGCCGGACGCTCAGACCGGCTGGTCGATGGGGCACATTCTGGCGGCGGCACAGCTTCTGGAGCACAAGGGCTGCATCATCTTCCTTTTTCCTCAAAATCAAGATCTGCCCCGGCTGATCCGACGGGCGCAGACCCTTGAGGATCTGGACACGCTGCTCAAGCCCGGCAGCACCGACACCTCATCCTCCGGGGGCAGACCGGCACGAGAGCCGGAACCGGCTCCCAAGCCCCCGGAGCCCATCCGTCCCATGCAGATCCCGGCGGGAGCGGTGCTGATCCTCTCCGTAGCCGGAAGTCAGCAGCGGATCGGCTGCACCACCCAAGCCGTAGGGCTTTGGCACTACTGCAAGGCGCTGGGCTTTACCCCCGCTGTGGTGGCTGACACGGCCAGCGTCTCCCGGATCGCAGGGCTGATGAAGTGCCGGAGCATCCCTGACGGGTACATGGTGGGGCAGATCCCCTTTGTGACCTCCACCGCCCAAGCCTACGACTGCTACATTCAGGATATGGGGGTGGGCTGGAATGGGGATCCCGCTGCCGCCTGCAAAGGGTCAGATGCCGTGGTGCTGGTGTGCGGGACGAAGTCTTGGGAGCTGCAAGATACCTGCTATGCGCTGGATCGGCTGGCCGCTGTGGCTCCCGGGATCTCCATTCTGGCGTCCTTTGCCACGGAAGCGGATGTGGGATCCCTCCAAGGTGTATTTGGGGATCATCCCGCCGGGGCAGCACCGTGGATGCCCAGTTTTTGGGAGGCATCCGGGGCAGCGCTGGAGCTCTACGACCGGCTCCTGCGCCCTGTACTGATGGAACTGCTCCGATCTGGGCGTGCTCAGGATCTGGAGCCGGAGATCTCCATGGAGGAGATCGAGATCACGGAAGAAATCGGAGGTAATACAAATGTTTGAAAAATCTACAAGAGAGATTGTCAGCAAGAATCGTCCCCCGGAGGAGACGCCCACAGCCGTAGCAGAGCAGACGCCCAGCGCTGCCACCGGCATCACCGGAATCCTGAAGCGTTGGGGCTGGCGTGGCGGGTGCATCGCATTGGGGGCTGTCGTATTGCTGCTGGCGCTGTTGCTGCTGCCCCGGTACATGGGCGCAGCCCCCGTGGCGGACGCTGCGCTGCCGGAAGGGATGGGCGTCATGGCGGTGAATGCAGATCCCGCCCTGATCGATTATGCCCAGAGCGGAGATGTGGTACGGCTGTACCGCCGGGACGGCGAAGGGATCCTCTGCGCCCAGTATGTCCGGGTGCAGGGCGTCACCCCATACAATCAGCTCTTGCTGCTGGTGGATGATGTTCAGGCCAAGGAACTGGTGCGGCTGGAGCTGAGCCCCAAACTGGTGATGATGGGCAGGGATGGCACCCCCGAGGCGGAGCAGCAGCTCCATCTGCAAGGGCGGATCAACCACCCCACCGTCACGCTGAAGCTGGATCCCACCGCATCCCTGCGCCCGGACGGGCAGCTTACGCTGAAGCCGGAGATCACGGTGGATCCGGCAGAGGCCGCCGCACCCAAACTCCAATGGAGCAGCAGTGACGAGAAAGTGGTCACGGTGGATGACGCCGGAAATATCACCCCCCGGGGGCTGGGCACGGCCAAGGTCACGGTGAAGTGCGGCGAAGCGCAGGCCGTCTGCACGGTGACGGTGGAGGTGAAGCTGGAGTCCATCGCCCTGAGCCAGAGTGAGCTGATGCTGGGCGTCGCAGAGACGGCAGCCCTGACGGCGGCGCCTCAGCCCGAGGACGCCACCGGCTTTGCTGTGACTTGGGCGACCTCGGATGAGAGCGTAGCCATTGTGGACAGCGAGGGCACGGTGACGGCCATTGCGCCGGGCACAGCCACCGTGACGGCCTCCTGCGGATCTCAGAGTGCATCCTGCACCGTGACCGTGGGCAACCGGGCTGAGGTGGTCAAGCTGGATCGTACTGCCATGGAGCTGCCGGTAGGCGGCACCGGCAAGCTCACCGGGACGGTGTACCCGGAGAGTGCCATTGATCCGGCTGGGTTTGAATCGTCGGATCCCTCGGTGGCGGCGGTATCTGAAGATGGCGTCGTGACGGCGGTGAAGCCCGGCGTCTGCACCATCCGCTTCTTCAGCGGCAGCGCCGAAGCGGTCTGCACGGTAGTCGTGGAATAAAAGAGAAATCATTAAAATCCGGCTGAAAAACAGCAAAAAACGCCCGTTTGGAGCGGACAGAGATCTCCGAGACGACCCATAGGTCATCCCGGTCATTCCGATTGGCTCCAGACGGGCAATTTCTATAAAAACAAATTTGGAAAGGAGGACATGGCCATGGGCAGAAGATCTTACGCAGCGGTTCCCAATCGGCTGATCGAGGACTGCTCCCTGAAGCACACCACCAAGCGGATCGCTGTGGCGCTGCTGATGGAGAACCGCCGCCGCAACGGCTGCATCCGCATCTCGCTGGAAGATCTGGCAAAGCGCAGCGGGTGCGGTGTATCCACGGTGCAGAAGGGGCTGCGGGAGCTGACTGCCCATGGCTATGTCCGGCAGGAACGGAGCTATTACTACTCCAAGGCGCTGGGACGGGCGGTATACGGGAAGAACACCTACCGCATGGAACACATCCCCGGCGGCTATACGCTGGTGCCACGCTCTGCCCTGCGCAGTCGTGGGAAGAGAGGGAGCGCCCATTCCAGCTTCTCTGTGCTGCTGTATTTGTACCGCTGTGCCGGTCGTTCCGGCCGAGCATACCCTTCCCTGCGCCACATGGCCGACGAGCTGCGTGGGTGCGGCGCTTCCAAGGCGTCTGTATGCCGGGCGCTGGCCATGCTGGAGCAGGAACTGACCCTGATCCGCCGGGAGTGCCGCCGGATGCGGCGGGATCTGAGCTGCAACTCCTACTTCCTGACGGATATGGTGATCTCCGGCAAGACCGCTGCTGCCCCTGCCGCCGCTTCTGATGCCTCCACAACGGGAGAGGAGCCGGTGTTTTTCCAACTTTGGGGTGGTCTCAAATTAGGTAAGCTACCCGGGATTAACAAGATAACTGGGGTTTCTATTTTGAGGAAAAGAGAAAAAGGTGTTTGCCAATTTGTAAGATCTGACAAACTTTTGGGCAGATCCCGCATATGCGACCCACCGGCAGACAAGCCTCCTGTCTCTGGATCGAGGACAAAACGCCGGTCTAAGCGTCGGATCGACAGGCAGAACGCCTGCCGTTGTCTGCGTGAAAAAGACAAAACAAAAAATATATCATCTGGAGAGCAGGGTGCAGCAGAGTAGTTCCGGCGCTGTTAGATCTATCCCTGCGGGGCTGCAAGCCCTGCCGTGAGCAGCAGGAGTTGTCCACCAGAAGCTGTCCATGCCCGCTCAGGGTGTGGGCAGCTCTGTGGGCACACTCCAAGCATGATGCGGGCAAAAAAGGAGGAATTTCGATGTTTCAAAGAAAAATCGACCGTCAGACAGCGGAAATCTATCTCCGCACCCCCATTTGCATGATCCGGCATGAATACGGCGGCGATAAGGAGCTGGAGGACTTGCAGGCCAAGGCGGCGCTCCGGCAGACCATGATCCGGGCACGGGAGATCCTGCCCCGATGTCGGCAGGTATTCATAGGCCAGCGGGATCTGACCCTGCATGATCTTGATGCCCGGTTTGTGAAACTGCTGCTGGGCATGACCCGGTATCTCGAAACCGGGCAGTATGTCAAGGCTTGTGAGGAGTGCGTGGATGTGTTGCACTTTTTCCATGTGGAGGACAGGCGGATCCTCAGTATTTTGATCTCATTGCTGGAGGAGTATTTGTGAGATCTCCATTTCAACACAACGCTTCAGAGAGAAAATAAGTCACATCACCCTCTGCGGATCGATCCGTAGAGGGATTTTTTATTGGGAGGAAAAGAAAAAATGAGTAAGACAGACAGAATTTTAGCGGAGCTTTTGACCGACGATGCCGACATGGACAACCGGCTGCGGAAAGCCTTTGAGCTGGGGATCCGGCACGGCGCTGCGGCAGATCGGGAGTCCATAAAGCGTAGCGCTCAGACGGATCAGGTGACACGGCTGCTGATCGTCCTGATGCGTCGGCAGCACATCGATCTGGAGCAGGCCATGGCAATTTTTGAACTTTCGAAAGACGACCGCAAAATGTACCGGCTCATCATTGAGGGACGGCAGAAGCAGAGCCGGGGGTGATGAGATGGCCAAGATCTACCGGCTGCTTGCCGGACTGTGGGTCTGCCTCCTGTTGGTGGCTGCTGCGACCGCACCGGCTACCGCAGCCATGCCGGATGCCACGCTGACCGTGGCGGTTGACTATACCGATGGGCTGCATCCCCCGGAGGATCTGGAGCATACCTCCTTTGCGCTTCGGGGCGACGCAGGGAAATATCTGATCGCAGAGCTGGAGCAGGATGGTGTATACCGCTGCACCGGCTGGACGGCGGATCTGAAGGGCGCTACGGCTCTTGTAGCTGGAGCAGATGGATCCATCTCCGTCACCGGGCTGAGTGCCGGTGACTATGGTCTGCTCCTGACAGAGGGAGTCGATGGATATGACCTATTGCGGGAGTCTCCGATCCGGCTGGAGGAGGGACAGACCAATCAGATTACGGTGCGGATTCCGCCGGAGCTGGAACTGCCGGATCTCTATCCTACGCATCGGATCTGGGCGCTGGCGCTCTTGAGCGTGGGTCTATTGATATTTATCCTGGCACTTGTGCTTCATGCCCGGAGATGACGAGATCCCCCTCGATCAGAGGGGGATCTTATCATAGTTCTACCGAACCTTCTTGGTCGATAAACTGGACATTTACAGAGTAGCCAAGTGCTTCTGCTAATGTAATCAATTCTTTTTCTGTGAAATTCCCACGCTTCATCTTATTGGATAGGTTCTGTCGGGATTGCCCGGTGCGTTCAGCCAACTCCCCCATACTGACATTCTGACGAACCATAAGCGTTCGAATTTTCTCCGCTACGCTCATATACATTTGCACACTCCCTTTCGTGAAACATGATACACGATATAGTGTATACTGTCAAGAGAAAGTTTAACTATTTCATAAATTAGTGACACTCATATATTGACAAATTACACTAATTAGTGTATAATATGTAATGTAAAGAGAACCCAATCACACAACAAGGAGGACACCGACATGACCCTTAGAGAAAAGATGGAGAAATCCTATGATAGCATGGACTGCTGTAAAGCTGTAAGGCTGCTGGACGGCAAGATTGTGGCGGTGCTGCACGAGGGAAAGATCGAGGGCATCGAGATCGATGGCAGCGAGCGCACCGTTACTCCAGAGCTGATCCACAGCATAGCAGTCGTAGTCAATGACAGCTATGACTGCTATGGAGGATGGGATGATACCCATATTCTGCTGGACACCGACCCCTCGGAGATGCCCTGCTGCAAATGTCCATGGTTTGATGTTTGCGCTGTCATGGACAAGGAAATCGATGAATAAGCGGCGGGGGGATCGCCCCCGCCGCCCACAAAAAGGAGGACATTACAATGGCTAAGACTTATTTCATCCCCAACGACGAGCACATGGACATCTGGTTCGGCAGCGCTTATCCCGTTTGCATGGATCTGGCAGAGGTTTCCCGGCTGGCCAGCGACTGGGGCATGGAGCTGGACGAGGCAATGGATCAGCTCCACGAGGCATCCGATGCTGAGATCGCTAAGTACGGCGTTTACGACTCTCCTATAGATCCCGACATCATGGCACTTGCCGAAAGAATCCGAACATCTGACATCTGGATTTTAGAGGATGTAAAAGCGCTATGTATCGCCGCAGACATAGAATCCGAATGGGACGCCGCAGAGCCAGAAGAAGCCGAAAGAGTCATAGAAGAGGCCGCCGACAGACTCGGCGTGGAAATCTTCTGATCTGTCAACCACTATCGGCGGGGATCATCCCCCGCCACTCACAAAAGGAGAATGTTAAAATGCGCGAATCTGAATATGCCAAATATGCGGCATATGCTAAAATGTCCGAATCTGAATATGCCAAATATGCGTCCGTTCCCAAATACGGATATGAATATGAGTATAACGGCAAGCTGCACGTGCTTTTTTCTGTAAAATCGTTCAATGGTTCTATCTGGAATCGATTTGACCGGTCTGCCATCACCCCTTCCGGAAACGATGATGGGCTTTGGCATCTTGTGTTAGTCCCTTCCGATAATATCGGCAATCCTGTTGTTTTTCGGGATGGGTTTTACACCGAGCAAGAAGCTAAAGCCTGCCAAGAAGATCTTCACAAGTACCTGGCTGAATTTTTCAGACGGTGGTGACTAATCGCCACTTAGAAAAGGAGGACAACAATGTTTCAGCGAGAACCCAACACCATCCGACTGCTCCATGCAGATGATCGAATCTACACCGGTTCCGAGGAATACACCCCCGGTGCTGCCATTTGGGGGCTTGACAACGATCCTGAAATCGTCAAGGTCTGGGGGATCGATCAGATGGAGGAGGCTCAGCAGGAGCTGGCGCTGCACCGCTGCACGCATACCTATCACGCTCCCGGCAAGTATCACTATGTCGAAGAGTGGGCTCTGGAAATCTGCATCTGCAACGAGGAGGGCGAGGTTGAGGAGGGCAGCGACTACTGGCTGGCTCCTGATTTTGGCAATTCTATATAAAAATCGCCCATGCTTGTTCCTTTCGGAACAAGCACAGGCGAAACAGCTCAAAAAATGTTGACATTTTTTGAATAAAGCGCTACAATAATAGCGTTGATACCGAAAAAATCATCCCCCATGCTTCCAACATGAGGGATGATAAGGTATCGAGTACCTTGATAACGCCGACCAAAGTGTTATCTCGAGTACAATCATACCAAAAGAGGTCTGATTTGTCAAGAGGTTTCACGAAAAGGCGAAAATAGCTGCAAGCATTCCCATAGCCATAACTCTCGGCTCGGTCAGCCGAACAAGCATTGGGTGGGCGTCCAACTCGTACGGACGACGACACAGAGTCCCCTGTAACTCCAGCGGGACGAAGTGAGGAATAAACCAGAGCCGGTGATAAGAGCCTTTGTGCCTGCCGGGTGCGTGACCGCTTGCAGTACAGCAACCTCTGATTAAGTTACGACACTTCCCCTAGATGCCGACACGATCAGCACCTAGGGGAGTTGTTGTTTTGGCAGAGGATGAGGGATTCGAACCCCCGCGAACGGAGTCAGAGTCCGGTGTGCTACCGTTACACTAATCCTCTATCATTTGCCGCCGCACCAGCGGCGACAATAGATATTATACGCATTATCTCGAAAAAGTCAAGAAGTTTTTTGAAATTTCTCAAAAAATTTTATTCCGTCTCCCAAGGGAAGGGATCTCCCCGGAGAACATGGAACTTTATGTAGTGAAAAGTTTCATTTTCCCCCTGATTGCGCAGCATTTTCAGAAGAAAGGAAAGCTGGCGCTCCAGCTCCGGGTGCATCAGGCTGCGCTCCCGGGATCCGGCGAAGTATTCCCACGGAGAAGCGTCGGTGTAGTTTGCGCCCTGATAGGTCATGCAAGCTGCCCGGCGGTCCATCACCATCTCCGCCAGATAATTTCTGGGCATGGGACGGGATTCGTACCGTCCTGTGGTCAGATCCAGATCCGTCCAGTATTCGTAGTGGTGCTTGTTCCGCCCCTTGTGGTGCATCCATGCGGTGGAATAGCCGATGTCTGCCCGCTCGGCGCTGTTGGGGCTGCGATCCCCCTGATAATACTTTGCGCCCACCCGGAACTCGGTGGGGGAGTATTTGGACAGGTCGTGGGTCAAGCCCTGCCGGTACAGCCCCACCCGGAAGCATCCCTGCATCACCAAGAGCTTATGATGGGTTATGGTCTTGAAATGCTGCCACGCTTTCATGACACCCCTCCTGTTATCTGTAATTCCAGATGTCATTATATGCAAGATCCGCAGAATTTGCAAGAGGAGCCGGGAGATCCCTCCCGGCTCCCGGTCACAGTGTTCCCAATTCCTGCCGGAGCTTCTCCAGCGCCCGCTTTTCAATGCGGGATACATAGCTGCGGCTGATGTCCAATTGCTGTGCCACTTCCCGCTGTTTGCTGGGACTGTACCCCATGATCCCGTAGCGCATACAGATCACATCCCGCTCCTGGGGCGTCAGACAGGTATCCACCGCTCTGCGAAGGCGGCGGGCGTTCTCCCGGTGATCCACTTGATCCAGCAGGTCATCCTCTTGACACACCACATCCATCAGCGACAGGGCACCGCCGTCTGATCCCGTCTCGATATAATCCGACAGGGACACATCCTGACTGGATTTTTTCCTGCCGCGGAAGTACATCAGGATCTCGTTCGCTATCCTCACACAAAGGCGTCATATCTTCCCCCTTCCGAATCTTCTGTATGCTCCAAATTATCCTCATAATCTACATCCGCAAAGGGTTCCAGCGGTTCCGATCCATCCTCCTGTTCTCCCGCGTTCACGAGCTTGCTCAAATCCGGCATTTCAATTTCGTCGTCTGCCGCTCCAAACAGAACGATGTGCGCGTTTTCTCCATCCCAGATCACCTTCCGTACCACCGTGCGGATTGCTGCACGCTTCTGCTCCAAGGGCATTGTGTCAATGTTCTCCCGGAACACGGAAAGCAACTGGCGCAGCACATCAAATTCAATGTCACTGAGCGCGTGCTGGGATGTCAGAGCTACCAGTTCCTGAATCTGCCTTCCGATATCATCGCTTTCCTCCGCCAACGCTTCTATCCGTTTCGCAACCTGGAGCTTGGCGATACTGTCACCAAGTATCCCAATTGAATCCACTAACCCTTCAATTTTCTTTTCGACTTCCGCCTTTTGCTTTTGAAGGGATGCAAGCTGCTCCTCATACCGGGCCCGGTTACCGGTGTAGAAATTGCGGCTCTTTTCCATTTGGCGGATGAACTCTGCGTTGTTCTCGCATAGCTGTTTCACCTGTTCTACGACTGCCAGATCCAAAGCATTTCCGTTTACATTCCGGTTGTTGCACAGACTGCGCTGGCTGCGTTCCTTCAGCTTGCAAACATAGGTGAAAATCACTTCTCCGTCTGCGGTTCTTCGCTTGGTAAGTTTGGGATACATCCGGTTTCCGCACCGGCAGAACAGCAATCCTGTCAGCAGGGATTCATTGGATTTGGGTCTGCGGAACGCCTTGGACTTATTCTGTTCCAAAGCCTCCTGCACCCGTACCCAGGTTTTTCCCGGAATCAGGCCAGGATGTTTTCCGACTGCTACAATCCATTCACTGACCGGGTTGTACTGGGTGGTCTTTCCCTTCTCCTGATCCGTCCGGTTATAGACCATCAAGCCGTGCTTTTCATCAAAGGCCGCTCTGTCAGAAAACAGGTCAGCCTCTTTTTCCGTCAGGTAATCAAAAGCTGCCTGATCCGCAATCATATAAACCGGGTTCTGAAGAATTGCCTTGATGGAAAACCGTGTAAAGTAAACACCGTTGCGTGTGAGGATATGCCGCTTCATAAGTTCCGCTTCCGTCATGGTCAGGGAATTGGTTTGCGTAAACAGCTCATAGATCAGGTGAACAATCTCCGCTTCCTGAGAAATGAGCTTCAGTTTGAAGGCTTTCTTTTTCTTGCCATCCACCGTTACCTTTTCTTCCCCTTCCGATGCAAAACCGGTAGGTGTAGTGCCGCCCAGCCAACGACCGGTCTTTGCCAACTCGTGCATATTGTCCCGAATGCGCTCTGCTATGGTTTCCCGCTCCAACTGAGAGAACACAGAGGTAATATACATCATGGCACGCCCCATGGGAGAACCGGTATCAAACTGCTCTTTGATAGACACAAACGCAATTTCCAATCGTGCCAGTTCTTCAATCAAACTGGAAAAATCGCTGATATTTCGGCTGATTCGATCCAGACGGTAAACGACGATTGCCTGAAATTTCCGCTGCCTTGCCGCAGTCATCATTTTCTTGAAATCCGGACGGTTCAGGTTGCCACCGGAAAACCCCTCATCTTCATAGATTACCAGATGGTTCAAGGCATTCTCCCCGTAGTGCATCCGGATGTATTCCTTGCATAGCTCTATCTGATTCCCGATGCTTTCGCCCTTGCCGGTAAATTTGGATTTTCTGGAATAGATGGCAATGGTTTCTATCTCCTTCTTCATGGTCTCCCTCCCGATTTATGTTATGTTAGTGTTCCTATCGTAACATAAAGTACCCAAAAAGTAAAGGTAGCAATGCAGAAAAACACCGGGCAGACACACAGATAATCACCGAAAACAATACAATTCCGGTAACAGAGAAGCAATTTAGAATCACCTGACGGGGAAGCAATGGTACTGCCGACCGAATACTTTGACTTTGAGGATACCGGCAGAGGCCTATTTCTCAGAACAGCTTCAGAATCTGATAAAGCATGATAAAACCGGCCCAATTTCCTATCTGGACACGCTGCGGATCTTCCTTCGCAACAGCATGTCGTATTCTCAGACAGCGGAGGAGCTGTACATCCACCGCAGTACGGTGGTGGATCGAATCAGCCGGATTGAACGGGAACTGGATGTGAATCCGAAAGATCCGGACACCCGTCTTCAGTTGGAAATTATACTGAAAGCCATGGAAATAGAAGATAAGGTGCAGCGGTCAAGAGAGTAAGAAAACCGCCGCAGGATTTTTCCTGCGGCGGCATTTTGCGTGAGGAGATTCAGCGGGCGCATTTCTTCAGATCTTCATCGATCTAATCGGCGAGCTTTGCGACCTCGGCGGATTCGGGGTAGGACACATTATGACGGTACGCAGACTTCCCAGAAAGAGCGAGGTAGGCATCCTTTCTGAATGCTATTACAGCTTGCCCAGATGATACAAGCTTTCCTTGGGCATACGCTCCATGGTTTCCCGGTTGACAGCAATCAGACCGAAGCGCATCCGGTAGCCCATCTGCCATTCGAAATTATCCATTAGGCTCCAGTAGAAGTAGCCCTTTACGGGGATGCCGTCGGCAATGCAGCGGGCTACACCGTCGGTGGCGATGTTAATGAAATTCACACGGCGGGAATCATCGTCGCAGGAAACGCCATTTTCCGTGACCATCAGATTGCCCTTGAAGTCTTTCGACACAGCGCGGATCACATGCTCCAAAGCCTGAGGGTAGTATTCATAGCCCATCTGGGTACACTCGGAACCATCGGGCACAGGCAGATCCTCCTCAGCGCCTACGATTGTACGGGTGTAGTTTTGGACACCCAGAAAGTCATCGCCCTGAATATAGGGAAGATAATGGGTAAATTCCTCTGCCCAGGTTTCCTGCGCTCTGGCTTCGCCGCCCTTTACCGGCTGCAAATCGTGAAGGCTCAGGGTCAAACCCACCTGAATCTCAGGATACAAAGCCTTAATGACTTTCTTTGCGGCCTGATGACATTTCATGGTCAATTGGTCGCTGTGCTCACTGCCGCCCAAATTGAAGCAGTGGGGCTGGGGGGTGCCGAAAATCTCCGCGTTCTCCATAGCCTGAACCTTCATATTCTCCATCATAGCCTGCATATTCAGACCCATCTGAACCTCTCCGCCTCCATTCTTGGCGGCAGCTTCGGCGGCTCTCTTTGCCATCATAGCATAGCGCCGGGAAATGGCGGCAACCTGCAAGCCCATATTGGCCTCGTTGATGGTGCAGACATACTTCAGTTCGTTGCCTAGGGCTTTGATGACATAGGTGACATACTTTTCAAAGTCCTCCACCACGGTCTCGGCTTCCCAGCCGCCCTTGCGGATGAGCCAGACAGGACTGGAGAAGTGGAAGAGGGTCACAATCGGTTCGATACCGTTTTCTCTGCAGCAGCGGATGACCTTCCGATAGTGCTCAATCTGCTCGTCGTCGAATACGCCTTCCTCAGGCTGGATTCTCGCCCACTCAATGGAGAAGCGATAGGCATTCAGACCGGCTTCCTTCATCAGCTTGATGTCTTCCGCATACCGGTTGTAATGGTCGCAGGCAATGCCGCTTTTTTCCTTATAGGTGGAATGGATCATCTGCTCCTGGGCCCAGCAGTCGGAGTTTGTGTTATTTCCCTCCACCTGATGGGCTGCGGTAGCGGCACCCAGCAGAAAGTTTTCCGAAAACTTGGACATAATAATCGCTCCTTTTTTATGATGTTCAAATTGTAACATGAAAGAAAATGCGGAAAAAGGTAAAATTATGCGATTCCGTACAGAAATCAAACATTATTCCCTGCATGCGCACAATATTATCCCAAAGCGCATGATATTGCCTGTTCAAGAATAGGATCGTCCGATATGATAACATCGAATAAAGCCTGAGGGCGAAAAACGAGGAGGAAAATACATGGCAAAGACCAGAAAACCCACCCAGAGTGAGATCGACGGCGTTCAATACCGCAGAGCAAAGCTCTGGCAAATCATCCTGTATTCCTGCAATGCTTTTGTGGGAATGAGCGTGTACAGCCTGATCGGATACGCAAACTATGCCGGTATGATCGGATTCGGCATGACTGCTGCTGTGATCGGCGTGGTGCTGACCTGCACCCGTATTCTTGACGGAATTACCGATCCGCTGCTGGCACTTCTTTATGACAAGGTAGACACAAAATTTGGAAAGCTTCGGATTATGATCGCCGGAGGCTTTGCCATCGAAGCATTGGCACTGTGGCTGATGTTTGATGGAATGTCCTCGAAGGGCTTTAATGGTGTGGTATTTGTGGCGCTGTATGTGCTGTATGTCATCGGCTACACCATTACCAACATGACCGCTCAGACCCTTCCTGCGATCATGACCAATGACCCCAAGCAGCGTCCTATGATGGGCGTTATCATTACTGCATTCAACTATCTGATCCCGGTTTCCCTGAGCGTTGCGCTTCCTGTTTTTGTGCTGCCCATGGCAGGTATGCAGTTCAATCAGATTTTCCTGTCTATGGCGGTTCGGATCTGTCTGGCGATGGGCGCCTTCGGCGTAGTCATGGTCTGCATCGGTATTTCCGCCTTTGATAAGCCGGAGTATTACCGGGGCATCGGTCAGCACAAGCCCCTGAAGATCAAGGATATGGTCGCCGTGCTCAAGAGCAACAAGCCCCTGCAGAGCTACATTGCGGCTCAGGCGTCGGATAAAGTGGCGCAGATCACCATGACCCAGTCGGTCATCACGACTCTGATGAGCGGTGTTCTGATCGGCAACATGGGATTGGCATCTATCCTGAGCATGATCGGCATGCTTCCTTCCATCATCTTTGCGTTTATCGGCGGTAAGTACGCAGGTAAGCACGGCAGCATGAAGGCCATCGTCAACTGGACCAAGGCCTGCATGGTGCTTTCTGTGGTACAGCTCGTGTTTATGGTCGTCCTGCGCTATACCGTGGGTACCGAGTCCGTTGCGGTTCTGGGACTGCCGATGGTTGTGCATGTGTTGCTTACGCTGGGATTGAACTCTGCGAAAATGTGTGTTACCACTGCGAATACTTCCTTCATGGCGGATATCATTGACTATGAGCTGGACCGCTCCGGCAAGTACATCCCTGCGGTCATCTCCGGCACATACAGCCTGATCGACAAGATCATTTCCTCTTGCGGCGCTCTGCTGGCAAGCCTTGCGATCATGGTCTGCGGGTATACCAGCAGCACACCTCCCCAGCCTGGTGATCCGGCAACCAACCGGGTTTTCTGGGTCACGATGGCCGTGTATGTGGGGCTGCCCCTGATCGGCTGGGCTGTGACGCTGATCGCGATGAAGAACTGCAAGCTGACCAAGGAAGAGATGGTCAAGGTTCAGAAGCGGATCATCGAGAAAAAGAAAGAGGGCATTCTGGAAACTGCCCGGGAAAACGGGGTAGAAGTGTAAATACCGAAAAAGGTGCCTGCAAATAACGGCAGGCACCTTTCGGACTATTTTCTGTTGCGGTACTCCACCGGTGTCATACCGGTAATTTCCCGGAAGCACTTGGTAAAATAATTGCGGGTTGTGAACCCAATTTTTTCAGAAATCTCCTGCACCGAATTTTCTGATGTTTCGAGAAGGATTTTTGCCCGTTCGATTCTGGCAGCCTTTACATAATCGCTGATGCCGAAACCTGTTTCCTCCCGAAAGCGCCGGGTGAAATAGGTTACGGAATATCCGACCAGATCTGCCAGTTCCTGAGCGTAAATATTTCGGTCGATGTTCATTTCGATATAATTGCAGCATCGCTGAATGGGCTCGGAATACTTTGGGTTTTCCCGGGTCCGGTGAACCCGGCGGACAAAATCATCGTACATACTCATGCAGATGGTGGAGGTTTCATCAATGGTGTGGGCGTCCAGTGCACTTTGAATATAGGCATCCCCCAGAGAGTAGGCTTCCTCCGGGCTGAGTCCCCCCTCGATAGCGGCCCGGCAGACAATGGAGCAGAACACAATGGCGCTGCCCCTTGCGTGACGCATCGGGTCTTTGACATTGATTTTGACGCCGTCCGAAATGTTCATGGAGGCATTCAGCGCTTCTTTGTAGTTCATATCTCCCAGCCTGACCATTTCCAGCATGGCCCTTTCTGCACTGTACACCCGATGGCGATCCGTTGGTTTCCGATGATTCGCAGCGGAAAGTGTCTGAATGTCATCCACAAACACATCGCTGATTTCGATGCGTTGGTGGGTAACGCAGTAGTGGAGCATCCTTAAGTTTCTGGAGAAGATGGTATACTGGCTGGACGGGACCCGATAGATCGCCTCATAAAAGTTGCGAAGCCATGCCGCGCTGTAGCCGCCGAAATCTTTGGATCGAAAGCCCCGATAGATGCTGTTCGCGGAGGCATTAGAATAGAATACCGGCCCGATCACATGGCACCGATAGAGCACATTTTTCGATTTCTCAAAGGCCGCACCCCAGATAAGACCGGTATCGCTGCTTAAGAAAATGGGGGTATCCCGCTCTGACCCGAGCTTCAGCATCTTTTTTAGGCATCCGAATACCTCAAAGGCCGCGGCAAATACAGCCTGATCCGGACAATTGGAGAAGATCAATTCTCCGGACGCGTCATAGCTCCAGCTGTAGATATTTCCGTCGCAGAGCATCAGCTCCCGGAACAGCTCCAGATTCTGCTGTATATCCATGGAAATCCCCCCTTTCCTATATCATAAGTGAAAAATCATTCTTTTTCAAGTCTTTTTAACAAAAGGAGTCCTTGTTATGCGTAAAATTATCCCAATTCATGACAATTGGCTGTTCTCAAAGCGGAACACCGGGGATGCTGCCGAGACTGTCACCCTGCCCCATACCTGGAACGCGGTTGACGGTCAGGATGGCGGCAATGATTACTACCGGGGTACCTGCGATTATACCCGGCAGCTGACCAAACCGGCGACCAATCCGGGCGATGAGGTCTGGCTGGAGTTTCTGGGGGCTGCCCACACCTGTGAGGTGATGCTCAATGGTGAGAAGATTTGCCGCCATGAGGGCGGCTACAGCACCTTCCGGGTGAAGCTGGAGAATCTGAAAGAAAACAACACCCTTGTGGTGAGCGTGGACAATTCCGATAACGACCGGGTTTATCCCCAGAAGGCAGACTTTACCTTCTACGGCGGACTGTACCGTGGGGTGAATCTGATTGTGGTACCCGCTTCCCATTTTGAACTGGGCTACTGCGGAACCCCAGGTATCAAGGTTACCCCTGTGGTGAATCTGGAAGAAAAGAACGCTGTGGTCACCGTGGAAACCTGGCAAACAAAAGCGGAATCTGTTACAATTGAAGCGGCGGGTCAGGTGGTTACTGTCCCCAGCGTGGCCGGTTACGCCAAGGCAGAATTCGCCATTGAGCATGTCCATCTGTGGGACGGAATCGACGACCCTTATCTTTACACAGCCACTGCCACCCTGCCCAGCGGTGACAGCGTTTCAACCCGCTTTGGCTGCCGCAAATTTGAGATTGACCCTCAGAAGGGCTTTATCCTGAATGGCAGGATCTATCCCCTCCGGGGCGGTTCCCGGCATCAGGACTGCAAGGGCGTGGGCAATGCCCTGACAATCGAGCACCACAGACGGGATATGGAGATCATCCGGGAGCTGGGCTGCAATACCCTGCGGCTTGCCCATTACCAGCACGCCCAGGAGTTCTATGACCTGTGTGATGAATACGGTATGGTGGTCTGGGCGGAGATTCCCTACATCACCATGCATATGAAAAACGGCAGAGCCAATACCCTTTCCCAGATGGAGGAGCTGGTGGTGCAGAATTACAATCACCCCTCCATTGCTGTATGGGGCCTTTCCAATGAAATTACCGCTGCCAGCGCGGTGACTGAGGAATTGCTGGAAAATCACCGGGCGCTGAATGACTTGTGCCACAAGCTGGACAGTACCCGCCCTACCACCATGGCTAATGTGTTCATGCTGGAGATTGACAGCCCCATTCTGGAAATCCCTGATGTGAACAGCTACAATCTGTACTTTGGCTGGTACCTGGGGGAACTGGAAGAGAATGACGAGTTCTTTGACGAGTACCACGCCAAGTACCCTGACCGCTGCATTGGTTTTTCCGAATACGGTGCCGATGCCAATCCCCAATATCAGTCCCCGAACCCGGAAAAGGGCGACTATACCGAGAGCTATCAGACAGTGTACCATGAGCACATGCTGGATATGATTGAGGCGCGGCCCTGGCTGTGGGCCACCCACATCTGGAATATCTTTGACTTTGCCGCCGACGGACGGGACGAGGGCGGCAAGCACGGCGAGAACCAGAAGGGCCTGGTGACCTTTGACCGGCAGACCAAGAAGGATGCTTTCTACCTTTACAAAGCCCATTGGAACAAAAAGGAGCCCTTCGTCCACATCGCGGGGGGAAGATATGTGGATCGCCCGGAGCCTGTCACGGAAATCAAGGTGTACTCCAATCAGACGGAAGTGACCCTGAGCGTGGACGGAAAGCCCTTTGAGACCCAGACGGGGAAATTCGTGTTCCGGTTCCAGGTGCCGATTTCCGGCGAGCATTCCATTCACGCCTCCTCCGGTGACTGCCACAGTGTCATTCTTGTCCGCAAGGTCAGTGAGCCGAATCCGGAGTACCGGATGGTGGCGTCTGCCCCGGTGATCAACTGGTTTGATGCCGACGAGATTGATCCGGAGTATTATTCTGTTGCCGACAAGCTGGCCGATATCCGCGCAAATCCGGAAGCGGGTGCGGTGATCGATGCCATGATGGCCCAGGGTGCTTCTGGCCGGGGAGATGTGGCGGATGTGGTGAAGGACAATCCCGCTCTCCAGCGGATGATGGGCAGAATGACTCTGATTTCGCTTCTCAAGCAGTCAGGCGCCGATGAGCAGGCAGTGAAGCAGCTGAATCGGATTCTCCAGCAATACAAGAAGGTGTGAGAACATAGAAACCAAAAAGAAAAGGTGAATGGATCATAATTTTGATTTGCGTTGCCGCATTTTTTCTGGTGGAGTGGCTGTTTATTGGCTACCGCTTCAACTTCGGGCCGTTTAAAAGCCTCGGGGATATTCGCATGGGAAAAATAGAGGGAAATACTGCGGCTTACAGCATGGAACATGTGTCTTTGCTGGAAGGGAATCCGCTGCAGGGGAGCGTGGTGCCCTGAGATGGAGCGGCAGATTTTGAAATTTCTTTCCGAATGAAAGGTGAGGATTTATTTGAAGTCAACATATTGCAATCCCCTTGATCTGGGGCATCGGTATTCTCATATGAACGCGGGAAAGCGCCTTGCCCACCGGGAGGGCGCTGACCCCACCCTGATTTTCTTCAAAGGCATCTATTACGCTTTTGTATCCATGAGCGCAGGCTTCTGGTATTCCAAGGATCTTCTGAACTGGGAATTCCACGCAGTGCCGGATCTGCTGATTTACGATTACGCTCCGGACGTGCGGCAGGTGGGAGATTACATGTATTTTTGCGCCTCTCGTCGTAATGTCAACTGCCCCATACTTCGCACCCGTGATCCGCTGACGGAGAGATTTGAACAGGTCAGTGCACCGTTTCCTTTCTGGGATCCCGACCTGTTTCAGGATGATGACGGAAGGGTGTATCTCTACTGGGGCTGCACGAATACAGAGCCTATCTGGGGCATTGAGATGGATCCGGAAACGATGATGCCCATTGGAGAAAAGGTGCCCCTGATCTATGGCAGGGAATCGGAATTGGGTTACGAGCGGCCCGGCGACAACGGCGTTTCCGATAAGGAAAACAGCGTTGTCTACCAGCACCTGAAAGCTATGTTTAATCCGGAAACCCAGCGTATTGAATTTCCTGCCGGTATGGAAACTTTAGGTGGCTACTCTGCCGAAGCCATGACAGCCATGTTCCTCTCTGCTGGCAAGCCCTATATCGAGGGGGCGTTCATGACCAAACATGATGGAAAATACTATCTGCAATACGCCTGCCCCGGCACCCAGTACAATACCTATGCCGACGGTGTGTATGTGGGCGACAGCCCGCTTGGTCCCTTCACGCTGCAAAAGAGCAATCCCTATTCCAGCAAGCCCGGCGGCTTCATCACCGGAGCGGGTCACGGCAGTACCATTGCGGATGCCTACGGCAATTACTGGCATGCCTCCACCATGCGCATCAGCATCAATCACGATTTTGAGCGGCGGATTGGACTGTTCCCCGCGGGCTTCGATGAGGACGGTGTAATGTTCTGCAATCAGAATTTCGCCGACTATCCCCATGAGGTTCCTAATGGGAAATTCGATGCCGCTGCTCAGCAGCCCAAATGGATGCTTTTAAGCTACAACAAAAAGACCACTGCTTCCTCCGGAGAGCGTCCGGAGCTGGCGGTGAACGAGGATATCCGCAGCTGGTGGAGCGCCGATACCGCCGAACCGGGGGAGTGGCTCTGTGTGGACTTGGGAAAGGCAGAGGATGTCCGGGCGATCCAGGTGAATTTTGCGGATGAAGCCCTGTCGCCCGAATTCCCCCCAGAGGAATACGGCAGCGACCGGGGTGACCGCCGCATAGAGCTTGCGCCCCAGATTTCCCACTACACCATTGAGGCAAGCCGGGATGGAGAGAACTGGACGATGCTGGAAGAAGTCTCCCGGGAAAGCTCCAATGGCTATTATGAATACCCGGAGGGAATTTCCACCCGTTTCATCCGTGTGACCGGCGGGGAACTGCCCTATGGGCAGGTCATGCGTATTTCCGGCCTGCGGGTCTTCGGCAACGGCAGCGGTGAAAGGTGTGCCGCTGTACAGGCAAAGGCTGAAAGAATCACCGATCTTGAAGCGGTTATTTCCTGGCAGCATATTGAAAATGCGCAGGGCTGTAATGTGCGCTACGGCATTGCCCCGGACAAGCTCTATATGAGCTGGATGGTCTACGGGGCAGATGAAGTGAAGCTGACCACCTTAATTAAAGGTCAGGAATATTACGTCTGCGTGGACAGCTTCAACGAAAACGGCATTACTCCCGGCGAAGTGATCAAGGTGGTGTAACAATGGCAAGAAAAGCAGTTCAACAGTTTATGCTGGGTTCTGTACTTAAAAATGAAGCATCTGTCAGGGAGACCCTTGCTGCCATAAAAGCGGCGGGCTATGACAGCATCGAGCTGTGCGGTTTTATGCTGCACCCGATGGGCTTTGCGGTTCGGATGCTGACGAAAGCGGCCGGGATGCCTGTGGGCAGCGGCGGTAATCTGGATTGGGAACGACTGGTAAAGGAATCCGGCCTGAATGTGGTATCTGTGCATCAGGATTTGGGTTCTATTGAACGGGATGCCAAAGCTGTGGCTGAGGAAGCAAAGAAATTTGGCACCGACAAGGTGGTTATTACCGGTATGTACCGCTTTGACTACGGCAGTGAGAAAGCTGTGCGGGAGCTTGCCCAGCGGCTGAATGCGGCTGGCAAAGCCCTTGGAGAGCAGGGAATCCGGCTGCTGTACCACAACCACAACTGTGAACTGCGAAAGGTCAATCCACAAAAATGCGCTTATGACATTTTGCTGGAGGAAACCGACCCGGAATATGTGAATTTTGAGTTTGATTCCTACTGGTTTACAGAGGGCGGCGCGGATGCCAAGCTTTGGATGCGCCGTTTGGGCAATCGGATGAAGCTCTGGCACATTAACGACCGGGGTACCCGGATGACCGGCCCCGCCATGACCCCCATCCTGAAAACCGACAGCATGGAGCTGGGTACCGGCAACATGGATCTGGCCGGTCTTTCCGAAATTGCCAAAGAGAACGGCATCGAAGGCGTGATTCTGGAAAGTCACCGAAATTGGATTGAAAACAGCCCGGTGAAGAGCCTGCAGCTCAGTGCCCAGTGGCTGAACCAGCATTTCTAAGGAGACTGACATGAAAGCAATCAACTTAAAGACGGAACATATGGTCAATCCTTTGGGCTTGCAGACCGCAAATCCAACCCTGAGCTGGAACTGCGCCGATGGGATTACCCAGACAGCATATCAGATTATTGCAAAATCGAAGAATAGAATTGTCTGGGACAGCGGCAAGGTTACTTCCGCCCTGATGTCCACACGATATGATGGGCCTGCCGCTGGGGCAAAGGAACGGATCGACTGGAGCATTGCACTTTGGGACGAGAACGATAACAATGGTGAGATTTCCTCCGCATGGTTTGAGATGGGCTTGACGGGCGAAAGCTGGAGGGCAAGATGGATTGACCCGGAGCTGCCTCACGAGGACTCCCAGCGGCAGCCCAGCAGTGTATTGCGGAAAGTATTTCAGGTTTCGGATACCAAAAACGCGAGGCTCTATATTACCTGTCACGGTTTGTATGAGGCAAAGCTGAACGGAAAACGGGTAGGAAACTTTGTTTTGGCTCCCGGTGCGGATGATTACCGTCTACGGCTCCAATACCAGACCTATGATGTAACCGATTTGCTTCAGCTTGGTAAAAATGAAATCACTGTTACCCTGGGCGACGGCTGGTATCGGGGTAACAACGGTGTGGACGGCCTTTACAACTATTACGGCTCCGACATGGCGCTGCTGTGCCAGCTGGAGGTTTCCGGGAAGCCGGTTCTCTTGAGCGACGAAACCTGGCAGGCCAGCCAGTCCGGCCCTGTCCGCCTGAACGATATGGAAAAAGGCGAAACCTACGATGCCAGGATGGAAGCCATAACCGACTGGCACGGCGTTACCGTAAAGGACTATGGCTTTGATGTGCTCTGTTGCTCGGAATCCGTCCCCATTTTGGAACAGGAGCGTTTCCCGGGAAGGGTTTTCAAGACCCCCAATGGAGAGACGGTCGTCGATTTCGGGCAGAATCTGGCAGGCTATATCGAACTGCGAGTCAACGCCAAAGCAGGACAAAAGATCACCCTTTGGCACGGTGAGACGCTGGATGAGAACGGTAACTTCACCCAGAGTAATTTTGACCCCGGTGAACGGAACAAAAACGGCGGTATCCCCCAGCGGATCGATTACATTTGCAAGGATGGCCTGAACGTGTATAAGCCCGGCTTTTCCATCTTCGGGTTCCGTTACGCGAAAATTGAAACCGATGCCGACCTGTCGGATGCCCGGTTCACCGCCATTGCGGTCTATTCCGAAATGAAACAGACCGGCTTCTTCACCTGCGGCAATGCGGACGTGAACCGTCTGTTCCTGAACAGCCTGTGGAGTATGCGCTCCAACTTCTGCGACATTCCCACAGACTGCCCCACCCGGGAACGGGCAGGCTGGACAGGGGACGCGGGGGCCTTTACCCCCACCGGTGTGTATCTTGCGGATTGCTATCCGATTCTGCGGAAATGGCTGGCGGAATGCCGCCTTGCCCAGGGGGAGGACGGACTGGTAGCCAATATCGCCCCTGTCAACAACAGCGGCAGCTTCATTTCCAATATGCTGCAGGGCTCCTCCGGTTGGGGCGATGCCTGCATTTTGGTGCCCTGGGCACTGTATGAAGCTTACGGCGACAAGACGATTCTGGCAGAAAACTATGAGATGATGGTCCGGTGGCTGGCATTTGTAGAAAAGCGAGCCAAGAAAACCCGGATTCAGAATCTGCGGAATCCCTATAAAAAGTATCTTGTGGATGAGGGCTTCCATTTTGGTGAATGGCTGGAGCCGGATGTCAGCAGCATGGACACCATGAAGAAGAACATGATGCTCGGCGCTCCCGAGGTGGCAACAGCCTACTATTATAAGTCCGCCGATTTGGTTGCCCGGATCGCAGATATTTTAGGGAAAACCGAGGATTCCAGAAAGTTCCGGGACATTGCCGAGGGTGCCCGAAATGCCTACCGCTACACCTGTACCAAAAATGGTGTCATTTCCTCCAAACGTCAGGCAGAATATGTCCGCCCCATCGCATTTGGACTGCTGGATGAAGCGGAGTCCCAGGCGGCGGCAGATCAACTGGCGAAAATGGTGGCTGACAACAACTACCACTTGAACACGGGCTTCCTGGCAACGCCGTTTCTTTGCCGGGTGTTGTCCGACTACGGTCATACTGATACAGCCTACCGGCTCCTTTTGCAGGATACCGCGCCCAGTTGGCTTTACCCGGTGAAGCACGGCGCGACCACCATCTGGGAAAGCTGGGACGGTGTCCGGGAGGATGGAACGGTACATGATTCCCTGAACCATTACGCCTACGGTGCGGTTTCCGGCTGGCTGATAGGGGATGTCTGTGGAATTCACCTGTCAGAAGGAAAGCTGACCATTGCACCCAAACCATCGAAAGTGCTGGGCTTCGCGGAAGGTATCTGGGATTCCCCCATTGGAAAGGTTGTCAGTAAATGGCAGTATGACAATGACTGTCTGCACATCTGCGTGCAGGTGCCCGCAAACACCTCTGCAAAGGTTTTCCTGCCGGACGGCCGCGAACTGGAAGTGTGCTGCGGGGAACATTCCTTTGTTTGTAAGATGTAATACATGAGCTGCGCAGATGGGTTAAAAACCCATCTGCGCAGCTTGGGATCCAGGATTGGTATTATGGGGAACGAAAAACTATTTAAAGATAAGCCGATTTGGAGTGCCATATTCTCTTTGGCTGTTCCATCCGTGCTTACCATTCTCATCATGGTCATATATAATATGGCCGATATGTTCTTTATCGGTATGCTGGGGGATGACACCCAGGTTGCTGCGATTTCCGTTGTGGGGCCGGTATTCAGCCTTGCTACGGCAGTCGCCACAATGCTGGGAGCAGGCGGCTGTGCGGTAATCGCCCGGTTTATGGGCGCGGGCGAAAAAGAGAACGCCCGAAGTGTCGGAAGCCTCTGTATTTGGGGTGCGATTGTGTTTGGCTTTGTGTTTATGCTTGCCATGCAGCTTGGCACAGCTCCGATTCTTCGTTATCTTGGTGCCACCGAAGATATGATGGCATATTCATCCGCGTATATGCGCATTTTGTCGCTGGGTTCCGTCTTGATGTTGTTCAGCGTTGTGATGGCATCTGTTGTCCGGGCAGAAGGAATGATTCTGGCGGGAATGCTGAGCAATATGGCAGGTACCATTACAAATATCCTGCTGGATCCTATCTTCATACTGGAGCTGAAACTGGGAGTTGTGGGTGCCGCTGCGGCAACAGTAATCGGGAATGCCGTTTCAAGCGGTCTAATCATATTCTTCGTTCTCAAAAAGTCCGTGATCCTGACCTTCTCTCCCAAACCAGCCCTTCGCAGGCCGTTGCTGTTTCTGCACACGGCCGCTGTCGGACTGCCCAACGGCATCAGCAGCGTACTCGGCGGACTTGCTTCCGTTTTCAGCAATCGAATCCTCCACATTTACGGCTCTGGCATGATCGCGGCTATGGCGGCAGCTGGACGGGGAACAATGGTCATTACGATGATTCAAATGGGCATCTGCATTGGTGTGTCTCCGCTCATTGCTTACAACTATGGCGCACAGAACATCGCCAGAATAAAAGAAATTCTGATAAAAACCACAATTCTGACTGTATGTTTTGGCCTTGTTTCAACTGCCGGATGCTACATAGGACGCAATACGCTGATCAGCTTATTCATCAAAGATGCGGCTAATAGCGAAATTGCAAAGAAGATGATGTTCTGGCTGCTGATTGCAAGTCCGCTACTGGGGTTCTACTATCTCAGCAGCAATTTTCTACAGGCGGCAGGTAATGCTTTCCTCGCAACACTGATCTCTGTCCTGCGGCAAGGAGTATTGCTGATCCCTTGTCTGTATATCATGCACGGGATATTCGGATTGACTGGCGTTGCAGTTGCGTACACTGTCAGTGACATTGTTTCTGTCATAATCGCGGCGGTACTTTTATTTGTCCAATACAGAAAGTTGAAAAGATCGATAAATCGAGATTGATTATGTGTAGGGATAGGTAATTTCGTTGTAATATATGGATTTGTAAGGGTGATCATTCCTTTCCTAGCCTTCAGAGCATTCCCGAAAAAAGATGAAGAAAAACAAAAAGCCTGTTGTCAATCATACATTTGTTTGATATGCTTTCAGAGAAGTCGAATGTATGTTCGGCTCTGCGTCATCTCTGGATGTTGCGGGGAATCTCAAATGAGAGATTTCCGTGCAGCTTGATAAGTGAATAGATGGATGCTGAGGCAAACCCTCACCGGACGAGCCACCGGGGAAAAGCCGCCATAACACTGCCATCGCAGTCGGGCGAAACGCTTATTCCCCCGAATTGAGACGATAAACAGCATGTCTCGATTGGCGAAAACCCCGGCGCAGGATAATGATACTTCTGCCGAAAGCAGCTCGCCGAGAGGCGGGATGTGTTGTTTAAGACGGAAAGAATGTCTGTTGCAGCACATATGATGCTCGCTTTCCCGTGGATCATCAAGATGGGGAAGATATGCTGCGAGATGCTTGACATCCATTTGCAAGAAAATCAATATCATACTACCACTATATCGACCAGAGCGCAAAAAGTCCCATGGTCAATCCATGGGCGGAATGTAAGTTAATTCACCAGGGCGGGGTGCCGGGAAACCGGAACCCCGCCCTTATTTTTTTGATATAATCGCAAATCACACACGCATAAAGTATAGCACTCCCACATGCGCACGACCCATTCATAAGTGAGTAGGATTATCAAGAGAGGTGACTTCTTATAAGAAGATCCGCACCCATTCATGTGATTACACACTATCCGAAAACCGAAGCAGGCATATATGAACTTGCCTGCCGGGTTGCCACCATACACGCTGACTCTGTGATCGCCAGAATCAACCATCTGAATTGTCCCACAAAGCAAAAGATGGATCTGGTTGATGCAGTAATTGATACCGCCAAGAGCAAGGAAAGGGAGCAGGCAAAATAGAGCCTGCTCCCTTCGAGTATCATGCCCTCCTCTTAAAATATGTCTCCCAGCTTTTTCTGCTGACTTCCTTCTTTCCATCCTCCCAGCCACGCAGGCTGCTTAGCGGAATCCCCATATAGCTGCAAAACGGTTTTCTTCCCATGCCAAGTTTCCTTCGATACGCTATGATTCGCTGGGCTTGTCCATCATAAAGGAACCGGTTGTATTCATCCAGAAAATCTGTGGGTGGTACTCCATAAAACGGGGACAGGTTCTCAAGGAAACACTCCGGCAAATGCTGCGTGACACCGCATTCGATATCGATATACACACTGCGGCTGACACCGGCAATCCGGGCCACCTCCCGCTGCATAAGTCCCTTGCTGTGTCTGAGCCGGCGGAGCCTGTCCGGAATAGAGGCGATTTCTTCGTGGGTATGGTAGGTCTGATTCATCATGGTGGCTTCCAGGATTCTGTGCGGGGCATACAGTTTGAATCTATGGATATATAAGGGAGCAAACCTCACATTGTCTTCCAAAGTGGGGAGAAGGACATACATTCTATTAGAAATTGCCGTAAAAACACGCCATTTCCCGGTTTCGGGGTTCCGGTTTCCCCTTTTCTCTGAAAGACGCATCTGTGAGAGGATAGCATTTTCTATGCACCGGGATGCATAGGTGGCCAGCTTGATGTTTTTATCCAACCGGTATGTGCTGATGGCCTTGATGAGCCCGATGGTGCCGATGGAGATCAGATCCTCCTGCTCCGATTCCTGTGCGTAGTATTTCTTGCAGGGATAACACTTGCAGGATAATTTTTCGGGTCGTAAACCGCCGCATATATCTGCCCCAGCTTCAGGAAAATCTCCAAGTGAATATCCTCTTTGGTGCTCTCCTTTTTGACGATGACCTTATCCAGGATGGTGGCGACCAAGGCAGACCGGATGCCTTCGGAGAAATCCAGCTCCTTTTCCAGGGCCTTTCGGATTTCATCGATGTCCAAATCCTTTTCCGCTGCTTGCAGCTGCTCCTGCGCAATGGCTGTCAGCTGGGCTTCCAGCTGCATCAGCTGTTGGTTGCAGGCATCATTGCGAACCTTGAATTCGTTGATGTCGATAGCACCGGCAATCTGCAAATCCAAAATCCGATCCTTTCGGGCATGGAGGGCCGCTATGTCGGATTGGACCTTGCTTCGCAGTTTGCCATAGTCCACCTCTTTCGGAACATTGACCAGTACCGTTACCAGAGAATCGATGATGGCCTGCTTGTCCTTCACCAGCTCGGTGAAAATCTGGCCCAGAATCGCATCCAGCTCACAGCTTCGGATCTGGGGCGAGGAACAGGCGTTGCCGCCGTAGGTTCGGTAGATTTTGCACTGCCAGGCTTCTTCATCTCCGGCTTTTTTTTTCAGCACATGGCGGTGATAGGTGGTTCCGTGTTCCTCACAGATGATTTTACAGCTGTAAGGATACCGGTTGTGGTAGGATTCTCCGCTGCTTTTGGACATAACTTCGCTACTCCTCTCTTTGTAAAGGGCATTGGCCCGATCCCACAATTCTTCGGAAACGATAGGAGGAATGTTGGGGTCCGGGTATGTAACCCACTCGCTTTCATCTAGGAAGGCTTTTTTCTTGGTGCGGTAGTCCATGCTCTGGGTCTTGTTGCCGCAGTACCAGCCCTTGTATTTGGGGTTTTCCAGCATGTGCCGGATGGTCAGGGTGTTGAAGTCATTGCCCATCCGGCTGGTGTAGCCCATCTCCCGGAGCTTCTTGGAAATGGAGCGTGTCCCCAGCCGCTGGTTGCCATAGAGGTCAAATACGGTGCGGACGATCTCCGCTTCCTCCTCCTTGATGGTCAGGATGCAATCCTTTTTGTCATAGCCATAGAGCTTGTCGTTGCCCAGTACCCGGCCGTTTTTGATGGACTGCCGGAAGCCGAATTTGACCCGTTCGGAGAGCTTGCGAACCTCGTCCTGGGCAACGCCTGCCATGATGATCAGCCGGAACTCGCTGTCCGTATCCAAGGTGTTGATGTTGTCATTCTGAAAAAACACGCCTACATTATAGTCCAGCAGCTCCTGGGTATATTGGATAGAGTCCAGGGTGGAGCGGGAAAAGCGGGAGATCTCCTTGGTGATGATAAAATCGAACAGCCCTGCCTTGGCATCCCGAATCATCCGGTTAAAATCGTCACGATTTTTCGTGCTGGTGCCGGAGATGCCCTCGTCCACATATCCCGGCACGAACTTCCAGTTTTTCTTGCTTTGGATCAGCTCGGTGTAGTGCTTCACCTGATTTTCCAGAGAATTCAGCTGCTCATCCTGATCTGTTGATACACGGGCATAGAAAGTTACCCGTAAGGGAAGGTCAAAAATCGACCTTCCCATTCGCATTTCCCCTCGAATTTTACGAATATCCATTTTCTGCCTCCTTTCCGTCGTCCCCAGCATAGCAGAAAATATCCGGCCAGTCCAATGTGCCAAGGATTTTCTCCTGGGATTTATCATGCACATCCTGCGTAATCAGGTTTTTATCCAAAAGCGTCTGCAATAAAACGCACATCATATCCTGCGGAACCTTCTTCATCTGCACTCACCTCGTATTACCTTATGATTCTTCCGTCCCATCATGTCACGCACCTTGCCTTTCCTGTGTGCGCTGACGCTTGCGGTAATGGTGTGTATAGATCACAAAGAAGGTGCAGCCGCCGGGATCGATTTCAACCTGTCCGGAGGTCTTCATACCCACGAGTTCAGGCAGCATATCATTCTCGCCCAAAACCAGTTCCTTGCCGTTGAGAAGCATCGTACCGCTGCGCAGCTTAGCCAGCTTTTCACTGTTCAGTACATTCCCAAGCATAAATTGTTGAACTGCTTTAATCATCATATGCAAGCAAAACAAGGTGAAATAATGCTCTGGTGATCAAAGAGGCGCATCGTACTGCACGCCACCATCATTGTATTTCTGTGTTTTTCCTACAGCATGATTCGTGATAACATTTATCCGAATATCAGCAATATATGTAACATTTTCTTGCTGTTCTCTTGTCAAAACACAGAAATGCATATTTTGATACACTTTATATAAACAGGGTAACCTTTTGACATTGTCCAGAACCTTTTAATTCTTTATTATATATTTAGCACAAACTCTACAGAAATAAAGGAGGGAAATATATGAAAAAGAATACAAAAGGAAAGGGTTCTGAGTACATTGGCCTCAAAGAGTGTTTTGGAACAACAACACTTTCATTCACTCATGCTCTTACCGGCGTACTAATGTCATCTTTGCTTATGGTGTACATGACGGAGTATTCCGGTATCAGCAACGCAGCACTTCTGGCAAGTGTGATTCTCATGGCTGCGAGAATTATTGATGCGGTGAACGATCCCATTCAGGGCTTCATCATTGACAGCTCAAAACGCACGAAGGTCGGCAAATACAAGCCCTTTTTCCTGATAAGCATTATCATGGAAGCCATCGGTACAATCGCCCTTTTCGCACTCCCTAATTCGATCCTCGACACACCCCTGCTCCTGACCGTGTGGGTAATCGTGTTCTATCTTGTCTATGACATTGGCAGTTCTTTCTATAAAGACATCCTGCTTTACAGAACCATGTCCGCTGACGAGAATCAAAGAACGAAGCTGGTAATCGGACCCCGATTAATGTCTTTCCTCACAGGAGTTGTTGCCAACATCGTGTTTACAATCGCAGTCATTGCGCTGAACGCAGGCGGCATGAGCTATCACGATGCCGCAGCTATCGTAATTTTGATCCTTGTCGCAAGTACTTCTGTGATCTCCCTGATTGGCTGGTTTATCGTTAAGGAAAAGCACTATGTGGAAGAACAGCGTACTGAAAAGCTGAAGCTTCATGACTTCTTTGATCTGTTCCGTGAGAACAAGGCAATGGTTATTTTCGCAGCAAAAGGCTTGTTCGCCGGTTTTATCTGGACACTGGTTTTTGCAACCCCAACCTACTATATCAAGTGGGGATTTTGCGCAGATCTAACTACCGGAATCGCGGATATGGACCGTTTTACAGTGTATAGTGGTATTTCGTCTGTTATTACGGTCGTGCCCATGGTTCTTGGGGCGATTCTCGGAAGGCCTCTTATGAAGCTCTTTAAAGACCCTGTCAAAATGACTTGCTTCCTGCTGACGGTTCAGGCTATTGGCGGTTGTATCCTGTTCGTGGCCCAGATTGCCGGATTTCTGCAGCATGCGCCCTGGTTGTTCTTTATCACTATGTTCATTATAGCAACCGGCGTTGGTACGGATTTTGTTCCTCAGAATTTTGTACAGATGGAAGTCGTTGACTATGGGATTTATAAAACCGGCAAGGATCGTTCCGCACTGACGACAGTTACAGATGGATTCATTACGAAATTGCAGACAGCTTTCTCTGCCACAATTGTTGGAATGATTCTCACGGGCATCGGCTATGTTGTAGAAGAGGGCAACCGCTTCGCAGGTGATGTCTCCCAGATTCCTGTCATGCTGGACTGGTTTATCGTAATTATGGGATTGGTGCCGGCTGTTCTTGGTATTATCTCCGTTATTATCTACAAGAAATATCCCATAACAAACCAGATTCGCCTTGAAATGAAAGCCTTTTTTGAGAAAAACGGAAAGAATTGATCCTATAAATAAGGAGAACCAGTTTTAACTGGTTCTCCTAGCTCTGTAAAAAGATTCATTTTACTTTTTCGCACGAATGGCTTTCCTGTATTCAGACGGAACAATTTGATATTCCGTCTGAAATACTTTGTAAAATTGTGTGCGGTTTTCATATCCCAGCGAAGCAGCTATTTTGCTGACAGGCAAATCGGTACTCTTCAAAAGCCGGGCCGCTTCCTGCATTTGTACTTTCTGGCAATAGGCTTTGAGGGTATATCCGGTATGGGCCTTGATGATTCGAGAAATATATTCGCAGGAATAATTCACCTCTCTGGCTAGTTCTGTCCTACGTATCACACCATGGCGTTCTTCTATGATTTGTTTGACCTTTTCCACCGTGACCAGCTCCCGACCATAACCCAGAGATACATAAGTTGCTTTATATAGCTCTGGATTTTCCAGTGCGGCAAAGAGCCGAAGCAATGACGAATAGATATCAAATTGATAACCGATCCGCTTTTTTGTATATGCTGCAATGATCTCCTCTGCAATACTGGGGATCTGATCCTCTCCAAGCAGCCGAAAATCTACATAGTCACGCTTGCTTCCGGTCCGCTCAGATAGATTTTCAGTAAAAAATCGGTTGAGAATGCTTTTATATTGAAAAGGCTGTGCCACTCCCTTCGGCCATTGGACGATCAAGGACGGATCAATACTGATATACAGGATGTCTGCATCGGACATATCTGTCTCGCAGTGCATGGTGTTGCGGTTCATTAAGCATAGATTCCCTTTGGTATAGGTAACTTTTTCATCTTCAATCATTACGGAAGCACTTCCCCGCATGATGTACATCAGCTCAAAAAAGTTGTGCTTGTGCAGATAAGTTTCCGCGAAGAATGCACTTTCTTCTGGGGTGTGGAGACAGAAGGAATTCTGATCCATGTAATTTGAGAAGAGATACTCTTCTTGGGTGTGGACACTGGTTGCTATGGACAGCTTGGAATAATAATCTCTGTCCGCGGTTTTATTACTCAGAAAGTTGACAATAAACGAGCCATCTTGCCGACGAACTTCGTCAGTATTTCGAAAAAACAAATGACAAATATGTTCCACTTGAATCACCCCCTCGTCACAAGTGTACCATAAAACTCAAAGGAAATAAAGGAGGAAAACCAATTTGAAACGCCAATGCTTCAATCCATATCTACCCAGCTGGGAGTATATTCCAGACGCAGAGCCCCGGCTGTTCGATGGTCGTGTGTATATCTATGGAAGCCATGACCAATTCGGGAGTAAAGAATACTGTGTCAATGATTATGTCGCTTGGTCGGCTCCGGAAGACGATCTGTCCGACTGGCGTTATGAGGGCATTATTTTTCGGAAAGACCAAACGCCATGGAACACGAAAAATCTTCTATACTATGCACCGGATGTGGTTCAGGGGACAGACGGAAAATATTATCTTTTTTATTCGGTCCAGAATTCTTCAATCGCTTCTGTTGCTGTCTGTGATACGCCTGGGGGAAAATTTGAATACCTGGGGGACGTTCATTTCCCGGACGGAAGGGTATACGGCTCGAATCCTGAGGATTGGTTCGTTTTTGACCCAGCTGTTTTGGTAGACGATGACGGCAGGATTTACCTTTATGTTGGAAGTGGGCAGCCATCCAATGGTAATTTCGGGCACGAGATTAAAGGGCTGTTTGTAATGGAGTTACACTCCGATATGCTGACGATCATTGGGGAACCGACAATTATTTTGCCGGCTGACTTCAATTCGAAGAAGCCGAACTATTGGGAAGGGCCTTCCATCCGCCATATCGGAAAGTGGTATTACCTCGTCTACCCTGCTACTGACATAACTGGTCTGAACTATGCCATGAGCCTTTTCCCGGACAAGGGATTCATTCACAAAGGTCCGATCCATTCTTCCAGTGATATCGGTCTGAATGGCCGGAAGCTGATGAACGCCGCTTACCCCATGGGCAACAGCCACGGGGGCATGGTGTGCGTAAAGGGTCAGTGGTATATCTTTGACCATCGCAGAACAGGTAAAACGACAAACCGTCAACCGGTGGCAGAACGAATTGAAATAAAAGAGGATGGCAGTATCTCCATGGTGGAATCTACCAGCTGTGGTCTGAATGATGGTCCGCTGCGCGGTATTGGAACCTACCCTGCGTACATTGCCTGCTGCCTGAAAAGCAGTGGTATTTTCGGCCTACACAATCCCATGGGTGGCCCCTACATTACACAGGATGGTTCCGATTATGAGCCGAAAGAACCCACAGACGGAGAAGTAAATGTAGATACCGAAACGAATGCACCAAAAGCAAGCATATGTGGCATCAAAAATGGTTGTGTTGTGGGCTATAAGTACTTTGACCTGACGCAAACAAAGCACATTACCATTACCGCCCGTGGAGGCGATGGCATTATGGAGATCCTTGGCAGCGAAGACGGTCAGAGTGTTGGGGAAATCAGAATTTCCCGTCACTGGAACGATGTGGGTACGGACTTAGATACTGCAAAACTATCCCAAAAAGCCGGGTGCCCTGCAAGCAGATGTCCGCTATATCTGCGATATAAGGGAAGGGGCAATGTGGAATTACTGCAATTTACATTATCCTGACAATACAAGGAGGAAAAATATGAATTGGACAGCAATCTGGAGTCAGTCTGCGGCGCCTTCTTTTGCAATGGGTATGTTGCAGGGAAAGAAGAAAACCATTGTTTTTACAGTAATCTCTCATATATCGGGAGAGACGGTCAGAATGCGTTTTTCAAACATCTACGGAAAGAAACCATATAAAATTGGCGCTTTGGCAGTTTGGCTGAATGGGAAGAAATACGATATAACCGTCGGAGGGAATACGTCTTTTTCTATTCCGACAGGCGGATACACCTATTCCGATCCGACAGCGATCCCGGTTTCTGCCGGTGCAGAGCTGGAGATCCGGCTTTACTATGTTTCCAAGGCTCAGGACAGCAATATGACAATAGAGGAAGCTGTAGCCTATCCCGGTGATCACACTATGGATGAAGCATTACCTCAGATCAAGAAAGAGCCTTATAAGGTACAATACAATCTCTATGATGCCGTGGTCTCCCTGGACCGGGTAGAGGTGCAGTCAGAAGAATCCTCTAAAGTGATCGTTGCCTTTGGTGACAGCATTACCGCCATGAACCGCTGGGTAAAGCCCCTTAATAAGCGGCTTCTGGGTGCCTTTGAGGGGAAGTACACACTTCTAAATGCCGGAATAGGTGGCAATTGTCTGACCTACACTGTGCCTGGCTTCATGGGCAGTTCCTATGGGGAAAAGGGAATAGCTCGTTTTGAGCGGGATGTGCTCAGTTTTGACAATCTTCATGCTGTTATTATTGCATTGGGTGTAAACGATGTTGCTTATTACACAAAGAAAACAGCGTCGATTATTTCCTTTGAAACGTACAAAGATGCCACAACAAACATTGTTACGCAGCTCCGCAACCGAGGTGTTCGCGTCATTGCCCAGACCTTGACGCCCCGAACAGGTTACACGGACAAAGGATACACCGCCGAAATGGAAGCACTGCGCATTCAGATTAACGAATGGATTCGCTCCAACGATCTGTTTGATTATGTATTTGACGCTGACGCACTGCTCCGGGATGAAGAGAACCCGGCCTGCATAAAGAAAGCACTTCATCAAGGCGACAATTTGCACCCCAATGCGGCAGGTGGAGAACGAATGGCGCAGGGCTATGATCTTACAGCCCTGACTGGCGAGGAACCGAAATGGGAAAGAAATACTTTACATTAAGCTTTGATGACGGCCTTGAGCAGGACAAAAAAGTACTGGAGCTCATGAAAAAGTATGGCCTGCGGGGAACTTTTAACCTGAACTCCGGTATGTTCGGTCTGCAGGGAGAAGTAAAAGGTATCGGTACCTTTTCGTTTCAGGATTGTGAGGCTGGCATCCGGCATCATTGGCCATTCTCCTATGTACCCCACAACCGTATTCCAGAGGATGAGATTCGGGATGTGTACGCACAGATGGAAGTCGCTACTCACGGGTACCGGCACGAGGCTCTCGGAAAGATCGATGACTCAATGATGCAAAGAGCCGTGAATCAGGACAAGGAAAAACTTGAACGGCTCACCGGAAAACAAATTCTTGGTCACGCTTATGCATGCGGCTCCACATCTCCCGCCGTGGAACGCCACTTGAAGGCGCAGGGTTATCTTTATGCCAGAGCTGTTTTGCCCTCCGGAAACTTTGAGTATCCCGAGAACCCTCTGAATTTTCGCCCATCTTCTTCTGTGATTATGGGGAACACAATGAAATTGGTCAAAAAGTTTGTTGAGGCAGAGGCTGACGACCGGGATTTGCTGCTCTATCTGTGGGGGCACTCCTATGAAATGGATTACGGAAAGGGTGCCGCAAGTTGGGATGGCCTTGAAAGGCTGTTTGCAGCAGTTGCGGGACACGAGGATATTATATACTGCACAAACAGTGAAGCTTTTTTACGTATTTGAAAGAGGTTAACAAATGAAAAAGACAAATTTCAATTTGAACTGGCAGTTCAAACGCATCGATTCTGACGAGGCTCCTCAATCTATAAATCTTCCTCATGACGCTATGTTGTATGAAAAACGGGACCGGAATACACCCACTGCCGGAGCCTGCGGATATTTCCCCGGCGGTGCTTATGAATACTCTAAAACATTCTTTATGCCGGAAAATGAGGACAAAAATGTGCATATCCTCGAATTTGAGGCAGTGTATAAGAATGCATCGGTCTATATCAATGGCGTTTTAGCGGCCCAGCGTCCCTACGGTTACACCAATTTCTATGTCTCCATGGACGAGCACCTGCACTTCGGCGGAGATAACCAGATCAAAGTAATTGCAGATAATTCCGCGGTTCCTAACTCCCGCTGGTATTCCGGAAGCGGTATTTACCGAAATGTAAACTTATATACAGGTAACGCTTTCCATTTCCTACCGGATGGGCTGCTGATCTCCACTGCTGATAATGAATCCGTTGCAGTCAAGGCGGCAGTCAGCGGGGGTGATCAGGTCAAAGTCGTTGTTACTGATCATGACGAAGTTGTTGCAGAGGCAATTGAGAATGTGGTAAACCAGCAGGCCACCATTCATCTTTGTGTTCCACAGCCCCGACTCTGGGATGCGGAGCATCCCGAACTCTACGTCTGTACCGCATATCTTTTGAAGGATGGAAAGGAAGTGGATCAGGCAGAAGACCCGTTTGGTTTCCGAACGCTGAAATGGAATGTAAAGGGATTCTATGTAAATGGCAAGAAAACACTTCTAAGGGGTGCCTGCATTCATCATGATAACGGCATCTTGGGTGCCTGTTCCTTCGAAGATGCTGAGGAGCGCCGGGTTCGCCTGCTGAAAGAAGCAGGTTTCAACTCTATTCGCAGCGCTCACAACCCCGCATCGAAAGCGCTGTTAACCGCCTGTGACAAGCTGGGTATGTATGTGATGGACGAATTTTGCGATAACTGGCTGGTACACAAAAACCCGTATGATTATGCAGATCAGGAGTTCCGCCAGTGGTGGGAACAGGATCTGACTGCCATGGTTAAGAAAAATTACAATCATCCCAGTGTGATCATGAACTCTATCGGTAACGAAATTTCCGAACTTGCCATACCTGAAGGTCAAGAGATTTGCAGAAAGATGGCCGAATTGGTCAGAGCGCTGGACCCGGACAAGGCTGTCACGTTGGGTATCAATATGATGCTCTGCAGCATGGCAGCAAAGGGTGGCGGAATCTACGGCGGCAAAAAGGATGGAAAAGAAAACAAGAACGGCAGCCAGACCATGGACAACTTGCCCACCTCCGCTTTCTTCAATCTTCTGATGAACAAGATGGGCGGTATCATTGAGGGTGCTGCCGCGAAGCCTGCCGCTGATAAGGCAACAGAGGTAGCCATCTCTTATCTGGACATCGGAGGCTACAACTATGCTGCCTCCCGCTATGAGAAGGACGGGAAACTCCACCCCGATCGTGTGATCGTAGGTTCTGAAACACTTCCCAAAAATCTCTACAAGAACTGGAAATTAGTAACGAAGTACCCCTATGTCATTGGAGACTATATGTGGACAGGATGGGATTATCTTGGTGAAGCTGGTCTGGGTACAGTTCGTTACAAAAGCTTCAAAAAGCCCGGCGAGGATTCGCCCATCATTTCTGGTGGTTGCGGTGTGATTGATATCTGTGGAAAGCTCCGACCGGAAACGCAGTGGAACAGGCTCGTTTGGGGACTTACGGATACTCCTGGAATTGGCGTTGAACCTCTGACCCACGCAGGAGAACTCGGCTCTGTATCCATGTGGAGAAATACGGATGCTGTGGCAAGCTGGTCTTGGAATGGGTATGAGGGCAAAAAGACAAAAGTAACCGTTTATGCAAGTGGTGCAATGGCAGAACTGCTTGTGAATGGCAAGTCTTACGGAAAGAAGAAGACGAAGGAATATAAGGCTGTATATCCTAAGGTGGTTTATGTGCCAGGCACCATCACAGCCATTAGCTATGACAGTAACGGAAAAGAGATCTCTCGCACGTCAATGACAACTGCAGGGAAAGAAACAAGGCTGCAAATCATCCCTGAAAAGCTGTCTCTGCGTCCTAATGGTCAAGATCTGTGCTATGTGAATATTGATCTGGTGGGAACAGATGGTGTTACCAAGTCCACAGAAGATGTTCCTATCACAGTAACTGTTTCCGGAGCAGGCAGTCTGTTGGCGCTGGGTTCTGCGAAGCCGAATATGGGAGAGTGCTTCTTTGCTGATACCCATACCACTTATTACGGCAAGGCCCTTGCCGTAATTCGAGCGGGCAATGAATGCGGCAAAATCCATATCAAGGCAAGCGCACCTAATCTGGAAGATCAATTTATTGAACTAGAAGTGCGGGAGCTATCTGGTCTTGGGAAAGATCTCCACATATTCCCCAAGGAGGGTGAATATGCTTAAAATTGCACAAAAAATCAAAAATGGCGAGTGTCCTGTACTTTGCTTTTTTGGTGACAGTGTAACGGATGGCCAGTTTGAATTTGCTAATGGGCATAAGAAATCTGTTCGCCACGAAGAATGGGTGTTCTGGAACATACTAAGAAACCGAATTAGGGAAGAGATAGGGCAGGAGGTTTCAATTGTCAATGCCGGAGTGGGCGGTAATTTTTCCAAAGACGGTCTTGCCAGAATACAGCAAGATGTTCTGGAAAGGCAACCGGACTTTTGCTGTGTTATGTTTGGTACTAACGATGTAACCAACGCCCACAAGGGAGACTCGGCGTTACAAGAATACGAAAAGAACATGGAGCAAATTCTGATTCGGTTGCGTGAAAGCAATATTGAAACAGTACTCATGACACCCGGAATGCTGTGCAAGCGTCGTGTAAAAGGTTTCTGGGGATTTTGGTGGTATGTTCACAGATATTTTGAATCCTTGCAAATGGCTGGGCACATGGATGCCTATGTTGCCAGAATCAGAAAGATTGCCAACCAACTGGATATTCCGATTGCAGATGCATATGCCGAATGGCAGCACCTCGAATCACTGGGAGTAGATACAACTGCTTTGCTAGCAAACGGTTTGAACCATCCGAATGCCGAAATGCACAAGGTATTTGCAAACAAACTATACGATGTGATTTTTATGTAGGAATAGCTCTCTCATGGTGGCGGCAACACCAATCTGCAATGCGATTATTCGCGCTATCCTGAAGGCCTCTGGTTATGATCAAAGCGCAATTGTTGGAGAAACTGTGCAGAGTGCGGTAACACAGTCGGCAATCACCATCAGCTATATTTGGGTTGAAACATTTTCGTACGCCCTCTGCGCAATTCTTCTCTTGTTCTGGTCAGTTGAAAACATTGTACAAAGAAAAAGAACGGTAAGTCTGGCTTCTATGGGTTATTCTGTAGCCAGCAACCAAGCAGACAAATCAGTTTTGCGTTTGGGTATTAGAGAAGGGATGGGGCTGATATGAAACACGATATCGGTATTGACCTGGGAACTTTGGCGGTAAAGCTTTTGCTGATGGATGCCGCTGGAAAAATCGAAAATACGGTCACAAAGGAATACCCCTTGGAATTCCCCCAGCCGGGGTGGAGCCAGCAGAATCCCGAGGACTGGCGAAAGGCAATTTTGGAAGGAATTCCGGAACTGCTCAGCGGTTTCGACGCCGCCCAGGTGGGGGGCATCGGCCGCGGCGGCCAGATGCATGGTTTGGTGGTGCTGGACGAACAGGACAATGTCATCCGCCCCGCCATCCTCTGGAACGACGGCCGCACCGTCAAACAGGTGGATTACTTAAATAACGAAATCGGCAAGGAGAAGCTGTCTGAACTGACTGCCAACATCGCCTTCGCCGGGTTCACCGCACCCAAGATTCTCTGGCTGCGGGAGAGGGAACCGAAAACTTTGCAAAGATCGCCAAAATCATGCTGCCGAATGATTATGCAAACTACATTCTGACCGGCGTCCACAGCTGCGACTACCAATGCGAGAGGAACCTTCATCGGCATGACTATGGATACATCCCGGGATGATCTGACCCAGGCAGTTTTGGAGGGTGTGGCCTTCGCCATCCGGGACAGCGTGGAGGCAGCCCGGAGCCTGGGCATCGAAATCAACACCTCCAAAATCTGCGGCGGCGGTGCCAAGAGCCCGCTGTGGAAAAAGATCATGGCGAACGTCTTGAACATCGAGTTGCAGTGCCTGGAATCCGAGCAGGGTCCCGGCATGGGCGGTGCGATGCTGGACATGGTGGCCTGCGGGGAATACGAAAGTGTAAAAGCCGCCTGCGCAAGCACTGTCCATGTGGCTTCCACCGTGCGCCCCGAGCCGGAACTGGCAGCCAAGTACGAGATGTGTTATCAGCAGTTTAAGAAAATTTATCCCGCCTGCAAGGAATTGTTCGCGGAATTTGCAAAGGAGTGAAACCCATGAAAATCTATTCTGTGTTTGACCCGGAATTCAAGCCCTACGGCCAGGTGGTGGACGGCATGGAGGAAACCGTTCAGGAAATCTTGGACGTTTTGAAGGACGCGCCCCAGGGAGCCGGGGTGGATTATGTCCCCGAGTATGAGCCGCTGCAGGAGCTGCCCGCCATGGTGGAAATCAGCGAGCATTGCTACGGCGGAATGCCCGTCCAGCTGGGCTGGTGCAACGGTCACAACACCAGGCTGAACTGCCTGGAGTACCACCGGGACAGCGAGTTTAATCTCGGTACTGAGGACTTTATCCTCCTCCTTGCAAAGCAGGACGAGATTGAAAGCGGTGTTTTGAATACTGCTAAGGTCAAGGCGTTCAAGGTCCCTGCGGGGACTCTGGTGGAGATCTATGCCACCACCCTGCACTACGCCCCCTGCCATTGCGATGCAAGTAAGGGATTCCGGGTGCTGGTGGCGCTGCCCCAGAGAACCAATACGGACAAGCCCGCTATTTCCAATAAATCCTCCGAGGACAAACGGCTCTGGGCGCGCAACAAGTGGCTGTTGGCCCATCCCGATTCCAGTGAGGCACAGCAGGGAGCATACATCGGCCTGGTCGGTGAAAATATTGACATTGCAAATCTGATTTAAAGGAGATTACTGAAATGAACATTCCTGAAGTAAAGCTTGGCATCATAGCTGTATCCCGGGACTGCTTCCCCATCGCCTTGTCCACCCAGCGTCGCAAGAACATTGTGGCCGCCTACGGCGAGGGAATCTACGAGTGCCCCATCACCGTGGAGAATGAGAAGGACGCCCTGGCTGCCTTGGCGGACGTGAAAGCCAACGGCGTCAACGCCCTGGTGGTGTTCCTGGGCAACTTCGGCCCCGAAACCCCTGAGACGCTGCTGGTCAAGAAATTCCACGGTCCCGCCATGTGCATTGCTGCTGCCGAGGGTGATGGCGACCTGATCAACGGCCGCGGCGACGCCTACTGCGGTATGCTGAACTGCTCCTACAATCTGGGTATGCGGCACCTGAGAGCCTACATCCCCGAGTACCCCGTGGGCACCGCCGAAGAATGCGCGGAGATGATCCGGGAATTCATTCCTATCGCCCGGGCCATCATCGGTGTGAAAAATCTGAAGATCATCACCTTTGGCCCTCGTCCCCAGGACTTCTTCGCCTGCAATGCCCCCATCAAGGGTTTGTACGAGCTGGGCGTGGAGATTGAAGAAAACTCCGAGCTGGATCTGTTGGTTTCCTACAAGGCTCACGCAGGCGACGCACGGATTCCCGAGGTTGTTGCCGATATGCAGCGGGAGATGGACGGCAAGATCTATCCTGACCTGCTGGAGCGCATGGCCCAGTTTGAACTGACCCTGCTGGATTGGGCGGAAGCGCACAAGGGCGCCCGGCAGTATGTGGCCTTTGCCGACAAGTGCTGGCCCGCTTTCCCGGAGCAGTTCGGCTTTGAACCCTGCTACGTCAACTCCCGTCTGGCCTCCCGGGGTATTCCCGTGGCCTGCGAAGTGGATATCTACGGCGCGCTTTCCGAGTACATCGGCGCCTGCATCACCGGCGATGCGGTGACACTTCTGGATATCAACAACTCCGTGCCCAAGTACCTCTATGACGAGGACATTGCGGGCAAGTTCGACTACGACATCAAGGACACCTTCATGGGCTTCCACTGCGGCAATACCCCCAGCTGCAAGATGTGCGGCGGCTGCGGCGTGAAATACCAGCTGATCCAGCACCGGTTGCTGGAGCCCACAGGCAGCGAGCCTGACTTCACCAGGGGAACTCTGGAGGGCGATATTGCGGCCTCCAACGTCACCTTCTACCGGCTTCAGTGCGACAGCGAGGGCAACCTCCGCTCTTACGTTGCCGAGGGCGAGGTGCTGCCCGTGGCCACCCGCAGCTTTGGTGGCATCGGTGTATTCGCCATCCCCGAAATGGGAAGGTTTTACCGCCATGTGCTGATCCAGAAGCGATATCCCCACCATGGTGCGGTGGCCTTCGCCCACTGCGGCAAGGCATTATTCGAGGTGCTGAAATACTTCGGGGTCTCCGATATCGCCTACAACCAGCCGAAAACCATACCATATCCCACTGAGAATCCCTGGGGCTGACCGCTATGGAAAAGACGTACTTAGGTGTCGAGTTTGGCTCCACACGAATCAAGGCGGTTGCCATTGATGAAAAACACAATCCCGTTTCTAGCGATGATTATACCTGGGCTAGCACTTACGAAAACGGAATCTGGACTTATGACCTGAATGAGGTTTGGATAGGGCTGAAAACGGCCCTGTCCGGCATCGAAAACAGGAAAAACATCGCAGCCATGGGCATTTCCGGTATGATGCACGGCTATCTGGCCTTTGACAAGGAATGGAATCTGCTTACTCCCTTCCGCACCTGGCAGAATACCATCACTTCCCAGGCCGCTGCGGAGCTCACGGAACTGTTCGACTTCAACATTCCCCAGCGCTGGAGCATTGCCCATCTGCATCAGGCTGTCTTAAACGGCGAAGAGCATGTTTCCCAAATCGCCCACATCACAACTCTTGCAGGCTATGTCCACTATATGCTCACCGGCGTCAACGCCGTCGGCATCGGCGAGGCTTCCGGCATGTTTCCCATCGATTCGGAGAAGCTGTGCTATGATGAAGCCATGCTTGCCAAATTTGATGCACTGGTAGCTTCCAGGGACCTCCCCTGGAAGCTGGCGGACATTCTTCCGAAGGTGCTGCTGGCCGGTGAGAACGCCGGACACCTGACGGAAAGCGGCACCGACCTGCTGGATGGCCTGCTTCTTCCCGGCATTCCCTTTGCTCCTGCCGAAGGCGACGCAGGCACTGGCATGACCGCAACCAATGCGGTAGCGCCTCGGACGGGCAATGTGTCTGCGGGAACTTCCATCTTCTCCATGGTGGTGCTGGAGCGCCCCTTGCAGAAGGTCTACGAGGAAATCGACCAGGTGACCACCCCTACAGGCAAGCCCGTAGCAATGGTCCACTGCAATAACTGCACCAATGATTCCAATGCCTGGGTTTCTGTTTTGAAGGAGACAGCAAATCTGTTCGGTGCGGAACCCTGCAATGGGGAGGTCTACACCAAACTCTATGAAAAGAGCTTGGAGGGAGATCCCGACTGTGGCGGGGTGCTGGTGTGCAACTACCTGGCAGGAGAAGGCGTGACCCACCTGGACGAGGGCCGTCCCATGGTTGTCCGTCGCCCTGATTCTAAGTTTACATTATCCAACTTCTTCCGGGCTACCCTGTACTCCACCATGTCCACTTTGAAAATCGGAATGGACATTCTGGCAAAGGAAAATGTCGCCATCGATACCCTAACCGGCCATGGCGGCCTGTTCAAGACCCCCGTAGTGGGCCAGAAGTATCTGGCTGCTGCCTGCAATGCCCCGGCCACATGTATGGAGACAGCGGGAGAAGGCGGGCCGTTTGGAATGGCGCTGCTGGCGGCATACATGGCGAACAAGGTCGAAGGGGAGCACCTGGAAGACTACCTGAGCGCCCATGTTTTTGTCGATACCAAGGACACCACGCTGGTGCCCGATCCGGCTGATGTGGAGGGCTTTAACAAGTATATACAAAGCTACACAACGTTGCTGGATGTGGAACGCAAAGCGGTGGAAGCACTGTAGGAGGATTTATGCTGGAAGAATTAAAGGAAAAAGTCTGCGAAGCCAACCTGGAGCTTCCCAAGCACGGCCTTGTGACCTTCACCTGGGGGAATGTGTCCGGGGTGGATCGGGAGCGGGGTATGATGGTGATTAAGCCCAGTGGTGTGGAGTATGACACCATGACACCAGAGGATATGGTAGTTGTATTCCTAGCAACCGGCGAAAAAGTGGAGGGGAAATGGAAACCCTCATCCGACACCGCTACCCATGTGGCGCTGTACAACGCCTTCCCCAATATCGGCGGCGTTGTTCATACCCATTCCCGATGGGCCACTTCCTGGGCGCAGGCAGGAAAGAGCATTCCCGCCTACGGTACAACCCACGGCGATTACTTTTACGGCGAGATTCCCTGTACCCGGAAGATGACCCGGTCGGAAATCGCCGGGGAATATGAGCTGGAGACCGGAAATGTCATTATTGAGACTTTCCAGGGAAAGTCTCCTGACGATATTCCCGCAGTTTTGGTTCACAGCCACGGGCCTTTCACCTGGGGTACCGATCCCCACAATGCCGTCCACAACGCGGTGGTGCTGGAGGAATTGGCATTTATGGCATTCCACACTGAGGCTTTGACTTCTGATATCCCGTCCATGCAGCAGGAGCTACTGGATAAGCACTATCTGCGTAAACACGGTAAGAACGCCTATTATGGTCAGGGTTAAAGCGGGCGAAATCCTGGCCCAGCAGGGAATTAACGCTATGGTCATCAACATGGCCACGGTCAAGCCACTGGACGAGGAACTGGTGCTTGCCGCCGCAAAGAAGTGCGGGAAAATCATCACCTGCGAGGAGCATTCCGTCATCGGCGGCCTGGGCGAAGCGGTGTGCAGCCTGCTGAGCGTGAAACGGCCCACCCCTGTCAGACGCATCGGCGTCAATGACGAGTTCGGCCACTCGGGCCCCACCGGGGCGCTGCAGAAAAACGGCATCGTTCAACACAAGGAAAGCAAATTCAAAAAATCTTCTGTATTTGTCAAAAAACATCAGCATTTTAGAGAAAATTCCAGGCCCCTCCTCCTGAAATTTGATACCGCTATCAAGTTTACAAAAGGAGGTCTGCAAAATGGCAGATAAGGAAAAGTACATGATCAAAGTTGGAGGGTAAGCTGGTGGAAGTCACGCCGGAGGTTTACTATGCTTATTTCCGCATGGAAAGGCAGGCGCGCAGTCAGGAGGAAAAGAAGGCGTACAACAAAGTGATGTCCTATGATGCGCTGGATGATGAGGAAAAGAAAGCAATTGATATCATAAAGTCTGCGGAGTTATAACTGGGTAGAGTGCGCCTTTGCAAACTATGCGTAATCTCTATACTGTCCTCAAATGCTCTGACAACCGGATAGAATTGCCCATCCAAAATCATTAACAGAGTCTCAAGTGAATAGTAAACCTTGGGTTTCTGTATAACAGTTAACTTCATAATATTGTCCCCCAAGTTTTAACATTCCCAAAATTACTCCATGGCATTGACCTCACGCTCGGCAGCAAAACCATCGCCGCAATCAGCCGCTCACTGCTTGGATTTCACTTGTCTTTCTGACATATGTTTCCTCCGTACCATCCTTGCACTATCATTTCAAGCCATAGTCCCTGCAAAACGGCGGCTCATTTTTATCCTCTATGAGCTTTCTGATGCACTTCCCGCTTTTGATCCTTTCATCCGCCGGTTTCGGCGTATCCTTCGGAATGATTTCTAAACACACCCACTCGCATTACGCCCGGTATGTGTCCCTCACCGCACAGAATCTGGATACGCCGAATCGAAATGTCTCACTTTTTTCAGCAGTTTATGAAGCGGAAAGATCATACGCAAGTAAGCGTGCATGTTGCAGTCATGTCCGCAAATTCTTACAAAACTTATCGTTATTATAATCAAAAATTCGAATAAAAGCGAATAAAAGCAATAACTTTGGGCAAAGTTTAGGAGTAACTTCCGATTCACGATTTAAGAGGTTGGGACACCCCAAAATCGAGTAGGAGGCTAGTTCCCTAGCCGACCTCTCACACCGCAAGCGTAAAGTTCGGTATTCGGCGGTTCTATTGTCATCAAATCATCGAAGAAGCTGAAAGCACTTGCGAATAGCCTTCTTGTTGAATATCCTCCACCCATAGACAATCCCCGGCAAGCAACCTTCGCCTGCCGGGGTCGTTTATTTTCAGTTCAGCACCACATCCCAGTAAATTTTCGCTCTGTGGTCACAGTACACAGACAGGTACGCCCCATCCGTCCGCCACACGGAGTTGCCGCGGGCATCACCCCTTCTTCATGATGTGCGCCACCAGACGCAGGTTCCGCTCGATGAGCACATTCCGGGCATTCAGGTCGCCCTCGGCGGCCAGCTCCAGATAGCGGCGCTCCTCGTCTTTCGTCAAGGGCTGGGGAAAACTGCCCGCCGATAGCTGAAGCGAATACAGCATCGACCCCAGCGCCAGCCAAACTGTGGACAAAATAGGCTTCACCCCCTCAGGAGTATCCTATTGCCGACAGCAAGTCCCTATTCTTCCCATGGGCTGCTGGGCACGCCTTTGCTCAACCTACGGTTGAGCGGGAGGAGACGCCCGGGGGCTTTTTGCGCTGTTTTGGGGGCGAACCCAACTGTTGGTTGGGCAAAAACCCTGCGAACCCAACGGATGGTGGGTGGATTTTCCCATGGCGGTGTGATACTATTTTTACAACAAAACACGGAGGTGACGGCGGTATGAAGATGGAACTGGGGCGCAATATCCGGGCTTTGTGCCGTAGAAGGGGACTGCCGCCCATGCACCGCCATATTTTGGAGGGATCGATATGAGCAAAAGAGAGACTCGTAGAAAGCGCCGGATGTTCACCCGGCAGTTCTACCACCGCAACCGGATGCCGCTGGCGCTGGGGGCGGTTCAGACCATCCTGCTGGTGGGGGTGAATCTGCTCTTTTCGTGGCTGCTGCAAATGCTGGTGGATGTCACCACAGGCAGCGACAACGCCATGGAGCTGGGGCAGTTGGTGTGGATCGGCTTGGCTGGCGTGGGACTGATGGGACTGGATGTGCTGCTGTTGTACCACTCCATCCCCAGATTCATCTCCAAAGCCATCGGGCAGTATAAGACCTATGTGTTCGGGCGGATTTCGGAAAAGGGGATCGCAGCTTTCTCCGGGGAAAATACCGCCTACTACATCTCGGCGCTGACCAACGATGCCAATTCCATCGAGACGGACTATCTGGCGGGGATCTTCAACCTGCTGGATGACAGCCTGTCCTTCGTGGGGGCCTTTGCCCTGATGCTGAGGTACTCCCCCATGCTGACGGGGATCGCCGTGGCCTTTGCCCTGCTGCCCATGGGGGCGGCGGTGTTCGCCGGGAATCGGGTGGCCAAGGCGGAGAAGCGTGTCTCAGAGGAGAACGAGGGCTACACTTCCACCCTAAAGGATGCGCTGACCGGGTTTGCGGTGGTGAAATCCTTCCGGGCGGAGAAGGCGATTTGCGACCTGTTCCACCGGCGGGTCAAGGGTGTGTCCGACGCCAAGGAGCGCCGGCGCAAGGCATCCTATGTGGTGCAGGGCTTCGCCATGGTCAGCGGCATGGTGGCGCAGCTTGGGGTATTCGTGGTGGGGGCGTGGATGGCGCTGTCCGGGTGGGGCATCACCGCCGGAACGCTGATCGCCTTTGTGAATCTGATGAATTATGTGTCTAATCCCATCGGCAGCGTGCCCCAGCTTCTGGCGTCCATGCGAGCGTCCCACGGACTGATCGACAAGCTGGCCCAGGCGCTGGATGCCAATGTCCCCCAAGAGGGCAAGGCAGAAAAGCGCACCCTGAGCCGGGGGATCGAATTAAAGGGGCTGTCCTACTCTTATGACGGGCAGAAGCAGACCCTCCACGACCTGAACTACCGCTTTGAAGCGGGGAAATGCTACGCCGTTGTGGGCGGCTCGGGCTGCGGCAAGTCCACCCTGCTGAACCTGCTGATGGCGTCGGATCCCGGCTACCAAGGCTCCATCCGCTTCGACGATGCGGAGCTGCGGGATCTGTCCACAGCGTCGGTGTATGATCTGGCGTCCATGATCCAGCAGAATGTGTTCCTGTTCAACGCCACCATACGGGAGAACATCACCATGTTTGCCCCCTTCCCGGAGGAGGAGATCCGCCGTGCCATCCGGCTGTCCGGGCTGGGAGAATTGATCCGGCAGCGGGGGGAAGGCTACCTGTGCGGGGAAAACGGCTGCGGACTGTCCGGCGGGGAAAAGCAGCGCATCGCCATTGCCCGAAGCCTGCTGAAAAAATCCGACCTGCTCTTGGCGGACGAAGCCACGGCGGCGCTGGATGCCAAGACGGCGCAGAAGATCTCCGGCGCCATTCTGGGGCTGGAGGGGCTGACCCGGATCGTGGTCACCCATTCGCTGGACGGCAGTCAGCTGAGCCGCTATGACGGGATCCTCGCCATGAAGGACGGGACGATCGTAGAAAGCGGCAGCTTTGAGCAGTTGATGGAGCGCAAGGGCTACTTCTATTCCCTGTATACCGTGATGCAGTAAAACAGCGCCCCTGTTCCGCTTGGAACAGGGGCGCTTGGGGTTGCAGCATTATGCAATATATCTTTTTGGTGGATCCGTGATGCCGAACCGATCATAGCAGTAATCGCAGAAGAGCTTGCGCATGTCGTCGGTGACCCATACTCTTTCGTGGTAGGAAGTATATCGTAGGGCCAGTAGGGTGAGGTCGTCTGTGATGACAATATCCTCCAAGATCTCACACTTGTATTCGAATCCCCGCTCGATGTTCCACTCGTTGTCCGGATCGACCTCTATTTTGACACGATAGGGTCTTCCGACACGGTCATCGGGTATCTCGTAGGGAGCCTGATACTGTCCATAAGAGCGTGGAGAATGGGGATCAATGGCGCCGCATTCTCCGGTGCAGGTCAATTCCGTCCAATCCTCGGTGCCGCTGGGGGCAATGGAGTACTTCCATACGACGGGAGAGTCGGAGTGCTCTATGTAGAAGGTCAGGGCTTTGTCGAAGGGGAGCCGCAGACTGTCATAGTACGCTCTTTCCTCCGGTTTGTATGGATGCCCTCTGCCTGTCCAGTCGTGGTTCGGTCCGCTGGAGGATGTGACGGGGGGGCTGGTTTCGGGATCCATGAAATCTGTGGGCAGACCAAATCGGTCATAGCAGTATATGCAGAAGTTTTTGTCCATGCTGTCTGTGACCCATCCATTCTCTCCGTCGGCGGAGGATTGATAGATCAATACGGAGGTGTCGTCTTGAATGCGGATATCATCAAAAACATCACAGCGATACTCTGCTCCGATTGAGTGATTCCACGCATCCTCCGTGTCCACTTCCATTTTGAGCCGCCATGAGGCTGTAAGGGTCTCGTCTTTGGCATTGTAGGGGATCTGGTATTGACGATAGGTGCAGCGATGGGGGTCGATGGCGAAGCATTCCCCGGTGCAGGTCAGTTCCGTCCAATCCTCGGTACCGCTGGGGGCAATGGAGAATTTCATTTTGGCTGGGATCTCGGGAACCTGAATATAAAAGGTCAGGGCTTCGTCAAAGGGGAGCCGCAGTTCGTCATAGTACGATTTCTGCGCCGAGGTGTAAGGGACGCCGGTAAAATCCGTGGTGGGCTCTGTGGGGGATGTGGCGGGCGGTTCGGTAGGTGGTTCAGTAGGCGGCTCGGTGCTGGGAGTAGGGGGTTCTGTGACCGCCAAAGCCCCATCCGTTTCTTGAGCAGGAGGTTCTGCGGTACAGGCGGACAGGAGCAGTACCGCCGCCAAAAGCAGAGCAGAAATCTTGGCTGGTTTCATGGGGCAGAACTCCTTTCTTATACGATGAGAAAGCCGGATCATCTTACATTATTATGGTATAAGATGAACGGCGGGCTGTCAACTGTGCAAAATATATTTTAAGAAATGAAGTTCATTTTTGGCGAAAGTGCATATTGCTCCTGCAAAAACCGCCCCGGTTCCGTTTGGGAACAGGGGCGGTTTGGGGGAGAGGATCAGAGCTGGGCGATGGTTTCGATCTCGCACAGCACGCCCTTGGGCAGCTCCCGCACGGCGCAGCAGCTTCTGGCGGGCTTTCCGGTGAAGTAAGCGGCGTAGACTTCGTTAAAGGCGGCGAAATTCGCCATATCGCTGAGGAAGCAGGTGGTCTTGACCACCTTGGTGCAGTCGGTGCCGGCGGCAGCCAGCACGGCGGACACATTCTTGCAGCTCTGCTCGGCCTGAGCGCGGATGCCCTCGGGGACGGCGCCGGTGGCGGGATCCACGGGGATCTGCCCGGAACAGAACACCAGTTCGCCCAAGATCATGCCCTGAGAGTAGGGTCCGATGGCGGCGGGAGCGTTGGGGGTGGAAATAACCTTCATGGAAATGACCTCCGATCGTGATTTGACTGAGCGGGGGAGCCTGCCCCCGTTCACCGGGGATTATATCATGAATGGGCATGGAAAGCCATGGCTTTCGGAAAAGATTTCCGTTTCCCGAAAAAAAGGGGCGCCCCTTGTGAATTATGCCGAAGACCGACCCAAAAGAATCGGGATTTTTTGAGGGAAAAAATGTTGACATTTTCGTGAATAAGCGTATAATAATGTTTTGTATGGATACGCTTATTATAAGGGATCCTATGGTCGCCGCCGACCATTTGCGATCCGGTGACCATTCGTTTATCGTCGGCGCCAGACAGCTTCGCAAAGCGCTGGCCCGGGGAAGTGTCGGCAGGGTGTTCTTAGCCCGGGATGCCGACCCCACCATCACCGCCCCGCTGGAGGAACTGAGCCATCAGCACGGGGTCGAGTGCCTCTGGGTGGACAAGATGTCCGACCTTGGCCGCGCCTGCGGCATCGAGGTGGACGCGGCGGCTGCGGCAACAGTCGCAAACTGATGGATTTCTCTGGGTTACCCCATAGAAATAGATACCCGCCATTTTGGCGAGAATGAAGGAAAGGAGAAATATAATGCCTACTTTTAATCAGCTCGTTCGTAACGGCCGTAAGATGCCCACTTACAAGTCCACCGCTCCTGCTCTGCAGAGAGGTCTGAACACTCTGGAGAACAAGGCTACCAGCCTGGCTTCCCCCCAGAAGCGTGGTGTCTGCACCGCTGTTCGTACGACTACCCCCAAGAAGCCGAACTCCGCTCTGCGTAAGATCGCTCGTGTTCGCCTGACCAACGGTATGGAAGTTTCCGCTTACATCCCCGGCGTCGGCCACAACCTGCAGGAGCACTCTGTTGTTCTGATCCGCGGCGGCCGTGTCAAGGACCTTCCTGGTGTGCGTTACCACATCATCCGCGGCACTCTGGATACTCAGGGTGTGCAGAACCGTATGCAGGCTCGTTCCAAGTACGGTGCAAAGCGTCCCAAGGCTGGCAAGAAGTAAGATTCTGCTTCGATCCATTTGAATTTTTACCCCGCCTTACGCAAGGCAAAGCCTTGCCAATGAAGGTTTTATCATAGATGAATTCCTCTTGTTGGCAGGCACAACGAAAGTCAGAAAGTACACCACTTTCGAGTACCGATGAAATCATTATATTATGAAGGAGGGAAGCAAAGTGCCCAGAAGAGGTAATGTTCCCAAGAGAGAAGTTCTGCCGGATCCGATCTATAATTCTGTTCTGGTTACCAAGCTCGTTAACAGCATCATGCTCGACGGCAAGAAGGGTGTTGCCCAGAAGGTCGTCTATGGTGCTTTTGAAATCGTCGAGAACAAGACCGGCAAGAACGGTCTGGAAGTCTTCCAGCAGGCTATGGAGAATGTCATGCCCGCCGTGGAAGTCAAGTCTCGCCGTGTCGGTGGCGCTACCTACCAGGTGCCCATCGAGGTTCGTCCCGCTCGTCGTCAGACCATGGGTCTGCGCTGGATGACCACTTACAGCCGCAACCGCAGCGAGAACACCATGAAGGAGCGTCTGGCTGCTGAGATCATGGATGCTGCCAACAACACTGGCAACGCCGTGAAGAAGCGCGAGGATACCCACAAGATGGCCGAGGCCAACAAGGCATTCAGCCATTTCCGCTGGTAATGAAGGAGATACACTACAATGCCTAGACAGTATTCCTTGGAAAACACCAGAAACTTTGGCATCATGGCTCACATCGATGCCGGTAAGACCACCACCACCGAGCGTATCCTGTTCTACACCGGTAAGAATTACAAGATCGGTGAGACTCATGATGGTTCCGCCACCATGGACTGGATGGCTCAGGAGCAGGAGCGTGGTATTACCATCACTTCCGCGGCTACCACCTGTATGTGGAAGGGTTGCCGCCTGAACATCATCGACACCCCGGGTCACGTGGACTTCACCGTTGAGGTCGAGCGTTCCCTGCGTGTGCTGGACGGTGCTGTCACCGTTCTGTGCGCCAAGGGCGGTGTCGAGCCCCAGACCGAGACCGTTTGGCGTCAGGCCGACGAGTACCGGGTCCCCCGTATGATCTATGTCAACAAGATGGACATTCTGGGCGCGGACTTCTACCGCGTTCTGGACATGATCCACGATCGTCTGAAGTGCAATGCTGTGCCCATTCAGCTGCCCATCGGCTCCGAGGCCTTCTTCAAGGGCAACGTTGACCTGATCACCATGAAGGCCAATGTCTTCTATGATGATCTGGGCAAGGATGTCCGTGTGGAGGAGATCCCCGAGGATATGGTGGACATCTGCAACGAGTACCACGAGAAGCTGATGGACGCTGTCTCCACTCTGGATGATGACATCGCTATGATGTATCTGGAGGGCGAGGAAGTTCCCGTTGACATGATCAAGGCCTGCATCCGTAAGGCTACCATCGACAATGAGATGGTTCCCGTGGTTTGCGGCACCTCTTACAAGAACAAGGGCGTCCAGCAGGTGCTGGATGCGGTGGTTGATTACATGCCCAGCCCCCTGGACAAGAAGGGCATCAAGGGCGTCAACCCCGACACCGGCGAGGAGGACTTCCGTCCTGCTTCCGATGAGGCTCCCTTCTCTGCTCTGGCCTTCAAGATCGCTACCGACCCCTATGTGGGTAAGCTGTGCTACTTCCGTGTGTACTCCGGTACGCTGACTAAGGGCACCACGGTTCTGAACTGCACCAAGCAGTCCAGAGAGCGTCTGGGCCGTATCCTGCAGATGCACTCCAACCACCGGGAGGATATCGACATCGTCTACGCCGGCGACATCGCCGCCGCTGTCGGTGTGAAGAATACCACCACCGGTGATACCTTCTGTGATGAGGATCACCCCATCATTCTGGAGTCCATGGTGTTCCCTGAGCCTGTTATCGAGGTTGCCATCGAGCCCAAGACCAAGGCTGGTCAGGAGAAGATGGGTATTGCACTGGCCAAGCTGGCAGAAGAGGATCCCACCTTCAGAACCTACACCAATCAGGAGACCGGTCAGACCATCATCGCCGGTATGGGCGAGCTCCATCTGGAGATCATCGTCGACCGTCTGCTGCGTGAGTTCAAGGTGGAGGCCAATGTCGGCGCACCTCAGGTCTCTTACAAGGAGACCATCCGCAAGTCTGTGGAGCAGGATACCAAGTATGCCCGTCAGTCCGGCGGTAAGGGCCAGTACGGTCATGTCAAGATCCGTGTGGAGCCCAACGAGCCCGGCAAGGGCTACGAGTTCGTCAACGCTGTGGTTGGCGGCGCTATCCCCAAGGAGTATATCCCCGCTGTCGACGCCGGTATTCAGGGCGCCATGGCGGCCGGCGTTATGGCCGGTTACCCCGTGGTGGATGTGAAGGTCACCCTGTTCGACGGCTCTTACCACGAGGTCGACTCCTCTGAAATGGCATTTAAGATCGCCGGTTCTATGGCCTTCAAGGAAGCCTGCCGCAAGGCGAACCCCTGCATCCTGGAGCCCATCATGAAGGTCTCCATCAATGTTCCCGACGAGTACATGGGCGTCGTCATCGGCGATGTCACTGCCCGCCGCGGCAACATTCTGGGTCAGATCACCAGAACCGGTTCTGTCCAGATCGATGCAAATGTCCCCCTGTCCGAGATGTTCGGTTATGCCACCGACCTGCGTTCCAAGACTCAGGGCCGCGGCAACTACTCCATGGAGCCCAGCCACAACGCTGAGCTGCCCAAGAGCAAGACCGAAGAGATCGTGAAGGCCCGCGCCAAGGGTTGATCGAAATAACTGCGGTAAGGCGACGCTTTACCGCAGTTCACGGGAAATTTTCAAAAATTTCTCTTGTGTTTCTGGAGATCATGTAGTATGATGTCCTTAGAAGCGCGTAAAAACCGTTTATCATTTTCCATTTTATTTCATCATAACAGGAGGAAAATCCAAAATGGCAAAGCAGAAGTTCGAAAGAAATAAGCCGCATGTCAACATCGGCACCATCGGCCACGTTGACCACGGCAAGACCACCCTGACCGCCGCAATCACCAAGTACCTGTCCCTGCAGGGCTTCGCTGATTTCGAGGACTACGCTTCCATCGATAAGGCTCCCGAGGAGAAGGCTCGTGGTATCACGATCAACACCGCTCACGTCGAGTACCAGACCGAGAAGCGTCACTACGCTCATGTTGACTGCCCGGGCCACGCCGACTACATCAAGAACATGATCACCGGCGCTGCTCAGATGGACGGCGCGATCCTGGTTATCGCTGCTACCGACGGCCCCATGGCTCAGACCAAGGAGCACCTGCTGCTGGCTCGTCAGGTTGGCGTGCCCGCTATCGTTGTGTTCATGAACAAGGCTGACCTGGTTGACGACGCCGAGCTGCTGGAGCTGGTTGAGATGGAGATCCGTGAGACTCTGTCCTTCTACGAGTTCCCCGGCGACGACATCCCCGTGATCCAGGGCTCCGCTCTGAATGCTCTGATCTCCGAGTCCAAGGACGTGAATGCTCCCGAGTACGCTTGCATCAAGGCTCTGATGGACGCTGTTGACGAGTATATCCCCACTCCCGACCGTAAGGCTGACCAGCCCTTCCTGATGCCCGTCGAGGACGTCTTCACCATCTCCGGCCGTGGCACCGTTGCTACCGGTCGTGTTGAGCGTGGCGTCATCAAGAAGAACGAGCAGGTCGAGATCGTTGGCCTGAGCGACGAGAAGAAGTCCACCGTCGTGACCGACATCGAGATGTTCCACAAGCTGCTGGACTACGCTGAGGCTGGCGACAACATCGGCGCTCTGCTGCGTGGTGTTGACAAGAAGGACATCGAGAGAGGCCAGGTTCTGTGCAAGCCCGGCTCCATCCACCCCCTGACCAAGTTCCAGGCTCAGGTTTACGTCCTGTCCAAGGATGAAGGCGGCCGTCACACTCCCTTCTTCAACAACTACCGTCCTCAGTTCTACTTCCGTACCACTGACGTGACCGGCATCATCACTCTGCCCGAGGGCGTTGAGATGTGCATGCCCGGCGATAACGTTGTGATGAGCGTTGAGCTGATCACCCCCATCGCTATCGAGAAGGGCCTGCGTTTCGCTATCCGTGAGGGTGGCCGTACCGTCGGTTCCGGCGTTGTTACCGAGATCCTGGAGTAATTCCTGATCTAAAGTGACACCCGCTTCGGCGCTTTCCGCCGGAGAGATCCGTGTACAATGGTCAAATCCCCGCATGACGAAAGTCATGCGGGGATTTTTGCGTAGTATCGATGCTTCGTGGCAAAGAGAAAGCGCCGCCCAATTGGGCGGCGCTTTGGTGCGACCGGGTCTATAAGCCGGGTTCTGTTTTGACAGCCATCTATCTAGCCCCAGAATTGCTCCTGGGATCCAGCCACCTCTTGGGGACGACCGGGCCAGTCATGCGTCCCTCACACGGTGTTGCTCCGGATAGAGTTTACAGCATACCCATGTCTCCATGGGATGGGTGCGCTCTTACCGCACCTTTTCACTCTTACCTCCCAAAAGGAAGGCGACATATCTCTGTTGCACTTGTCCTGAGGTCACCCTCGGCGGGCGTTACCCGTTATCCTTGCCCTATGGAGCCCGGACTTTCCTCATACAGCGCCTTTCGGCGTCTGCACGCGGCTGTCCAACCCGGTTGCCCACCCATTTTATCGTATCAGAGGGCGAATGTCAAATGTCTTGCAAAATCTTTTTCAAGAGGATATACTAAAGACAGGTAAATGGGGGGAGATCCCCCTGCTTGGAAGCGAGGAACGGATATGAAAAACCGGTTTGATGAATATTTTGACGCCTTGCAGGGCAAGACTGTGGGGGTGCTGGGGCTGGGCGTAAGCAACAGACCTCTGACCTGGCTGCTGCTGGAGCATGGATGCCGGGTGGTGGGCTGTGACCGCACTCCCCGGGAGAAATTGGATGATGAAGTGCTGGAACTGGAGCGCATGGGAGCGGAACTCCATTTGGGCGACTCCTATCTGGATCATGTGAATGCTGATGTGGTCTTCCGTACCCCGGGGATGCACCCGGATCACCCGGCGCTGGAGCAGCTTCGCTGTGGGGGGGCGCAGATCACCTCGGAGATGGAGGTGTTCTTTGAACTGTGCCCCTGTCGGATCATCGCCATTACAGGCTCCGACGGCAAGACGACCACCACCACCCTGGTGTCGGAGATGCTGAAGGCTCAGGGTTACACCGTCTGGCTGGGGGGCAACATTGGCAAGCCCCTTCTGGCGGATGTCCCCCGTATGGGGAAGGAGGACTATGCGGTGGTGGAACTCAGCTCTTTCCAGCTGATGGATATGCGCCGCAGTGCGCCCCGTGCGGTCATCACCAATCTGGCGCCCAACCATCTGGATGTCCACAAGGATATGCAGGAGTACATCGATGCCAAAACCAATGTGTTCCGCTATCAGGGCTCGGATGGACTGCTGATCGTCAACGCAGACAATGACATCACCGCCCCCATGGTGGGCAATGGGCAGACCCGGTACTTCTCCCGGAAAAAGCCGGTGGAAAACGGGGTGTTCTGCGCTGATGGTATCATTTATCGGGCAAAGCATGGGCAAATTCAGCGCGTTATGGCGGCAGGTGAGATCCTACTGCCCGGGGATCACAACATCGAGAACTATATGGCGGCCATCGCCGTCACCGATGGACTGGTGACCGACGAAACGGTCCGCCATGTGGCGGGCACCTTTGGCGGGGTGGCCCACCGCATCGAACTGGTGCGGGAGAAGGACGGCGTGCGCTTCTACAACGATTCCATTGCATCCTCTCCCAGCAGGACCATCTCGGGCCTTCGCAGCTTCCCCCAGAAGGTGATCCTCATCGCCGGAGGATATGACAAGCACATTCCCTATGATGTGCTTGGGCCGGAGATCTGCGCCCATGTGAAGCACTTGATCCTCACCGGGGACACCGCAGAAAAGATCCGCTGTGCGGTGGTGGACTGCCCGGAATACCGGGAAGGACACCCCGAAATGGAACTGGTGGAGGATTTTGCACAGGCTGTCCACAGGGCGGCTGCTGCTGCCCGGCGGGGGGATGTGGTGCTGCTGTCCCCGGCCAGCGCATCCTTTGACCGATTCAAGAACTTCGAGGTTCGGGGGAATTATTTCAAACAACTGGTAATGGAGCTGTAAACTATGGATATTTCCAAGTATCTTTCCAAATATACCAAGCTGACGCGAAAGGCGCTGCCCCTGCGCCGATGCGGCGCTGTGATCGTGGCAGCTGGAAGCGCATCCCGGATGGGGGGCATCGACAAGGTGATGGCACCGCTCAAGGGAGAGCCGATGATCGTCCATACCGTTCGGGCGTTCCAGAACTGCGATGCCATTGCCGAGATCGTCATCGTCACCCGGCAGGATCTCATCCGCCGGATCGCAGACCTGTGCGCCGGCTTCGCCAAGGTACAGGCGGTGGTGGTGGGCGGCAGTGACCGTCAGGAGTCGGTGGAATTGGGACTGAATGCTCTGTCTGAGGATGTGGAACTGGCGGCGATCCAAGATGGCGCCCGTCCGCTGGTGACATGGCAGGTCATCGACCGGGTGGTGCGTGCCGCCAACAGCTACGGCGCGGCGGTGCCGGTGATCCCGGTGAAGGACACCATCAAGGTGGCCCCTGCCGGGACGGTGGAATCCACTCCGGACAGGAGCGCCCTCCGGGCGGTGCAGACCCCGCAGGTCTTTGACTTTGACCTGCTGCGTGGGGCGCTGAAAAAATCCCGGGAAGACGGCGCTCAGATCACCGACGACTGCTCGGCGGTGGAGCGTCTGGGGATGCGGGTGAAGACCGTAGAGGGGGACGAACGGAACCTGAAGGTCACCACTCCCTTTGATCTGAAGGTAGCGGAAATGCTGATGGAGGAACAGATATGAGAATTGGGCACGGATATGATGTGCACCGCTTGGTGGAGGGCAGAGATCTGATCCTCGGCGGCGTGAAATTGGACTACCCCATGGGATTGGATGGACACAGCGATGCCGATGTACTGCTCCATGCGGTGTCTGATGCGCTGTTGGGCGCTGCGGGGCTGGGAGACATTGGTCTGCATTTCCCGGATACCGATCCCCGGTACAAGGGGGCGGACTCCCTGCGCCTGCTGGAAGTGGTAGGCGAAAAGGTGAAAGAACGGGGATTCCGGGTGGGCAACATCGATGTGACCATGATCGCCCAGAAACCCAAACTCAGACCCCATATCCCCGCCATGCAGGAAAACATTGCCAAGGCGCTGGGCGTCGACCCCAGCCGGGTGAATGTCAAAGCCACCACGGAGGAGCGTCTGGGATTTACAGGACGGCAGGAGGGCATGAGCTGCCACGCCGTGTGCCTGCTGGAAGAATAAGCATTTGCCCGCTTCGGATCTGCCGGAGCGGGCATTTTGTATGCCGAACTTTTCCGGTGGGCATCGCATAGCTTGGCTCGGGAGGTTTTGCCATATGAAAACATTTTTTATCACATTCCGCTCCATCACCCATGCCCAGCGGTGTGAGCGGCTCTTTGGGACGGAGGGGATCACCTGCCATCTGCGGCGCACGCCCCGGTGGATGGAAGAACGGGGATGCGGCTACGGGGTGGAGGCGAAGCTGACGGAGTTGGAACAGGGATTGGAGCTGCTGCGCCGGGAACGGGTGCCCTTTCGGAAAAGTTATCTGCTCCATAGTGATGGAATGGTAGAGGAGCTGTGCCATGGTATATCTTGACAACGGCGCCACATCCTATCCCAAGCCGGAATGCGTCTGTCAGGCGGTGTCCAAGGCCATGGCAGAGTGCGCCAACCCGGGGCGGGGCAGTCACCCGGCGGCGCGGGCCGGGGCGCAGGTGCTGTACCAATGCCGGGAAGCGGCAGGGCGCTGTTTCGATGCAGCCCGGAGCAGGTGGTGTTCACCATGAACTGCACCCAAGGGCTGAACATGGCCATGCGCACCTTGGTGAAGCCGGGGATGAAGGTGGCGGTGTCCGGTTTCGAGCACAACGCTGTCACCCGGACGCTCCATGGGCTGGGGGCACGGATGATGGTGGCGGGCAGGCGGCTGTTCTGCCCCGAGGATACGCTGGAGGAGTTTGACCGCTGCCTGCGCCGGGGCGCACAGGCGGCGGTGTTCACCCATGTGTCCAATGTGTTCGGCTACATCCTACCCATCGAACAGATGGCGCAGATGTGCCGCCGCCGGGGGATCCCTTTCATCATTGATGCGGCCCAGTCTGCCGGGGCGCTGCCGCTGGATACCCAAGCGCTGGGGGCAGATTTTATTGCCATGCCGGGGCACAAGGGGTTGCTGGGCCCCATGGGGACGGGGCTGCTGCTGTGCCGCAGACTGCCCAGACCGTGGCTCACCGGGGGCACGGGAAGCGAGTCCCTGCGCCAGCAGATGCCGGACTTCCTGCCGGACCGGGGGGAGGCGGGCACCATGAATGTGCCGGGGATCGCAGGACTGGATGCGGGGATCCGCTATGTGCTGGAGCGCACCCCGGCTCAGATCGGTCTTGCGGAGCAGCAGGCGGCGGCATTGGCAGCCCGGCGGCTCCGGAATCTGGGGCTGGAAGTTTTTTCCGGGGATCATCAGCTGGGGACGGTGTCCTTCCGCTGCGCCATGGACTGCGAGCAGGCGGCATCGCTGCTGGCGCAGGAGGGCATCGCCGTCCGGGCGGGGCTGCACTGCGCACCTTTGGCCCACCAAAGCGCCGGGACATTGGACACCGGCACCGTCCGTATCAGCTTCGGTCACGACGCGTCGCAGGCGCAGGTGGATGCGCTGGAACATGCAGCGGCGGCACGGCTGCGCCCCGGCTGACCGGGAAAATTTTCAGATTATCTCTTGCTATTGATAGGGGTATCCGCTATAATAGTAAGGATAATAGGGTAGTTATCAGGATTTTCTGAAACTGCCGCAAACACCAAGGAAAAGCGAGGTATGGTCGTTTATGGAGTATCTGCAGGATCTGGTCAAGCAACTGACCTCCATGTCGCTGTCGGACTATGTCGATATCGCCATTGTGGCATATATCATCTACTGCGTGATCCGCATGATCCGCTCCACCACCACCATGCGGATCGCCGGTGTGGTGGTCGCCATGCTGGTAGCGGCGTGGTGTACCCAGCTATGGGATCTGCATACCCTCAGCTTTTTGCTGAATCAGGTACTGGCGGTGGGAATGCTGTCGCTGGTCATTCTGTTCCAGCCGGAGCTTCGCCGTATGATGGATCACTTGGGCAGCGTCAGCATCAAGCAGCTCATCAGCCCCAAGGAAAATGTGGAGCAGATGGAACTGGTGATCTCCCAGACCGTCATGGCCTGTGAAGTCATGAGCCATGACAAGATCGGCGCGCTGATCGTCTTTGCCCGGAACCAGCGTCTGGAAGAATACTTCAAGACCGGCACCATCATCAACGGCAAAGTGTCTGAGCAGCTGATCCGCAACATCTTCTTCCCCAAGGCGGCGCTCCACGACGGCGCAATGATCATCCGTGACGGTGAGATCGCAGCGGCAGGCTGTGTGCTGCCCCTGTCGGAGAGCCACCGGCTCAGCGCCGATCTGGGTACCCGTCACCGGGCGGGCGTGGGCATGAGCGAAGCGTCTGATGCGGTGGTGGTCATCGTATCGGAGGAAACGGGCACCATCTCTGTGGCGGTGGGCGGTATGCTGAAGCGGCATCTTGCCCCCCAGACCTTGGAGCGGCTGCTGCGGCAGGAACTCTGTAAGGAAGATAAGAAAAATCAGGATCCGAGCCCGCTGATCCGCCTGAAGCAGAAGCTGGCCCATAAGGAGGAAACTCGCGATGAAAAGTAAAGTGGGCAGTGCGCTGATCGCCATTGCGCTGGCATTTGGTCTGTGGCTGTATGTGATCACGGTGATCAGCCCGGATCAGACCAGACCTTACTACAAGGTGCCGGTGGTGCTGGACAACATGGACTCCCTTGCGGAGAAGCAGCTGATGGTGGTGTCCGACCCCAATCCGCTGGTGACGGTGGAGCTGGCAGGCACCCGGTCGGATCTGAATAAGATCAATTCCGCCAACCTGACTGTTGTGGCAGATCTCGGCACCATCAACGAGCCGGGAGAGTATCAGGTGGGATATACGGTATCCCCGCCCAATGAACTGCTCAGCGGCCCTATCACGGTGCAGGGAAGGGATCCCAAGCGGATCCGAGTGGTGGTGGCGGAGAAAGTCACCAAGGATGTGCCGGTGCAGATCCTCTATGAGGGCAGTGTGCCCGATGGCTACATCAAGGGTACCCCGGAGCTGGACTTCACCCAGATCAAGATCTCCGGCCCGAAGGAAGTGGTGGATCAGATCCATCACGCAGCCATCAAGGTAGATCTGATCAACCGTACCCAGTCCATCTCCCAGAGCTACCGCTATGAATTGCAGAACGAGGCAGGCGATCCTCTGGATGTGGCGCAGGTCACCACCAATATCGAGCAGGTTCAGCTGAAACTTCGGATCTCCGCCATCCGCAAGATCGATGTGGCGGTAGATGTGGTGGACGGCGGCGGCGCAACCAAGCAGACCACCTCCATTAAGATCGACCCCGCCCAGATCACCATTTCCGGCAGCGAGGAAGTCATCAAGAAGCTGGATCAGATCACGGTGGGTACCATCAATCTGGCGGAGATCGACTCTACTACGACCAAAGAATTTGAGATCCTGCTGCCCGACGGCGTCACCAATGAAAGCGGCGTCAGCAAGGCAAAGGTGACCATCTCCTTCCCGGAACTGAAGAAAAAGACGCTGGATATCACCAACATCCAGATGCTCCATGTGCCTGAAGGAATGGAAGCCGATGTGCTGACCCAGAAGCTGACGGTGACGGTGCGTGGGCCCAAGGAGCAGGTCGACGCCATTACCCCGGCGGATATCACCGCACAGGTCAACCTGTCGGCCGTCACCGGGGCGGAGATGATCGAGCCGGTCATCACCATTTCCAATAAGTTCCCCAATGTGGGCTCGGTGGGACGGTACAGCGTGTCCGTGATGGTGGCGCCTGCCGCTCCAGCCGCGGAGGAATCCTGACCATGGAGCAGACGGTAAAAGTCCGCAGCCTCCTGCCGGACGGCAGGGCAGAGGTGATCCATCTGCGCCAGAGTGCCTGCTCTGGGGACTGCCACCAATGCGCCGGCTGCGGGGCGGCTCAGCAGACTATGGTCGTCCCGGCGGACAATCCCATCGGCGCCCGTCCCGGAGATCTGGTGGTGATCTCATCGGAGACTTCGGGGGTGCTGAAGGCGGCGGCTGTCGTGTATGTGCTGCCCATGCTCCTGTTCTTCGGGGGCTATGCGCTGGGGGCACAGATGGATATGGGCGCCGGCTTTGGCTGCGCCGGATTCTTACTGGGGCTGGCGGCAGCCGTATGGATGGACCGCCGCAGGAGCAAAAAGCAGAAAACAGTATATACGATCACAGGCTATGCCCCCCAACAGGGGCACAGCCCATCATAGAAGGAGGTCATTGGCTTGGTCAAAAGCATGACTGGATACGGCCGTGCCGTGGAAACGGTGAACGGTCGGGAGTTTACAGTGGAGATCCGTTCGGTGAACAACCGATATCTGGACTGCACGGTGAAGATGCCCCGGGCATTCTCCTTTGCTGAGGATGCGGTGAAGCAGCGGGTGAAAGCCCATGTGGGACGGGGTAAGGTGGATGTGTTCATCACGGTCAACGCCGAGACGGCGCAGCAGGTGCAGATCACGCTGAACCGCCCGGTGGTGGAAGGATACCTGAACGCCATGCGCAGCATGGTGCAGGAATATGGTGTCACCGACGACATCAGCGTAACAGCGCTGGCCAAGATGCCGGAGGTATTTCTGGTGGAGAAGCCCCAGACCGACGAGGAGCAGCTCAAGGCAGATCTTCTGGGCGTGGTGGAGCAAGCGCTGGAAGCCTACGACCGGATGCGAGCCACAGAGGGTGCGGCGCTGGAAGCGGATTTGAGAAGCCGTGGTCAGACCATCCTTGCGCTGGTGACGCAGGTGGAGCAGGCCAGCCCCCAGACGGTGGCAGACTACCGGCATCGTCTGGAAGAGAAAATGCGGGAAGTGCTGGAGAGCAAGTCCATCGACGAGTCCCGGATCCTAACGGAAGCAGCCATCTTTGCCGACAAGGTCGCCGTGGATGAGGAGACCGTCCGCCTGCGCAGCCATTTGGAGCAGATGGATGCCATGCTCACCGCAGGCGGTGCCGTGGGCAGAAAGCTGGACTTCCTGCTTCAGGAGATGAACCGGGAAGCCAACACCACCGGATCCAAATGCACCGATGTGAAGATCGCCCGGATCGTGGTGGAGATCAAGGCGGAGCTGGAAAAGATCCGGGAGCAGACCCAGAATCTGGAATAAGGAGCCACCTATGAAGCTGATCAACATTGGTTTTGGCAACATGGTGGCCGCCGGACGGGTGCTGGCGGTGGTCAGCCCGGATTCTGCGCCCATCAAGCGGGTGATCCAAGAGGCAAGAGATCGGACGATGCTGATCGATGCCAGCTATGGAAGAAAAACAAAATCCGTCCTGCTGATGGACACGGATCATGTGATCCTGTCGGCCATCGGCCCTGAGACCATCTGCGAACGGGCTCAGGACAAGCAGGGCACAAAATATGAGGAGGATGACGGATGAGTAAGGGAAATCTTTTCGTTTTCTCGGGTGCGTCCGGCGTGGGCAAAAGCACGGTGCTGTCCAAGGTGATGAGTGCCCGCTCAGACCTGTGCTTCTCGGTTTCCGCCACCACCAGAGCCCCCCGTCAAGGGGAGGAGCAGGGGGTGCACTATTACTTCGTGACGGTGGATGAATTCCAAGATATGATCGCCGGAAACCAGATGCTGGAATACGATTTCCACAACGATACTTTCTACGGCACCCCCAAGCAGCAGCTGGATGAAAAGCTGCGGGAGAAGAATGTGGTGCTGGATGTGGAGCCGGTAGGCGCTTTTAACATCAAGCAGGTCTACCCCGATGCAACGCTGATTTTTGTGATGCCCCCCAGCGTGGAGGAATTGGAGCGCCGGCTGAGAAGCCGGGGCGATACCTCTGCCCAGCAGATCGAACTGCGGTTGGAGCGGGCAAAATGGGAGATGGAGCAGCGCTTCCGCTATGACTATATCGTGGTCAATCAGGATGCGGATGTATGCGCTCAGGAAATTTTGAAGATCATGGACGAACATGCCCATGAAGAATAATGGAGGAATGTAATTATGTTGTACCCCCCTTTGGCTGATTTGTTGGAGAATATTGACAGCCGCTACCTGCTGGTGAATGTGGTGGCAAAGCGTGCCCGCCAGATCGCAGACGAGGCGAACGAGCTGGGTGAGGACCTGCCGGAAAAGCCTGTGACCCTGGCCATCCGGGAGGTGGCGGACGGAAAGCTGACCGCCACATTGAAGGACGAATACACCAAGTAAGCATCTGCCAAAGGAGGAATGGGGATGATCGGGAAAATTGCGGTCAGCGCCGCTGTATTTGCCATAGACAAGCCCTATTCCTACCGCTTTGGCGATGATATGCCCCTACAAGTGGGGATGCGGGTGCAGGTGCCCTTCGGTGCGGGCAACCGCAGGTGCGAGGGCATCGTGCTGGAGATCCAGTCCGGGGACGAGCAGGGCTTGAAACCGGTGGATCAGATGCTGGATGATGAGCCGCTGCTGAGTCCTGTGATGCTGCGTCTGGCGGCATTCATGACCCAGCGGTACTACTGCACTTTCTACGAAGCGGCGAGAGTCATGCTCCCCGGCGGACTATGGTTCCGCACGGTGGAGCGGTTCACCCTGGCGCCGGAGGAACTTCGGCAGGGGGAGATCACCCGCCAGCCGGATGCCCGGAAGATCGCAGACTGCCTGAAGGCTCTGGGCGGTGCGGGCACCATGGAGGATCTGAAGACCGCCGTGCCGGAGGAGGAAGCCAGAACCGCCGCAATCAAGTATCTCCTTCGGAAAAAGTGGATCACCACGGAATCGGACTTCCTGCGCAGAACCGGCGACCGGTCGGAACAAATCGCGACCCTTGCCGCGTCTGCGGAGGAAGCCATGGAGTATGCCGCCCACCGCCCCCGATCCGCTGCCATGCAGCGGGCGGTGCTGGAGCTGCTGTGCAGCGTGGGGACGGCATCGGTCAAGGATATCTGCTACTATACCGGCGCATCTGCCGCCACGGTGAAGCGGCTGGAGACGCTGGGCTATGTGACATTGAGCCGCAGACCCACCCTCCGGTGCAGGCAGATCCGCCCGGCTCAGATCGACGGTCCGGTGGAGCTGTCCGGGGAGCAGATCCCCGCTTACGATGGGCTGTGCCGCCAGATGATGTCCCCGACACCCGGGGCGGCACTGCTGTACGGCGTCACCGGATCGGGCAAGACGGCGGTGTATCTGAAGCTGATCCGCTTTTGCTTGGATCAAGGTAAGAGCGCAATGCTTCTTGTGCCGGAGATCGGGCTGACCCCTCAGCTCTTAAGCCTGCTGGCAGCTCACTTCGGTGAGACGGTGGCGGTGCTCCACAGCAGCCTTGCTGCCGGAGAACGCTACGACCAATGGAAGCGCATCCGCTCCGGGCAGGCACGGGTGGCTGTGGGCACCCGGTCTGCGGTATTTGCGCCTATGGATGATCTGGGGATCATCATTCTGGATGAGGAGCAGGAGCATACCTATAAATCAGAGAATTCCCCCCGCTACTCGGCAAAGGAGATCGCCATCTGGCGTGGCGCCAAGGAAGGGGCGCTGGTGCTGTTCGGTTCAGCCACCCCGTCGCTGGAGACCATGTACCACGCCAAGCATGGGGACTACAGCCTCTATACGCTGAGCAGCCGGTATAACGGCCGCCAGATGCCCCGGGTGGAGGTGGTGGATATGCGGGAGGAACTGAAACGGGGCAATGATTCCCCCTTCAGCACTTTCCTGTTGGACGCCATCCGGGACAATGTGCGATGCGGGAAACAGACCATCCTGTTCCTCAACCGCCGGGGCAACGCAAGGGCGCTGGTCTGCGTGGACTGCCGGGAAAGCCCGGAATGCGTTCGGTGCAGCAACCGGCTCACCTACCACAGCGCCAACGGTCGGCTGATGTGCCACTACTGCGGTCACTCCCAGAGCGTGCCGGATCGATGTCCCAAGTGCGGCGGCCCGCTGAAGCCCATCGGTATGGGGACTCAGCGGATCCAGCAGGAATTGGAACTGGAATTTCCCGATACCCCCATCTTGCGGATGGACGCTGATACCGTCAGCGCTTCCGATCCGCATGAGGCGATGTTGGAACGGTTTCAGAAAGAGAAGATCCCCATCCTCATCGGCACCCAAATGGTTGCCAAGGGGCTGAATCTTCCGGATGTGACGCTGGTGGGCGTGCTGGACGCAGACTTGAGTCTGTATTCCGATGACTATCGGGCGGCGGAGACCACCTTCAATATGCTCACCCAAGTGGTTGGGCGGGCAGGCCGCGGCAGCAGTCCCGGGCGGGCGGTGATCCAGACCATGGCACCCCAGCACCGGGTGATCCAGCTTGCGGCGGAACAGGACTATGACGGATTCTACGATCTGGAAATGGGACTGCGCCGGGCGTTGGGACTGCCCCCCTTTGGTGACTGCGTCACCATCACTTTTGTGGGGGAGAATGAAGCGGCGGTGCTCCGGGGGAGCGCCCTGTTTCGGGACAGCCTCAGCGCATGGCTGCGGCAGAATCAATATGACGAAGAAGCATACACCCTGCTGGGGCCTGCCCCCTGCCCGGTGATGAAGATCAACTACAATTTCCGCTACCGGCTGACGCTGCGCTGTCAGGCAGACAGACCGCTGCGCAGCACCATCGCTCTGTTTTTGCGGCAGTTTGCCAAGGATCGGCGCAACCGTGGTGTATCGGCTTTTGCGGATGTGAATGGATATAACTAAGAAAAGGGGTTATGAGCAATGGCATTGCGTAGAATTCACACGGATCAGGAACCGGCGCTGCACAAGGTATGTAAGCCGGTGACCTCCTTCGACAGCAAACTGCACACGCTGCTGGAGGATATGAAAGAGACTCTGGAAGACGCCAACGGCGTGGGACTGGCCGCACCGCAGGTGGGGATCCTCCGCCGTGTGGTGGTGGTTGATACCGGGGACGAGGTGCTGGAACTGGTGAACCCGGAACTGGTGGAGACTTCCGGCGAGCAGGAGGGGGCAGAGGGCTGCCTGTCCGTTCCCGGTAAATACGGTCTGGTGAAGCGCCCCATGTTTGCAAAGGTTCGGGCACAGGACCGCAACGGAGACTGGTTCGAAGCGGAGGGGGAGGAACTGATCGCCCGGTGCTTCTGCCACGAACTGGATCATCTGGACGGAATCGTGTACACCCAGGTGATGGAGCGGTTCCTGTCGGAGGATGAACTGGAAGAACTGTAAGAATCGTGAAACCATGGGGAGGGATTCCATGCGAGTTGTATTTATGGGCACGCCGGAGATCTCGGCGACCTGCCTGAAGAAGATCCTTGCCGACGGATTTGATGTGGTCGGCGTATATACCCAGCCGGATCGTCCCAAGGGACGGGGCATGAAGCTGGTGGCATCTCCGGTGAAGGAGGTGGCGCTGAGCCACGGCATCCCGGTATTCCAGCCGGAGAACTTCCGGGAGGAAGCATCGGTGCAGCAGCTCAAAGATCTGAAGCCGGATATCTGCGCCGTGGTGGCCTACGGGCGGATCCTGCCCCAAAAGGTGCTGGATGTGCCCACGCTGGGGTGCATCAATATCCATGCAAGCCTGCTGCCTGCCTATCGGGGCAGCGCCCCCTATCAGTGGGCGGTGCTGGACGGCTTGACGGAATCCGGTGTCAGCGCCATGTACCTGTGCCGGGAGATGGACGCAGGGGATGTGATCGATGTGGCCAAGACCCCCATTGGAGAAAATGAGACTGCCGGGGAACTGCTGGACGATCTGGCGGTGCTGGGGGCAGACCTGCTGAGCAAGACCCTGACCCGGTTTACCCAAGGCAAGGTGGAGGGCACCCCTCAGGACGAGTCCAAGGTGAGCTATGCCCCCATGCTGGATAAGACCATGAGCCCCATCGACTGGAATCGGTCTGCACAGCAGATCCACAATCATGTGCGGGGACTGCATCCGTGGCCGGTGGCTACCACCGAGATCGACGGAACGATGTTTAAGATCCACCAGACCGTTCTGGTGGACGAGACCACGGACAAGCCCGCCGGGACTCCGGTGGCGCTGACCAAGACGGGGCTGAAGATAGCCTGCGGCGATGCAAGGGTCATCGAGATCCGTCAGATACAGGCACAGGGCGGCAAACGGATGGCTGCACCGGATTACTTCCGGGGGCATCCGCTGGTGATCTGATATGACCCCCAGACAGACGGCGCTGGAGGTGCTTATCGGCTGCGGGAAGAAAGAGGGCTGGTCCAACGGTCTGCTGAAGCAGCAGCTTGCCCGCAGCGGTCTGGACAGGCGGGACGCTGCCCTTGCCACACGGCTGTGCTACGGGGTGGTGCAGAATCGGATGCTGCTGGATCACTACTGCCGGCAGCTGCTCACCGGGCGGCTGAAGGATCTGCGCCCGGTGGTGCGGGATATCCTGCATCTGGGGCTGTACCAGATCCTTCTGATGGACAAGATCCCGGACAGCGCGGCGGTGAACGAATCGGTAGAGCTGGCCAAGCGCTACTGCAAGAAGCAGCCCCATGCGGCATCTCTGGTCAACGGGGTGCTGCGCAGCGCCGTCCGCAGACAGACGGAATTGACTCCGCCGGAGGATCTGGCCACCCGGTATTCCCACCCGGAGGGGCTGGTTCGGCTGTTGGACAGCTATGTGGGGCATCAACGGCTGGAGCCCATGCTCATGGCCAACAACGCATCCCCGGAAACGGTGATCCAAGTCAACACGCGAAAGACCACCACCCCGGATCTGACCGCCCGGCTGGCGGAGGAGGGGGTGGAGAGCCGTCCCCATCCGTGGCTGGAGAACTGCCTGATCTTGGGCGGCACCGGCAGCATCGACCGCCTGAGCAGCTTTCAGCAAGGGTTGTTCTATGTGCAGGATGCGGCGGCGAAACTGGCGGTGGACTGCGCCGGGATCACCCCAGGGGACCATCTGGTGACGGATTGCTGTGCCGCTCCCGGCGGCAAGAGCTTTGCCGCAGCCATGGCGTTGGGCGGGATGGGACGGATCCTATCCTCGGACATCCATGAACACAAGGTGGAACTGATGAAGCGGGGGGCGCAGCGCCTTGGCTTTGACACCATGACCCCCCGGCTGTTCGATGCGGCGGTTTTCGACCCGGAACTGGAAAACAAGGTGGACTTTGCGCTGGTGGATGTGCCCTGCTCCGGCTACGGCATCATCCGCAAAAAGCCGGATATCCGGGAAAAAGACCCGGATACCATGAAGGAACTTCCCCAATTACAGCTGGCGATCCTATCCAATCAAGCCCGGTATGTCCGCCCCGGCGGGGTGCTGATCTATTCCACCTGCACGCTGGTGCGCCGGGAAAATGAGGGCGTGGTGGAGAAATTCCTGCGATCCCATGGGGATTTTGTGATGGAACCGCTGGGATTGCCGGAGGTATTCGGCAAACAGGACAGCCCGATGCTGACACTAGTGCCGGGGGAATACGACACGGACGGCTTTTTCATCTGCCGTCTGCGGAGGAAGCTATGAACATCAAAGCGATGACTTTGCCGGAATTGACTGCTGCGCTGAAAGAGATGGGGCAGCCGGGATTCCGGGCGAAACAAATCTATACATGGCTGCATAAGGGCGTCCGCTCCTACGATGAGATGACCAACATCTCCAAGGAACTTCGCACGGAGCTGTCCCAGCGATACCCTTTTACGCCGCCGGAGGTGGTACGCAGACAGCAGTCCCAGCGGGACGGTACCATCAAGTACCTGTGGCGTCTGGCGGACGGCAACTGCGTGGAGACGGTGCTGATGCGCTATCACTACGGCAATACGGTGTGCATCTCCACGGAGGTGGGGTGCCGGATGGGCTGTGCCTTCTGTGCATCTACTCTGGGCGGTCTGGTGCGGAAGCTGGAGCCCCAAGAGATCTTGGATCAGGTGCTTTTTACCCAAGTGGATTCCGGGCTGCCGGTGTCCCATATCGTTCTTATGGGCATCGGGGAGCCGCTGGACAATTATGAGAATGTGCTGCGCTTTCTGGAGCTGGTAAACAGCCCGGAGGGGATGAACATCTCCATGCGTCACATCAGCCTTTCCACCTGCGGGCTGATCCCCAAGATCCGGGAACTGGCGGAGAAAAAGCTGCAGCTTACCCTGTCCATCTCGCTCCATGCGCCAAGTGACGAGACCCGGGACCGGATCATGCCGGTGAACAAGGCGTATCCCACCCAAGAACTTTTGGATGCCTGCCGGGACTACTATCGGATCACCGGCCGGCGGATCTCCTTTGAATATGCCATGATCCACGGAGTGAACGACTCCGAAGCAGACGCAAGGCTGCTGCTGAAGCGGCTCAAGGGCATGGGCGCCCACATGAATCTGATCCCGCTGAACCATGTGGAGGAAAGCCCGCTGAAGCCCAGCACCCGTCAGGCGGTGCAGCGGTTCCAGCAAATTCTGGAAGAGGGCGGGATCCCTGCCACGGTGCGCCGGACGCTGGGGGGCGATATAGACGCTTCCTGCGGACAGCTTCGCCGTAAGTATGAGCAGAGCCGGCAACACTAATACGAAAGGGGGCTTGCCCGATGCAAAGCTGGGGTCTTACGGACACAGGCTGTGTCCGCACTCAGAATCAAGATGCCTTTCAAATGGTACAGTTGGATCGAACCACATGGGTCTATGTGGTCTGCGACGGCATGGGCGGAGCAAAATCCGGCAACATAGCCAGCTCCTTGGCCATTGATGTGTTCGTGCAGGAGCTGAAACGGGTACACAAATCCGGAATGAGTCAGGAAGCCGTGGAGCAGATGCTTATCAGCGGCGCAAAGCTGGCGAATTTCACGGTCTATGAGCAGGCCAATCAATTTGAAGAATTTCGGGGCATGGGCACCACGCTGGTGGCGGCGCATGTCTGCGGGAAACAGGCCACCATCATCAACATTGGTGACAGCCGGTGCTATCTGGTCAACAGCGAGGGCATCCGCCAGATCACCACGGATCATTCGCTGGTTCAGCGAATGATCAGCCGGGGGGAACTGACCCCGGAGCAGGCCCGGAACTTCCCGGGGAAAAACTATATCACCCGAGCCATCGGGACGGAGACCACCGTGGAATGCGACATTTTCCGGGAAAAACTGGATCGTGGGGACGCGCTGCTGCTGTGCAGCGACGGACTCAGCGGTGTGGTGGATGAACTGGAGATCCTCTTCGAGGTGGTTCACGGCGTCAACAAAGAAAACTGCTGCCAGCGATTGCTGGATATTGCTAAAATGCGGGGCGCACCGGACAATGTGACGAGCATTCTGGTGACGGTCTGAGCCGGTAGATGAAAGGAGTCATACAAATGGATAACGATAAATACATCGGCCGGCTTTTGGATGGTCGGTACGAGATCCTTGAGGTGATCGGCACCGGTGGGATGGCGGTGGTCTACAAGGCCAGATGCCATCGGCTGAACCGGTTGGTGGCCATCAAGATCCTGAAGGATGATCTGTCTCAGGACGAGGAATTCCGCCGCCGCTTCCATGCGGAGAGTCAGGCGGTCGCCATGCTGAGCCACCCCAACATCATGTCCGTGTACGATGTGTCCACTTCGGACGAGGCCGACTACATCGTCATGGAGTTGATTGACGGCATCACCCTGAAGCAGTACATGGAGAAGAAGGGCACGCTGAACTGGAAGGAAACCCTCCACTTCAGCATCCAGATCGCCAAGGCGCTGGAGCATGCCCACAGCCGGGGCATTGTCCACCGGGACATCAAGCCCCACAATGTGATGGTGCTGAAAAACGGCAGCATCAAGGTGACGGATTTCGGCATCGCCCGGATCATGTCCAATAACAATACGCTGACCAAGGAAGCGCTGGGGTCGGTGCACTACATCTCCCCGGAGCAGGCCAAGGGCGGAAGAGTGGATAACCGCTCGGATCTATATTCGCTGGGCGTGGTCATGTACGAGATGATGACCGGAAGAGCCCCCTACGATGGGGAATCCCCGGTGGCGGTGGCGATCCAGCACATCAACGGCGGAGCGCCCATGCCCTCCACCTTGAACCCCAACATCCCCGGCGGTCTGGAGCAGATCATCATGAAGGCCATGGCGGTGGATCCGGATCAGCGGTACAGCAGCGCCACGCAGATGCTGGTAGATCTGGAGGAATTCCGCAAGAATCCCAGCATTCTCTTTGATCACAGCGAGAAAGGGGATATCGATGCTGCAACCATGCTCGATCAGGTGGCGCAGCAGGAGCGTGTGGTGGTAGTTCCCCCGAGAACCACCGCCGAGCGGGTGGCAGGGACGCATCCCAGCCGTCCTGCCCAGCAGCAGCGCAGTCCTCAGCAGAATCCCCGGACGGATGCCCCTCAGCGCCGCACCGGGCAGCAGTCCGATCCCCGGCGGGCACCTTCCAGAGATCCCCAGTCCGGGCGCAGCGGCGCTCCGGCACGGACGAGACAGTCTGCTGCCCAGCAGCGCCAGAACCGCAACCGCTCCATCACCATTGCTGTGGCAGTCTGTTCGGCGGTGGCGGGTGTCGCCATTCTGATTTTCTTGGTATCGCTGCTCAATGGCGGGCTGTTCCGCAACGAGACAAAGCTGACTCCTGTGCCCAATTTGATCGGCAAGGTGTACGCTGAACTGGATCGCAAGCAGTATCCCAATATTGAGATCGTGCAGGGCGACACGGCTTACAGCGACAAATACGAAGAGGGCGTCATCATGGATCAAAAGCCCAAGGCCAACGAGCAGATCCCCATCGGCAGCCAGGTGACGGTCTATGTCAGCATGGGCGAAGAGAAGGATGAACTGCCCGCTATGGCTCCCATGCAGGGTATGACCAAAGAGGTGGCGCAGAACTACATCGATGCGCTGAAGGGCGATCTGGTTGCCAAGTATGAGGAGATCTTCGACGACAAGATCCCTGCCGGGCAGGTGGTCAAGACCGATCCCCAGCAGGGTGCACCGCTGGAGCGGGGTCAGACCGTGGTGATCTACCTGAGCAAGGGAGCGGATAAGGTGAAAGTACCCAATATCATCGGCAAGTCCCGGGATCAGGCGGAGCGTCTGCTGAACAACAACGGCTTCAAGAACATCCGCTTTGAGACCGAGGAGAGCGATCAGGCGAAGGACACCGTTACCCGATTGTCCGTCAATGTGAATGAAGCGCTGGATCTGAATACGGAGATCGTGGTCTACCTCTCTGAGGGCGTCATCCGGGAGCGGGTGCCGCTGGTAGAGGGCAAGACGCTGGAGGAAGCCAAGAAGCTGCTCAATGACCGGGGATTTAAGACCATCACCGAGATCCGGGAAGAGAACAATTTGGAAAAGGGTAAGGTCATCCGCCAGTCTATCGCATCCGGTGTAGAGATCGAGGTCACCACCGAGATCGTGCTGTATGTGTCCGATGGCCCCAAGGAGACCACGGCGCCTACCACCGAGCCCACCGAGGCAACCGAGCCGGAGATCACCTTCTACAAGACCATTGACCTGCCCAAGGATAAGACCGAGCCCTACAAGCTGACCTTGATCCTTGCGGGCAAGACCATTGTAGATGACCAAGAGATCCAGCCGGGCACTGCCAGCTACGCTGTCCAGCTCAAGGGCAGAGGAAGCGCCAGCTTGGAAATTTGGGTCGACGGCGTGTTGATCCGCACGGAAAAGGTTGATTTCAATGGTTGAGACGGGACGGATCATCAAATCCCTCAGCGGGTTTTACGATGTGCAGCTGGATGACCGGGTGGTGACCTGCCGGGCCCGGGGGCATATGCGCCGGGGTCAGACCCCTCTGGTGGGGGATCTGGCAGTCATCAGCGTGGAGCAGGGCAGGGGAATGCTGGAAAAGCTCCTGCCCCGCCGGAACTGCTTCGTCCGCCCCAGCGTGGCCAATCTGGATCTGCTGGTGATCTTCGCCGCCAATGTGAACCCGGTGACCGAGCCTTTCCTCATCGACCGGGTGGCAGCCATCGCCGGAGATCAAGGGGTGGAGGTCTGCATCTGCATCAATAAGGCGGACATGGATCCCGGGGAGCGTCTGGCGCAGATCTACCGCAGCGCAGGCTACACCGTGATCCAGACCAGCGCCGTCACCGGCGAGGGTGTGGAGCAGCTGCGCCAAGCGCTGAATGGGAAGTTCGCCGCTTTCACAGGCAACTCCGGCGTGGGCAAGAGCAGCATCCTCAACGCCCTGTGCCCGGATCTTTCCCTGCAAACCGGCGAGGTATCTCAGAAATTGGGCAGAGGACGCCACACCACCCGCCATGTCGAGATCTATGCGGCGGGGGAGGGGACATTCATTGCGGATACCCCGGGATTTTCCTCCTTTGATACGGATCAGATGGAGTTTATTCTGAAAGAGAACCTGCCCTATGCCTTCCCGGAGTTTGCCCCCTATCTGGGGCAATGCCAGTTCCGGGACTGCACCCACCGGGCAGAGCCGGGCTGCGCCGTGACCCAAGCGGTGGCGCAAGGGTACATCAGCCCCAGCCGCTATGACAGCTACCTCAAGCTGTACGAGAAAGCCGCCCAGATCAAGCCTTGGGAAATGAAATGATTTGCAGCACCTCCGGGCAGTCCGACAGACTGTGCCGGGGGTGCTTTCTTATGCCGGAAAATGCAGGAAAGATCTCGTGATATTGACTGAATTTTATGTAGAAACTTTGTGATTTTTTCTGAAAAAACGGTTGACAGATGCATCATGCTGTGGTATCATATTTAGGCATGTGTAGGGAAATTATGCGTGCGATGCGATGATGCAGGAGATTGCGTCCTAGACGGTAACTTCTGCGGAGTATGTCCGGTCATCGGGCGGCTGAACTGTTCAGACTGCGTTTGCGTATATCGCTGCGTCTGGAAGAGGGTCGGCTTGCGTCGGCCATTTTTCATAGGCTAGAGTGATACGCACGGTAGCGCGGACAGACAGTTCACCGTACCCAGGCACAAAAGAAACTGAGTACGTTTTCAAGGAGGAAAACAACCATGGCAAACCAAGAAATGATCCGCATTCGTCTGAAGGCTTACGATCATCAGCTGATCGACTCCAGCGCTGCTAAGATCGTGGAGACCGCTAAGCGCAACGGCGCTGCTGTTTCCGGCCCCATCCCCCTGCCCACCAAGAAGGAAGTTGTGACGATCCTTCGTGCTGTTCACAAGTACAAGGACAGCCGTGAGCAGTTCGAGCGCAGAACCCACAAGAGACTGATCGATATTCTCAACCCCAATCAGAAGACCGTTGAGGCTCTGATGAGCCTGGATCTGCCTGCTGGCGTTGAGATTGAGATAAAGCTGTAATTGCTCGTCACAATTACGGCTGCCCGCACTGTCTGGCATCGGGCGGACGGGTCATGTTGACAAAGGACACCCAATGTTCCCCAGTCAACCAATAACCTATTAAAAAGGAGAAAACCAAAATGCAGAAAGCAATCATCGGCAAAAAAGTGGGCATGACCCAGATCTTCGATGAGAGCGGCAAGGTCATCCCTGTCACCGTGGTGGAGGCAGGCCCCTGCGTCGTTACCCAGAAGAAGACTGTCGAGACCGACGGCTACACTGCCGTGCAGCTGGGCTTCGAGGACATCAAGGAGCACAAGCTGTCCAAGCCTGAGGCTGGCCATCTGAAGAAGGCCGGCGTTGAGGCAAAGCGCCACCTGAAGGAGTTCCGTCTGGACAACGCTGCTGACATGAATGTCGGCGATGTGGTCAAGGCTGACGTCTTCGCTGCTGGCGACAAGATCGATGTGACCGGCATCAGCAAGGGTCACGGCTACCAGGGCGTTATCAAGCGCCATGGCGCACACCGCACCGACATGACCCACGGCGGCGGCCCTGTCCACCGTCACGCTGGTTCCATGGGTGCATCTTCCCATCAGTCCCGGATCTTCCCCGGTAAGATCGGCGCCGGTCAGATGGGCAATGAGCAGGTCACCATCGAGAACCTGGACATCGTTCAGGTGGATGCTGAGCTGAACATGATCGCCATTCGTGGTGCCATCCCCGGCCCCAAGGGTGGCCTGGTGTTCATCCGCAACACTGTGAAGAACAACAAGGTCAAGAACACCGCAGTTGGCATCAGCAAGAACCCGCAGAAGGCTTCCGGCAGAAACCCCCAGAAGGCTTCCGCAAGAGGCTAAGGAAAGGAGAGCTTAAATCATGCCTAAGACTAATGTTTACGATATGTCCGGCAAGCAGGTCGGCGAGATCGAACTCTCCGAAGCTGTGTTCGGCATCGAGCCCAACGGCGCTGTGGTCCATGATGTGGTCAAGAACCACCTGGCCAACTGCCGTCAGGGCACTCAGTCCGCTCTGACCCGTGCGGAGGTTTCCGGCGGCGGCAGAAAGCCCTGGAGACAGAAGGGTACCGGCCGCGCCCGTCAGGGCAGCACCCGTGCTCCTCAGTGGACTCACGGCGGTATCGTGTTCGCTCCCAAGCCCAGAGATTACAGCTACACCCTGAACAAGAAGGTGAAGCGTCTGGCTCTGAAGAGCGCCCTGTCCGCTAAGGCTCAGGACAACAATGTTGTCGTGATCGACTCCATCAAGATGGACGCCATCAAGACCAAGGACTTCGCCAACTTCCTGAACGCTGTGGGCGCTGAGAAGAAGCCTCTGGTCATCACCGCTGAGGCTGACCAGATCGTGGTCAAGTCCGGCCGCAACATCCCCGGCTGCGCTGTCACCTTCGCCAACCTGATCAATGTCTACGACGTGGTCAACGCTAACAAGCTGGTTGTCGATCAGGCTGCTCTGGCCAAGATCGAGGAGGTATTCGCATAATGAACGCTTACGATATCATTAGAAGACCGGTTATCACCGAGCAGTCCATGGAGTCTGTCGCTGATAAGAAGTATGTTTTCATGGTGGATGTCAACGCTGACAAGACCCAGATTAAGGCTGCTGTGGAGCAGATCTTCGGCGTCAAGGTCGCTAAGGTCAACACCATCCGTATGCAGGGCAAGATGAAGCGCACCGGCGCTTATCCTGCTGGCCGCCGTGCTGAGTACAAGAAGGCTGTGGTCACCCTGACTGCGGACTCCAAGACCATCGAGTTCTTCGAGGGTATGGTCTAATCCACATCTCAATAAAGGAGTAAACGCAAATGGCTATTAAAACTTTTAAGCCTTATACCCCCGCTCGCCGGGGCATGACTGTCTCCGCTTTTGAAGGCGTGGACAAGAAGGCAAAACCTGAGCGTAGCCTGGTTGAGACCCTGAAGAAGCACTCCGGTCGCAACAGCTACGGTCACATCACCGTCCGTCATCGTGGCGGCGGCAACAAGAGAAAGTATCGTATCATCGACTTCAAGCGCCAGAAGCTGGATATGCCCGCTACTGTGCAGCGCATCGAGTACGATCCCAACCGTTCCGCCTTCATCGCTCTGGTGAAGTACGAGGACAATACTCTGAGCTACATTCTGGCTCCCAACGGCCTGAAGGCCGGCGATGTGGTGGTCTCCTCCGCTTCCGCCGACATCAAGCCCGGCAACTGCCTGCCCATCGCCAACATCCCTGTTGGTACCGTGATCCACAATGTGGAGCTGCAGCCCGGCTACGGCGCTCAGCTGGTTCGTTCCGCCGGTACCGCTGCTCAGCTGATGGCTAAGGAAGGCGAGCTGGCTCAGGTCCGTCTGCCCTCCGGCGAGGTGCGCTATGTCCGCACCAACTGCACTGCTTGCATTGGTCAGGTCGGCAATGCTGACCACGAGAATGTCCACATCGGTAAGGCCGGCCGTACCCGTCACATGGGTGTGCGTCCCACCGTCCGTGGCTCCGTCATGAACCCCTGCGATCACCCCCACGGTGGTGGTGAGGGCCGCGCTCCTGTTGGCCGTCCCGGCCCTGTGACTCCCTGGGGCAAGCCTGCACTGGGTTATAAGACTCGCAAGACCAAGAACCGCACCGACAAGTTCATTGTCAAGCGCAGAAACAGCAAGTAAGGAGGAAATGAAATGAGCAGAAGCATTAAAAAAGGCCCTTTCGTAGCTCCGGAGCTGTACAAGCGCGTTGAGGAGCTGAACAAGGCTGGCGAAAAGAAGGTTCTGAAGACCTGGAGCAGATCTTCCACCATTTTCCCCTCCTTCGTTGGTCACACCATCGCTGTCCACGACGGCCGCAAGCATGTGCCCGTGTATGTCACCGAAGACATGGTCGGCCACAAGCTGGGCGAGTTTGTTCCTACCAGAACCTTCCGTGGCCACTCCGGCAGCAAGACTGCCAACAGCAAGTAAGGAGGTACTGAAATGGAAGTTTTTGCACATGTAAAGTACGTCCGTATGTCTCCCCGCAAGGTCAAGCTGGTTTGCGACATGATCCGGGGCAAGGACGTTAAGACCGCTGCCGCATATTTGAGCCAGACCTCTAAGGCTGCTTGTGAGCCCATGGCGAAGCTGCTCAAGAGCGCTGTAGCAAATGCCGAGCACAACAACGGCATGAATGCGGATAACCTGTATGTCTCCACTGTGATTGCGAACCCCGGCCCTGTGCTGAAGCGCGGCAGAATCGCATCCAGACGCGGTTTCGTTCGTATTCTCAAGAGAACCACTCACATCACCATCGGTGTGAGCGAGAAGGCTTAACAGGAGGTAGCTATGGGACAGAAAGTTAATCCCCATGGTCTGCGCGTCGGCGTTATCAAGGACTGGGATTCCCGCTGGTACGCCCGCGAAGACAAGGTCGGCGATCTGATCGTTGAAGATTACAACATCAGACAGTATCTGAAGAACAAGCTTTACTCCGCTGGCATCGCAAAGATCGAGATCGAGCGTAGCAACGGCAAGGTAAAGATCAACATCAACTGCTCCCGCCCCGGTGTCGTCATCGGCAAGGCCGGCGCGGAGATCGAGAACCTGCGCAAGGACATGGAAGCTCGTCTGGGCAAGAGCGTATCTCTGAACATCATCGAGGTCCGCAGCCCCGACCTGAACGCTCAGCTGGTTGCCGAGAACATCGCTCAGCAGCTGGAGAAGCGTATCAGCTTCCGCCGCGCTATGAAGAAGGCTATGCAGCAGGCTACCCGTCTGGGTGCCAAGGGCATCAAGGTCACCTGCGGCGGCCGTCTGGGCGGCGCTGAAATCGCCCGCTCCGAGAGCTACCACGAGGGCACCATTCCCCTGCAGACCATCCGTGCCGACATCGAGTACGGCTTCGCTGAGGCTGCCACCACCTACGGCCGCATCGGCGTGAAGGTGTGGATCTACAAGGGTGAGGTCCTGAACACCACTCTGCGTGCCGCCGCTCCCGAGCCCGCTCCCCGCGAGCGCCGCGAGCGTCGTGATCGCCGCAACGGCGACCGCCGCAATGATCGCCGCAACGGCGAGAGAAGAAACTACAACCGCGAAGGAGGTAACCGCTGATGCTGATGCCCAAGAGAGCGAAGTACCGTAAGGTACAGCGTGGCCGTATGACCGGTACCGCCACTCGTGGCAATACCGTTTCTTATGGTGAGTTCGGCATTCAGGCTCTCGAGCCCGGCTGGATCACCGGTAACCAGATCGAGGCAGCCCGTGTTGCCATGACCCGTTCCACCAAGCGTGGCGGTAAGGTCTGGATCAAGATTTTCCCCGACAAGCCTTATTCCAAGAAGGGCCTGGGTACCCGTATGGGTTCCGGTAAGGGCGCTCCTGAAGGCTGGGTCGCTGTCGTCAAGAACCAGAAGGTGATGTTCGAGATCGCTGGCGTTCCTGAGGAAGTCGCCCGTGAGGCACTGAGACTTGCTCAGCACAAGCTGCCCATCAAGACTCGCATCATCAAGAAGGAAGAGCCTGTTACTGAGATTGGTGGTGAATAATGATGAAGGCAAAGGAAATTAAGAACCTGTCTGCTGAAGAGCTGAATAAGAAGCTGGCTGACCTGAAGAAGGACCTGTTTATGCTCCGCATGCAGCATGCCACCAACCAGCTGGAGAATCCCATGCAGATTGCGGCAGTCAAGAAGGACATCGCCCGCGTCATGACCATTATTCGTGAGAAAGAGACCAATGTCTGAGGAGGTAAGCAATTATGACTGAAATGAATAGAGCTTTCCGCAAGACCAGAATTGGTACTGTTGTCTCCGATAAGATGGACAAGACCATTGTGGTTGCGGTGGAGGACAGCTACCAGCATCCTCTGTATAAGAAGACCATGAAGCGGACTTACAAGCTGAAGGCCCACGACGAGAACAACGAGTGCGGCATCGGCGATACCGTTGAGGTCATGGAGACCCGTCCCCTGTCCAAGGACAAGAGATGGAGACTCGTCAATATCATCGAAAAGGCTAAGTAAGGAGGTCGGACAACTATGGTACAAATGGAAAGCTATCTGAAGGTTGCCGACAACACCGGCGCTAAGGAAATCCACACCATTCGTGTCCTGGGCGGCTCCAAGCGTAAGTACGGCAACATCGGCGATGTTATCGTTGCTTCCGTTCGTAAGGCCACTCCCGGCGGCACTGTGAAGAAGGGTGATGTCGTCAAGGCCGTTATCGTCCGCACCAAGCGTGGTGTCCGTCGTGAGGACGGCACCTATGTCCGCTTCGACGAGAACGCTGCCGTTATCATCAAGGACGACAAGAATCCCCGTGGCACCCGTATCTTTGGACCGGTGGCCCGTGAGCTGCGTGACAGAGACTACATGAAGATCCTGTCTCTGGCTCCCGAAGTCATCTAATGGGGGTACTGAAGATGAACATTAAGAAGAACGATACCGTTATTGTCCTGTCCGGTAAGGACAAGGGCGTCAAGGGCAAGGTGCTGGTCGCCATGCCTTCCGAGAACAAGGTCATTGTCGAGGGCGTCAATGTCGCCACCTGCCACACCAAGCCCCGTAAGCAGGGCGAGACCGGTGGCATCGTGAAGAAGGAGACCCCCATCCGTACCTGCAAGGTCGCTCTGTTCTGCGACAAGTGCGGTAAGGGTGTGCGCGTCGGTCACAAGATCGACGGCGACAAGAAGGTCCGTATCTGCCGCAAGTGCGGCGCCGAATTCAAGTAAAGGAGGAGTTAATCAATGAATGCACCTAGAATGAAAGTTCAGTACAATGAAGAGATCGCTCCTTCCCTGATGAAGAAGTTCGGCTACAAGAGCGTCATGCAGATCCCCAAGCTGGACAAGGTCGTCATCAATGTCGGCTGCGGTGAGAGCAAGAACAACGCCAAGGAAGTGGAAGCCATCGTCAAGGATCTGGGCATCATCACCGGCCAGAAGGCTGTGATCTGCAAGGCCCGCAAGTCCGTTGCGAACTTCAAGCTCCGTGAGGGCGAAAATGTCGGCGTCAAGGTGACCCTGCGCGGCGCCAAGATGTACGAGTTCCTGGATCGTCTGTTCAGCGTGGCTCTGCCCCGCGTCCGTGACTTCCGGGGCATCAACCCCAACAGCTTCGACGGCCGTGGCAACTACGCCTTCGGTCTGAAGGAGCAGCTGATCTTCCCCGAAATCGAGTATGACAAGGTAGACAAGATCCGTGGTATGGACATCTGCATCTGCACCACCGCTACCACTGACGAGGAAGCCAAGGAGCTGCTGACCCAGCTCGGCGCTCCCTTCTACGCTTGATTGGAGGAACGAACATGGCAAAGAAGTCTATGATCCTGAAGCAGCAGGCTGAGCCCAAGTTCTCCAGCCGCCGCTACAACCGCTGCAAGATCTGCGGCAGACCCCATGCATACCTGCGTGACTACGGCGTTTGCCGTATCTGCTTCCGTGAGCTGGCTTACAAGGGCCAGATCCCCGGTGTCCGCAAGGCTAGCTGGTAAGGTCGACTTATAATGTAAAACAGGCGAGGGAAGTCGGGTGAAGATGGGCCGGCATCAGATCCGGCCGCATTCACTCGATACCCCCTTGTCTTAACGGGTTTAGCCCGTAACTTCATTAAGGAGGATATGTAACATGCAAATCACCGATCCCGTAGCAGATATGCTGACCCGAATCCGGAACGCGAATTCTGCAAAGCACGAAACTGTGGATGTCCCCGCTTCCAACCTGAAGAAGGCAATTGCCCAGATCCTGCTGGACGAGGGCTACATCAAGTCCTACTCTCTGGTGGACAACGGCAATCAGGGCATGATCCACATCACGCTGAAGTATCTGGCAAAGAAGCAGTCCGTGATCTCCGGCCTGCGCCGCGTCTCCAAGCCCGGCCTGCGTGTGTACGCTGGCGCTGAGGAGCTGCCCAAGGTCCTGAAGGGCCTGGGTATCGCCATTGTCTCTACTTCCAAGGGCGTTATGACCGACAAGAAGGCACGCGAGCTGCACATCGGCGGCGAAGTGCTGGCATTTGTTTGGTAAGGAGGTTGCGGTATGTCTAGAATTGGTAAGAAGCCTGTTGAAATTCCCGCAGGCGTTACTGTGAACGTTGCCGAGGGCAATGTGATCACTGTCACTGGCCCCCAGGGCACTCTGACCAAGACCATGCATCCCGACATGATCATCCATGTTGAGGGCAATGTGCTCACCGTGGGCCGTCCCGACGAGGAGCACCTGCACAAGAGCCTGCATGGCCTGACCCGCACCCTGATCGCCAACATGGTGGAGGGTGTTTCCAAGGGTTATTCCAAGGAGCTGGACGTCAACGGCGTCGGCTTCCGTGTTGAGATGAAGGGCAAGCAGCTCGTCATGCGTCTGGGCTTCTCTCACGAAGTCATCATGGACGAGATCGAGGGCATCAAGATTGAGTGCCCCACGCCCAACAAGATCATCGTCAAGGGCATTGACAAGCAGGTCGTCGGTCAGTTTGCTGCCGAGGTCCGCGCTAAGCGTCCCCCCGAGCCTTACAAGGGCAAGGGCATCAAGTATACCACTGAGGTCATCCGCCGCAAGGTTGGTAAGACCGGTGGCAAGAAGTAATGGAGGTGTGCTAGAATGGTTAGCAAGATCAATAAGAATGCAATGCGCCTGAAGCGTCATACCCGCGTTCGTGGCAAGATTTCCGGCACCCCCGAGCGTCCCCGCCTGAATGTTTTCCGTAGTAATGCGAACATTTACGCCCAGATCATCGACGATGTGAACGGTGTTACTCTGGTTTCCGCCAATACGCTGGAAAAGGCATTTGAGGGCACTACCGGCAACTGCGAAGGTGCAAAGAAGGTCGGCCTGGTGCTGGCTGAGCGTGCCAAGGAAAAGGGCATCGAGGTGGTCGTTTTCGACCGCGGCGGCTATATTTTCCATGGCCGTGTCGCTGCTCTGGCTGAGGGCGCCCGTGAAGGCGGCCTGAAGTTCTAAGTGTAGAGGAGGAAAAGATATGGCTTACAATAAGTCTAACAATGAAGCTCCCGAGCTCATTGAGAAGGTCGTCTACCTGAACCGGGTCTCCAAGACTGTCAAGGGCGGCCGTGTTATGAAGTTCTCTGCTCTGGTCGTCGTGGGCGACGGCAAGGGCACCGTTGGCTATGGTCTGGGTAAGGCTGCCGAGGTCTCCGAGGCAATCATCAAGGGCATCGCTGACGCCAAGAAGCACATGGTCAAGGTCAGCCTGGCTGGCACCACCATCCCCCACGAGGTCATCGGCGTGTTCGGCGCCGGCACCGTCCTGCTGAAGCCCGCTACCGAAGGTACCGGCGTCATCGCTGGCGGCGCTGTCCGTGCCGTTGTCGAGGCTGTGGGTATCAAGAATATCTGCGCTAAGTGCCTGCGCTCCAACAACCCCCAGAATGTTGTCAAGGCAACCATGATGGGCCTGGAGTCCCTGCGCACCCCCGAGCAGGTCGCTGCGATCCGGGGCAAGAGCGTGGAAGAAATCGTTGGTTAAGGAGGGCAATTAACATGGCAAACCTGAAAATTACGCTGGTTAAGAGCCTGAACGGCCGTCTGGAAAAGCACATTGCTACCGCTCACTCTCTGGGTCTGCGCAAGATCGGCAATGTGACCATCCAGCCCGATAACACCCAGACCCGCGGCAAGATCGCTAAGATCGGCTACCTGCTGCAGGTCAACGAAGTAGAATAAGGAGGGGCAAGGAATGAAACTTCATGAACTTTCTCCTGTCGCTGGCTCCACCCATGTGGGCAAGCGCAAGGGCCGTGGCATCGGTACCGGCAACGGTAAGACCGGCGGCCGCGGTCACAAGGGTCAGCATGCCCGCTCCGGCGGCAAGACCCGCATCGGTTTCGAAGGCGGCCAGATGCCTCTGGTTCGCCGTATTCCCAAGCGTGGCTTCAACAACATCTACGCCAAGCCCCTGACTGCTGTCAATGTGGCTTGCCTGAACAAGTTTGAAGACGGCGCTGTGGTCGATGCCGCTGCTCTGATCGAGAAGGGGATCATCCATGACTGCCCCTACGGTCTGAAGGTCCTGTCCAACGGTAACCTGACCAAGAAGATCACTGTAAAGGCCGCGGCTTTCTCCGAATCTGCTAAGACTAAAATCGAGCAGGCAGGTGGAAAGGCCGAGGTGGTCTAAGTGCTGACTACGCTGCGGAACGCTTGGAAAATTCCCGAGCTTCGCAAGAAGCTGCTCTTTACCGTGTTCGTGCTGCTGCTGTACCGCATCGGCAATGTCATCCCCGTTCCCTATATCGATGTGGCGGCTCTGACCTCCTACTTCGATAATGTGCTGAGCAACACCATTTTGGGTCTGTACAACGCCATGTCCGGTTCCGCCTTCTCTCAGGCCACCGTTCTGGCGCTGGGCATCCAGCCCTATATCAACGCTTCCATTATCATCCAGCTTCTCACCGTTGCCATTCCCGCTCTGGAGCGGATGGCAAAGGAAGAGGGCGAGGAAGGTAAGAAGAAGCTGAACAAGATCACCCGGTTCACCACTGTGGGTCTGGGTCTGGTCATGGGCTGGGGCTTCTACACCATGCTGTCCAACTACGGCATCGTCACCAAGGAGGGCTTCCTGCCCGCTCTGGTCATCGTTCTGTCCTTCACCGCCGGTTCTGCCGCGGTCATGTGGCTGGGCGAGCAGATCACCGAGTTCGGTATCGGCAACGGTATCTCTCTGATCTTGTTTGCCAACATCGTCTCCCGCTTCCCCGCTATGCTCAATACCATGTTCCACATGGTGTGGTGGCATGTGCTGATCGTTGTGGTTGGCGTTGCAGCGCTGGTGCTGTTCATCATCTTCATCAACGACGCTGAGCGCCGGATCCCCATCCAGTACGCCAAGCGCGTTGTGGGCCGCAAGGTCTACGGCGGTCAGAACACCAACCTGCCCATCAAGGTGAGCATGTCCGGTGTTATGCCCGTGATCTTCGCCCAGTCTATTGTGAGCATTATGCCCACGATCTTCGCTTTCACCAATCCCAACGGCACTTCCAGCAACGGCTTTGTGCAGTTCCTGATCAACATCAGCAACCCCCACTCTGCCTTCTATGCGGTGTGCTATTTCGTGCTGATCTTCTTCTTTGGCTGGTTCTACGCAATGATCCAGTATGATCCTGTGGAGATCGCCAATAACCTGAAGAAGAACGGCGGCTTTATCCCCGGCTTCCGTCCCGGCAAGCCCACTGCGGACTTCATCCAGAAGGTCATCGGCAAGATCGTGATCTTCGGCTCTGTGTATCTGTCTGTGGTCGCTCTGCTGCCCATCGTGGCAGGCAACCTGATGGATTCTGTCCAGAATCTGGCGATCGGCGGTACTTCCGTCATCATCGTCGTGGGTGTCGCTCTGGAAACCGTCAAGGCCATCGAGGCCCAGATGCTGATGCGTCACTACAAGGGTTTCCTGGACTAAGAAGGGGGTGCAGTCAATGAATATCATTTTGTTGGGTGCGCCCGGTGCGGGTAAGGGAACTCAGGCAGAGCTTCTGGTCGAGGCTCTGGGGATCCCCTCCATCTCCACCGGCAACATGCTGCGTGAGGCCATTGCAAATGGCACTCAGATCGGCAAAGAAGCCAAACACTACATGGACAACGGTCTGCTGGTTCCCGACGAAGTCATTCTGGGCATCGTCGCCGAGCGGGTCGCCATGGCTGACTGCGCCAAGGGATTTATCCTGGACGGGGTGCCCCGCACCCTGGCCCAGGCTCAGGCGCTGGAAGACAAGGGCGTTCGGATCGACCATGTGGTTTCCATTGAAATCGACGACGCTGTGATCGAAGGCCGGATGACCGGCCGCCGGGTGTGCACCAAGTGCGGCGCCAGCTATCACATCGTAGCCAACCCCACCAAGGTCGAGGGCGTGTGCGATCTGTGCGGCTCTGCGGTGTCTGTCCGTAAGGACGATACCCCCGAGACCGTTCAGAAGCGTCTGAAGGTCTACCATGCGGAGACCGAGGTGCTGAAGGAGTTCTACGCCAAGCGGGGCAACCTGCGTCTGGTGGAGGGCGACCAGCCCATCTCCAGCATCACCGCTGAGATCTTGGAAAAAATCGGTGCAACAGTATGATCGCAATCAAAAATGAACATGAGCTTCAGTCCATGCGTCAGGCTTGTAAAATTACCGCGGCAGCCCGTGCTCTGGCAGGGGAAATGGTAAGACCCGGCGTTACGACGAAGCAGATTGACAAAGCCGTTCACGATTATATCGTGAGCCAGGGCGCGAAACCGTCGTTCCTCGGCTATGGCGGCTTCCCGGGCAGCGCCTGCGTCAGCGTCAACGAGGTGGTCATCCACGGCATCCCTGATGGGTATGTGCTGAAGGATGGCGATATCGTCAGCGTGGATGTGGGAGCCTACTATAAGGGATTTCATGGAGATTGCGCCGCTACTTTTGCTTGCGGAACCATCTCACAGGAGGCTCAGCGTCTCATCGATGTGACGCGCCAGAGCTTCTTCGAAGGGATCAAATACGCAAAACGCGGATATCGTGTATCCGACATCTCCCACGCCGTTCAAAAGCATGTGGAGTCTAACGGTTTTTCGGTTGTGCGTACATTCGTAGGTCACGGCGTTGGCGCACAGCTGCATGAAGAACCCGAGGTGCCGAATTTCGGCGCTCCGGGGCGTGGTCCCAGACTGCTGCCGGGGATGACGCTGGCCATCGAACCTATGGTGAACATGGGCACCCATGAGGTGCGGGTTCTCAAGGATCGCTGGACCACGGTCACCGCAGACGGCAAGCTGGCTGCCCACTATGAAAATACTGTACTCATCACCGACGGCGAGCCGGAAATACTCACCGTCATCGAAGGGCTTTGATTATGGAACCTGACAAACCTGATATATGTATTTCGGATGTAGTGGTTTCCACTGCCGGCAGAGACTGCGGTCAACTGTTCTATGTCATTGGGACAGATGGTGTGTATACCCAGCTCGCCAACGGCAAGGATCGATCCTTAGAGAAACCGAAACGGAAGAAGCAAAAGCATGTAAAGAAAGTCCTTCGCGCTGAGACCAGAGTTGCCGCCAAGATCAGAAGCGGCGACAAAGTACTCAACAGCGAATTACGCAAGGACCTGGCTTATATTAGTCAGGAGTTAAACAGTCACAACCAAGGAGGTTAAAATCTTGGCAAAGGACGACGTAATCGAAATTGAGGGCATCGTTGTCGATGCGCTGCCGAATGCAGTGTTTACTGTTGACATTGGCAACGGTCACACCATTCTGGCACACATTTCCGGCAAGCTTCGGATGAACTTCATCAAAATCTTGCCCGGTGACAAAGTAACCGTTCAAATGTCTCCGTATGATCTGTCTAAGGGCCGGATCACCTGGAGAAGTAAGTAAAACAGAGACTCGTTCTCATATGGAGGTTAAACAGTATGAAGGTAAGACCGTCCGTTAAACCCATGTGCGAAAAGTGCAAAATCATCAAGCGCAAGGGTCGCGTTATGGTAATTTGCGAAAACCCCAAACACAAGCAGAGACAAGGCTAATAGGAGGTGCTGAAAGAATATGGCACGTATTGCTGGTATTGACCTGCCCCGCGAAAAGCGTATTGAAATTGGTCTGACTTATATCTATGGCATCGGCGCAACCCGCGCCAAGGAGATCCTGGCTAAGACTGGCATCGATCCCGACACCCGCGTGAAGGATCTGACCGAGGATCAGGAGGCTCAGCTCCGTGAAGCCATCGAGCATAACTACACCATCGAGGGTGACCTGCGCAGAGAGACTGCGATGAACATCAAGCGTCTGTCTGAGATCGGCTGCTACCGTGGCCTGCGTCACCGCCGTGGTCTGCCCGTGCATGGTCAGCGTACCAAGACCAACGCCCGTACCCGTAAGGGTCCGAAGAAGACCATCGCCAATAAGAAGAAGTAAGGAGGGATATGTAACATGGCTAAAGCTACTAAGAAGGTTGTTAAGCGCCGCAGAGAGCGCAAGGTCGTAGAGAAGGGCGCGGCACATATCCGCTCCTCCTTTAACAACACCATGGTCACCATCACCGACCTGGAAGGCAATGCCCTGAGCTGGGCTTCCTCCGGCGGTCTGGGCTTCCGTGGCTCCAGAAAGTCCACTCCCTTTGCTGCACAGAGCGCTGCTGAGACTGCCGCCAATGCTGCTAAGGAGTATGGCCTGAAGACCGTTGAGGTCTATGTCAAGGGTCCCGGTCAGGGACGGGAAGCTGCCATCCGTGCGCTGCAGTCCGCTGGCCTGGAAGTCGTTATGATCAAGGACGTGACTCCCATTCCTCACAATGGCTGCCGTCCCCCCAAGAGACGTCGTGTCTGATTTTGCAATAGGAGGAATTTTAGGTTATGGCTAAGAATATGCAGCCCGTGCTGAAGCGTTGCAGAACTCTGGGTGTTTCTCCTGCCGCAATGGGTTACTCCAAGACTTCCAACAAGAACCCCGGCGGTCAGAGAAGAGCTAAGAAGTCCGAGTATGCCGCTCAGCTTACTGAGAAGCAGAAGGTCAAGTTTGTTTACGGTGTGCAGGAGAAGCAGTTCCGTAACTACTACGAGAAGGCAGTCCAGGCCGAGGGTAACACCGGCGAAGTTCTGCTGACCTTCGTGGAGCGCAGACTGGACAATGTTGTCTATCGTCTGGGCTTTGCCAACACCCGCCGTCAGGCCCGTCAGTTGGTCAACCATGGTCATTTCACCGTCAACGGCAGCCGCGTGAACATTCCCAGCTATCTGGTGAAGACCGGCGATGTGGTTGCCGTGTGCGAGAAGAGCGTTTCCAGCAACTTCTTCAAGAAGCTGAAGGAAGACGATGCCTTTGTTGCTGCCCCCAAGTGGCTGGATCGTGACAAGAATACCCTCACCGGTAAGGTCATTGCTATGCCCACCAAGGCGGACATCGACTTCGACATCGCCGAGCACCTGATCGTCGAGTTGTACTCCAAGTAATCGACCCCCTCATTTCGTTCGTATGCATTTCGGGTGGGGCGGGTTTCCGTCCCACACTACAAGGAGGGTATTGATTCATGGTAGAAATTGAAAAGCCTCGTATTACCTGTATGGATTCTGCAGAGGATGTATCCTACGGCAAGTATGTCGTAGAGCCTCTGGAGCGCGGCTATGGCACCACGCTGGGCAACTCCCTGCGTCGGATCCTGCTGTCCAGCCTGCCCGGAACTGCCGCGACCTCCATCAAGATCGCTGGCGTCCAGCATGAGTTCTCCACCGTACCCGGGGTAAAAGAGGATGTGACGGAGATCGTCCTGAATGTGAAGCGGATCATTGCGAAGCTCCACTGCCAGGAGGAGAAGACCGTCTACATCGACGCTGTCGGCCCCTGCGAAGTCAGAGCCGGCGACATCAAGGCCGATGGGGAAGTGGAGATCCTGAACCCGGATCTTCTGATCTGCACCCTGGGCCCGGATGCCACCTTCAATATGGAGATCACGATGAGCCACGGCCGTGGTTATGTGTCCTCCGATCGGAATAAGACTGCGCAGACTCCCATCGGTGTGATCCCCATCGACTCCATCTATACCCCCGTGTACAAGGTGAACTACACCGTGGAGAATACACGTGTGGGTAATATGACAGACTTTGACAAGCTGACTCTGGAGGTCTGGACCGATTCCACCATCTCCGCCCGTGACGCAGTCAGTCTGGGCGCCAAGATCATGGTGGATCACCTCAGCCTGTTCACCAATCTGTCCGACGCTGTGGGATCCAGTACCACCGTGGTGGAGAAGACCTCCGACAGACCTGATGCCAAGCTGGCAATGACCATCGATGAGCTGGATCTGTCCGTCCGCAGCTTTAACTGCCTGAAGCGTGCTAACATCAACACCGTCGCCGATCTGATCAACAAGACCGGTGAGGATATGATGAAGGTCCGCAACATGGGCAAGAAGTCTCTGGACGAGGTTCAGAAGAAGCTCGAGATGATGGGTCTGTCCCTGGCCAGTGACGATTCTGGCAGCAACAACTAAGTTAACCTTTCAAGTAAGGAGGAAACGTTCATGTTTGGCACTCGTAAGCTGGGCAAAACCAGCACTCAGAGAAGAGCTATGCTGCGTCAGCAGGTCACCGATCTGCTGGAGAACGGCAAGATGGAGACCACCTTCTACCGCGCCAAGGAGATCCAGCCCGTGGTTGAGAAGATGATCACCCTGGGCAAGAAGGCTGATCTGGCTTCTTACCGTAGAGCGCTGGGCTACATCACCAAGGAAGATGTTGCTCACAAGCTGTTCAAGGAGATCGCTCCCAAGTACGCTGACCGTAACGGCGGCTACACCAGAGTGACTCGGATCGGCGAGCGCCGGGGCGATGCTGCAGAGATGGCAGTGATCGAGCTGGTGTAATTTCAGAAGGCTCTGATACAATGAACGGTGCAGAATTTCTGCACCGTTTTTTTACATTCTGTGGAAAAACAGAAGAAGATGTGGATAAAAATACCCCCGTGGAGTGACTGAACTGATCCAGTAAAAACGGACAATAGACAAAATCCCCCCTGATGTAGGATA
>CALADI010000021.1 GCA_937890525.1 uncultured Clostridia bacterium | reverse complement strand
TCTGATTGACGGCACCCCCATATTCGACATCAAACCCTATGTCCCCTATGCCGACTGCCACCCCGACGCCGCCGGGGGCTTTACTCAGTCTGCCGATGACTATCTTCTGGAGGTCTGTTTCCCTCCGGAGCTGCTCACGCTCCTGCCGGAAGGCAAGCGCTTTGCCCTCATCGGTGTCCTCAGCCACGATCCCAGACCATCCTATCAGCACGACCCGGAGCGGATCTACGGGCTGTCCTTCGGCGGGTTCGATGTCCGCTTTCAAGTGCGGGACAAGATCCTTACTGTCTGTCAGGTCACGCCCCTGTGACCATCTATAAAATATTTGTCCTCCGCAGGCTCTCGTCCTGCGGAGGACTATTTTTTCTAATTCATGCATCTCTGCGAAAGAAATTCATGATCCCTGCCAAAACAAGAAATGCGCCGACCAGTCCGCTTCCGATCCTCGTTCCGATCTCCTGCCGGAAAATCAGAAATTCCGGCGGATCAAATGCCAAATAAACCATCAGTCCGCCCAGCAGGAGCATCAGCACGATCCCCAGCAATTTCCCTATACGCTTCATTGTTTCCTCCTTAGATGCATCTCTCTTGTGCAAAAGTCCGGGCAGTTCCATTCCTGCCCGGACTTTCTCGTTTCATCCTCGATGTATTTTTATCGCCGCAGGAACCGGGATCAACGGTTCTCGATTACTCGGACGATACAGGTGTAGGTCTTTCCATCGATGGTGGTGGTCACATCCACCATGCCCACAGACTCACCCCGGATCACATTGCCGTCGATGGAGACTACGCCTTCCCGGTCTGCCTCCCAAACCACATCCGCAGTTTCTCCTGCGTCGTTGGTCAGCTCCAGAGAGAACTCCTCACCGATGATCAGCGTGGCATCCCCGTACTCGTTGCTCATTACCCAGTTGTTATCCTGATACTGGGAAGATCCGGTGGTCTCGGTGGGCTCGGTCGTCTCATCGGGCTGGGTAACCGTGGCTCCCTCAAAACCGCAGACCACCTTGCACTCCCGCTTGATCTGACCGCAGGTGATGGTGATCACTGCTGTACCGGGTCCGACTGCCGTCACACGGCCGCTCTCATCCACCGTGGCCACATTCTTGTCGCTGGTGGTAAATACCAACGGCTCCGCGGCATCCTCGGGCACCTTGGTCACGGACAGGATCCACGCCCGTCCGGCATCTTCAAAGGTGATGGATTCATCGCTGACACTCAGCCCCACGCAGGATACATCCGTCTGCGCCGGCAGGGTCGTTTCCTCGGCAGCCTGAGTGGTCTGCACCGGATCGGTGGCACTCTGGGCGCTGGGATCTTTGTAGGAATCGGCGCCGGAGATGAATCGGTAGCCGATGTATGCGCCGAAGCCGATCACCGCCACCGCCAGCACCGCCACCGTGATCTTCAGCCCGGGACCTGCCTTGGGCCGTTTCTTCGGCGTGACCTCCTGCACGGCCTCAGCAGTTTCCTGCCCATGGGCAGGCTCCTGTCTTCTGGGTTGTGACGGATCCTGCTGGGTATGCGCAGACTCATGCTTTCTGGGGCGGACTACCTCACCGCCGGCCTGCGCCGCCTGACGCTTCTTCACATTCTTAGCAGAGAAACGGCCGCCCTTTACATAGGCACCCGCATTGCTGCCGGCGCTTGCCGCCCGCTCTGCCTCGTCCAGAATCGCCTTTTCGCTCTCCTGCCGGGGATACCCGCAGATGGGGCAGACGCTGGCATTATCGGGATATACCGTTCCGCAAATATCGCAGATGATCTTACTCATTGTATTCCTCCATAGGTGGATTACGGCGGCAGCTACCGCCGTTACGCCTATCATATCATTTTATGCCCAAGAAAACAACTGCATATGAAAACAATCTTGTTGCATTTTTTCTGATTATATCTTATCATGTATGTGTATACGAAAAAGGAGGTGATCGTTTTGTCAGATCCCAGACTGATTTCTCCATTGTTGGACGGATTCGCTTTGGGCAGTTCTATTTCGTGTCACAGCGGTGTGCAATGCTACCCCGCCATGCGCAACGACTCTGATGAACGGTACATTGTAAAGACGATCTCCATTCCTCCCTCTCAGGTGCAGCTAGAAGCGCTGCTGCTTACAGGTGCCTATGCCAACGAAGAAGCCGCTAAGGGCTACTTCCAAGTGCTTGCCAAGGATGTACGGGACGAAGTGGAGATATTGGATCGACTGGCTGCACGCCGGGGCTTCCTTCCTTATTCCAAATACCAGATCGTTCCTCTGGAGGAGGGCGTGGGCTATGAGGTGTTCCTGCTGAGTCCGTACAAACGCAGTCTGGAGCGTCAGTTCCGTGCGCAACCGCTGACACATCTGGCGGCGGTGAATATGGGCATTGACCTGTGCGCCGCGCTGAGCGTCTGCCGCGAGGCAGGCTACCTGTATGTGGATCTGAAGCCCGGGAACATCTTCCTCTCCAATGGTCAGGAATACCAGATCGGTGATCTGGGCTTTATGGATCTTGCGTCTTTGGACTATGCTTCGCTGCCGGATCGCTACCGCAGCGTCTATGTGCCCCCGGAGATCTGCGACGCCTATGCCACGCTGAATACCACCATGGATACCTATTCGCTGGGTCTTGTACTGTATCAGGTGTTCAACAACGGTGCGCTGCCCTTTGACTCTGAGGCGAGCCGCAAGGCGATGATGGAGCAGGGCGAGCCGCTGCCCCCGCCGGCCTATGCCGATTACGAGATGGCAGAGATCATCCTGAAGGCCTGCGCCTTTGCCCCGGAGGATCGGTGGAAGGACCCCATTGAGATGGGTCATGCCCTGATCGCCTATATGCAGCGCAACGCCGTCAACGATGTGCCCATCATTCCTCCTGTTGTGGAGGTCACACCGGCAGAGGACGACGAGGATCCCCCCCAGGAAAGTCCTGATGCAGAACTTTCTGAGGACGCCGAAGCGGAAACGGAAGTCCCCGAGGATACGCCCGACGAGGACGCTCCCGACGAAGACGCTCCCGACGAGGATACCGAGGACGAAGGAGCCGATGAGAATGTGTCCTCTGAGGAAGAACCTCAACCGGACACAGATGCCCCCGAATCGGAAGAGTCCGAGGACTGGATCGACCGCATGGGCACCATTCTGGACGAGGACAGCACCGAGGAAGCAGACGGCACAGATGAACCGAGCCTGCGGGAGCTGTTGGAATCCGATGAGGACGCTCCCCTTGAGATCCCCGCCGAGGAACTCACCGGCGAAGCCGCAGAGATCCTCAGTCAAGCGCAGGAACTGCTGGATCATCCGGCGCCGGATCCTGTGATCCCCCCGGAGCCCATTGATATCCCCATGCCCGACCCCATCCTTCCCCAAGAGGACGAAGACGATGAGGACACGGCGGACGCCCCCTCCGAGGACACGCCCGACCAGACCGCTGAAGCAGATGCTGCTCCCAGCGAACCGAAAAAATCCAAGCGGTCTATGAAGAAGATTGTGGTTTCTGTGGTGGCGCTGATCGCTGCCGCCGCTGTGGTCTTTGGTGGATACTACTGCTACAAGAATTACTATCTGGTTCCCATCACCGATTTCAGCGTCACCGGCAAGGATGATGTGATGACCGTCACCGTGCAGACCCAGCGGGACAACAGCTTGATCACCGTTGTGTGCAAAGACAACTTCGGCAATGTCTCCCGGGCTCCCTTGGAGAATGGTCAGGCCACCTTCAAGGCGCTGATGCCCAGCAGCCAATATCTGGTGAGCCTTGAGGTGGAGAAATTCCACAAGCTCACCGGCGAGATCGGAGAGCAGACCTATGCCACTCCCACCAGAACTCAGGTGGTCAGCATGGCTGCCACCGCAGGTCCGGAAGACGGTTCTGCCGTGGTGAATTTCGCCGTGGAAGGTCCCGACAGCAAGACATGGACGCTGCACTACTCCACCGAAGGCGAGGAGGAAAAGACCTATGAGTTCTCCGGCCACACCGCTACGGTGACCGGACTGACCTTGGGCAAGACCTACACCTTCCGGCTCAGCGCAGCGGACGATGTGTTCCTCATCGGTGAGAACAGCCTGAGCTTCTTCTCCGGCGAACTGATCTACGCAGAGAATGCCACCGCATATCTTGCCGAGGATGGTTCTCTGAATGTAAGCTGGACTGCCCCCGAAGGTGCTGAGGTGGAATCTTGGTCGGTGCGTTGCTTCAATGACTCCGGCTTTGACCAGACTCAAGAAGTCACCGCAACCGGCGCTGTATTTACCGATCCTGCCGTGGCATCCGCCTGCACCGTGGAGATCACAGCTAAGGGGATGAGCCAAGCCACGACCCTGGCCTTGACTGCCAAACCCGTGACAATCACGAATCTGAATGCCACCGCCTCTGCCACAAGCATCGATGTGAACTGGCAGCACCTTGGTCCCGCTCCCGAGAGCGGATGGATGGTTCTGTGCACCCCGGAAGGCAGCGATACTGCCATATCTGTACCCACAAGCGAAACTGGTGTTACCGTATATCCTGTAGCTCCCGGCACCCGCCACCAGATCTCGGTGCAGGCCGGAGATCAGACCAGCGTGTTCAGCAAGTCCGTGACCGTGGATACCGCCGCTATCAGCGAGGAATTCTCCGGCTATCGGCTCAGCGCATCGGATATCAGCATCAGCGCTTATCTCTGCCCCGACTATGAAGATTGGGGACGGGGGGATCTGGGCGAAAGCACCACCACCTTTGCTCCCCAGAGCAAAATGGCACTGGTGTACTACACCCCCAGCGTCTATGATCTCAGCGCCACAGAACTGACCACCCTGTTTGTCATCCGCAATGCCGAGGGCAAGACCGTCAGCGTGTCCAGCAGCAGCCGGACATGGGACGATATGTGGGAAGGCGGCTACTGTGAGGACGAAGTCGGGCAGCTCCCCGGCACCTCCGGCAGCTACACCCTTGAGGTCTATCTGGATTCCATGCTTCTTGGCAAGTTGAATTTCACCATTTCCTAAAAAATACCCCCGAATGCCAGTTTTGTGCATTCGGGGGATTTTTCGTCTGTCAGCTCTGGTATTTGCCGCCTGATACCGGGCATCATAGGTTTATACGAATTTTATCGGATTACTCAGCAGATTTTCGTATAGTTACCCAGTTGATTCTGTAACGCTCATTCGATATAATAATATCGAAATAACGAAGGAGGCGCAAGTTCATGAAAATCGCATTTTTTGACGCAAAACCCTACGATATCCCCGGATTTGACCATTATGCTGCCCATACCGATCTGGAGATCAAGTATTTTGAAACAAAGCTGAATGAAGATACCGTTTCTCTGGCAACGGGATTCGACGGCGTCTGCGTATTCGTCAACGATACCGTCAACGAAGCCGTAGTCGATCGGCTGTATGAACTGGGCGTGAAGGTCATTGCCCTGCGCTGCGCCGGATTCAACAATGTGGACACCCGGGCTTGCTTCGGTAAGATCCATGTATTCCGTGTCCCCGCCTACTCCCCCTATGCTGTTGCCGAGCACGCCATGGCACTGCTGCTGTCTGTCAACCGGCACATTCACAAGGCCTATAACCGCACCCGTGAATTCAACTTCAGTCTGGCAGGACTTTCCGGGTTCGACCTTCACGGCAAAACCGTGGGCATCATCGGCACCGGCAAAATCGGTCGGATCTTTGCCGATATCTGCCGCGGCTTCGGCATGAAGATCCTTGCCTACGATAAATTCCCGGTGGCCAACGCAGGTCTGGATTATGTCTCCCTGCCGGAGCTGTTCGCCCAGTCCGATGTGATCTCCCTGCATTGCCCTCTGACCGAGGAGACTTTCCACATGATCAACGACGAGACCGTGGAGCAGATGAAGCCCGGTGTGGTCATCGTCAACACCTCCCGGGGTGCGCTGATCGATACCGAGTCCCTCATCAACGGCATCAAGGTGCAGATTATCGGCGGTGCCTGTCTGGATGTGTACGAGGAGGAAGGCGATCTGTTCTACGAAGATTTTTCCGGCAATGTGGTGCAGGATGACAAGCTGGTGCGGCTCATTGCCATGCCCAATGTGATCGTCACCTCCCATCAGGCTTTCCTGACCAAAGAGGCGCTGCATAACATCGCCCAGACCACCGTGGACAACCTGACCAAATTCTTCTCCGGTGTCCCCAGCCCGGATACCGAGGTGTGCTATCATTGCGACCGAAAGAATGACTGCCAAAAAGAGCGCAGCAAAAAGTGCTTCTAAACGCCAAGCGGGAAAGGTCCTCAACCTTTCCCGCTTGCTTTATTCTGCCCGGACATACCGGCACATCTCATATCGGATCCCGTTTTCCTCCCCGGAAGCAAGGATCTCCGCCATGCGCCACTGATCCGATGCGTCCAGATCCTCAAACCATGTGTCAGAATTCGGACAGACATGAACCTTGGTCACATATACCTGACGGCAATGGGGCAGCATCTGCCGATAAACTGTGCCCCCGCCGATGACAAATACCCGCTCCTGACCTGCCGTCATCTCCAGCGCCTGCTCCACATGGTGGGCGACCTCTGCCCCGGGGATCTGCACCGGCCCACGGGTCAGCACGATGTTGCGCCGCTTGGGCAGCGGAGCGCCGCCGGGAAACGCCTGAAGGGTCTTGCGTCCCACGATCACCGCCGCACCTTGGGTGGTGGCTCGGAAAAACTTCCGGTCTGCCGACAGGGCGATGGGCTGATCTCCGTCGCAGCCGATCCCCCAATCATCATATACTGCTACAATCGCATCCATATCGTCACCTCAGATGGCGATGGGGATCTCCCCATCAAAGTCGTGGTGGCGGTAGCCCTCCATCTGGAAGCTGTCCTTGGTAAACTGATAGAAATCCGTCACCGAAGGATCCATTCGGAACTCCGGGGCATCATAGCCGGGATTCTCCAGCATTTTCTCCACCAGCGGAATGTGGCGGTCATAGATGTGGCAGTCCGCAATGACATGAACCAATTCCCCCACCCGCAAGCCGGAGACCTGCGCCATCATATGGACCAGCGCCGCATACTGGCACACATTCCAGTTGTTGGCGGTGAGCATATCCTGGCTGCGCTGATTCAAAATGGCGTTCAAGGTATCTCCCGTCACATTGAAGGTCATGGAATAGGCGCAGGGATACAGATTCATCTCATGCAGATCCTGAAAATTATACAGGTTGGTCAGGATCCGCCGGGAAGCAGGATTGTGCTTCAGATCGTACAGCACCCGATCCACCTGATCGAATTTCCCCTCCGGGTACTGGTGCTTGATCCCAAGCTGATAGCCGTAGGCTTTCCCGATGGTGCCGTCGGCTCCGGCCCACTCGTCCCACACATGGCTGCCCAAATCTGCAATGCGGTTGGACTTCTTCTGCCAGATCCACAGCAGCTCATCGATGGCGCTTTTCCAGTAAGTCCGCCGCAGCGTCATGATGGGAAATTCCTTCTGCAGATCATAGCGGTTCACCACACCAAAGCGCTTAATGGTGTGGGCAGGCGTTCCGTCTGCCCAGCGGGGGCGCACCTGCTGCCCAGCGTCGCTGAAGCCATGCTCCAGAATGTCCAGACAGTTCTGGCGATAGATCTCGTCGGCAATGCTCATAACGATCCCTCCTTGTTCATTGGGTCGATTGTACCATTGATCGGCTCCGGTTGCAACAGGTTTTGCCCCGATCTTTTCTCCTTTCCCAAAGCACCAAAGATGCCATCCATCGCGCTCTTTCCTGTTTTCCCCAATAAATGCAACAAATCACAGGATGATTTGCCGGATGTCCTTGACTTTTCCCAGCATCTTTGATATTTTATAAGCCGTGTCAAGATGTCGGATGCTTCATCGCTCCGGCAACGGAAGGAAGAGAGGATATTTTCTATGGATGCGTTAATGGAACTGTATGTGGGCATGGGCATCTCCCCTGCCGTTTATGAATATGGCGAGAAAACCATTGAAACGCTGCGCCAGCGCTTCGACCGGGTAGATCAGATCGCCGAGTACAATCAGGCTAAGGTGGTCAGCGCCATGCAGCGCAACCATGTTTCCGCCGCCTGCTTCGCCGGCACCACCGGCTACGGCTATGACGATGTGGGCCGGGACACGCTGGAGAAGGTCTATGCCGATGTGTTCCACACCGAGGCCGCTCTGGTGCGCCCTCAGATCACCTGCGGCACCCACGCTCTGACCGTGGCGCTGTCTGCCAATCTGCTGCCCGGCGACGAGCTGCTCAGCCCGGTGGGTCTGCCCTACGACACCCTGCAAGAGGTGATCGGCATTCGTCCCAGCCCCTGCTCCCTTGCTGAGTACGGCGTGTCCTACCGTCAGGTGGATCTTCTGGCAGACGGCAGCTTCGACTACGATGGCATCCGCGCCGCTATCAACGAAAAGACCAAGCTGGTGACCATCCAGCGTTCCAAGGGCTATGCCCCCCGCCCCACCTTCTCCGTACAGCAGATCGGCGAACTGATCGCCTTCTGCAAATCCGTCAAGCCGGATCTGAAGGTCATGGTGGACAACTGCTACGGCGAATTTGTAGAGGTCATCGAGCCTTCGGATGTGGGAGCGGATATGATCGTCGGTTCCCTCATTAAGAATCCCGGCGGCGGACTTGCCCCCATCGGCGGCTACATCTGCGGCACCAAGGAGTGCGTGGATCGCTGCGCCTACCGGCTCACCGCACCCGGACTGGGACAGGAAGTGGGCGCCAATCTGGGGCTGATGACTTCGCTGTATCAGGGCTTCTTCCTTGCCCCCACCGTCACCGCCGGGGCTGAAAAGGGTGCGATCTTTGCCGCAAATCTCTACGAGCCTCTAGGCTTCCGATGCGTGCCCGGTGCAAACGAAGAGCGCCACGACATCATTCAGGCCGTGGAATTGGGCAGCGAAGCTGCCATGATCGCCTTCTGTCAGGGCATCCAAGCCGCCGCTCCCGTAGACAGCTTCGCCGTCCCTCTGCCGTGGGATATGCCCGGCTACAACGACAAGGTCATTATGGCGGCAGGCGCCTTTATTCAGGGCAGCTCCATTGAACTTTCTGCCGACGGTCCCATCCGAGAGCCTTATGCCGTCTATTTCCAAGGCGGGCTGACTTGGCTCCACGCCAAGTTGGGCATTCTCATGAGTCTGCAAAAGCTGGTGGACGCCGGTCTTGTCCAACTGCCGGAGAAGAATTAACAAAAACCTTATCAATTCCTCGATCCGCACCGCCTTGGCGGTGCGGATCTTTTTTGCGAACCCCGTCGGTCACAACAGAAAGATGCCCGGGCAGAGATTCTGCCCGGGCAACGATGTATGGATTTTTATTCTTGAGATTTTTCCGGAACACTCTCCGACGGATCGGGATCGATCACCGTAGGGATGAAGTGGGGTGCGATTTTCCCCTTTCCCTTGTTCTTCACATAGAAATAGCCAATGAAGGAGAACACGACTGCGCCCACGAAGTTGACCAGCAGATCCATCATGGTATCATACAATCCCAGATCCAAATAACCCCCCAACCCCAGCGGCTGATAGCTGCCGTCGGCAAACACCAAAATCGTATCCGCTACATTGCGGACATGGTAGGGAATATTGTGCCCGCCGGGATCCAGCGTCACCGAATTGAACGCCGTGACGATGGTATCTTTCTGCATATCTGCTCCGAAGAAGGAATCCATCCCCCACTCGAAAAACTCCCATAGGACACCGATGGTCATAGAGAAGCAGAACGCCGTCAGCGCCATATACAGCGGTGCAAGGGTCAAAGAGACCCGCTTATCCTCATTGAGGATGTTCACCAGGGAGAAGCCGATGGCGGCAAACAGGAAGCCGTTCACCGTGTGCAGCAGCGTATCCCAGAAGGGAAACGCCAGATAATACTCCTTGATCTCGCCCAAGATCTCCGCCGAGAATATGAAGATCAAAATGATGATCTCCAGCGTATCCGGCAGATCCACCCGCAGCTTTCGTTCTGCAATGGAGGGAATGGTGAACAGCAGCAATGTCAGCACGCAGATATAAGCATTCTCGTAGTTGCGGTTCAGCAGCTGAGCCACCATGACCATCACCACCAGAACACGCAGGGTCAGATAAACGGTCAGAACCAGTTTCTTGTTCTGAATGGAGCGTCCTGCCCCGGCGGAACGGTCTTTGGTTCTACGAATCTTTTTCATACCTTACCCCCTGCCATCATGCCGGGAACACATTGGTGAACAGCAGAAGCAGCGGGAACGCCAGACTGAACAGGCTGATGAGCCACGGATACAGAGTCTTCTTCGACAGGAACATCATCAGCAGGCACGCCCCCGTCACCGCCAGCGGGACATACACCGCCATATTCCGGGAGATCATCTTGGCATACTCTCCCGTTACCTGCAAATTCAGCCCAACCATCTCCGGCAGGACATTGAGATTCAGCCGTGCCAAATAGATCGCCGCCCACACCACGGGGATGGCCATAAAAATCTTACGCAGCCGCCAGATCCATGTGCCGATCAGCGAAATGGTGCTGCCGGTTTTCTTACAGATCTGCCCGGCGGTGGTCAAACCAGGCTGTGCTTTCTGGGACAGTTCGTTCCACTTGTCCGCCCACTGTTCCATCATATTCATAAACGACCTCCGTTTTCCCATATTAGTGGTTATTTTACCACAGATCTCTGCGGGTTTCAACCCCGGCAGGGCGCTTTCTGTGCCGCTCTTTTATGTCCGGCTTATCGGACTCTATTTGCGTTATACTGGCAGTACAAATAGAAAGGAGCGATCTCCATGAAACAAAGCCATGTCCCATCTCACCACGCCCTCCAATCCGCCCCCTATCCCAACGCCGTCGATCCGAGGCAGCGGCTGCGCCGTCTTGCCGACCATACCCTGTGTGCCGTCAGCACCTTGGGTGTCACCGGGATCCTGTTTTTGCTGGCCGCCCTGTTCTGAAGGGCGGTCATGTTTTCCGCTATGCTGCATAGAATGGTGACAGGACACGATCCTATGTCAGATCCGTTTCCCGGATGATCCTGCACTGGGTGATCTTGCCGTCGCTGATCTCCAGCACCCCGGCGCTGCCGCCAGAATATCCGCAGCTTCCGGGGTTCAGGATCCACATTCCTGTGTCGTCCTGACGGCAGTCTGCCCGGTGGGTATGACCGTACAGCACCGCGTTGCATCCGCTCAATCTGGCTGCGGAGATCAGATTTCCTGTCCCGCTCTTTACACCATGGAGATGCCCATGGGTCAGGTAGAGCCATACGCCCTGTATCTGCTGGATCAGGATCTCCTGAGCAAAGTCCGGGGCACGGTATCGGTCGCAGTTCCCCGGAACTTGGTAAAACAAAAGATCCCCAAATTCCTCGTGGATGGTCTGACCGTCATCATAGTAGTCCCCCAAGTGGATGATCCCATCCGGTGACAGACTTCTGATGCACCGTCTCATGAAGGACAGCCCGGAGTGGGAGTCCGAAAAAATCAACAACCGCATATTGTAACCCGCTTTCTGTTCTGTATGATCCGAACATCAAAATTATGATACCATGCAGCGAATGCGAAATGGTATCATACAGCCATTTTCCCAGCTTCCGGCGCATCCGGAGAGGAATATGGCGATTTGGGCAGTATAACAACTGCTTTTGCAGTTATTATACCAAGCATTGAAACTGGAGGCAATCCTATGTTGAAAAAAAGCAATGATTTTTCTTCGGCAGACATCAAGAAGCTGCTTCGCCAGCCGGAAACACAAGCCCTGATCTCCCGTCTGCGGCAGTTGGACACCGCCGCCATAGAGCAGGCTGCCCAGATGGCCGCCCACGGCGACACCGCAGGGGCACAGCAGATGCTGGAACCGCTGATGCGGGATGGTCAGGTGCAGGAGCTTGCCAGACAATTGAGGGATCTCAATGGCGGAATTTGACGACAAACTCAACTCGATTTTGGGCAACCCCCAGATCATGAGCCAAATCATGTCCATGGCTGGGGCGCTGGATCAGCAGAACCCGGCACCTGCCCAGCCATCTCCTCCCCCGGCTCAGCCTGACACCCGGTCGTCCCCCTTTCAGCCATCATCCCTCCAAGGTATGATGGAACTGCTGGGCAAGACCCAAATCGACCAGCGCCAGCGCAACCTCATTCGGGCATTGCAGGGATACCTTCCTTCTGACCGAGTCCAAAAGCTGGAAAAAGCCATGCAGGCAGCCAAGATCGCCCGCTATGCCTCTGCCGCACTGGGCAAAAAATCCAATTCCGGCAGGTGATCCTATGTACAACCATTACATCCCTCAATCCGACGGCTCTTACCGCCGCAGCAGCATTCCGGAGCAGCAGCGTCAATCCCGGCGGTCTGCTCCGATCCCCAGTCCTGCGCCCGCGCCTAGGCCGGAGCCTGCACCGGAGGAACCGCCGTGTCCTGCTTCTTCTCCCCCGGCGTCCCCTGTCTGTGCGCCCGCGCAAAATGTCCCCGAGCAGCATGGAACCGGAGGGATCCTCTCCTTCCTCAAGGGGCTGCTGCCCCGGCAGATCGATACCGACGATCTGCTCATCATCCTGCTCATCTTTCTGATGAACCGGGAGGAGGATTGCGACGGACTCTCCCCCATGCTGACGCTGGCGCTGTATTTTCTTCTATAAAATGCTCCCTGCTTTTTGTGGAAAGCAGGGAGCATTTTGTTATACCTTTGCGCCGACTTGTCGGATCTTCTCCCGAATGGACATAAGATCTTCAAAAGCATCCGGCCGCTTGCTTACATCCCGCAGCAGCGCCGAGGGATGATAGGTAGCAGTCATCCAGATATCTGATTTTTGCGTCCATTGTCCATGCTGGCGGGTGATCCGAAACTCCGGATCCATCAACCGCTGAGCGGCGATCCTGCCCAAACAGACGATGATCTTCGGACGGATCAGCGCCACTTGATTGCGAAGATAGCCGATGCAGGCCTCCTGCTCCGTTTCCAGCGGGTCACGATTCCGAGGCGGTCGGCATTTCACGATATTGGCAATGTAGCAGTTCTGCCGATCCAGATCAATGATCGAGAGCATATCATCCAGCAGTTTCCCCGCAGGCCCCACAAAGGGCACGCCTTGCAGATCCTCCTGCTCCCCCGGACCTTCTCCCACCAGCATCACATCGGCCTGGCGATTTCCCACGCCGAACACCACATGATGCCGGGTCTGGCACAGACCGCACTTGGTGCAGGACTGGCATACCTGCTCCAAATTTTCCCAATCCATCATTGCTGCTGTCTCCTTCTGTTTCTGCGCATAGCTCGTGCCTTCCTGCGCCGGGCTCGGATGATCCGGTTGCGAATGGAGATCCCCACCACCAACAGGGCGATCAGACCAAATACCACCAAAATGACAATCAGCACGATATTCCAGACCGAAGTTTTGTCCTTTAGCTGGGCGGCTGGATTCACATACTTGGGGGTCTCATCGGGGACGACCATCTTCACATCGGAACCGGCATACATGGTCTGCTGGGCAACACACTGGGATTGATACCACACCCGCACGGTGCCGATCTCCGACCCAGACTGAAGCGGAGCACTGACTCCGCCATTGTTCAGGGAATAGTCGTAGCGCAGCGCACTCTTTCCGCTGCCCGCCGGGATCACCGTCCCTGCGGATTCCTTGGTGCAGCCCTGCACCTGTGTCTGACCGTTGTTTACCGGGAACTGCTCCAGCATCTGATCTGCCGATAAAATCTGGGCAGGCATATATCCGCCGTAGATCTTGTCCATCAGTTCCACCGTCGCATCAAAGTTGCCATAGCTGAGGACGGTGTATCCGTCCTCGGCAAACTCTGCTTCTGCGCCCATGATGACGATCACCAGCTTCATTCCGGCGCTCTCAGACACGGTGATCAGGCAGCGTCCTGCCGGGGTAGTAAAGCCGGTCTTGCCGCCCAGCACTCTGGAATCGTAATAATTCTGGTTCAGCGCTTCGCTCATCAGATAGTTGGTGGTATACAGTTCCCGCTCCGGGCTGAGATTGGTGGCTGGCACCATATGGTAGGTTTCGGAATACAGCTTGCAGAATTCCTCATTCTGGATGCAAGCCGTCATGATCCGTGCCATATCCCGGGCGGTGGTATAGTGGTTCTCATCATGAAGCCCGTGGGCATTGGCAAAATGGGTGTTGGTGCAGCCCAATTCCGCTGCCTTCTGGTTCATCCGCTCCACAAATGCTTCTTCACTTCCGGCAAGGTGGGCAGCAATGGTCACCGCCGCATCGTTGGCCGACATGACCATCAGGCAGTACAGCAGATCCTGCATGGTCATCTGTTCGCCGTCCACCAGTTCCGCTTCCGACCCGCCAATGTCCAGATATTCGATGGCCGCCCCGTCCACGGTGACGATTTCAGAAAGGTCGCACATCTCCAGCGCCACCAGACAGGTCATGATCTTGGTCATGCTGGCGGGATACAGCCGCTCGTCTGCATGATCGGCATATACCATGGTATCCGTCCCGACCTCATAGGCCACCGCCGCCTTAACTTCCACCTCCAGCTCGCCGGGCGCGATCACCGGATACTGGGCATTGAGGGAGTGGCTGCCGTAGGTCACGCTGGCATCCCCGTCAAAATCCGACGGAACATCGATAGGCGTGGTGTTGGGCTGAGCCGAGGGCTCGGTGGACTCCGTCTGCTCCGTTTCCTCCTCCGGCAGAGTCTCTTCTGCAACGGTCTGTTCGGCATCCTCCTGCGCCCACACGGGCAGCACAGCGGACTGGACCAGCATGACCGCAGCAAGGAACAGGGATAACAGGTGTCTTTTTCTCATAATTCTTCTCCAATATGGTCGTACCGGGGTTGTCCGCCGGCAGTAAAATGTGTATAATAGAATTAGTTTGATTATATCACCCATTCCATCGATAGTCAATGAAGGAGGATCCTGGGGCATGAAAAAGTCTGGATATCGGGCAATGATATGGATCTTCACCCTGTTTCTTGCCTTTTGCGCAGGCTTCTTTTTGGCTCGGATAACCCAAAGTCCCGCCGTGGTGATCCAGCGTGTTCCGGCATCTACCCTTCCGCCTGTCACTCAGATGGCAACCGTTCCAGAATCTGAGCCTTCTGTCCCGCCAGCGCAGGCCACCGCTGCCCCTACACAGGCGCCGCTGCTGGTGGATCTGAACACGGCGACCTATGACGAGCTTCTGGCGCTGCCGGGCATCGGTCCCAAAACCGCCGAAAAGATCCTTGCTTACCGGCAGGAGCAGGGCGAGTTTCAGGAGGTCTATCAGCTGATCGAGGTAAATGGGATCGGCGAAAAGAAAATGGAGGCGCTGCTTCCATATATTACGGTAGGAGGTACAGATCATGAAGATCTTGGTGGTTGATGACGAAGCCCTTTTGGTCAAGGGCATCAAATTTAATCTGCAAAACGACGGCTACGAGGTGGTGACCGGCAGCAACGGACTGGAAGCTGTGGAGCTTGCCCGGGATCCCGGGGTCGATCTGGTGATCTTGGATGTGATGATGCCCCAGATGGACGGGCTCACCGCCTGTTCCAAGATCCGGGAATTCTCCAATGTACCCATCATCCTGCTCACCGCCAAGACCGAGGATATGGATAAGCTGCTGGGCTTCGACCAAGGGGCGGATGATTACCTCACCAAGCCCTTCAATATTCTGGAACTGAAGGCACGGATCCGGGCACTGCTGCGGCGCTCCGGCGCAGGCAGCACCGACCAAACCACATGGTTGACCATCGGAGACATCCGGCTGGATCTGGACGGGCGCAACGCCTACCGGGGGGATCAGTTGGCGGAATTGACAGCGAAGGAATTTGATGTCATCGAATTCCTCATGCGAAATCCCAACCGGGTCTACTCCAGAGAAGCGCTGCTGGATACCATCTGGGCTTATGAGTACCGCAGCGACATCCGCACGGTTGATGTGCACATCCGCAGGCTGCGGGAAAAACTGGAGGTCAATCCCGCACAGCCGCGGTACATTATGACGAAGTGGGGCGTTGGCTATTATTTCAAGAAATGAATGTAACGAGATCCCGCGATACAGCAGCAGACAATTCCTCTACGGCATGACCTATGTGCTCATTACCCTTGCCGTGCTGCTGTTTCTGAATGTATACTGTTCCAAGATCAGCCAGAAGATCTTCTATCAGAGCAAGCAAAGCTCCATGCAGGAAAAAGCACAGATCGTGGCCTATGCCATCGCCGAGCAGGATGTGGTCAACCAGGAATCGGTTCGCAATGTGGTGGATCAGTTGGGTAATCTCACTGTCACCAGATTGATCGTAACGGATCATGCCGGGCTGGTGATGTACGATTCTCTGCCGAACCGGGCCGAATCCGGTGTGTTTGCCCTATACCCGGAGATCGTTCAGGCACTTCAAGGCAACGATGTATTCACATGGCGCTACCACGACGGCGTGATGGAATCGCAGGCAGCTGCCCCCATCCTGTCCTACAATACCCTGACCGGTGCCGTCTACATCATGGAATATGACTCTGCTCAGGGTGAATTGATCAAGTCCCTGCAAATGAATCTTCTGGTGATTTCCGCCGTGCTCATTGTGGTCATCACCCTGTTTTCCATTTTCTTCTCCAAGGCATTTTCCAAGCGGATGCGAAAGATCATCGCTTCGGTGCAGGTCATCCGGGATGGCGAATACGCCCACAAGATCGCCCTGCGGGGCAATGACGAGCTGGCGGTGCTGGGACGGCAGTTCAATGATCTTACCGATCAGCTTTCTGCATCGGAACGAAAGCGGCAGCAGTTCGTCTCCGATGCATCCCACGAATTAAAGACCCCCTTGGCTTCCATCAAGCTGCTTTCGGATACCATTTTGCAGAACGAGATGGATCTGGATACCATCCGGGAATTTGTGGTGGACATCGGAGACGAGGCCGACCGGCTGACCCGCATGAGCGCGAAACTCCTGTCTCTGACCAAAGTCAATGCCCAGTCCTCCACTGAGTGCGAGATCGTATACATTGGTCCAACCATTTCCCGGGTGGTTCGGATGCTGTCTGCCATCGCCGACAATGCCGCCATCACCATCCGCACAGAGATCGTCACCGACTGCTCCATCCTCATTCAAGAGGATGATCTGTATCAGATCCTGTTCAATCTGGTGGAAAATGGCATCAAATACAACATTCCCGGCGGTCGGGTGACCATTCGGCTGCACCGACAGAACGACAACGCCATCCTCACCGTGGAGGATACCGGCGTTGGGATCCCGGAAGCTTCCATCAGCCAGATCTTTGAACGCTTCTACCGGGTGGACAAAGCTCGATCCAGACAGACCGGCGGCAGCGGACTGGGGCTCGCCATTGTTCGGGATATGGTTCAGCGCAACCGCGGTCAGATCTGGGTGGAGAGTGCCGTAGGTTCCCACTCTGGTACGACTTTTACGGTGGAATTTCCGATTTTTGATGTGGAGGAGGAGTGATTTTGAAAAAACAAGTCAGCCTTCTTCTGGTGCTTGCCTTGCTCATGGCCGTCTATGGCTGCACCCAGCCCCAGATGTCCTGCCCGGGCAGCTTTTACTACAAATGCGCCCAGTCGCAATTCGACGCTGAGAACAGTGTGATCCAGGCAGAGCAGCGGGAATTGGCAGAGGTTCACGATGACATGAAGCAGATGCTGGAACTGTATCTGCTCGGTCCGCAGGATCCCAGCCTTGTCTCACCTTTTCCCAGAAATACCCATGTGGTCGATGCATCCATTGGGAATCAGACCCTTTATCTCACCCTCAGCGAGGAATTTGCCCAGTTGAGCGGCGTGGATCTCACCATTGCCTGCGGATGCATCACCCGCACCGCAGCGGCGCTGTTCCCCGTCGACCAAGTCCATTTTCAAGTGGAAGGTGCCAGCCAGTCCGGCAGTTCCTTTACCATGTCCCCTGATCACCTGCAACTGATCGACGATTCCCTGGAGCGGCTGATGACCGCTGTCACCGTGTACTACTCTGATGCCCAGCGTCGGTATCTGGTGGGCAAGCAGGTCTCTATCAATCTGGCGGAGGAAAGCAATGTGGTGGAGTATCTCATCGATCAGCTTTGCCACCCGCCCAAGGATTCCGATCTGCTCTCTCCTTTGCCGGAGGGTTCCCGGGTTCTGAGTGTCTCCACCGAAAACAAAGTCTGCAAGGTGAATTTCTCCTCGGAATTCGACCACACGGTATGGCGGGATGCACAGGCTCAGCGGTTGAGTCTGCTGAGCGTGGTCAACACCCTGACCCAGCTTCCGCAAATCGAGTATGTGGAGTTTTACAGCGAGGGCAACCTGATCACCCAGTACCGTCTGCTCACTGTGTCCGGTCCCTTGGCACGGGACGAGCGCGCCATCGGCCCGGTTCGCAGCGGCGTCAACGAGTTTGATGCATCGCTGTATCTGTGCAACGGCGCCAATGAATATCTGGTCTGTGTGCCCACGAGGCTGCGGCAGAGTGTCGGAATGAGCCCTGCAGAATTGGTCGTGCAGGAATTGATCTCTTACCAGAAAATCAACGGTTTTTCGTCTCCCGTTCCAAAAGATACTTCCATTCGTTCCATTTCTGTAGAAGATGGGGTATGCCGCTTGGATCTGAGCGAAGCATTCCTGCAAAATCCTGCCCAAGTTCCCTTGGCGCTGCGCAGCATCATCGCATCCCTGTGTGCGCTGGAGGAAGTGGAGCAGGTATTCGTCACCGTGGAAGGCACGGTTCCCGTGGGGGATCTTGCCCCCTATTTCCGTTCTACCGTCGTTGACCCCACTTGGATCACATAACACAAGCACCTCGGTTCCGTTAACTACCGGGGTGCTTTCGTAATATATTGTATCAATTTTGTAACTATTTGACTTTTTTCTCTTGCTATTTCATGGGGAGTCTGATATAATGGCAGAAAATCCGCAAAGGAGTCTGCCATGAAATTCATCTCTTGGAATGTAAACGGGCTGCGTGCCTGTGTGCAAAAAGGTTTTCTGGATGTGTTCCGTTCTCTGGATGCGGACTGCTTCTGCCTTCAGGAAACCAAGCTCCAGCCGGAGCAGATCCAGTTGGAACTGCCCGGATATCAGCAATTCTGGTATTCCGCTGAGAAAAAGGGATATTCCGGTACGGCGCTTTTTTCCCGCGTGGAACCGCTGAATGTCACCACGGGAGTGGGCGTTGCCGAGTTAGACACCGAGGGACGGCTGATCACAGCAGAGTTCCCCGATTTCTATTTGGTCACCTGCTACACCCCCAACGCCCAGCAGGGCTTGGCACGGATCGACCATCGCTTGAAATGGGACGAGGCATTCCGGAATCATTTGATTTCTTTGGATCAGCGTAAGCCTGTTATCGCCTGCGGTGATTTTAATGTAGCGATCCAGGAGATCGACCTGAAGAATCCCGGTGCCAACCGAGGAAACGCCGGTTTCTCCGACGAGGAGCGAGACAGCTTCTCCAAACTGCTGGATGCCGGCTTCACCGATACTTTCCGGTATCTGTACCCCGACACCACCGGCGCTTACTCTTGGTGGAGTTACCGATTCAACGCACGAAAAAACAATGCCGGATGGCGGATCGACTATTTCCTTGTTTCTGACCGTCTCCGCCAGCGCATCCACGCCACCCCCATCTACGATCAGATCATGGGGTCTGACCATTGTCCGGTGGGCTTGGAACTTGATTTGGAGGTCAACGAATGAACTTTCCCCGCAAACGACTCATCAGCTTGATCCTTGCTGCCGTACTGCTGGTTTCCGCCATCCCGGCGGTCAACGCATACGGCGCTGTCTCCGATTGGGCGCAAAACTCTGTCTCCGCTATGGATGATCTGGGGCTGATCCCGGATTCCATGGATCAGATGGATCTTCGCCAGAATATCACCCGTCTGGATATGTGCCGGATCGCCATGCTGGCCTATGAGAAGGTCACCGGCGAGACCGTTCCTCAGCCAGACACCCACCCTTTCACCGATACCACCGACCCTGCGGTGGAAAAGGCCTACTCCATCGGTCTGGTGGCAGGTGATGGCAACGGTTCCTTCCGTCCGGAAGATCCCCTGATGCGGGCAGAGTTTTTCTGCATCGTCACTACTTTCCTGAGACTGGTGGATTTCCCTGTAGACCAGCAGGACAAAGCGGACCTGTCCCGTTTTTCCGACGGCGCGACATTGCCGGCTTGGGCCCGCAACCAGACGCAGGTAGCGGTGACCTTGGGCGTTGTGGCAGGAACAGGAACGGCGCTGTCTTGGGCATCGAACACCACCGCTGAGGCAGCGTTGGCCATGTTCTATAAGGGGTATCTCATCGGCACTCAGCCCACCGAGCCCCCTGTTACTCCTCAGCCGCCGGTAAATCCCGACACCGGCTTCATCGGTCTGTCGGACTGGGCCGCCGGTTTTGTGCATGGCATGGATGATCTGGGGCTGATCCCCGACGAAGTCCGTGCCACCCCCATGAACGGCAGCATCACCAGAACCAATATGTGTAAGGTCATCATGCTGGCTTACAAGTCTGTGATGGGTCTTTCTGATGCGGATCTGGGCAATCCCGGGGCAAGCCCCTTCTCTGATACCTCTGACCGGGATGTGCTGAATGCCTATCGTCTGGGACTCGTTGCAGGCAAAGGCGGCGGGATATTCGGCGCTGACGATCCCATCACCCGTCAGGACTTTACTGCCATCGGCGCCAAGTTCCTCACCACTGTGGGATACGAGCACAGCGACGATGCCGCTGTGGATCTGAGTCAGTACGGCGATGCACATCTCATCGCCGGGTATGCCCAGGCCCCCACCCGGCTGCTCATCAGCATCGGCGCTCTTGCCGGTGATGGTAAGAACCTCAAGCCCAGCAGCGCCATTGTCTGTCAGGAAGCCCTGTGCATCTTCTACCGCATCCACGAGTTCACTCAGAACTGGGTGATGTCCGACGGCGTGGATCACCGCAGCGAGGAATCCAAGCGCAACGCTGCCGCTGTGGTGGAAACCGCCAAGAAGTATTTGGGCTATGACTATGTCTACGGCGGCACCGATCCCGAAACAGGATTCGACTGCTCCGGCTTTGTGTACTATGTTTACAAGCAATTTGGCTATCAGTTCTATCCCGGTGCATTGAACCAGTGGGAGATGATCTCTACCCCCGCCCCCAAGGGCGCGCTTCTACCCGGTGACTTGGTGTTCTTCTCCGAGGATGGCACCCCCGACGGCATGACCCATGTGGGCATTTACATTGGCAACGGAGAAATGATCCATGCCTCCACCCCTTCCACCGGAGTCATCCGCACCGATCTTTCCGAACCTTACTATGTAGAGCGTTTTCTGGGCGCCAAGCGGGTCTTCAACTGATATCCCCGCTTTCCCATAAACACAGTAAAACACACCCCCTGATGCAATATACCTGCATCAGGGGGTGTGTCATTTTCGTTTCTATCAGAAATCTTCCGGCCGATCCTTCGTCATGCCGAAGTGCCACAGGATGGCCTGTGCGATCCGGCTGCATGCTTTGCCATCGCCATAAGGGTTCACGGCTTTTGCCATGGCATCATAGCACTCAGGGCAGTTCAGCAGCTCCTCCGCCAGAGAAACGATGTTCTCCTTCTGGACTCCTGCCAGTTTCACTGTTCCGGCGGTCACAGCTTCGGGGCGCTCCGTCTCCCGGCGGAGCACAAGCACCGGCTCACCCATGGATGGAGCCTCCTCCTGCAAGCCGCCGGAGTCGGTCATGATGAAGTAGGAACGAGCCATCAGATTGTGCATCTGCTCCACATCCAACGGCTCCACCAGATGCACCCGATCCAAATCACCCAGATTCCGCCGGGCGCACTCCTGAACCACAGGGCTCAGGTGCACCGGGTAAACTACCTCTACATCCGGGTGATGCTCCACGATCTGCCGAACGGCCTGCATGATCTGCTCCATAGAATCACCGTAGTTCTCCCGGCGGTGGCAGGTCATGGTGATGATGCGGCTTCTGTGAAAGTCCAGACGGTTCAGCTCCTCACAGGCGAAGTGAAAATTCTCCTTCACCGTGGTCTTCATGGCGTCGATCACCGTATTGCCGGTGATGAAAATGTCCCCGCGGACGGCTTCCTTGCGAAGATTCTCTGCATTGGCTTTGGTCGGCGCAAAATGGAGCGCCGCAATGTCGCTGACCAGCACCCGGTTCATCTCCTCCGGGTAAGGAGAGTAAGGATCATAGGTTCGCAATCCCGCTTCCACATGACCCACAGGGATCTTGTGGTAGAATGCCGCCAATGCCCCGGCAAAGGTGGTGGAAGTATCGCCGTGCACCAGTACCAGATCCGGCTTTGCCTCCTCCAGCACCCGCTCCATGCCAAGCAGCGTCTTGGTAGTGATGGTGGATAAAGTCTGCTGCTTTTCCATGATGTCCAGATCATAGTCCGCTTTCAGATCAAAGATCTCCATCACCGTGTCCAGCATCTGCCGATGCTGACCGGTCAAGCAGCACATGCTCTTGATTTGAGGATGCTTCTCCAGTTCCATCATCAAAGGCGCCATTTTGATAGCTTCCGGTCGAGTGCCAAACACGGATAATACGCGAATCTGTTTCATTTGACTTCGTCCTTTCCTCTGGATTGGTTACTCCCCTTCTTTCCGGGTCTGTGTCTCGGTCCGAAGATAACCATAAAAGCCAAAACCGACACAACCATCACAGTACAAATCAAGATTATGATCTTTGCGCCGCCGGAGCTGGCCAGCAGCACCGCTGCCAGTCCAAGGATGCCCGTAAGAGTATAGGTGATCGCCACAGACTGCTTCTGAGAGAAGCCCATGTCGATCAGCCGGTGGTGAATGTGCCCACGATCCGCGGTCATGGGATTCTGATGCCGCCACAATCTGCGGACGATGGCAAAACAAATGTCAAAAAACGGCACACCAAGGATAATAAAGGGGATCACAAAAGAGACCACCGCATACAGCTTGAACAGCCCCTGAATAGACATTGCCGCCAGAACAAATCCAAGGAATGTCGATCCCGTATCCCCCATAAAGATCTTAGCAGGGTTGAAGTTGTAGGGAATAAATCCCACACATGCACCCAACAGCGCCGCCATGATGACCGCCACATTCTGCTCCGACACCACCAATGCAATTACCAACATACTGGCACAGGAGATTCCAGAGACACCCACCGCCAAACCGTCCAATCCGTCGATAAAATTCACCGCATTGGTCATGGTCACGATCCAGATAACGGTGACCGGCCCGGCAAAGATCCCCAGATCCCAAGGGATTGGAGAAAACGGATTGGTCAAATACCGAATGGTACAGCCATGGGCTACCACAATGGTTGCCGCTAAAATCTGGATCACCAACTTAGGCATGGCCCGAAGGGTCAAGCAGTCATCCAAGATCCCCAATACGAGGATCAAAATAGCCCCCAGAAGGATCCCCTGCATCTGGTGGTCGATCTCTGCAAACAAAAACACCGTGAGCAGAAATGCCAGCGCAATGGCCAAGCCACCCAGTCTCGGGATGGGATGGTCATGCATTCTGCGCCCATCCTTGGGCACATCGATGGCTCCCACTTTATATGCCATTTTCTTGACCAGCGGGGTCGAAGAAAAGGACACCAGCATTGCCACGCCCAATGCAAGGATCAGCCGTGTCATTGCGGGGAGCTCCAACAAGTTCGTCATAAGATACCTCTTATCTTTTTATCTCGGCAGGAAGCCTACCTTTTTATACACTTTGCGCAGAGTCTTTTCCGCCACATAGCCAGCCTTTTCCGCACCGCTGCGGCAGACGCCCTCCAGATATGCCTTATCCGACAGCAGGCGGCTTGCCTCCTCCCGGATGGGACGCAGGGTCTCGATGACCGCTTCACCCACAGCAGGTTTGAAGCGACCATAGCCGCATCCGGCAAATTCCGACTCGATCTGCTCATAGCTTCTGCCGGTGACGGCGGAGTAGATGCTCATCAGGTTGGCAACGCCGGGCTTGTGCTCCGGGTCATAGCGGACACAGTTCTCGGTGTCGGAGTCGGTGATGGCGCGCTTGAACTTGCGCTGGATATCCTCTGGCTTTTCCATTAGGAACACGCAGCCTTCCGGCATGGACTTGGACATCTTGGACTCCGGGACATTCAGGCTCATGATCCGGGCGCCGGTCTTGGGGATATAAGGCTCGGGCACCTTGAACACATTGCCGTAGATGCTGTTGAACCGCTGCGCCACATCACGAGTCAGCTCGCAATGCTGCTTCTGATCGTGTCCCACCGGGACAAGATCCGCCTGATACAGCAGGATATCCGCCGCCATCAGCGCAGGATAGGTAAACAAGCCTCCATTGATATTTTCGGCATTTTTCGCGGATTTATCCTTAAACTGAGTCATCCGGGACAATTCGCCGAACATAGTGTAGCAGTTCAGCACCCAGGCCAACTCGGCATGCTGATGCACATGGCTCTGCACGAACAGAACATTCTTCTCCGGATCCAGACCGCAGGCAATATACTGCGCCATCTGCTCCAGCGTCCGGCGGCGAAGATCTGCCGGATTCTGCCGGACGGTGATGGTATGCATATCTGCCATGAAGTAAAAGCAGTCAAACTCATCCGCCAGTCCGATCCAATTCTTCATCGCGCCCAAATAGTTGCCCAGATGCAGGTCACCGCTGGGCTGGATCCCGGATAGCATACGCTTCTTTGCTGCTGTTGTTTCTTGCATAATGATTACTCACTCCCATGATTCGATCCAAAATGGATGTCATTAACCAATATATTATAGCATAGGACACATAAAAAGCAAGAGTTACTTCCTTTCCTGTAAAAAACGCTGGAAAATTCCGTCTTTTTCCGTGAATAATTGATTTTTGTTCTCCTGTGTGATATAATGCGCACAAGTTTAATGAAAGATTCGAGGTAAAGCGAATGGATACGAAAGCTCTTGCAAATCTGCTTTTTCCCGATGTGACCGACACGCCGGAGATGATGGAAGCCCGCTTCCCTCAGCGCAATGCTCCTGAGGGTGCAGTCATCACCCGTATGGCTCCCTCCCCCACCGGATTCGTCCATCTGGGCAATCTGGTACAGGGTCTGACCTCCGAGCGCATGGCACACCAGTCCGGCGGTGTTCTGTTCCTCCGGGTGGAAGATACCGATGCCAAGCGGGAAGTTCCCGGTGCCGTGGAGGTGCTCATCGACACCCTGAAGCACTACGGCATCCACTTTGACGAGGGTGCCACCATGGACGGCGATCTGGGCGACTACGGTCCCTATCGTCAGCGTCAGCGTGCCCACATCTACCATGTGTACGCCAAGAAACTGGTGCTGGACGGCATGGCATACCCCTGCTTCTGCACCGAGGAAGAACTGAACGCCATGCGGGAAAAGCAGGAAGCCAACAAGGAGACCACCGGCTACTACGGCAGCTACGCCATCTGGCGTGACCGCCCGTTGGAGGAGATCAAGGATCATCTGGATGCAGGGGATCCTTGGGTGCTGCGGTTCCGTTCCACCGGGGATATTTCCCGCCAGTTCAAGTTCAACGATCTGGTCAAGGGCGAACTGACCATCACCGAAAACAATGTGGATCATGTGCTGCTGAAATCCGACGGCATCCCCACCTATCACTTCGCCCACGCTGTGGACGATCATCTCATGCGTACCACCCATGTGGTTCGCGGGGACGAGTGGCTGCCCACCCTGCCTTTCCATATCCAGCTGTTCCAGGCGCTGGGCTTCAAACTGCCTAAGTATGTCCACATCGGCCCGCTGATGAAGATGGATGGCGCCTCCAAGCGTAAGCTGTCCAAGCGCAAGGACCCGGAGCTTGCCCTGACCTACTACAAGGCTGAGGGTTTCCCGGTTCAGGCGGTGTATGAATACATCATGACCCTGCTCAACTCCAATTACGAGGACTGGCGCAGAGCCAACCCCGATGCTCCCGCCACCGACTTCAAATTCTCCCCCAAGAAGCTGAACCCCGCCGGCAATCTCTTCGACTACGCAAAACTGTGCGATGTCTCCAAGAATGTCATCGCCCGGATGGATGCCCAACAGGTATATGACCTTCTGGTGGAATACGCCGAGGAATTCGACAAAGATTTTGCCGATGCTCTCACCGCAGATCCCGACTATGCCAAGGCGATCCTCGCCATCGGCAGAGGCGGCAAGAAGCCCCGCAAGGATCTGGCCACATGGAAGGAAGCAAAGCCCTATATGGGATTCTTCTATGACCAGTATCTGCAAGTGCCTGTCTTTGACGAGAAGTTCTCCCCCGCTCTGATCAAGACCGTGCTAGAGAAGTACCTTGCTGCCTACGACTTTGCCGACGATTCCAACACTTGGTTCAACAAGGTAAAATCCATCACCGAGGAGATCGGGTTCACCACCGACATGAAGGCCTACAAGGCTGACCCCAGCGCCTTCCCCGGAACGGTGGCGGATGTGTCTACCATGATCCGTCTTGCCATCACCGGCAAAACCAACTCTCCCGACCTGTATACCGTGACCCAGATTTTGGGGCACGACCGCACCGTATCCCGAGTGCAGCAGGTGATCGACCGCCTGTAATCTAAAATACTTGACCCCCGGACAGCGCTTCACAAAAAGCACTCTCCGGGGGTTCGTTTTTATGTTGGTATCCGTTCAGGACTCCTTGGATTTCATCTGCGCCTGAAGATGCATACTCAGCACCGCCAGCGAAGTAGCCATGTTCTGGGTCTGGATCAGGATGTTTGCAGGGGCTTCCAGATGCGCCGGTGCAAAATTCCAGATTCCCTTGATGCCGTTGGCGATCAGCAGATCACAGACCTCCTGAGCATAACTGCTGGGGACCGTGATGATGCCCATCAGGACCTTATGGGTCTTGCAGAAAGAGGGCAGCTTATCCAGCGCATACACGGGTTTGCCGGATTCATCCATGCCAATTTTGTTTGCATCGGCATCGAACGCCGCCAAAATGTTCAGACCGTATTCTTCAAAACCTTCATAGCCCAGCAAGGCTCTGCCCAGCTTGCCCGCGCCCACAAGCACCGCATCCGTGGTATTGTCATAGCCCAAAAACTGCTCGATGTCATCGATCAGGCTCTCCCGCCGGTAACCGATCTTGGGGCGTCCGCCATCGGACACCAGCGCAAGATCCTTACGTACCTGCACTTCACCCATACCCAAAGCATTGGCCAGCGCCGTGGCGGAGATGTGGGGAGGGGCATCCTCCGGCATATTCTTCAAATAAGTCAGATAACCCGGCAAGCGCTTCAGCACGGATTTGGAGATTTCTTTCCGCTCTACCATATAAAATCAAATCCTCTCATTTAGCATTCTCTATATCGATATATATTTATATCGATTATAACACCGCCCCGCCGGAATTGCAAGTGTTTTACGCACAACTGGTCTGACGCAGCAGCTCCTTACGCAGCCGCAGCATGATCCGCTTTTCCAGTCTGGAGATGTAGGATTGGGAGATCCCCATACGCAAAGCTACCTCCTTCTGGGTCAACTCCTTGCAGCCGGACAGCCCATAGCGCATGGTGACGATGTCCTTCTCCCGCTGGGGCAGCCGCTCCAGCGCTTCCCGCAAAAGCTGAAGATCCACATCATCCTCCAAAGGCTTGCAGACAATGTCCTCCTCCGTCCCCAGAATGTCGGAAAGCAGCAGCTCATTACCCTCTCCGTCCATATTGATGGGTTCCTCCAGCGAAACCTCCGTACGCTGGTTGGAGATCTTGCGGATGTGCATGAGGATCTCGTTTTCAATACACCGGGAAGCATAGGTCGCCAGCTTGATGTTTTTGTCCATGCGGTATGTCCCAATAGCTTTGATCAGTCCGATGGTTCCAATGGAGATCAGATCCTCCAGATTCACCCCGGTATTGTCAAATCGTCTGGCGATATACACCACCAGACGCAGGTTATGCTCGATCAATCGCTGCTTGGCACCTTCATCCCCCTGTTCCAGCGCCACAAGCGCCTGCTGCTCCTGTTCTCCTTTCAAGGGCGGGGGCAGTACATCGCTGCCGCCTATGTAGTAGACTGCCTCCTGCTTGGTAATGAGCCCAAGCCGCTCCAATAATTCCGAAATAAACCCCATTATACCCCTCCGATCAATCCCTCATACTCGCCGCCGGGGAAATCTTCCCCGGAAAAAGCCACCATTTTTCTTCCCGTTTTCCCGTCATATGCCACCCGGTCACACCGCAGCCCCAACAGGAATCCCCTGTCGGTTCCCACAGTGTGATAGGGGATCAGCCGCAGTTTTTCTCTGCCCATCGCAGTCATGGTCTGCACCGGATCCCGAAGCTGCCACGCTTCAAGCCCCAGCAGTTCCTGTGCCGCCCTCGGTCCTGCAATCACGATGGGTTCGCCGGTCACGGGGTCTTTCAGGGTGTTGCCTGTATCCAGCAGCGCCAGAAAAGAGACTGCCCTTCCCTCATGCTCCATGGTTACAGGAATCAGCCGTTTCCCCGGGGATCTTCCGGCAAAGCCCATGATGCACAGCAGTGCAAGCCCCCCTGCACCGGCAACAAGCCCCAGAAATCCCCCATGGTTCAAGCTCAGCGCCAGACCGCCCAGCGCCATGCTCAGCAGCACAAACAACATTCCACGCCGCCATGCGCTTCGGTTCATGCCGAAGGCTGCCATGGTCATCACGCCGAGACTGACCGTCCGCCACAGCGCAGACGCCAGAAAGGAAAATCCCGGTATCATGCACAGCCCCGTGTAACCCCCGCCGAAGGCCGCGGCTGCCGCCGCACGACCTGCCCCCGGCGGGTATCCTGCCAAACGATTCACCCCCAACAGCAGCAGCCAGTCGATCAGGAAATTCAGCCCGATGATCCCGTCCAGATATACCACCATGCCCCGTCCCCCTTCCAGATGCTCTGATGGCAGTATACCGCCGCTCATATGAAAATGCAGTCGCAACCCCTTGACGGTCACGGCGCAAGGTCTCCCCTTTCCCGGCAAGATCTCGCCCCCGCCCCCTCCGGAGACGGAAAAACGGCAGATGCAAATCGCATCTGCCGTTTCAATCTGTCATGTTTTTGGTTCTACCCGCTGGATCGAACGAATATTACGCTCGATCTTGTGCCGGGGCTGCATGATCTCGTGACCGCAGCCCATGCATCGCATTCGGAAGTCTGCCCCGGTGCGCAGCACCAGCCAGCGCTTTTCTCCGCAGGGATGCTCCTTCTTCATGGTCAGGATATCCCCCACCTGTACATCCATTTCAGAGTTCCTCCTTCTTGATCTGCTCCCAGTAGACCTTGGCCGCCTGCTCCAGCTTGTTGGCACCGAAAGCATAGTACCGGGTATCTTTCAGGTCATCGGGGAGATACTGCTGCTTGACCCAGTGATTGGGGAAGTCGTGGGGATACAGATAGCCTTGCTTGCGCTCCATGGTATAGGTATCGGCATGGACATTCTGAAGCTGACGGGGGAATCCCAGTCCCTTCCCCTTACGCACATCTGCCATGGCAGCATCCAGCGCAATATGCCCGGTGTTAGACTTGGGCGAAGTAGCCATCAGCACCGCCGCATCCCCCAGCGGGATCCGCGCCTCCGGCATTCCCAGCATCAGCGCCGCATCCACGCAGGATTTGACAATGGGGATGATCTGAGGATAAGCAAGCCCCACATCCTCGCAGGCGGTCACCATCAGCCGCCGGCAAGCCGACTGCATCTGCCCCGCCTCCAACAGCCGCGCCAGATAGTGCACCGCCGCATCCGGGTCGGAGCCGCGGATGGATTTTTGCAGCGCAGACAGCAGATCATAGTAATTGTCCCCGTCCCGGTCTGCCCGAAGGGCGCTCTTTTGGGTAACGGCTTTTGCATCCTCCAAGGTCAGGCGCAGGCTGTTCCCCTGTGCCACACCGGCAGAAAACAGCACCTCAACCGCATTGATCGCCTTGCGAAGATCGCCGCCGCAGGCCCCGGCAATGTATTCCAGCGCCCCCTCCTCCGGCAGAGCCTTCAGCCCGGTGCGCTGCTGTAAGAAGTCCACCGCCCGTTTCACCGCCTGCAATGTAGCAGACGCATCGATCTGCTTGAACTCGAAAATGGTAGACCGGCTGAGGATGGCGTTGAATACATAGAAGTAGGGATTCTCCGTGGTGGAAGCGATCAAGGTGATCTTTCCATTTTCGATGAATTCCAGTAAAGATTGCTGCTGCTTCTTGTTAAAGGACTGGATCTCGTCCAGATACAGCAAAATCCCGTCCGGCGCAAGGAAGGTATCCAGCTGGGACACGATTTCCTTGATATCCGCCGTGGATGCGGTGGTGGCATTCAGCTTGAACAGCTTGCGCCGGGTCTGCTGGGCAATGATGTTGGCCACCGTGGTCTTGCCTGTGCCGGAGGGGCCGTAGAAGATCATGTTGGGCACATTCCCCGATTGGATCAGACGGCGCAGCACCGCCCCCTCCCCCAGAATATGATCTTGACCAAACACCTCATCCAGTGTGGTCGGGCGGAGCAAATCCGCCAGAGGTTGATACATAGGATCTGCCTCCCATCCAAATTTTTCATCATTATAGCACAAATGTACGCCATTGACAACCCGGATTTCCATCTTTCCTTCCCGAGAGAACTGTGGTAAAATGAAGAAAAAAGTCAGGAGGTAACTTATGCACGACAAAGTTCTTGCCATCATTGAGATCCTGAAGCAGCGCTATCCCGACGCCCTGTGCGCCCTGCACTACACCAAGGATTATGAACTGATGATCGCTGTCCGTCTGTCTGCCCAATGCACTGATGCCCGGGTCAATCTGGTGACCCCCGCCCTGTTCGATGCCTATCCTACGCTGGAGGCTATGGCATCCGCCTCCATCCCGGATGTGGAGAACTATGTCCGCACCTGCGGATTTTATAAGCATAAGGCACGGGACATCGTGCTGGCCTGCCAGATGCTCCTTTCCGATTACAACGGCAAAGTTCCCGGCACCATGGAGGAGCTGCTTCGCCTGCCCGGAGTGGGGCGCAAAACCGCCAATCTGCTGCTGGGTGATCTGTACGCCCAGCCCGGCAGCGTGGTCTGCGACACCCATTGCATCCGGATCTGCGGCAGACTGGGCCTATCCTCGGGTAAGGAACCGGAAAAGGTGGAGCGCCAGCTTCGTGCCATCCTGCCCCCGGAGGAAAGCTCCGATTTCTGCCACAGGATCGTGCTGTTCGGCAGAGAGATCTGCACCGCCAGAAATCCCAAATGCGACCAATGTCCGCTGGGAATGTACTGCACCCAAGTCAACAAATCTTGAGTCATAATCCCCCTCTGCCGTGAATACAATGGTCAGGGGGGATTGTCCATGTCCAAAAAACTACCGATTGCGTATGCCGCCTCGCTGCTCACCGCAGGAGACCTGCTGCTGCGCTTTTTTTCTACTGCTTTTCAAGTATACTTGTCCTCCGCCATCGGCGCCGCAGGCATTGGTCTGCTGCACCTGATCCTATCGGTGGCGGGACTCGCCCTGACTGTCGGCGCCGCAGGCATACGCACCGCATCCATGTATCTCACCGCCGAGGAAATCGGCAGGGGGCATCCCGGCGGGATCTGCTGGATCATCAGCGGATGCTTTTTCTATTCCCTGGTCTGCTCCGGTCTTGTGGCGGCGGCAGCCTATGCCGCCGCACCTGCCATCGCCGGAAAATGGCTGGGAGAATCGGACGCAGCAAGTGCCCTCCGGATCTTCTGCGCCTTTATCCCGGTGCTGTGCATGACCAGCGTGATGACCGGGTGCTTTGTGGCGTCCAACCGGGTGGCTGCCCTTGCCCTGGTGGAGCTGATCCAGCAGATCGCATCCATGGGGATCACCGTGCTGCTCCTGCTCACTGTCCCAAAGGGGGATGCTGCCCAAGCCTGCCAAGCTGTCATTTTCGGAGACTGTATCGGATCTGTACTTACCCTGCTGTGCCTATTCGTGCTATACCGAATCAAGCTGCCCCGCCCGGCACCAAGAGAGCCCGTTGGGCAGCGGATCCTGTCTGCGGCAGCACCGCTGGCTCTGGCTGACGATCTGCGGGCAGGGATCTCCTCGCTGGAGCATCTGATGGTTCCCCGGCGGCTGGCGCTGTATCCCCGTTCCACCGATCCTCTGGCATCCTTCGGCATGGTGGCAGGAATGGTGTTCCCCGTGATGATGTTCCCCGCTGCGATCCTATTCTCTCTGGTGGATCTGCTGATCCCGGAGCTGGCACGGTGCAGCGCATCGGAGGATCGGGGCAGGATCCATCATCTCGCCAAACGCAGTCTGCGGCTGACGCTTCTGTATGGACTGCTCTGCAGCGGCGGGCTGTTCCTGTGCGCCGGAGAGTTGTGCGGTCATCTCTTCCCCCACGCATCGGTGGGCAGTTCCCTGCAAGGCTATGCCCTTCTGGTTCCCATGCTGTACTGCGACATTGTAATAGACGGCATCACCAAGGGGCTGGGGCAGCAGCGTGCCTGCGTGCGCTACAATATTCTGTCCAACACCATGGATGTGATCTTGCTGTTCTTCCTGCTGCCACGCTGGGGCATGACCGGGTATTTCATCAGCTTCGCCCTGACCCATGCCGTGAATTTTCTGCTGAGCCTTCGGCGTCTGCTGCGGCTTGGAACCCTGTCCCCCCATTGGTACTACCCTTGCTTCGCCCTATCCTGCTGTCTCATCGCCGCATGGTGTGCCGGATTCTTCACCGGCGCTGTACGACGCATGGCAGCCTTCTGCGGACTGTTCTTCTGCCTGTGTTATTTCTGCGGCGTTATCACTCGAGAGGATATCCAATGGGCAAAGTCTCTTTTCTCACCCGGCAAACACATACCCTGCCGCTAAGATCAGCGCCCCGCTTGTAACCGCGGGGCGCTGACTTTATGCTTGGGGGTCATGAAAGATCTCTTGGTATTCTTCCCGGATCTCCCCTCGGATCAGATCCGTAGGGATGGTGAATTCCGGGCATCCCATGCTGCCGGGTGCAATCTCATATTTGTCAAAGGGGATCACCAATTCGCCCTGTGCATTGAAATAGAAATTATGATCCTCATCCACTTCCACAAAATCCTTTCCAAAGGACTCCATTTTGATGAAGTACGCCGCATTCTCATCCTCTTCCATCTGGCGGCGCATCTGCTCCCTGATATTCTCTTCGATGACGGGCCGATACGCATCACCGTCAAACAAATCTCCCAATTTAATGATCTTGCCTGTCCGGCGATCCACATGATAATACTCGTAGTAGGTGTTTCCGCTGCCTGTTGCCAAACTTACCCGCAGTTTCAGGGTAAACCATTGCTCTGTATTGGTCACCACCTCATAGTCCACATAGACTGCCCCGTGACCTTCGCCGCCGAAGGCATCCAGATCCTCATAGAATTGGATCATCAGTTCCTTCGTAAGTTGATCGATTTCGGCATTGATCCGCTGTGCCGCTTCCGGATCCACCTCGGTGGATAGATTGGGCACCTGAATGTCCATCTCGTGGGTATCGTCCTGATAAATATAATTGCGGATGGTGCACACCCGGATCAGGTCACCAAGCACCGGGATCTGCTCCATAGACCGGGCATAGACCGGGCTGACATTGGGCAGCACCACCACGAACAGCACCAGCGCACACACCGCCGCCATCGCTGCCCGTGGGATCCGGGCATACAACGGGAGTTTGACCCGTTGGGCAGGCAGCGCCGATAAGGTCGCCTCCACCTGACTTCTCACCGATTCCGGGGCTTTGATTTTTTCCTCAGCCGCTTTTTGGCGGATCTTCTTATCAAACTGATTCATCAGAAAAAATCCTCCTTATTCAAAGATTCCCGCAGCATGGTTCTTGCTCTGGAGAGCTGCTTGCGGATGGCGATGACGCTTTGCCCGGTGACTGCAGATATCTCCATCACAGACAGATCCTCATAATAAAAGAGGGTCACCACCGTGCGGTAGGGCTGCGCCAGATGATCCACCGCCTCCCGAAGCACCATTTTGGTGGAGCAGTCCAGTCTATCGTCCTCTGCCGGGATGTCAAAATCCTCCCCCACCTGCGCCGTCGGCAGCTTCTTGCGAAGCATTTCCACGCTGGTATTATTGACGATCTTCAGCATCCACGACTTGAAGGCGTTTCGGTTCTTGAGTTGGGGCAGCGCGCAGTACGCCTTCAAGATCGATTCACTGATGGCGTCTGCGGCATCTTGATCGTTGCGAAGGATGGAATATGCCAGCGCATACATGGCATCCTCCAGCCCCCGGATCTGCTGACAAAATCCATCGTTGTCGATCATCTTCCGCTCCCTTCCAGCATTCTCTGTGACTCCTCTTTGATCCATGTCCCCCATTGCTCATAGTACTTGGCATATAAGTGGGCGCCGTCTGATGTGACCTCCGGGGACATAGCTCCGTTTTCATCATCATATTCAGGATTTGCATCCAGATAGAAGATATTCTTCCCATCGGCAAGTCCTGCGGTCTTATCGTTAAATTCATCGATCCGCTCATTGGTGATGTAATCGTGATTCTGGGATTTTTCCTGCGTTACATGCAGATTGGCCTGGATCATGATCTTTGCATTGGGCTGAGACTTGCTGATATCTTCCACCAGTTTCCCATAAACATTCACCGTTTGATCCATGTCGTAGCCCAGTTCATTGATCCCCAACATTAGGTAGATGGTATCATATCCCCGATTGGAAAGCAACTGATCCAATGTGACCTTACCCACATTGGGCACGGACACTTCCTCGTCCTCCACATTGTATACGCTCATTCCTACACTCGCAAAGAAATCCGACTCCAGCCCCGAATACTCCATCAGCCCCACCGTTCTGGAGTCTCCGATAAACAGGGCATTGCTCATATCCAGCTCTACCGGATCGTCGATGGGCTGCTGGGTCTGGGGCTGCCCTTGGGTGGGCTGCACTGTTGTAGAAACGGTCTGTTCCGGCTGTGACGCCGGGGGTGTGACTTCCGTGGCATCCACTCCACCGCAGCCCGCTGCCATCAGCGCCAGCATGGCGGTGCCCAGCGCCGCCGCAACGAACTTTACTACGATCTCTTTCATGATAAAAACTTCCTTTCAGAATCTAAAATACAAGAATGGGTCATTCATCCCCCGGTACATACAGTAGGTACACGCTGCCAAAATCGCAAAACGAAGTCCCCACAGCACCCATTTGTTTTGGATCCTCTGGATCCATCGGAATGGGGCATGGGTGGAAAGCAGCACCCCGGCAATCAGGAACGGATAGTACATTTGCAGATATTTGAGATAGTCGTGACGGAATACCGACCACGGACTTCCGCCCAGTATGGGAAACAACCGAGAATAGAAAATGCCAAGCTGCCCCAGATCCTCAATAGCAAAGATCGCCCAAGTCAAGGGGATCAGCACCAACATGTAGATGTGCCCCAATATAGGCACACGCTCCAAGACCTGACCGTAAAGGTATTTCTCTCCGGCGATCAAGATGAATGTCACCAGCCCCCACAGCAGGAAGTTGTACCCCGCACCGTGCCACAGCCCCGTGAGCATCCACACCACCAGCAGATTCCGCAGGGTGCGCAGCTTCCCGTGGCGATTGCCTCCTAAAGGGATGTAGACATACTCTCGGAACCATCTGCCCAGCGTCATGTGCCACCTGCGCCAGAACTCGGTCATAGATCGAGACAGATAGGGAAAATCAAAATTGGCAGGCAGCTGAAACCCCAGCATCTTCCCCAGCCCAATGGCCATCAGGGAATACCCAAAGAAGTCAAAATAGAGCTGGAATGCAAAGCCCCAGATACCCATCCACGCCAAAGGCGTGGAGATGCTTTCAAAACCAATGGTCTGCACATCCTGCCAAAGTTTGCCAATGGGATTGGCCAGCAGTACCTTCAGCCCCATTCCGTAGATGAAGATCCCGAAGCCTTCCAAGACCTGCTCTTTCGACAGCGTCCGATTTCTTAAGTCCCGGCGAACCTCCGGGTAGGTCACGATGGGGCCGGCAATGAGCTGCTCAAACATGGATATAAACACAAAAAACCGAAGGGGGCTGCGCTCTGCCCGGATCCTGCCCCGGTACACATCTGCCAGATAGGAAATGCCCTGAAAGGTATAAAAGGAAATGCCGATCGGCAGCAGCAGATTCAGATCTACGCTCCAGTTGATCCCCGGGATCAAGGTCAGCACCTCGTTCACGAAGAACCTGGCATACTTGAACCACCCCAGACAGAGCAGATGGAATCCGACCCCAACGATCAAGATCTGCTTTTTCCGCTCCCGGTGAAGTTGCATCAGCGCACCTGCCAGATAATCCACCGCCATGCTCACGAGAAACAGAAGAAAATGCAGCGGCGCTTTTACGGTTCCCACTGCGTAGAAGCAAAGGCTCCCCATCAGAAGCACTACATTTCGCCATCGCCCAGGGGCAAGATAATAGATTCCGAAAAACAATGGCATGAACACATATAGAAAGGGAATGCTGCTGAACACCATAGGGCTACACCGTCCAAAAATCTGATTCTATATATTAGACGGCTTCCCCGACAAAAGGTGACATAATTCCAGCCGGATTCTTCAAATTAAGTTCTTAAGAAGAGCAGAAAAAATCGGCGCTCCCAGCAGGGAGCGCCGATCAAAAGGCTTGGGGATATTAGGCTGTTTTGCGGCTCTTTCTCATGTAGCAGAACCAATAGGCTACCATGCACACCGGCAGGGCGGCGATCACATCCACCACCGAGTGCTGCTTCAGGAATACCGTAGAAATGCTGATGATCACAGATGCAGCAGCGATCAGCGTCAGCTTACCCGGCGTCCGCAGAGACTTGGTGTTGATGGCAGCCGCCAGAAATGCCAACGCGCCAATCACATGCTCCGACGGACACACATTGGTGTTGGTGTCCAGCCGATACATCATCTGCACCAGATGGGTCATCACATTGTCCCGAGGGAACTCGGTGGGGCGAAGATTCTGGCAGGTGGGGAAAATCAGATAGATCACCGTGGAGATGGAAAAAGAAATCGCCAAAAACTGAATGTACTTCTTAAAAGACGGAATGTCATACAACAATGTGTACACCGTCATGGCAAGCAGGCACACCATCCAAAGCTGATAGGGAATGAAGAATCCCTCGTGAAATGGGATCATCGCGTCCAGCGAGCAGGAGATTGGAAAGCACCGCTCTGCATAGTTGATGGCTTCAATAATGGGATAGCGCAGGAAGTAGATGGGCCAGAACAGCAGCAGCTTCAGGTGTGCATACTGGGGCTCATTGATCCTGTTGAGCCGGAACTGTCGGTAATCCACCTGAGGTGCGGGGAATTTTCTCTCTGTTCTCGTCATTTAGGGATTCTGCCTTTCTTCCATGGTTTCATAGATGTACTTTGCCGCATTCCGCACCGGCGCAGGCTCCTTCGCGTCTGCATCGGCAGAACGATTCAGCAGCCGCAGGCAGGCGTCCACCAATTCGGTCACATGCTCGCCGGTCAAGGCCTTCCCCGCCCGCAGGAAATGGTTCAGATTGTAGCTTTCGCAGCCGCCCACCGCATTGACCAAGACCATGGGGCAATGCTTTGCTGCAGCTTCGGTGGTGCTCAGTCCGCCGGGTTTGGTCACATACACATCGGCGCTGTCCAGCAGCAAAGGCATATCCTTGACAAACCCCCGGACGTGGATCTTGGGATCCTGACCGTGGATCTCATCCATGGTACGCTTAAGCTGCTCATTAGTACCGCAGACAATGGAAAGCTCCGTCTTCGGTCCCATCTGCTCGGCAATGGCCTGAGAGAGTTTGCCCATGGGACCGCAGCCCATGCTACCGCAGGCAAGCACCACATGCTTGTGCGCCGGGTCGACGCCGCAGGCTTCCTTTGCCTGCCGGGCAGGCTGGTGGACATAAAACGCCTGCCGAATGGGGATTCCGCTGGCACGCAGCTTCTCCTTAGGCACGCCCTGCCTCGCAAATTCCTCCTCCAGCAAGGGATCGGGGATGAAATACAGCTCCAGTTCCGAGCAGTTGACCCCGGGGCAGCAGGTGTAGTCCGTTGCCACGAACGCTGTGCGGATGGGAGTAGGATAGCGCTTGCGAACCTCGGTGAGCATCAGCGCCGAAAAAGGATGGGTGCAGATCACATGGGTGTAGCCGTTGTCCAGCATGAACTGGTTCAGCGCTTCTGCACCCCGGGCGAAGAAATGATACAGGATACTGTCAGAATCAAATCTCTGGGGATGGTTCTGGGCGTAGTCATAGCCCCAGCCAAACAGGGGCGCCAATCTGCGGTAGATCAGCACATGCCCCTTGGCAACAATGGAGGAAACTTCCTCCGACACAAAGGAAAGGCTGTCCACGATTTGGCAGGTCTTTCCCATCATATCATAGTATTCCTTGATTGCTCTGGCGCAGGCATTGTGACCCTCGCCGGTATTGCAGCTCAGAATCAATGTACGCACGATTCTTTCTCCTTTCGAGCCTCTAAACGATTCATCAGCTTAATAAATCTGGGGCGGTTATAGCGCTGGATCAAACAGAAGGGAACATTCCCGATAAAAATATACGCCATCGTCACCAGCCACCCCATCAATCCCGGCCAAATCTCCAAAGTGTGTAGCGCAAAAATACACAGAAGCCAATGAACAGCCTCTGCCACACAGGTTTCGTAGACCATCACCTGAATGGTCTGGCGGGAGTCGTCAGACATTTTCTTCGACGGCATCATCTGGGGGAAGATCCGGCTCATGTCCGGCACCTTATTATGCCATTTGTTGATCCGCAGCTTCAAGTAGATCCGCCCGTCCCGCTCAAAGGGGAAGGACTTAAAGGGATAGCGGTCATAGCGAAACAGCTTGTATGGCAGCAGCCGCCCCAATAAGAACGATGAGACGCTGATTAGGATCAAATAGCCCAGACCCCGAAACACTTGTGTAAGCTCCACCCTTTTCCCCCCTAAAAACTGGATCACAGTCCGATTATATACCATATATCTAAACGGAATCGGAACGAGTCATGTCCGAATTGTAAACACCCAATGGACAGGAAGAAAAATACGGAGCATTTCCCACGAAAAGCACGATAACATCGCCGTGTCTGGGGTCATCTCGTTGTTTTCCTATTATACAATACAGACCCTAAATAAAAAAGGTGGGAAATCCTTAAGATTTCATAAAAGCTTCCCACAGGGATCTGCTCCTGTCTGTTCCATACAGGGCGCATACCGCCCCGTCCCCGTCCCCTCAAGGAGCAAGGTATCCAGTATTATAGCACTCCACATAGGATTTGTCACTCTTTTTCCGACAGAATTAGCAGGATTCTATGGAATATACAGGTGCGCCTTTGAATCTTTGCCGCAAAAGTGTGAAAAATGCCCCTCCTTGCGGAGGGGCATGATAAGATCTTCTGCCAAATAGCAGGCTCGATATGGGGGGTTACTTTTCCCGATCTCCCGGATGACCCAAGAAGTACATTGCCAGTGCACCCGGTCCCAGATAAGATCCGGTGACCGGCTCATGGGCCACCGTCAGGATCTTCTTGGGCTTGTGTTCCCGGCAGATCAATTCTTCCAGCTTTTTGGCATCCTCCTCGCAGTTTGCGTGGGAGATGTAGACCGTCTGCTCTTGAGGATCGCACACAAGCTGTTCGTAGCGCTTGGCCATGTGTTCGATCACGCCCTTGCGCCCACGGACTTTCCCGCAGGTGACGATCTGCCCGTGCTCGTTGCCCTTGAGCAAGGGCTTTACATTCAGCAGGGTGCCGATGATGGCGCTGGCGTTGGACAGCCGTCCGCCCCGGCGCAGGTGCATCAGATCGTCCACCGTGAAGATCTGGCAGACCCGCTCCCGCTCCCGGTTCAGCAGCTGCGCCGTCTCCTCCAGATCCATGCCCTGCTCCCGGCATTCAATGGCCATGTACACCAGCAGTCCCTCGCCCAAAGAGGCGCCCAAGCTGTCCACAAGGCAGATTTTGCGATCCGGATGGTCATCCAGAAGCTGCTCCCGGGCAATGCCGGCAGATGCGAACGAGCCGCTGATCCCGGAAGACATACCCACAAAAAGGATATCCTGCCCCTGCTCCAGCACAGGGGTCATATAGTCGGCATACTTCTGGGGATTGATCTGGGAAGTGGTGATCTTCGTTCCGGCTTTCATCGCTTCATAGTACTCCTGGCAGTCGAAAGCCCGGGTGTCCAGACAGGTGTGCTCCTGCGCATCCACACAGTAGGAAAGAGGGATCACGCCAATGTTATATTTTTCCGCATCGCCGGTGGGCAGATTTGCGGATGTGTCAGTCATAATTGCAAAACTCATAGTTTCCTCCCAAAGCTATGACCGGTGATGCATAGATCCCTCACCGGCCACGATATATCACTCTTATTATATCCGATTCTTCTCCTATGGCAACCTACACCCGGCAGCACTTCCCCTTTTTTATTCTACTGCCCGGTAGAATCTCGCAAAAAATCGCTCTACTGCCAGTAGAACCGGAAGATTTTCCATAAAAATCCCCGGGAGGATCCTCCCGGGGGCGCAAAAGTCAGATTTTCTCGATGGCCTCCACCACACCGTAGAGAGGCTCTGTGCCAACCGTCTCCATCAGGCCTGCATCATAGGCCTCTGCCACGGCAGGGTCAATGGGCAGCCGGGCGAGGACAGGGATCTGGAACTGCTCTGCCACCTCGTCCACATGGCTCTTGCCGAACACGCTGATCTTCTTGCCGCAGTCGGGGCATTGCAGATAGCTGTAATTCTCGATCAAACCGATCACGGGAATATGCATCATGTTCGCCATCTTGACTGCCTTGGAAACGATCATAGACACCAGATCCTGAGGGCTGGTGACGATGACGATGCCGTCGACGGGCAGGCTCTGGAATACGGTCAGGGGCACATCTCCGGTTCCGGGAGGCATATCCACGAACATATAGTCCACATCCTCCCAGATCACATCTGTCCAGAACTGCTTCACCGCACCGGCAATCACCGGACCGCGCCACAGCACCGGGTCACCGGGGTTGTCCAGCAAAAGATTGATAGACATGACTTGGATACCGCCCCGGGTCAGCGCCGGGTAAAGCCCTTCCTCGCTGGCGCCCTGACATTCCGAGACACCAAATGCCTTGGGTGCGGAGGGGCCTGTGATGTCTGCATCCAGCACACCCACACGCTTGCCCTTGCGGGCCATGGCAACAGACAGCATGGAGGTCACGGTGCTTTTGCCCACGCCGCCCTTACCGGATACCACGGCGATGACCTTCTTCACGCTGGATTGGGGGTTCAGCTTTGCCAGCAGGCTTTCTGCGGTGCGGTCACCGCAGTCCGAGCTGGAACAGGAGGAACAATTTCCATTACAAGAACTCATTTACAACGCTCCTTATGTCTGTCGGATCTCCGACGAATATTCTGTGAATTATTATAGGACAGAGGGGTTCATCTGTCAACTTGGATTCCGGGATCGGCTCAGCCTTGTGCCAGAATGCTTGCCTGCTCCCATTGCTCCATCAGATCCATCAGCACTCCCTCTGCCGCTTCCTTTTCTCCCAGCAGGCGGGTCAGCTCCTGATAGTCTGCCGCTGCTGCTTCGATGGAGGTGTCCAGATCCGCAATGGTCTGCTCCTGCTTCTGGATCTCCCGCTCCAGCTTCCGCACCAGCTTCTCCGCGTCCTTGGTGCCGCCCTTGGGCTTTTCCTTTTTCTCCTTCACCGGGGCAGCAGGCGCCGGCTTGGACAGCTTCTCAAACTCCTTCATGGAGCGGTACTTTGCATAGCCGCAGGGGTAGTCCCGAATGGTGCCGTCCTCCAGCTCCCAGATCCGCTCCGCAAATTTCTCAATGAAATAGCGGTCATGGGAGACGAACAGCAGCGCCCCCTCAAATTCTTCGATGGCCGCTTCCACCCACTCACGGGATGCAATATCCAGATGGTTGGTAGGCTCATCCAAGATCAACAGATTAATCTTCTCGTCCATCAGCATGCACAGTCTCAGCCGGGACTGCTCGCCGCCGGACAGGGTTCCCACCGTCTTGAACACATCCTCCCCCGAGAACAGGAACATCCCCAGCCGATCCCGGGCCGTTTGTGGGGTGCAGTTTTTCTCGTAGAGCATGGTATCGTACAGCGTCCGCTCCGGGTGGTCGAAATGGATGATCTGGGGAAGATACCCCCACTTCACCGTGGGGCCGAACTGGATCTTGCCGGTAAAATCCTCCTCCCCCATCAGGCACTTCAGGAAGGTGGATTTGCCCGTACCGTTGTCCCCCAGAAGGGCGATCCGCTCGCCGCCCTCTACCCGCAGATCCACATTGGAGAACAGCTCCCGGGAACCGAAGTGTTTCTCCATGTGCTTGACCGTGAATACCACATCCCCGGAGAAATCTTTCTCCCCAAAGGATGCCTTCATGGTCTTGTCCTTGGTGGGGCGCTTGGTTTTCTCGATGCGCTCCATGCGGTGCTGGATGGACATGGCGCGGCGGTACAAGGTGCGGTTGTTGATGCCCCAGCCCTTCATCCGCTCCAAGGTATAGCCCAGCTGCTTCAGCTTGGCCTGCTCCTGCTGGTACTGCTTCATTTGCAGGTCAAATCTCGCCTGTTTCTCATCAATATAGAAGGAATAGTTGCCGGAATAGAATTCGGCATGACCGTCTGAGATCTCAATGATCCGCTGTGCCACCTGATCCAAGAAAAACCGGTCATGGGAGATGGCCAGCACCGTTCCCTTGAATCCCCGGATGTATTCCTCCAGCCATTCCACGCTGTGCAGGTCTAGGTGGTTGGTGGGCTCGTCCAGCAGCAGGATATCGGTTTTTTCCAGCAGCAGCCGGGCAAGGTTCATCCGTGTCTTTTCTCCACCGGACAAGCTGGCAAAGTCCTGACTGCGCTGCTGGGGTGTGATCCCAAGACCGTTGCAGATCTTGTCCACCTCCACATCCATCTCATAGCCGCCGCCGGTGGTGAATCGGTTGGAAAGGTCGTCGTACTGCCGCAGGACTGTCTCATCCCCGGATGCCATTTCCTTTTCCAGCCGCTCCATTTTCCGCCGGATCTGCTCCAATTCCCGGTAGGCGCTGCGGAGCACATCCTCCACCGTATACCCATCCGGGAATTTGGGGATCTGAGAGATCAGCTTCTTGTTGGGGTTGACATAGACCTCCCCTTCGTCATAGTCCATTTCTCCTGTGAGGATCTTGAACAATGTCGTTTTTCCGCAGCCATTCCGACCGAGGATGGCAACCCGCTCCCCCTCCTGTATGTCAAAGGACAGACCGTCCAGCAGGTTCTCCCCGATGACGAAGAATTTTGTTAAGTTTTTCACTTGTATATCAATCATCGATCTGCTCCATTATCTCTGTCAATTCTTCCATGGTATACAACAAATTGATCGCCTGAAGCATGGCATTGGCACTCATATGCTCCGGCATTCCCAGTTTTTCCAGCAGTTTTTTCCTACGCCGGTCGCTGCCGGCACAGCCGGAAAGCCCCAGCTGGAATAGATCCTGCTTGCTGATCCCGCCGCAGGTACGCTGGGCGCTCTGCCCATCAATCGTAGCGCCAGCTGCGCAGAGGGCATCCAGAATGACTTGAGGGGTCATCCCCTCTACCCCTAATTTTCCCTCTTTTCCCGGCGACGCCTTCCGTTTTTCTTTTCCGTAAACATCGGGGATATAGGCGTGCTTCAAATACTGCCCCGGGATGGCGCCCTTGAGATAGTTGCGGATCACAAATCCCGCCCCATCGGAGTCGGTGAACACGATCAGCCCCCGCTGTTTCGCCGTGCGCCGCAGCAATTCCAGCATCTTGCGATCCTTCATGATCCCGAAGCCGGAAGTCTGCAAAATGGGAGCATCCACGATCTGGGACAGGGTGTTCTTGTCGTACCGCCCCTCTACCACAATGGCTTCTCTGATTTTAACCATTTCCCGCCTCCTGCGCCAAGGACAGCAGCAACAGTTCCAGCAGGCGCTCCTGCTGGTCAAAAGAGGTTTTCATCCGATAATCCGTTTCCAGTACCAACTCCGCCGCCCGCTTGCAGAATGCGCCGGAGAACTGTCTGGCGGCAGTCATGGTCTTTCGAGCGGGATACTCTTTCTGCCCGGTCAGCCGCATCAGGCTGTCCACCCCCTGCCCTGCGTCCATCAAGGTTCGGGCGGTGCTGAGTCTGCGGAAATGCCCGCCGATGCCGCCCAGTATAGAAATCGGCTCGATCTGCATCTTCAGCAGATCCTGCATCTTCTTCAGCGCCGATTCATAGTCTCCGCTGCCCAAAAAATCGGTCATCTGGAACATCACCGCATCCAGCACCGGCTCTGTCACCGCATCGATGTCCGCCTTGCAGATGGTCTGTGCCCCGGAATAGGCGGAAATCTTGCGGATCTCGCTTTGCAGCGCCGTCATAGTGCCTCCGGTGATGTCGATGAGGTAAACGCATAGCTCCGGGCTGATCTGCTTGCCGGCAGAGGCAAAATGCCTGCCCACCCATGTGATCAGCTCCCTCTGGTTCTGCTTCTCAAACTCCACGATATGGGCGTTGGCGCTCAGGGCATCCCACAGCTTCTTCTGCCGCTTATCCGGCTTCCACGCCACCGTCTCATAGGTAAACACCACGGTGCAATAGGGTGGAATATCCGACAGGACTTCGATCATTTTCCCCCGCTCTGCTTCATTCAGCTTGAACAGGTCGATCTCATCCACCTGAACAAAGGTATGCTCTGCCATCATGGGCAGCGCCTCCACCGCATCGGCAAAGCCTTGGACATTGAATGTCTCCTGCGTGAACCGATGGGAATTGAACTCTCCGGTCAGGTCATCCACCAGCTTCTTTTTCAGTTCATCCAGATAGTACCGAAGCAGGTACATCTCTTCTCCGTGAAACACATAGAGCCGCTCCGGCTTTCGATCCCGGATCGCCTGCTTGAGTTTTGCAAACTCGTCGGTCTTGGTCTGCTGCTTTGCCACGGCTGTCACCCCCTGTATGTAATATCCCCCATCTCATCCGTGCGGAGGATCCGGCATCCGAACTGCGCCAACCGCCGGAGGGTCTGCTCCCCCGGATGTCCGTAGGAATTGTCCACCCCCACGGAGATCATCACCACCTCCGGAGCGATATGCTCCAGAAGCTTTGCCGAGGTGGAATGGTTGGAGCCGTGATGCCCCGCCACCAGAACCTCACAATCCGGCAGGTCTTTCTCATAGATCAGGCGGTACTCCTGCACCGTTCCTAAATCGCCGGTTATTAGTGTATCATACTTTCCCCGCTGAAACAATACTGCGATACCGCTATCGTTGTCGCTTTTCCCCGGTCCGGGGGCAAAAATCGTGATTTTCCCTTCACCCACGGAGCACCCCATATCTTCTGAAACGGGAATGATCGTCACATCGGGGGCTATCTGCCGCAGACGGCAGCAGAATTCTTCCATGCCGGGGGCATCCGGAACATAGACCTCCCGGACATCCATCCGGCACAGCAGCGTCTCGACTCCTGCCACATGATCTTCGTCGTAATGGGTCACCGCCAGTCCCTCAAGGTGGAAGATTCCCTGACTCATCAGTGTCCTTGCCGCTTGATCTGCCGCATCTGCGCCATAGCTTCCGCCGCAATCCACCACGAATGCAGCGCCATTGCATTGCAGCAGCGTGCAGGAACCCTGCCCCACATCCAGCGCCGTCACTCGGTAGTCCTCCATCCGCGGCTGCACATAGGAGAGCGTCAGCGCCGCCGCAAGAGCAGACGCGCAGATCCCCAGTCCTGCCTTCAGACGCTTTTCCCGGGAAATCAGCAAAACACCCAGTACGCCGCCGCACATCACCAGCCACGCCACAATGTAGACACTCTTGGTATAGACCACCGACAGCGGGAAGGAAGACAGTGTGCGGCTGACCCAGTACACATATCGAATCAGGAGGGATACCCCAACGCCCAGCACACCAGCAATCCCCGGAAACGCCGTGCCAAATACGCCAATGACGGCTGCCCCGTAGAAGATCAAGCTCACCACCGGCAGGACCAGCAGGTTGCTCAAAATCGCCACCAAGCTGATGGTGCCAAAATAGTACCCCACCAGTGGGATGGTCAATATGGTGGCGCTGATGGTCACGCTGACCCCCGAAATCACAGATTTGCGCAGCCGGATCCATCTGCCGGTAGAACCCTCCGGCAGCACCCATTGACGGATCCGGGAATAGAACAGCAGGATCCCCGCCACCGATGCCACCGAAAGCTGGAATCCCACCGAGGTAACGATCAAGGGATTGCGTATCAGCATCGCCGTCACCGAGAATCCCAGCGCCGTGGGCGAATCATACTCCCGATCCAGCGCCAGCGCCGCCGCTGCCATGATCTGCATCAAGGTGGCACGCACCACCGACGGTGTCCACCCCACCATTGCCGCAAACAGAAGCAATATGGGGATCCCCAAAATGGCCGTAAGATACCGGCGTTTTCCCGCCAAATGGTAGACCAGCGAAAAAAGGATCGCCACATGCAGCCCAGAGACTGCAATGATATGGCTGATCCCCGCAGCGCTGAATTCGATGCTCCTATGATCCTCCAGATCTGACCGGTCGCCCAGCAGCAGCGCCTTGGCAAATGCCGCCGTATCCTCCGGCAAATTTTGCTCTAATGTCCGTAGGATATTCCTGCGCAGCCTTTGAATCACGACCGACAAATCTGTCTTTCCATGGGATACTTCTGTCTGCGATACCTGATATCCCAGCAGCAGTATTCCCTGTCCCCGGTGAAAGGTAGGCTGTTTCGCACCGCCCACATCGGTGAAGCGGAAGCGAAATTCTCCACGGATCTCATCTCCGGGAATAACCTCTTGGGTATCTTTGAGGTAAAGGCGAACCCGGAGATTTCTGCCGCCGATCCGGGCGCTTCCGTCCACAGCGATTCCCCGTTTGGTTTGCCACGAGTCATTTGCCACAGCCGTGACAATCTGAGTCTGTCCATCCAACAGCCGGGCAGGTCGGATCACCATCATATCGTATCCGAAAAACCACAGGCACGCCGCCGCAGATCCAATCAGCGCCGCAAACGCCGCCCATCTCACTCCGGTACGGCGAATCCGGCATACAACAGGGAGCGCTCCTGCCAGCAAAACCGCCAGAACCAGCAGCGGCCTCCCTCGCAGCATATAGGCGCCCATGGCGCATCCCCCGGCAAAGCCCATGGAAAACCACATCAGTCGTCGCAGAGCACTCCCTCCCTTCGCAAAAGGGCGCTGCCCCATCGGACAGCGCCCTGATCTTACGCTTAGTTCAGCTTAGATGCCACGAAATCGTCCACCTGAGCCAGCGCATCGTCCAGCTTCAGCACATCCTTACCGCCGCCCATCGCGCTGTCCGGCTTTCCGCCGCCGGATCCGCCACAGACGCTGCAGACCTGCTTCACCAGATCTCCCGCCTTCACACCGGCGGCAATGGCTTCCTTACCGCAGATTGCCAGGAAGGTCAGCTTCTCGCCGTTGACGGATGCCAGAACCGCAGCCACCTTTGCATCCTTATCCCGGAGCATATCGCCCATCTGGCGCAGCTTGTTGGCATCGGCATCGGGAACATTGGCAGTCAGCACATGCAGATCCCCCACGGTATGAGCACCGAACAGGAACCGCTCCACCTCGCCGGAGGCTTCCTTGGCCTTGTACCGCTCGATGACCTTCTTCAGATCCCGGATCTCATCCATCTGAGACTGGATCTTCTCCAGCATTTCACCGGGATTGGTCTTGAGAGAGTTGCACACGCTGTAAACCAGTTCACGCTTCTTCTCCATATCCTTCAGGCATTCCTTGCCGGTGATGGCCTCGATCCGGCGGACACCGGAAGCGACAGAGCCTTCGCTCTCGATACGGAAGGGGCCGACCTTCGCCGTATTATCCACATGAGTGCCGCCGCACAGCTCCACGCTGTAGTCACCCATGTTGACCACACGAACAACATCGCCGTACTTTTCGCTGAACAGGGCCATGGCGCCCTCCGCCTTGGCTTCCTCCAGACTCATGAGCTTGGTATCCACTCGGTAGCCCTCCAGCACCGCAGACTGCACCACGGCGTCGATCTTGGCCAGTTCCTCGGCGGTCACAGCGGAATAGTGGGTAAAGTCGAAGCGCAGACGATCCGGCTCCACCAGAGAGCCAGCCTGGTGCACATGGTCACCCAGCACCGTCTGGAGTGCCTTCTGCAACAGATGGGTGGCGGTATGGGCACGCATGATGGCCTTGCGCCGCTCCACATCGATGGAAGCCAACACCAGATCGTCCACCTTGATGGAACCCTTGACCATTTTGCCGTAGTGCAGATACTTTCCGCCCTTGTCCTTCTGGACATTGGTGACCGCGAACCGGGAGCTGCCAATCAGCAGAGCACCCTGATCCGCGACCTGACCGCCCATTTCCGCATAGAAGGGAGTGCGGTTCAGCACGATGATGCCGTCCTCACCTCCGGCAATGCTGCCGGAAACCTCGTCACCGACGCACACCGCCAGTACCTTTGCTTCGCAGTTGTTCTCTTCGTGGCCCACGAACTCGGTGGGAGTGTTGTCCAGTCCCAGATCGATACCGGCCCAAGCCAGATCGCCCAGTGCCTTTCTGGCTTCCCGGGCACGAACCTTCTGCTCCTGCATCAGGCGGGTGAATTCCTCGGTGTCCAGCGTCATGGACTCGTCCTCCACCATCTCCACGGTCAGATCGATGGGGAATCCGTAGGTATCATACAGCTTGAAGGCATCGGCGCCGGAGAAAGAAGTCTCCCCCTTGGCCTTGTGCTCAGCGAGCATATCAGCAAAAATGCGCATACCGCCGTCGATGGTGCGGGCGAAGTTCTCCTCCTCCACACGAACGACCTTGATGATATAGTCTGCCCGCTCCCGCAGGTAAGTGTAGTGGTTTTCGTTTTCCTGAATGACGGTCTCCACCACCTGATACAGGAACGGATCGTTCACACCAAGGAGCTTGCCATGGCGGGCAGCACGGCGCAGCAGCCGGCGCAGCACATAGCCCCGTCCCTCGTTGGAGGGCAGCACACCGTCTGCGATCATAAAGGTGGACGCACGGATATGGTCGGTGATGACACGCAGAGACACATCAGTCTTTTCGCTCATGCCGTAGGAAGCGCCGGTCAGTTGTGTGACCTTGTTGGTGATGTTCATAACGGTGTCCACATCGAACAGGCTGTCCACATCCTGGCAGACCACCGCCAGACGCTCCAGACCCATGCCGGTATCGATGTTCTTCTGTGCCAGTTCGGTGTAGTTGCCGTTGCCGTCATTGTTGAACTGGGAGAACACATTGTTCCACACTTCCATGTAGCGGTCGCACTCACAGCCCACGGTACAGCCGGGCTGATGGCAGCCGTACTTCTCGCCCCGGTCGTAGTAGACCTCGGAGCAGGGGCCGCAGGGACCGGAGCCATGCTCCCAGAAGTTATCCCCCTTGCCGAAGCGGAAGATGTGATCCGCAGGAACACCGATCTCCTTGTTCCAGATCTCAAAGGCCTCGTCATCCTCCTCGTAGATAGAGGGGTACAGCCGGTCGGGATCCAGCCCAACCACCTTGGTCAGGAACTCCCAGCACCATGCAATGGCCTCGTGCTTGAAATAGTCACCGAAGGAGAAATTGCCCAGCATCTCAAAATAGGTGCCGTGGCGGGCAGTCTTGCCGATGTTCTCGATGTCGCCGGTGCGGATGCACTTCTGGCAGGTGCAGACCCGGCGGCGGGGGGGCTCTACTTCACCGGTGAAATAGGGCTTCATGGGTGCCATACCGGAGTTGATCAACAGCAACGATGCGTCATTTTGAGGGATCAGAGAAAAGCTGGGCAGCCGCAGATGCCCCTTGCTCTCGAAGAAGCTCAGGAACTTTTCACGCAGCTCATTTACGCCGTAGGACTTGGGATTCATGGGAACTACCTCCATAATAAAAGTGCAAATTGGCAAAAAAGAAACCCCGTCCCCAAGGTTAGGGGCGAGGAAGATCGCGGTACCACCCTAATTCACCGGAGAAACTCCGATATCTTAGCCGCCCTGTAACGGGAGCGCCCGTCCCGGTCATCCCGGGCAGCACGGAAGCGGCCCGCAGCCTGCACACCCAGAGGGCTCTCACCATCCCCTCTTCGCTCATAGGCGGCACATCTGCTTCTTTTCCGTATCGCATTGCCTAATTCTGATCATATTTTACCACATTCTCCCGGATTGTCAATGATAAATCTTTCTAAGAAGAAAAGGTTCCGAAAAAAGTCGAAGCAGAAAACACTCCGCTGGGATTGCTGTGCGGCTCGATCGGCTCTATCGATCCTTCGTCATCACATAGTTTGTAAGCAAGATCCCCTGCCGCTCCACCTGCTGCTCTTTTGTATCATCCTTGGCATTTACCTTATGCACCGTGTGATAGAATCGTTCTGTCCGTTCCTTGCAATCAGACGAATCATATCGCTTGATTTCTATTGTATGTTCCTCTATAAAAGTCGCACCGGAACATTCTCTCCACTACAACTTTCGACATAAACGCAAAGAAAAGACCACAGCAAAAGCTGTGGTCTTTTGGAGCGGGTGACGAGGCTCGAACTCGCTACCTCCACCTTGGCAAGGTGGCGCTCTACCGGATGAGCTACACCCGCATCTGGTGCCTCCGGTCGGAATCGAACCAACGACACGAGGATTTTCAGTCCTCTGCTCTACCGACTGAGCTACAGAGGCATGTTGAGCAGAGCACGAAGCTCTGCTCAAATGCGTTATGGCGACCCGGAACGGACTCGAACCGTCGACCTCCAGCGTGACAGGCTGGCGTGCTAACCGACTGCACCACCGGGCCAAATGGCTCCCCCTGTTGGACTCGAACCAACGACCTGCGGATTAACAGTCCGTCGCTCTACCGACTGAGCTAAGGGGGAATATAAATGTTGGCATTACCTATTTTCGCGGCCCGTCACCAGGCAACTATCGTCGGCGTATGTGAGCTTAACTTCTGTGTTCGGGATGGGAACAGGTGGACCCTCACAACAATCAATACCAACTATTTACTTGCTGTTCGCTGACAGCTAGGTTAATATACCATGGCTTTCATCATTTGTCAAGCATCTTTTTTCATTTTTCGGCAAATATTTTTTATCCCCTATTTTGAAAGGCATTTGACGCATCCCCTGCCGTTTGACATCCGTTGTGCTCAGCAGTATAATAGACACGATTTATCCGATTTTTGATCGTTAAGGAGCCAACTATGCCGAATATCATTGAGATCACCACCCCCGACGCACCGGGACTTGATCTGTTCGCCCACCTGACCAATGCTCAGCTTCGCAGCCGTTCCGAGCCAGAGAAAGGAATCTTCATCGCTGAAAGCCCCAAGGTCATCCGCATCGCACTGGATGCAGGATACGAGCCCGTTGCCATGCTCATGGAGCGCAAGCACCTGCTCAATCAAGGGCAGCCGCTGATCGAACGGTGCTCAGATATTCCCATCTACACCGGCGACCGAGAAGTGCTGGCAGGCATTACCGGCTACACCTTGACCCGAGGCATTTTGTGTGCCATGAAGCGTCCCGCTCCCCTGACCCCGGCAGAGGTCTGCGGCGACGCTCATAGGATCGCCGTTCTGGATGGGATCGTGGATGCCACCAATATCGGCGCCATTTTCCGCAGTGCTGCCGCCATGCACATGGATGGCGTGCTTGTCACCCCCACCTGCTGTGACCCACTGAACCGCCGTGCCGTCCGTGTGAGCATGGGCACCGTGTTCCAGATCCCTTGGGCACAAATCGGCTCCTGCTCCGCCCAGTGGCCCGTTGACGGCATGCAGATGCTCCATAAAATGGGCTTCCGGACTGCCGCAATGGCGCTGACCCAAGATTCTGTATCCATCGAAGATCCCGGCTTGATGGCAGAAGATAAGCTGGCAGTCATTCTGGGAACGGAGGGAGACGGGCTCTCCCAGCAGACCATCGATCTGTGCGATTACACCGTTATGATCCCCATGTCCCACGGGGTGGACTCCTTGAATGTAGCCGCCGCCGGGGCAGTCGCCTTCTGGCAGTTGCGAAAACGCTGATGTATGTCAAACAGACCGCCGATGAATTCCGGCGGTCTGTTTGTTATTTTGAGAGTTCTTCCAGAACCTGCTGGATGCTCATCCCCCGTTCCCGGGCGATGGCCGCCAGATCCTCATATTCATACTTACTGCGCCGTACGCCGAACCCTTCACTTTCCTTCACCCGCACCACGCCAAGGGGCGTCTCCTGCCTGCGGATGCGGCGGCTCATGGTGTAGCGGGCGCAGGTCGTTTCCCGCACCCCCAATGTGGTGGTATGGCGCAGCATCAGCGCCGCCATCTCCTCTGCCCGCTCTTTGGAACAAATCAAGCATATCTTCACCCCGGGACGGGACTTCTTCATCCCGATGGGTACGGTATACGCCTCCAACGCCCCGGCAGTAAGAAACTGTTCCAACGCAAAACCGATGGATTCCCCCGTCATGTCATCCACATTGCAGCTCAGCTCCACCACATCAGCCGGCGTGTCCCCGGTGTTTTCCCGCCTGGACAGGGTCGCATCCCCACGGGGCTGCAGATCCAGCAGAACCTGGCTGTAATCCTCTTGCAGACGGCTGAGGATCCGGCCGCGGAGTTCCAGCGCCCGGGGAAGATCCTCCTCCCGCAGTTGGAGTTTCGCCGTATCGCCTGCCGAGCGAAGCCGGAAATCCCGGAATCCCAAGGACGCAAGGAACGCTTCTGCCCCCTCCACACGCATCAATTCCTCATGAGTGATCCGCCGATCTGTCGAGATTCGGGTGGCAAGGCAGGCGTAGGCCGGCTTGTCCCATGTAAAAAGCCCTGCCTGTGCAGACAGGCGCCGGATCTCCTCTTTTGACAGACCGCACTCCCGCAGCGGGGAACGGATCTGCATTTCTGCCAGAGCCTGCATCCCCGGTCGATCCGAACTGTCATCCGAGGCATTGGTGCCGTCCAGCACCGTGGAAAATCCGTCCGCCTTAGCTGCCGCCAAAATCTGGGCAAAAATCCGTTTTTTGCAGAAATAGCACCGATTCGGCGGATTTTTTGCTACCATCTCATCTTCCAGTACATCATATGTCAGCACCGCCAGTTCCACGCCAAGCTGATCTGCCAGATGAGTAGCATCCTCCAGCTCAAACCGGGGCTGGAATGGCGTTTTGACAAAATAGGCCTTAATTTTCTGTCCCCATTGCTTTGCCGCATACAGCAGGTATGCCGAATCCGCACCACCGGAAAACGCAATGGCACATTGGGGTTCCTTTTGAAAAAAATGTTCCAGCGTCATAGGAGCCACACCTCCGAATTTGAAAAAGATTCCGCCCGGCGTATGCCGGATCACGAAGAAAAGCTTGGACGATGTTGCCGACTCGCCCCATCGCCCAAGCTTGTTCCTATTCAATGCAACGCTCATATCATACAATATCGAAGATGGACTGTCAATCCTTCGCAGGCTGCATCGTTCCCCTTGATCCATCTACTTAGAGCCCAGTTCTCTTGGGGCAATCACAGCTGTATCGATTGCAGTACCCCTCATTTACCCCACAGAGATTCCAAAGAATTTTCCCGTCAGTCTGTCGGTTTATTCAATCTTTTTCTTCGGCTGTGCGTATGCCGCAGGATGCACATCGAGCCAAGACCAGTTAGGACGAGGCCACCACATATGCACATCCCTTTTCGCTATGTCAGACTCATATTTACCATGTGTGTTCATCAGAAGATTCACCATTATTTCCCGATTATCCATCATTCGTAGATTCTCATACCCGTCATCGGAACGGAGCTTCCCGTCATCGGTAAAAATCTTTAACCTTTTTTCCCCTACATTTTTCCACCATGTATCTGGTGTGTTCTCATAAAACAGAGCCATTTTTCCGCCTTCCGCTTTGTATTGCTCGATTCTCTCCCACAATGCGTCGTAGTTTGCAGGGTCGCGCGAAGCCACCCTGTAGCTCGCTTCAAGCGGAATGTCAGTATACTTCTTAAAAAATTCTTCTCGAAACACAGAGATATTGATGGCTTTGAACCCATCTCTAATCTCATCATAAGCGTATTTACCAAATCCCAGAGTAGCGAATATAAGCTGAAATGCACCTGTTACTTCATTTGACATAGAAATACCTCCTTCATTCGTCGCTGATATTTTGGTTCACTCCATATGCATTACTTATGCAACACATAAAATCAGAGATTCTCACAGCTTGATGCAGGTGGAAAGCTGCATTTTTCATCTGCTTGGTATGATTCTACCACAGTCGATGAAATATTGACAAATGTGATGTGGACAAAAAGAAATTCCGTGTCTTATCTCTAAGACACGGAATATTTTGGAGGTACCGCCCAGATTTGAACTGGGGAATGAGAGTTTTGCAGACTCTTGCCTTACCACTTGGCCACGGTACCATATTGGAGCGGGTGACGAGGCTCGAACTCGCTACCTCCACCTTGGCAAGGTGGCGCTCTACCGGATGAGCTACACCCGCATCTGGTGCCTCCGGTCGGAATCGAACCAACGACACGAGGATTTTCAGTCCTCTGCTCTACCGACTGAGCTACAGAGGCATGTTGAGCAGAGCACGAAGCTCTGCTCAAATGCGTTATGGCGACCCGGAACGGACTCGAACCGTCGACCTCCAGCGTGACAGGCTGGCGTGCTAACCGACTGCACCACCGGGCCAAATGGCTCCCCCTGTTGGACTCGAACCAACGACCTGCGGATTAACAGTCCGTCGCTC
>CALADI010000020.1 GCA_937890525.1 uncultured Clostridia bacterium | reverse complement strand
GCATGGAATAATCTCCGCTGCCAGTAATAGTAGGTCTTCTCGTTGAGACCATTTTTCTGGCACCATCTGCGGACTGACATTCCGCTGTTTCGGCATTCCATGATTCTGGTTGTCCATGTGTCTAACCGTTCTTGCTTGGATAATGCTTGTAGACTTTGTTCCATTTTTGACCATCTCCCTGTATACTGATTTTCTCCTTTAGAGTCTTTGGGAGAAATCCAGCGGTTTGGGATATTGTCTCAGATCTATAAGCCGTCTGCAAGCCGTGGGAAGATTTGACGCTTACTTCTTTTTGTGTCTCATTCCTCGCTTTCCCCGTTGAGCCGTGGCGGCGCCCCCGTATATGAGACTGATACTGCAATTCTTTGATGCGGCCTTTGCTCACCGACGCCAAAGTCGCAGTTCGATGATTGTTCCTTTGGGGGAGCTTTGCAGAATGGAGACATCACCGTAATGTAGGCGGGCAATTTCTCGCACAAGGGCCAGCCCCAGACCGGCGCCGCCCATAGCACGGCTTCTTGATTTATCCACCCGGAAAAAAGGCTCGAATATTTGATCCCAATCGTCTTGGGCAATGCCCATTCCGGTATCGGCAATGATTATCTGGGCAAAGGCACCTTCGGACTGGATCTCTACGGAGACCTGTCCCTCGGGATGGTTGTATTTGATGGCATTTTCAATCAAATTATACATTGCCCTGTAGAGCAGGGTATCATTGCCGATGATTTCAACATCCCCCGGGTTCTGGATCAGGGTGACCGCGTTCTTGTCTGCAACGGCGGATAGATCGCAGAGGACTTCTTCTGTCAGGGCAGCAAGAGAGATATGGTCTTTTTTTTCGGCTGACTGAAGTTCGGTCATTTCCAAAAGAATGTCGATTACATGCCCCAAGCGATTTGTCTGAAATTTCATCCTGTCGATCATCTCTTGGGGATCTGCATCGCCAATTCTGCTGTTCTTTTCAAATACTTCCAGCTCGGTCTGAATCACCGCAAGGGGGGTGCGAAGCTCATGGGCGGCATTAGCAGAAAACCGTTTCTGCATAAGAAAGGCTTCGTTCAGCCTGTAAAGCATCTCATTAAAAGACTCCGTAAGACGAACAATTTCCGTAGAATCGCTTTCCAGCGTAAGCGTTTGCTGCAAATTTTTTGCCTGGATCTCCTGAATTTGCAGACTGAGCTTCTGCAATGGTGACAGGGTATGTCCTACGATCCAATAGATTAAAAAACTGCTGAGCAAAGTGACAATGGCTGTTATCAGCACGCTTTTTCCCCAAAATTCCGACTGGGTGTTTCTTACCATATCCGAAAGGATTTTTGTGGTATCCAAGTAGATTCCCGTATTTCCAGAGGTATTGTCAGAAAACATCTCTTCCGGAAATATGGTCGTCATGGTATCTTCGATATTGACCATATAGAATATGGCAGACTTGCTGATGGCGTAACTGAGGCAAAGGCAGGCGGCAATGACCAATAATGCAGTGGTCAGCGTGAGCTTCCATTGAAGCGAGAGCGTTTTTCTCATTCTCCACGCCCCCTTATCAAGTATCCCTGACCAACCCGGTTTGTGATCGGGTCATAGCCCAGAGCGGCTTTCAGCTTCTTTCGTAGTGCAGAAATATGCACACGGATGGAGTTGCTGAAGCTGTCCACGCTGCCGTCCCATACATGCTGGATAAGCTCTTCCTGACTTACAACATTCTCCTGATGCAGGATCAGATACTCCAATAGTCCCAGTTCTTTCCTTGTCAGGGACAGTTCCTGACCGTCTGCAAACGCAAGGCGTGCTTTTGTATCTAGGGAAAGATCGCCGCATTTTAGGATAATATTGTTCTGGATCACACGCCGCCGCATCAGACTTCGGACCCGTGCTTCCAGTTCTTCAAAATGAAAAGGCTTGCACAGATAATCGTTGGCTCCACTGTCAAGCCCCTCTATTTTGTCTTGCAACTGACTTCTTGCGGACAGGATCAGCACATTAGTTTCCACATTCTCTTTGCGAAAGGAGCGAAGAATCTCCATTCCGTCCATTCCCGGGAGATTCAAGTCCAAGATGATAAGATCGTACCGCTCCGCCAGGATCATATCCCATGCCTCATTTCCATCCAAACAGCTATCCACCTCATATCCATCCAGACGCAGCCCTTTTGTGATCGCATTACAGAGGGATCTTTCATCTTCTACAACCAACATCCGCATTGTTTCCAGCCCCTTTCTCCATAGTCCAGCTTGTCAGTATACCTTTTAAAAGTATATCACAATCATATCATAACGGAAATAAAGTTTCTGTTAACTGCAAAATAGACCATATCCCTTAACGATGATTTTATATTCCCTTTGCTACACTGTTGCTGTCACGGAAAATCTGGCATACGCAAAGGAGGGAACCCATGAAAGCTACCGGAAAATATTCGCATTGCAAAATATTTGCAGTGCAAATCACACTGCTGGCCATTGCGGTCATTTTTGTATGCGTTGGAGCCTATCGCGGAGAGGTCGAAACGGTGTTTACAAAAGCAATTCGATTATGTTTGGAGTGTGTTGGCATTGGATAATAGGAAAAAGACGGGAGAACGGCTGAGAAATCTGCTGAAAAGCAGGAATACGATCCAGGCATTTGCCACATTTTTGACCAATGTGCATCTGCCGAATTTCCTGAAAGGAGTGTTGTATAACGGAAAAGTAAAACAGGTATGTGTACCGGGGCTAAACTGCTACTCCTGTCCTGCGGCCACAGGGGCATGTCCAATTGGTGCGTTTCAAGCTGTGGTCGGCTCGTCAAAATTCAACTTCTCATATTACATAACAGGAATTTTGATTTTCTTCGGCGTCATGTTTGGCCGGTTCATCTGCGGCTTTTTCTGCCCCTTTGGCTGGCTGCAAGACCTTCTTCACAAAATTCCAACGAAGAAATTCAGCACAAAGAAGCTGAAATTCCTTTGCTGGGTCAAGTATGGCATTCTACTGATTGCCGTTATCGCATTGCCGCTATGGATAACGAATCAGGCAGGGATTTCCTCACCGTACTTCTGCAAGTACATTTGCCCCCAGGGAATCCTGGAAGGAGGCATTCCGCTGTCTCTTGCAAGCAGCAGTATGCGAACAGCCCTTGGTGCTCTCTTTCGATGGAAATTCTTGATCCTCGCCGGGGTGATCGTGCTGAGCGTTCTGTTTTATCGTCCGTTTTGCAAATGGCTGTGTCCTCTTGGGGCGTTCTATTCCCTGTTTAACAGGTTTTCACTGCTCCGCTACAAGGTAGATGAGGACAAATGTACTGCCTGCGGAAAATGCAGCCGTGTCTGCAAAATGGATATGGACATCAGCAAAAATACAGCGCATACCGAATGTATTCGGTGCGGAGATTGCATCAAGGCCTGCCCCACGAAAGCGATCTCAATCCATTGGGGCATCGAAAATCCCATCAAACCCAAAGAATATAAAAAATCATCTAAGATTGGAGATCAGAAAAATGAACTTGTTTAAGAAAATCGCATCCATCCTTGCGGCCGTCGCATTGATGACCTCTTTGGCCGCCTGCGGCAGCAGCCCTGCGGCAGATTCGCCCTCCGTCCCCAATCAAGCCCCACAGAATCAGTCCTTCCCGGAGTTTACCGGATCAGATTTTGAAGGCAATCCTGTGGATAACACCTTGTTTTCCGGCAACGAGGTCACTTTGCTCAATTTCTGGTTTAACGGCTGTTCCGCCTGCGTAAATGAGATGCCGGCACTGGACGAGCTGAATAAAAAGCTCCGTGAAAAGGGTGCGGAACTGGTAGGAATAAATGTTGAGGCGGGAGATAGTGAGCAGACCCTTTCGGAAGCCAAAGAGATCCTGGCAAAGCAGGGGGCGACCTATCGGAATCTGTTTATCACTGGCGGCGAGGCAAAGGAGTATGTGAAGGGCATTTTTACATTTCCCATGACGCTCCTGGTGGACAAAAATGGAAATTTGATCGGTGAGCCGATCACCGGAAGCATTGAGGACGAAAAGAAAATAGATGCCATCCTCAAGCTGGTAGAGGATATTAAAAACGGCAAGGAAGTTACATCTGCGCTTCCTTCGGAAAATTCCGTAGATGATGAGGTCGCATCATTAAGCGAAGAGCAAAACAACATCTTTTCAGAGCATCAGGAACTGTGGGACAAGGTGTTTGCGAATACCGATAAAAATGCGGCCCAGCAGTTGTCGGACTGCACCTATGCAGAATTTCTAACACTCCAAATCGAAAACTGCAAAGACCTATTTACGGAAGAGGAACTGCAAACATTGAAGAACGACCTGGAACGGATCGATAAGATCGACAAAGCGATACAGGAATTAACAGAGAAGGAATAACGCGAAAAGTACACGGATAAAAACACTTTGCTCAATACCCGTCCATTGTATCATTGTGTGTTATTTTCCAATCACAAACACCGCCTCCATGGCAGGTCGTGCATTGCACAACTGTCCATAGGGGCGGTGTTTTTTCCCGTCATCCCTCAGTCACCCTTGATCCTGACGGCTCGCCCGTATTATGAGACTGATCCTTCAATGCTGATCCCAGATTTCAGTTCCGCTGTGAAATGGTCATCGTAGACTGTGATCTGTTTGAGCCAGCGTCGTGCCAAATTCTCATCAAACACGGTTATACAGGTAGGCTGCAGACTGATGAAATCCTGTAATTCTTTGATGCGGCAAATCCGCTCATCACGGGCGGAGGGATTTCTCCCATAAGTAAAGCTTTTTCCGGCTCCCCCACATAGCGGCTGGTACTAGCTCTACTCACGACCGACACTATACTGGTGCCGGGCGAATTCTATATGCTGTTAGATTTGTCGCTTACATATTCTTCAGCATCGTTTCAATTTTTTCCTGAATGCATTCACGAAACGTTCCTGCTACCGCAAAATATATCGTAGATTCGTTTGATTCATATCCACCATTTATGATCTGTTCTCTATCTGGCAAATACCCGATCATACCATTGGTATATCCTGTAACAATTGACGTTGGTTTTATGTGCCTTGCAAATTTACTATAATGCTGAACCGGTTCACCATTTATAAAATACATATTCAGTCCACCTAGTTTCACCAAAGTAAGTTCCAATCGCTCAAACGCTCGAAAACTCTTTTTTTGACACGCCGTGTACCACTGTCGGTACAGAATGTCACCTGACATCGCATGCGTAATCCGATCTTTGTTATCCCGAGAATCTACAGGAAGATAATCTACTTTTTGGCTGATCTGTATTTTTTCCTCTAATCCTACCGCAGAATCCTTTATGGTTTGTATACAACACTGCGCAAACTGCGAAGCAAATTGCTGCACCCCATTGTAATCCTGTGTGATAAAGCGCTCCCCCAATACACTATTTGGTCTTAAATCCCCCGTACATCCTTGTAAAAATAGAGGCGTACATTCTGGATATGCTTTTTCTAATATTTCCATGGCTATACCAGGGTAATCCGGATGAAGATCATTCCCGCTCGACAGATTGGCATGGCATGCATAGTGAATCAGCATTCCTTTTTCTCTTCCGTTATGTCTTAAAAATCGTACTATCGTTAAATTATTATCAGCGGGAACAGAATAGTTTGGGGCCATAACAATTTTTTTGCCAATCCTTAAGCGCCGGTAAACATTCAGGTTACTATGACCGCAGGAAAGTAACATTTTTACCGGCTCTAGATTATTTCTCGCTACCCTTGCTGCTGTTTCAATTTGTGTATACAAATACTGTTGGTAGTCATCATCGGCTGTTTCTAACATTTCTGTGAAAGCATTTCCTGTGCCGGGGCCACTATGATTATGGGACGCCACGAATAGAATACTCTTTTTCGGAATCCCCAACATTGACGACAGTTTGGATCGTGCTTCCATCAGAAATTCCGGATTCCACCATATCAAATCTCCGTACACGATCAGCAATTGCTTCTTACCTTCTTCTATCAAGTACACTCTCGTATATATATCTTGTAGCACTGAATCAAATTCATGGTTTCGTGTTGCATAACCTGCAAGCCGCACAGGGTGTCGAGGCGTTATCGTTTTCTTTGCTGTACCCAATCTCAACATATCGTCTTCCTCATGCTCTGTGATTTTATCTTATATGTCATTTTGTATAATTGCAGTAGGGTCAGACATACCATCTGACCCTACTGCAATTGTTTATACTTCAGCAGGAATCGTTTCGACAGAACGATTTTTTCTTGCTAAATCTGCACGGAAGGTGCAAAGATGCCCCAAGAAAGAATCCTGAATCGTTGTACACGAAATCGACGCCTTTTTCCCTTGCAATACATGGACAAAATCCTCTACTAGACCTAAATCGCCGCCTCCATGGGTTCCCAGAGCTCCAGTCTTATCTCCGGCAATTCCCAAGTCATATTCTTTTTCAGAATATCCACTGGGCTGCGACGGATCAATTTTCCTAATTACAAATCTAGAGTCGTCAAATGTCCCTTTGATTTCGCCAGTTGTTCCAATTACATGCAGATTGCGTTCCGCTTTAGCGGCTCCACCGATCATATTTAAGGTTGCAGTAGCACCATCTGCAAATTCTATCATTACTGACTGATGGTCAATCCCCTTGTGCTGGCAGTCCCAAACGCATCTTCCGTGAATGTTATCCGTTTTCAACGACTCTTCCTTATCCTGCAATGTTACATTCTCTTTTGCTTCAAGGCAACTCCATACATAAAATGTCCAGCGGTCAGGATGGTCTATGTAGTGTTTTTTAGCAGAATAGAGACAGGTATTCTCAATAGGACAATCCACCATGCATCGAGTGCCGCATCCACTCGGTTTCTTTTCAGGTCCAAACTGGAAATCGCTTCCAAAACTCGAAATCTGATGTGGCGAAACACCGCTTTTCAGCCATAAAATCATGTCTATATCGTGGCAGCATTTTGCCAGCAACAACGATGTGCCGCAAATCTCTTCGTTACCCCATTTCCCGCGTATATAGGATACCGCCATATGGTCATAGCCTACGTGTTCTGTTGCCTGGATATTGATGATGTCCCCGATCTCACCATTTGCAATGTGCTCCTTGATCGCAGTATAAAAAGGCGCATATCGTAAAACATGGCAGATCATGACCGTTCGTCTAGTCTCTTCCACCGCCTTTTGAAGCTGTTTCATTTCCTGTTCATTTACGGCAAAAGGTTTTTCCAGCAGGACATCATACCCTTTATACAGTAGTGGTATCGTTGTCTCAACATGCTGCGTATCCATCGTTCCATTAATGATGGCATCTGCCAATTTAGGTTTCTCCGCCAGCTCCGCTGCGCTTTCAAAACACATTTCCTCTGAAAAATGAAATGCATCTGCCGCCTGCTTTCTTCTTACGGGATCCGGATCCGCCACTCCTACAATCTTCAAGTTCTCCGGGTGTTCCTGAGAATAGGATGCATACAGCATCGCTCTATGCCCAGCACCCACTATAATTGCTGTTATTTGTCTACCCATTGCTATCTCCTTTCCATTACTAACCCTTGACGGCGCCCTGAGACAGACCAGACACAAAGTGCTTCTGCATAAGCAAATAGAACACAATGATCGGAATGAGCGACAATGTTGTACCAGCCGCCATAATACGCACATCAAAACCAAACGCCCCTGACAAGTATGCTAGACCCAAAGACAGCGGATACAACTTATCATCATTTAAGATAATCAGAGGCCACATGAAGGAATTCCAAACATTTACAAAGGAAATAATACTCAATGCAGCCACGGTCGGTTTTACCATCGGTAATACGATCGACCACCATGTGCGGAAAAATCCACAGCCATCTATAGTTGCTGCTTCTTCGATCTCTTTTGGCACACCGAGATACGCTTGTCGCATCAGGAAAATCGGGAAGCCTCCTACCAAGGAAAAGAAAATAATACCGCCCCAATTGTTTGCCAGATGAAACTCTTTAGCGGTTAGGAACATCGGAACTAACATTGCTTCTGTTGGCATAAACATCGTACCCAGTATAAAAGCAAACAGTATGTTTCTACCCGGAAAACGCATTCGCGCAAACGGGTATGCCGTCAGTGCCGTAAGAAACAAATGCGCCGGAACCAGAATGACGATAAGTGCAAAAGAGTTAAATAGATACCGGCCAAACGGCACAGATTTCCATGCTTCCATAAAATTGTCTAAAACCGGCGGTTTCGGCAAGAATGTAGGAGGGAACGAATATACATTCTGCGTATTTGATTTAAAGGCAGTTGAGACTAACCAAATAAACGGCATGGTAAAGATCAACGCTAAAACTACAAGCAAAAAATAAGTAATAACTGTTTTTATTACCTTGAAAACAGATTTTTTGGTAACCATATTAGTCCCTCCTTGCATTGAGTTTGAAATTCAGCAGCGAAAGAGCAACCAGCGCCAGCCACAACACAACACCGATTGCAGAAGCATACCCCAATTCCAAATTTACAAATCCTTGCTGATAAATGTACATTGACAGTGACAATGTGGAGTTCAGCGGACCGCCTTGTGTCATCATATAAATGCTATCAAAGATTTTGATTGCACTAATTGTCGAAAGAATGGACACAACAAGAATTTGTGGACGGATACAAGGGATCGTTATTCTCATCATTACCTGATAGGAACGCGCACCATCCAAGCATGCAGACTCATACAGCTCTCCGGGAACACTTTGCAATGCCGCGAGGTAAATGATCATATAATATCCCATTGTTTTCCATATCTCAACAATCGCAACAGCGAATAGCGCAGTTTTCGAATCTATCAGCCAGTTTGGTGCCGCGGAATTCTGGAAAAAACCCATAAGTTTTAGAATACTGTTGACCAACCCTTCCGGGTGATACAGGAATCCCCATACAATACTGACTGCAACGGTGGATGTAACATAGGGCATATAAAAAAGAAGACGAAATAGATACATGCCCTTCAATTTCTGGTTAACTAACTGAGCAAGCAGCAACGGCAAAACAACCAAGCTTGGTACAATAATTAAAAGATATTTTAATGTATTGGTTACTGCTTTGATAAAATCCTGATCTGTGAACAACCTTTTGTAGTTGCTGAGACCCGCCCAGCGCATTGTAGACAATGCATTGTAGTCCGTTAAGGAATAGAAAAACGCTCGAAGCATAGGATAATAGAAAAAAAGCGCAAACAAAACCATTGCAGGTGCTATAAAAAGATAAGATGCGATGATCATCTTTCTCTTATTTGTGTTTAATCTAATCGATTTGGGCTGTTTTTTTAGTTTTACTGCCATAGTGCACACCTCTGTTGTAATATGCGTTTCGGTGGACAGCGCAATTAGGAGTCAGCAAATCAAATAGTCCGTCGTTAAGGGAGGATAAAAACAGTATTTACATCTTTGATCTTTGAACACCTTACGAAATGCCATAACTCAGAAGGTATTCACACCTATCCTAATCTCACATCAGCATTTTACATTTCTCTCATTCTCTCACTCTTACATTGTTAGCTGAAGGGATGCGTTAATGCGCATCCCTTCAGCCCCTTCAGCTTGTCATTACTTGCTCAGCAGCTGATTCCACTGCTCAACTGCAGTATCGAGAGCCTGCTGAACCGTGATCTGCCCTGTAAGGGCCGCACGAACCTGCTCATTATACAGTTCATTAAGTTGTATTGCATTATCCATCGCCGCTACTGCATCCACACTGATATCGGCAGAAGTAGCTACCTGAATGCGACGAGCTTCATCCATCAGCGTATCGCCCGTAACATTTGTAAAAATATCATCCTGCATGGTTTCTAGTGTGGACGGATAGATGGCAGCCAGCTTGCAGAATTCCAACTGATTTTCAGGACTTGCAACAAACATTGCAAACTCTGCTGCTTCTTTGGGGTGTTGAGATTTTGCCGGAACCATAAGCAGATTTGCATCCTTAAGAGGAACCGTACCCGCTTTTCCTCGAATTGCAGGAGCCAATACCACATTCTTCAGCATTTCAGGCGCATTGCTCTCAACTTCCTTTACCTTGTTGGCAATCCACCAACCCATCTGCGCAATTTGACCGCTGGCAAAGCTCTGTTGATACGAACGATCGTCCTTGCCGATGCACCCCGGCGCCAACGCGCCATTCTGATAGGCGTCTACAAACTTCTGAATGAGTGCAACATGCTCCGAAGAGTTAAACACCGCTGTTTTTCCGTCTTCGCTCACAATAGGCAGCCCTTCCGCCTGCATGATCAAGAGCGTCGGAAAATCATTAGATCCATACACCCCTGTTTTTTCGTAAACAATTCTGCCATTTTCCAGCAGTTCATCTACATTGGTAGGTGCCTTATGCGGATCCAGCCCTGCTTTATTATAGAGTTCGGCATTAATAAAGCTAACATAACTACCCATGTTATACCAAGGAATGGCATACATATTACCATTCTGCATCAACGGACTGCACAAGCCCGGGATGAAGGTATCCAGAGCCTCTTGAGAAACATACTCATTAAACGGAGCCAGCACCCCCTGAGATTTTACTGTTGCAAAACCAAGCATTGTCTCGTTGATGACATCAGGAACATCATCACTTGCCAAGGCTGTTACCATCTTCTTCGTTACATCTGCACCGGGAACATCTACCCAATTGATTTTGATATTGGGATGTTCGCTCTCATATGCATCAATCATTCCTTGAATATAATCGTTAAAGCTCTTTTTCAAATTAATCGTCCAAAACTCAAGTTCAATCTCTTTCGACTCTTCTCCCGACGATTGTGAACTTGCATTTCCCGTAGATCCTGTCGAATTGGGTTCATCGCCCGTGGTACAGCCGACTAAGCAAACAGACAACATCATTGCCACCACTAGAACGAACGCTAAAAACCTGTTTCTTTTCATGATAATCCTCCTAAAATTCTAAATTTACATTGCAGCACTTTGCTACAATGCGATTCACAAATAGATCTTTCTACTCGTCAAGCTTCTGTACTAGAGCAGTGCGGCGCTATCGCTGTCCAAATAAAACACAATATTCTCACAGGTTCGCAAGATGCTGGCTGGACACATTTCATCTATGCCATCGCATATTGATTTTCTCACCGCTTCGGCTTTCCGTTTTCCGGGTACTACACAGAAATGATATTTTCCTTGCAGCAAGGTCGGAATGGTCAGTGTAATGGCGTTATGGGGGACCTCGTCAAGCTCACAAAAACATCCATCATTCACCTGTTGCCTGCGACATGTCTCATCCAGTTGAACAATTTTGACTATGTCTGTATCATGAAAGTTTGCTTCTGCCGGATCATTAAACGCTATATGTCCATTTTCTCCTATCCCCATACAAACGATATCGATCGGATTTTCCTGCAACAGGGCTGCATATCTCTTGCACATCATTTCGGGATCATCATTATGAGATCCAATGTAGTGCACACTTCCGAACGCAACCTTCTGAAATATACTTCTGTCCAAGAATGCCCCAAATCTTTGCGGTGCATCATCCTGTAAGCCTACATATTCATCCATGTGAAATGCATTTACTTTTCTAAAGTCAATGTCATCTCTCTCCGAAAAATACTTCAGAAACTCGTTTTGAGACGGAGCTGCTGCAAACACAATATTAACACTCTCTTGCTTGTGAAGCAGCTCTTTTACCGCATCTGCAACATCCTGCGCTGCACATGCCCCCATATCATCTCTGGAATTGAATGATTTTATCTTCATTGTTCGTGTTCGCATTGGCTCCATGTTTGTTCCCCCTGTAGTAATCGTTATCTATACCTTACACGCCATTTTCTTGTTTGTCAACTGGATTTGCCTCCCCCTGTTCTCTCTAATCTCTTGAATTTCGGCAACCTGACATATTTACTTATTTTATTCATAATCCGCCTAATATTTGGTGCAATTTAGCTAAATAACGCCGCTATCTACGTATCCGCTCCTACCCCCCCATTACTGCCATTATCAAAAAGATCAATTATCATATATATGTTTCTGTTATTTTTGTTCGTTTTGACAACTGATATGATTCGATTTTTCATACTAATGACTCATTGTACAGCAGATTTACCCCTCCTCGCTATGCTGTATCCGACAGATTTTCAGAAATAATACTACGCACTATTTCTTTATTTTGCACCAAAGATATTTCCTGTGAATCATTCTTGTCTGATCCCTCCTGGCAATTATTCAAATGCAAATAGATGTATGTGTATCCAATAACATACTGTATTTTTTCATTTTCCCCATTATATTGCTAAAAATCTGACTCATTTGTTTTCACTTATTGGATTTCTTCTCATTTATCAATTACAGATTTTGCAATATTCATCTTGACAATACTAGTTTCAGAGAATATGATTAAAGAAATAACACAGAAAAATAATAGAAACAATATCTTACTGTGTGAACGCAAGGAGGGCATACGATGTATCTGATTAAGAATGCGCAAGTAATCACCCCAACTGGATTAATGACCAGCGATGTATTGGTAGAAGGCAACAAGATCCTACAAATCGGCGTCAATCTTTCTAACACTAATGCTTATGTTCTGGATCTTCACGGTCTATATCTTTCTCCCGGCTTCATAGATATCCATGTGCATGGAGGTGGCGGTCATACTCTTATGTCGGGGCAAGCAGAGGATGTTCTTGCTATGTGTGACGCTCACGGTAAACAAGGGACAACTTCTATTGTCCCCACCACGCTAGCAGCTCCCATTCCTAAATTACTAAATGCCATTGATGCAGTCCGTGATGCGCAGCCTATTTGTAAGCAGTCTAACATTCTCGGAGTACATCTCGAAGGTCCATTTCTGTCTCATGCACAGTCTGGTGCACAAAACCCTGCTGATCTGGTCACACCAACGGCAGAAAGCATTCACCTTCTCTTAAATCGATGGCCTGGCGGAATCCGAATGATGGGGGCTGCACCAGAATGCGACGGCGTTCTTGAGTTAATGCCTGAATGTTTGAAACATGGTGTTACGCTTTCCATTGCACACTCTAACGCTACATTTGAGGATGTTGAACTCGCCATTAATGTTGGATTCACAGATGTAACTCACATCTATTCTGGGTGTTCCTCTGTTATTCGCAAAAATGGCTTTCGTATTGCAGGTGTTGTGGAAGCTGGACTGAATTTTGACGAATTATCTGTTCAGGTAATCGCTGACTTACGCCATCTACCTATTTCATTGCTCAAGTTGATTTACAAATGCAAGGGGCCAGAACGCATTAGTCTTGTGACAGATGGATTAGAGTATTCCGCAGCCGACTTGGTCGAAGGGGCTATCTACAAACAGGAAAACGGCATAGAAGCTATATACGAGGACCATGTCATGAAACTCCCCAATCGTCAAGCTTTCGCCGGCAGTGTCGCCACCTCCCGCGAACTCGTTTATAATATGTACAAGTATGTTGGTGTTCCTTTACATGATGCTGTTACGATGGCAACAAAGACACCTGCTGAATGCATTGGTCTCGGAGATCGCAAGGGGCTCATTGAGGTTGGATACGATGCCGATTTAATCGCATTCAATGATGATCTACAACTGTCCTTGCGCATGGTAAACGGTAAACTGCTGCAATGGGGAGACAGGTCTTATGAATAAAATCAAACGCACCACGATCTACGATATTTCACAACGAAGTGGCTATTCCGTCGCCACAGTATCGCGAGTCCTTAACGGTTCAACATATCCTGTTAAAGCAGAAACAAGAGAAAATATCCAGAAAATTGCGAAGGAAATGCATTATGTCCCAAACAGTTTCGGAAAAATCTTGAAAACACAGCAAAATCGCGATATCGGCATTATTGTACCTAATCTTTCAAATTCCTACTACCCTACACTTCTGCAAGGCATATATGACTATACATTGTCCGCCGGATACAATCCCATTTTATACAATTCCTATCGGCGTCCTGAATTGGAGGAGAAAAACATACAGCTTTTAATGCAAAAGCAAGCCCAGGGTTTTATCATTGCAAGCATCAACCCCGATTCATCCATAATTCAAAATGCCGTCAATTATGGCTATCGTATCGTTACCATAGAACAGGATATCCCCGTTCAATGCACAAAAATCCTTTTCAATTTCAAAGCAGGTGCCTATAAAGCCACACAATGCCTGTTGGATCATGGGCATAGAGCGATTGGATTTATCGGTGCTCCATTGAATCGCACCAGCAGAATCGAAATGCTAAAGGGATACCAAGAATGCCTTGAAAATGCAGGACTAGAAATTCGCTCAGACTATATCCGCCTTGGAAATCGTGAAGAAGATCAAGAGGAAATCTACGAGTTCGAAAATGGGATACGAATGGCAAAATGCTTTGCCAAAATGAAGGACCGCCCGACCGGATATGTTTGTCTAAATGATATGACTGCACTCGGAGCAATAAAAGGCTTCGCTGCTTCTGGTCTACAAGTTCCACAGGATGTCTCTGTGATTGGTTTTGATAATATCCCCTTTGCAAAGATGTCTACCCCTGAGCTGACTACTGTGGATCAATGTATATATGGCATGGGAACTATGGCTGCACAGTTTTTAATCGACAACATACAAGATCCGGCCAAACCACAGGTTTCCATCACATTGGAACCTACAATCATTTTACGAAATTCTGTACGATCACTCTAGCATTAAGTTCACACGGCGCATACTGTCTCATTTCTACAGTTATAAAGATGTTAGAAATGATTATTTCATCACCCCGGATTGCTGATGCCTTTCCAAACGATTGCCGAAACAAGTAAGACTTAAGAGATATTGCGTCGTTTTCTTTCGTCTATTTTTCACTTGCTATTCCACATTGCCGCTTAAATGGCACAGCCGGAAGTTCCGTATCACAACGTGCTCTATATTGATTCTTTGATACGACCTATTGACTAAAGCAAAATCAATGATTCTATCATAGATGCACAAGAATCGTGCCGGGGCATGCCCCGGCACGATTCAAACATTTCAAATTCAATTTACATCCCGCTGATTGACATAACATCTATTCTGTGCCGTGTCCATCAATCTCCCTTGATGCAGGCGGCTCCTCCGGCGCAAGGAGCGCCAGATTCCGGCGGAGCAGGGTCTTGCCCCGGTAGCCGAAGGCACGGGTCTTGCACAGGGCGCTGAGATTCTCCCCGGTGACCACCGGCTGCACATCTCCCCGAAATTCCCCCAAATGGGTCACGGGAATGTGGGCATTGTGGGGGCAGCAATTCTGACAGGCGTCGCACCCCCACATCAGTCCGTTGCGGCGAATCAGCGCCTGCTCCCCCGGGGTCAGATCCCCCTTCTGCTGGGTGACCTGGGACAGGCACCGGCTGTAATCGATGCCATCCCACCGGATGGCGCCCGCCGGGCAGTTTTGGATGCATTTGCCGCATCTCATGCACATCTGCTCTGCCCGGGGGGCGTCAAATGTCAGCAGGCAGTCGGTGACGATCTCCCCGATCACGAAAAAGCTGCCGTATTCCGGGTGGATCACCAGTCCGTTCACCCCAGCGACCCCCAGCCCCGCAGCGATCGCGCAATGATGCTCCGGCAGCGCCGACACATCCGCAAAGGCGACAAACGCCCCGCCGCAGGCTTGCTCCAGATCCCGGCACGCCCGGTTCAGGATCTGGCGCACCACCACATGGTAGTCCGGCACCATGGCATATTTGCAGACATTGGCACCGGGGTGCTCCCCAGTGTAATAGGGAAAGGCACACACAATGACGCTCTTGGCATCCGCCGGGATCCGCTCCCGGTTCCGGCAGGGCAGGAATTGCCGGATCTGCCGGTAGTTGCACACCCCATAAGAGCGGATCTGATTGTCTACCATGATCTGCGCCAAGGTTTCCTGGTCCAGCCCCATCTGTTCTTGCATCATCCTTGCCTCACTTTTCATTCGCAATAGGGATTCTGCCGCTGGTAGCCCAAGAGCCGCTCTTTCAGCGCAGCTTTGCCGTACCAGTCGCAGGCTTCGATCAGATCTTTCTGGGGGTAGTCCCAGTAGGCGCTGAGGAATATCTGCCGAGCCAAGCGGTCATCGCCATCCATCTCCCGCAGCAGGACCCCCTGGATGCTGCGCTCCATACACGCATCATACAGGCTGCCGCCAAGGATCTCCTGCGCCCATTGGGGCTCTTGCAGGCGGTCTCCCACCAGATCCAGCAGCAGGCGCATCATTTGCACCGCAGTTTGAGGATCGTCCTCCCCGGTCTCGCAGATGACATCCATCTCATCCATCTCCTGCTGCCGCTCCCAGCTCCACCGGCTCGCCGCCTGCGGGAACGCCGCAAGCAGAAGCTTCACCTCTGCCGCAGCACGCTCCGACGGATCCCCCCGCAGCACCATGTCCTCCAATTCCTGCCGGGAAAGCTGGCGTGGCTCCGGCTCAGGTTCATCCTCCGTTACGGTGATGGTGATCTGCACGCAGCCCGGCTCGATCTTTTCCCGCTCTGCCGGGCGAAGAGAACTGAGCAGACCAAAATCCCCGCAATATCCACATTCCCATCGGCTCCCCCGTACCATGACAGGACTGCCGCAGTGGGGGCATCGTATCGTACCCATGCATCATCCCTCCTTGTTCTGTTATTATATCGTGCCCGCCCCGGATTGGCAAGGGCATCGCATCCACGATCCGCCGGCAGATCCCCGGAATTGATGCTTTTCGGCAATTTTCTGGTGAGAACAGCTTTCCCTTTGACGACTGCCGTGCCCACCTGCTATAATGGTAGGCATCTCAATCCCATACACAGGAGGAGCCGACCATGAATCCCATCCATCTTGTTTGCCATTCCCCTCTGGAAAAAATCGATCCCTTCCAGACCGCCGGGCTTCCCCCGGTTTCCCGGCTGTTCGGCATCCCCGGGCAAACCCTGTCCATTCAGGTTGCCTGCACCGCCGACAGCGGCTATACCGAAGACCTGTACACCTGCATCAGCGCGGACTGCCCCGGATGCACCGTGGCGCTTTTCCGGGTGGAGGCTGTCCCCTGCACCTACCCCTGCGGACCAGCGGCCACCGGCGCCTATCTGACCAGAACCCCCGCTCTGATCCCCGATGCGCTGATCCCCTATTCCGGTCAGCCGGTGCGCCACAGCAGCGCCTTCGCCCAGATCTTCTGGCTGGATATCACCATCCCCCATTGCGCCCCATCCACAGCCATTACCATCTGCGCCCACAGCCGCAAGGGGGCGCTTCAGGGCAGCATTACCATCCCCCTTACCGTTGCCGCCTGCGCTCTGCCGCCCCAGTCCGTCCGCCACACCGAATGGCTCCATTGCGACTGCCTGTGCCAAGCCTACGGCTGCGAGATGTTCTCTCCCCGGTTTTGGCAGATCCTCAAAAACTATCTGACAGAGGCCGCCGCCCACGGCATCGACACGCTGCTGACCCCGGTCATCACCCCTTCGCTGGACATTGAGCCAAACTGCCGCCGGATGCCCTGCCAACTGGTTGCCATCTCGGAACATCCTCAAGGACTGCACTTTGATTTTTCCAATCTAGAAAAATGGGTATCCCTCGCCCAAGAATGCGGCATCCGCTATTTTGAGATCGCCCCCTTCTTCACCCAATGGGGCGCCCAGTATGCCGCGGAGATCTATTTCCAGACCCCGGATGGTCCGGTGAGCCGCTTTGGCTGGGATACTCCTGCCTTTTCCGACGATTTCCGCAGCTTTTTGGGAGAATTCCTCCCCGCATTGGTGCAGGAGCTGAAAAATCTCAGCATTTTGCAGCACACCTATTTCCACATCTCCGACGAGCCGTCTTTGGAAAACATGGAGAACTATCGAACCGCCCGTAATCTCATTGCTCCCTATTTGCAGGATTGCCGCATCATCGATGCCCTCAGCGACCACCGCTTCTGGGAGGAGGGGCTGGTGTCCATCCCCGTGGTTTCCGAGGATCATCTTGCCCTCTTCCTGCCGGACACCCAAGAGAAGGAGATCTGGACCTATTTCTGCTGCGCCCAAGACCGGCTCGTTCCCAATGTGTTCCTATCCATGCCCACCGGGCGGGGGCGCATCATCGGTGCGCTGCTGTATGTGGAGCATATCCGGGGATTCCTCCATTGGGGCTATAATTTCTGGAGCAGCCAGTTCAGCAAGTCCCCCATCGATCCCTATCGGGTCACCGATGCAGACGGCGGTTTCCCCTCCGGTGACGGTTTTCTGGTCTATCCCGGCGCAGACGGCGCCGTGGTGCCCAGCATCCGTCTCAAGGCGCTGCGGGACGGCTTTCAAGATCACCGCAGTCTGTGCCTGCTGGAATCCAAGCTAGGGCGTCAGGCTGTCCTTGATCTGATTTTCAGCACGCTGGGGCACATCTCCTTTACGGAGTACCCCGTAGATCCCCAAGCCTTTGAAAAATTCGAGCAGGCGCTTTGCACCGCCCTCGGAACGATCTAAAAATGCAGCAGCCGGATGCCCGCTATGGGCATCCGGCTTTTTGCAAATCTTTCAGATCCATTTTGCTTTTTACAGCTCCACCTTCAGACTTCTGCCGTTTTCCAGACGGGACTCCTCCGCCAGCAGGGCGACCAGATGGCTTTCGATGGAGTGCTCAATGGACGAGAGCATGGTATCCTCGCTGCCGCTGCGCAGCAGTTTGACAAATTCATCCATCATGACCTTGTCACCGCCGCCGTGACCCGCCATCGAACCATCGGTCACCCGCAGGTCGATCCGCTCTTCATTGCCGAAGAAATCATGCCACACCAGCGTGGAATCATCCATGTTGCCCTCGATGCAGCCCCGGGTGCCCATGACCTTGATGGTGCGGTAGCAGCGCTCGGTAAAGGCAGACATGGTGAAATTGATGGTCACGCCGTCATCAAGCTGGATATTCACCACCTGATGATCCACCACATCGTTGTCGCAATGGTAGACACACCGCCCGTAAGGGCCTTCCCTCAGGGCTTTCTCGATGGTCTCGGGGGTGGGATTGGGATCCAGCACATTGATGGGCCACTGCACACGCCCCGCCTTCACGCTGGTGCGGGGACTCTCCAGATAATAGTTCACCGCATCATAGGGGCAGTTGTCCCGGATGCTGCAATCCATGCACCGCATTGCAGCGCCTTCCGGGGCATGGGCTTCATTAAACAGGTAGTTATTGCCAAAGGAACTGACATACTGAGCACGCTTGCCGGTGAGCCAAATCAGAATATCCATATCGTGGCAGCACTTTGCCAAGATCATGGGGCTGGAGTCCTCTTTGCGCCGCCAGTTGCCCCGGACATAGCTGTGGGCATGATGCCAATAGCCTACCTGCTCCATGGCCTGAATGGTGACCACATCTCCGATGCGGCCCGCATCGATATACTGCTTGATGGTATTGTAGAAGGGGGTGTAGCGAAGCACATGGCACACCACCACATTGCGCTTGTATTTCTGTGCCATGCGCAGAACTTCCAGACATCCTTCAATATCCACCGCCACAGGCTTTTCCAGCAGCAGATGATATCCTGCCCGGAGCGCTGCTTCTGCATGGGCAACATGCTGCTGATCCTGCGTTGCGATCACCGCCACATCCGCCATCCGTTCTTTTGCGAACAGTTCCTCCGCAGTATTGTAGCACTGGCTATCTTCCAGCCCCCATTCCCTCTTGACGATATCCAACCGATCCTGCCGGGGATCCGCCACGGCAACCACCTGCATATCCTGAGGATGCTCCAAGCCGTAATTGCTGTAAATATCGTGACCACGACCGCCCAAACCTGCGATCACCATGGTGATTTTCTTCTGATCCATATTCGACCATCCTTTCCGTTGAAATGAAGCGTTGGTGCTTACCAGAGTTTCGCTGCGCTGGCGATGTCTTTCCAGAAGTAAACGCCGTGGAGCTGGTTGGATTCCGGCGTCCGCAGCAGCAGCAACCGCTCCTGCTCCAATTCCTCCAGACGATCCAATTCACCCCGGCAATACCGGCTCACCCGGTCGGCAGCCGTCTCCAGCCGAGAGCGGACACCGGACAGCCGGATCTCCAGCACCTCAAAGCCGAAGGGTCGGCACTCCGTGAGCCAAAGCCGGCGCCATTGCTCCAACAGCCGTCCGCAGCTGTCGGCAGCACGCTGTGCGTGGACGGCCTGCTCCAAAAGTCCGGCTGTATCCCGGTTTTGGTACGCCCGATACAGTCGAATCCCCAATTCGGACTTATGCTTCAGTACCTGAGCAAGCAGCGCATAGAATCGGTACAGATCCTCCCATTCATCCTGCCGGCTGGCATAGCCTTCAAAGGCTTCCTCCAGGATGGCATACTGATTGGCAAAGCCAAGTCCCTCGATGTCCGCATCAAACAGTCCTGCCAGCGGATCCTGATACAGCAGGAACTTTGCACCGTTGGGCAGATCGCTCTCCTTGCTCAGGTGAGGGGTCTTATTGAAGTCCGAGATCCGTCTCAGCGCCTTTCCGTCCGCTCCTGTGCAGGCCAGCAAGCGCGTATCCAGTTCCGCCAAATCGGTCGTCTGCCGGTAGCAGAACTCCGCAAAGGCTTGCAGACCCAGAAGCATGGTCTGGGGGCTGTTCTCCGCACCGTCATCCCCCCAAGTGGTGAGCATCACATTGCGGATGCCGTTTCTTACGCAGGAGCGCAGAGCCGGGAAAGTTTTTCGGAAGAACACATCATAGTCGATGGCAGGTCCCATCCATGTCCACATTCCTGCGGCAAAGCGCAGAGAACAAGGGAATTTCTGGTGCTCTCGAATGTAGTTGTCATAGAACCCTTCCTCATCATGGTAGTAGTCCCAGTACACCAGTTCCATATCCTTCGGGGCTTTCTCCACCACCGATGCCGGGATCTGAATGTCATCTTCGTAGTAATCGCCTGTGGGGCTGGCACAGCGGAAGTACATATCGCTCCACATCATGGGCTGGAAGCCGTATTTTTGGCAGATTTCCAGCACTCTCGCCACATGGCGCTCCATGATGCTGAAGCTATCTTGGAACCCATGGGCACGCAGATAAGCCCCCAAACCAAGATTCATGGCTTCATCCATGCCCACATGGATCTTATCGGTTCGATAGCACTGTCTGCACTGTGCGATCATACTCTCGATAAGCACATAGCTCTCTTCCAGATCCACTTGCAGCACATCCGGAGTATCCCGCAGGGGTGCGCTGGATTCCCAATGGAGGAACCGTTCTAGATGCCCCAATGTCTGAATACACGGGATCATCTCCAGCCCCAGCTGAGCCGCAGTCTCGTCCAGATCCTGCAATTCTTCCTTGGTGTATCTGCCCCGCATATATCCAAAGAACGGATATTGGGGAAGCTGATAGGTATCCTCCGTATACAGGTACACCTGATTATAGCCCATCAGCGCCATCCGGCAGAACATCCGCTTCAATGCCTCAGGCGTCATCACGCCGTTGCGCGACATGTCGAAGCTGGCGCCGCATTGGTCAAACACAGGATGCTCCACCCAGGAAAATGCCCCTTGGGGTGCTTTCTCCAGAAGGATGCCAATCCCCCGGAAGAAATGGCAGGGATCGCTTCCTTGGATCCGGGCTAATGTCCCGTCAAAGCTGACCGCACATTCTTCGCTTTCCTCCCAGCAAACTCGGATGCTCTTTTCAGGATCGGCGGGATTCAGAAAATCCTCCAGCAGTTCCATGCCGCCGTCAAAGCGCCGGGCTGATGCTTCCAGTTGAAATTTCACAGTAATACCCCCTAAGGTTGTCGCTGATTTTGGATTTATCCTACCATAGTACGGCAGAAAAATCAGCCAATGTTTTTGCTATTTACGCCGGAATAATCCGGTAAAACTCAAGTTTTTGTGCTTTGCGTCTTACTTTTGATGAGTTCAGGCTATAGGTTTGACGGCAGATCCCGTCGGGATTATAATGAATACCCGGGTTCGGCAGTAATGCCGGTCCCAGATTTCGATTTCAATTACACATACAAGGCAGGTAATACGATATGAAGAAAATCGGTTTCATCGGATATGGTCTTCGCAGTGAAACCATGATGCGCGCATTCCGTGGGATCGCCGCTCCCATTGAGGTCGCCGCCATTGCAGACCCGGCTTGGCAGACCATCCAACCCAAATTGCAGCAGGATCCGCTTTTTTCCCATACCCGCTTCTATGCAGATGCCGAAGAAATGCTGGCGCAAGAAAAACTGGACGGGATTTTCATCGGGACTCGGTGCAATCTCCACAGCGAGCTTGCCGCCCCTGTGATCCGCCAAGGTACCCCTGTGTTTCTGGAAAAGCCCATCTGCATCAGCCCCGATCAATACAAGCTTCTGCTGGACACCCCGAAACAGATGTGGGATCGGGTCACCGTATCCTTCCCGCTTCGCTATACCATCATCGTTCAGCAGATGAAGCACTTGATAGAATCCGGCGTTTTGGGGGATATTGTCACCGTACAGGCCATCAACAATGTGCCCTACGGCAATGTCTACTACCACAGCTGGTATCGGGACAGCTCCCTCACAGGCGGACTGTTCCTGCAAAAGGCCACCCATGATCTGGATTATATCTGCTATGTTCTTGGCAAGCACCCCGCCTCTGTCACAGCGGTGACCTCCAAAATGTACTTCCGGGGGGATAAGCCCGCCGGGTCACGCTGCGAAGACTGCGCCGATGCCCACACCTGCAAAGAAAGCAGCTTCTATGTCAAAAACTATCTGAAAGAAGAGCCCAGCGGCGAATTTTGCTGCTTTGCTCAGGACACCGGCAATGAGGATGTAGGTGCCGCTCTGTTCACATGTCCGGATGGCACCATTATCTCCTACCACCAGACCTTCTTGGTAAAGAATCAAGCAGGCCGCCGTGGCGCCCGTTTCATCGGCACGAAAGCCAGCGCGGAATTTGACTTCTACACCGCCGAACTCCGGGTGGACTACTACGATAGCAAGCACACCGCCGTGCACAAGTTCACCTATCCCGAGGGATTGGCGCACTTCGGCGGAGACGAGGAACTGGCAAAGGCTTTCCTGTCTGTCATGGAAGGAACTCCCAGCGGTTCCGACCTTGCACAGGGAATGTACAGCGCCGCAGCCTGCCTGGCTGCAAAAGCGTCTGCCGAGTCCCATCAGCCTGTTGCCATTGACTACGGATTCTGACCCGCTCCGACCAAGCCGGGGTATCCCCCCCGGCTTGGGGCGGTCATTTGTTCTGGGAACTCTTCAGAAATTCCTTCAGCGTGCGTCCTGTCTCCCGCTTATAGAACTTGGAGAAATAGTGGATGGAGCTGAAATGGAACAAGTCAGACAGCTGGGTGAAATTCAGATCCTGCTGCTGGATGTGATACTCGATCCGGCTGATGACGCACCGCCGGTAATACTGCATAACGCTGTACCCGGTGACCTCCCGGAACATTTTTTTCAACTGCGTCTCGCTGATATTGAAATGGTCTACCACATCCGTAAAATTGATGTTGTTGTAGAGATTCTCGTTGAGAAAAGCGATGACCTGCCGAATGATCTGATATTCATATCCAAGGGAACTCAGAGGCAGGGGCTGCACTTCCGACGGGCTGTTCCTCTGCTTTCGATACAGCGACAGGAGCAGCTGTTCCAGAAGATTTGCGATCATCTGCTTTGCCCCAGGCACCAATTCCGGTGCCTGGGGATTTTCCTTATTGTAGATAAAGTTTTTCCCTACACTCTTGCCGTACATCTGCTCTGCTTCTTCCAAGATCTGCTTGAACAGCTGACGCTCCCGTACAGTCAGGGTGAAGATGTTGTCGTTGAAATCTTCCAACGCTTCCAGCGCTCCGCTGAAGGAGATTACGATGATGTCGCAGTCTTCGCTGATGTCGGTTTGGAAGTCTCCGGCTCTGAAGTTGTGGAACACATTGGGATGATGGAAGATCATCTGTCCCTGCTCCAAACGGTAGGGCTCCGAGCCGTTGATGCCGCTGGCCCGGCCGTTGTCCACATAGATGATCTCCCAAAAATCGTGGCTCTCCCCGGTAAATCGGTAGCCGCTTTTGTGTTGAAAATAGTACAGCGTGTACAGCTCCTCCACCCGAAAGATGGGATCCACCGAAATGGCATTCCACATGGCTTACCCCTTCACCGAGCCTGCGGTGGAGCCGGACATGATCTGCTTGGCGAGCAGGATGTAGATGATGACCGTGGGGATGAACACAATGACCACGCCTGCAAACAAGCCTTGATAATTGCCCGTGGTCTGCATATTGACCACCAAGTTTTGCAGCGCCACCGCCAATGTCCGGTTGGACTGCTTGCTGGAGAATACCAGCGCCCAGATATACTCGTTCCAATAACCAATGAAATTAAAAATGGTGATGGTCACGATGCCGGGCTTCGCAAGAGGGAGCACCAGACGGTAGAACGCCCGAACCGGCGTACAGCCATCGATCAATCCGGCTTCGAACACCGACATGGGGACTGTGGCAAAGAAGCCCATGAGGTACACGGTGGTGGACACAATGCCGGTGCAAAGATAGATGATAATCAGCGTACCCCGGAAATTGTGCAGGTTCAGCCGAACCATCATCATGTAAAGGGGCGCCAGCAGCATCACGCCGGGCAGACCCAGCGCCACGGAGAAGATCCCCTGAAACAGGCGGCGTCCACGGAACACGAATTTCGACAGCACAAACGCCGCCGGAGCGCACAGAACGATCAGACCCACGCAAGTGCAGGCGGTATACAGCACGCTGTTGAAGAAGTAATCCAGAATGTGGTATGTCCCGATCACCGTCTTGTAGCCGGAGAAGTCCACACCACCCTTGAGAAGCTGATTCTGGAAAATATTTCTGGTGGGAGTAAAGGATGCGGCAATGACCCAAGCAAACAGCGCCACGGTAAAAGCGCACCACAGCACGATTAGGACTTTGCCCACAAAGTGTACCGCTTTGGAGCCCCGGCCGACCACTCTGCGTTCGGGGGAATGGTATGTTTTTTTCATGGTTCAGCCTCCTAAATCTCGTACTTTTCTTTGGGGAATACTGCGTTGATGATGGCCAGCGCGATCACCGTTATGATGCACAGCACCACACCGATGGCTGCGCCGATGCCCACATTTGTGGTGCCCGCAATGGCGTTGGCGCTGATGGAGGTGCCAAAGATCTGGTCATACATATAGCTGGAAGGGGCGATGGTGGTAGGATCCGAAGGCACCACGCTGAACACCTTGGACCACAGGAAGAATCCGATACAGCCAATGACCCAGAACGTCACCTGCGTCTTGATATTGTCCATAATCAGCGGCAGGGTGATCTTGAAGAAGGTCTGTCCGTCCGTAGCGCCGTCAATATAGGCCGCCTCGTACAGATCCGCGGGGATCTTGTTCATCGCCGCCATGTATACCAGCAGATTGCCGCCGATGCTGCAAAACACAAAGGCGATCAGCATTGCACGGAATGCATATCCCGTACTGGTCCACGGGATGGCCGCCAAAGTGTCCAGCCCCAGACTTTCAAACACCGTCTTCAGCAGACCGTAGTGATTGTTGTAAACATACTGGGTCCACACCGTGATCATGGCAACAGGGGTAATGACCGTGGGCAGGTAGATGATGTTTCTCCACATATTGCCGCCGCGCATCCCCTTGTGCAGCACCCACGCAAAGAAGATAGAGATGCCGAAAACCAATGCGCCGCCCACCAGAAAGATCATCAGCATATTCTTCAGCGCAACGGAAAACAGCTGTCTGGTGAACAGATCTTGGTAGTTATACAGGCCAATGAACTCCCATGTCCCTCTGGGGGCGCTGATGTCAGACACCTTAAAAAAGGACATCTGAATGGTGCGCAGCACCGGGAACAAATAGGCAAAACAGAACCCAAACACAATGGGGGCTAAAAACAGGATGTACATTCTTCGCAGACTTTTTTTCATGATATACGCTCCTTTCATCTGCTTCCTTCCGGGAAAAGAATTCTCAAAAAAGATGCCGTCCGGATCTTCATCTGGACGGCATCCATACATTCACCCAGGAATCACAGAACTGTCGATCAGTACTTGGAGGCTTCCTTGGCAAGCACAGTCAATGCATCTGCCGCAGTGGTCTGCTGCGTCAGAACCTTATTCATCTCCATGGTAAACACGGCGCTGACAAACTCGCTGGACAGGTCGCAGGCAAGCCCGGAAACCTTGTTGGCCTTCTCTACCACGCTGGTGCACTCAGCACGGGCGCCGGGCCAGACAGAACCAACGGTAGCAGGGGCGCCGCCCAGCTCGCTCAGGTAGTCCTGAACTTCCTTGGACAGGACATAGCGCAGGAACTCTTTAGCAGCCTCGGGGTTCTGAGAACCGCTGTACACAGCCATGGGAATGCCGCCCACAGAGGAGAAGCCTTCACCCTCTACGCCGCCTTCCACCACAGGGAAGCCGAAGAAGCCCCAGGGGAAGTCCTCGCCGGCAGTCTCAGCCACCTCGCTGGGCATCCAGCTGGCGTTCAAGTACATGGCAGCCTCGCCCAGAGCGAACTCCTGCTGGCCTGCGGGGTACTTGTTGGTGGCAGTCTTGGGGGACATGAAAGGAGACAGGGCCTCCATTGCCTCAAAGGTCTTTTTCACAGCGTCAGAAGACCATGCAGGATCGCTGGCGCTGGCGCTCATGGCGGCGATCTGATCGGTGCCGGCCACACGAGCCAGATAATTGTTGGGGATCAGGGTCATGTAGGCATCATCGCAGGTGATGGCATTGATCCCGGCGTTCTTCAGCTTTTCGCAGGCAGCCATGAACTCAGTCCAGTTTGCGGGAGGAGTCTCGATACCAGCCTGAGCAAACAGGTCCTTGTTGTAGAAGAATCCAACCACCCAAGGAGCGATCTGAACACCAAAGTGCTTGGTGGTATCCAGACCGGCAGCGGCCTGACCCTGCTGGTTGGCAACCAGCAGTACGGGCAGGATGCTCTCTGCAACGGTCATGTTCTCTTGACCCAAAGCCGGCTCGTTCATCATATCAGTGATGTCCATATAGCGGCTGCTGGAAACGGAGTAGTTGAAGTTGTCCAGAATGTCCAGCTGCTCGCCGCCTTCCAGAGCAGGTCCGACCAGATCCTGATTGGAACGGCCAACCCACTGGATCTCCACGGTGCAGTCGGGATAGTCTCTCATGAACATCTCAGCAGCCTTAGCAATGGCCTTTGCCTCCGGCTCCATTTCGTTGTACATAGACCAGTAGACCACCTTGCCGGTGAGCTGCTTGCCTGTGGCAGGTGCGTCGCCCTGAGCCTGTGCCTGCGTCTCCTGAGGCTTGGTTTCCTCGGGTGCACCGCTGCATCCGGCCATCACACCAACCAGCATGGTCAATGCCAGTACAAGTGCTAGAATCCTTTTCATGTTTACATCCTCCTAGATTTTCTGTTACAAAGGGTCACCCCTTTTGGATGGGCTAATTATACCAGAATGGACGAAATGTGTATTTGTCTTTTCTGGCACAAATTTTACTGTTTTTTGAACGGATGTAAAGTTTGGACTTCGTTTTTCCGTTATATTGCATAAAATATTTTCGCCCAAAACCAAATCCGTGATAAAAATGCAGTAAGTCAAGCAGTTTTCCCAACTCTCCCCCGCGCCGTTTTTGGCATTTTTGGCACGAGAAAGCGGCATTTCTGCCATTCTGTCCGTGATCCCTAGCGTAGTTGCTTTGCATATTTACATATGAACTGCCATAGCTGATCCATTTTCGGGCGTTCGTGAAAAGTTCTTGATTTATTCACCGTTTCTCCTTTATTTGTCTCAATTCTCCGGGTACAATACGCCGCACATACAAAGGAGGCAAAAGCCATGATCGAATATCGTGAAGCAACAAGCAAGGATTTTAACAGCATCGCACAATTATCGGCGCAGTCGTTTGGAAAGTATCCGTATTTTGACTGTGCGTTTCATCATGCGTTCAAAACCGACGCCGCTTACAGCTCCTATATGGAGAAGCTGCATCGCATCAACATCAAGGCAAATGCACCGCAAAACAAGTGCTTTGTGGGCATTCAGGATGGTAAAATCGTCTCGGCTGCCCTGCTTCAAGATCCCACCAAAAAGAAGGCGGATGTAGAGGATTATGTGAAAGCCGGAGGGCTGAGCCTGATTTTCCCCGTCGGTCTGTCAAAGATCCTGAACTTTTTCCATTTTTCCGAAGATGCTCGGTCAGACTGTGATCACCAGCATCCTTCCGCATGGTATCTGGAATGTCTGGCAGTAGACGGATCTAAAAAGGGGTGCGGACTGGGTACCAGCATGCTGCAAGACTGTGTGATCCCCTTTATTGAGAGCCAAGGAGGGCAAGAATTGACTCTGATCACCAACACGGAGATCAACTGCAAGTTCTATATCAAAAACGGATTTCAGGAATTTGCCGCCCGTAAGCTGGAGCAAAACGGACAGTTGATCGGAAACTGGAGTTTCTTCATGAACATCCCGAAACAAGCTGCCCAGATGATGGCATAATAAAAGGCTTCGTACCTCCCCAAATCGGACGGAACGAAGCCTTTTTCTTGTGCATTATGCTGTATAAAAGGCTCTATGACGGCAAAGCGTCACAGAGCCTAAATTCACAGATTCTCTTGTGATCTCTCCCATTCCTTCCAGCCAAGCCAAAGCAATAGCCCTCCAGAAACGATCAAGACGGGGATCGGCCACTGCAACTGTCCCGTCTGGGGAAGCTCCGGGGCATTTCCCCCCGGGTTGTCCGGATCTTGGGGTTCTGCAGGAGGATCATCCTCCCCCTGCGGTTTCCACCCGCATTTGAGAGATGCCGTTACGGTATCGTTGATGGCCCCCTCCCACAGCATCGGGACGCTGACAAGAAATGGATCTACATAAAACGATCCATTATGGGGGGCGACTTTGGTGCGCACGATCAGGTACATTGCCGGAGCAAGATCCGCAAAAGATGCTTTGCCCTGCTCATCCGTAACCACAGAAGCCATGCATTCCTCATCTGTAACCATAGATGCCGCTTGCTTTGCCTTTGCGTGAAATTCCTCGGCGGTCATGTTCTCCCAGTTCCAACCCAAGCTCTCGTATTTCGGCAGCACTCGATAGCGGATGATGGGATTTTCTTCAGAGCGAATCACTTCAGCATCTGCTATCTTGACCAAGGCAAATTCATCTCCGACAATATAGCGGCGCTCTCCGTTCACATGTGTGGAACAGCTGAGATTCAGTATACCCGCCCCTTCTGATGCAAGGACTTGGATGAAGAATACCGGCAGAAGCAGAAGAATACTGATCCATGTAATGAACCTATGGAGTTTCATATTCACTGCCTCCTCTTTCTCATTACTTTAGATGCCTTCATAATTCCCCAGCGCAACAGCAGAAAAATCAAAATTGCTAGCAAACCCAGCATCAAATGCCGATACTGCATAGGGATTTTCGCCAGAAATGATCCCTCTGCCTCGGGAATAAGCGGTGACCCATCCTCAGGCGGAACATAAGGGATCCGGCTTCCTCGAACCAGCAGACGATGTGAGTTGATACCATAGGGCGTGCAAGTGATAAGCGTCACATAGTCTTCATCCGGCACAATTGCTAATTCCTTGGTATCATCCGGCAGTACCGTAAGGATCTGATCCACCTGATACGCCAAAACCTGATCCATCACCTTGATGTAGAAGCAATCGCCAATCTTAACCTGATCCAGATTGGTAAACAGGCTGGCTGAGGGCAGACCTCTATGACCAGAGATCGCTGCATGGGTAGACGGTCCGCCCACAGGGAATGAAGTATTGACAACATGGCCAATGCCTACCTGTAGGACAGATTCTTCTGTACTGTGATAAATAGGAATCGTTTCACCTAAGGTGGGCAGCACAATGTATCCCATCATGCCATTACCCGATAAGTTTAGGATGTCCCAATATGTGTCCCGGCATGCAGGTCTCCCCAATTCGTCTGTAAGGGGGAGACCTGCTTCCTTTTGATCTTCTGCCAGCAGACGATTGTAATCGATCGCTTCCTGCAGGATCGCCTGTCTAGCCGCTTCGTTTTGCTGCTCTACCAAACCATCATAGCTTCCAGTCGCCCGACTGCCGTTTTTTTCTGACAGATAGGTACTGACAGATGGATAGAGCAAGATTCCCACTCCAATCAGAATGCAAAGCAGGCGGATGACGCTCCGCAGTTTGCCTCGCATGGATCACTCCTGTTCCTTCTTCTTACGGGAGGTAAAGCCTACGCCGCCGATGACCAGAGCAACGCCTGCAAGGGTCAGCCCAATGGTACCAATGCTGCCGGTTTCCGGCAGGTAGGTGCCGTTTCTATTCTGGACTTCGATAACATTGCTCTCTGTTGCCTGTGCAGCACCCACAACATACTTGGGGTAGCCAGAACTCAGTTTCCCATCTTCTTCGTATCCTGCCTGAATTTCGAACTCCACAGGCTTGGCCAGCGGGTTATAGCCTTCGGGAGCTGTGATCTCCTTCAGCTGATATTTACCTGCTTTCAGTCCCTTGATCTGGATATCCGCTGTTGCAACGGTCTGGAATGTATCTATAGGCTTCGGTTCCGCGTCCGCCGCAGTTGCCACGCGATAAACAGTCTCACTTTCCTTCACCAGCTTGATGGGAGTACCATCCGAGGTCTGCAGCTGGAATACTGCACCAGGGAGCAGAGTTTGCTTATCATCATTTCCGTACTTATGGACCTTGATATCGAAGGTATAGCTATAGGTGATGTCGGGTTCAGAGGTGCCATGGGACTCAGAACTGGGATCATTGCTGTATTCCACTTCCACCTTGTTGGTGTTGGGATTTTGGCCAATTTCAGCCTTCTCATTCAGCGTTGCAGTATATTCGACAACGATCTGCGCACCTGCGGTGGCTCCATTGACCTTCTTTAGATCTGCGAAAGTAATGGTAAGCTGTGTTTTATCCGTTTCAACCGTATTGGTCGCAACTGTATAGTCCGTATCCTTAGTAACTTCCTGACCGCCAACGGAAACCTTGATGCTGCCCACATCCAGAGTCAAACCCTTGGACATAGTATCCTTAAATGCGAAGAAATATGTTTTATAATCCGCCATATTCGGAACCTTGGATTGCAGCTTAAAGGTCAGCTTATCGCCGATCTGAGCAGAATTTCCCTGACCACCTTCGGGGGTAACCGTCTTATCCACGGTGGGATACTCGGTCTTAAGTTTTACATTTGCGGGATGACTGTTGGATACATTGACCAGGATAGCATCTGTCACCCGGTCTACACCGGTCGAACCGGTGGCAGGCAGGACCAGATAATAACCAGAGGTCACATTGTTAAATGTGACGCTGTTATTGTCAACAGCTGTCTGGGTCATTACAAGGGTAGAAAACGCAGTGGTATTTGCTTTGTACGCAGCTTTTGCTTCTTTTGCAAATTCAATCAGTGTTGTTCCCTTCGTGCCCGTCTGCTCAGACAGAAGCTTTGCTACATACTCATAAGCTTCCTGAGAAGTGGCATTCGTGCCTTCACTCTTATTCAGCTTCTTGTTAAAAAATGTCTGCCAAGCACTCTCCAGCGTATAGCCGACCGTTGTGTTCCCGGAACCAATGTTCTCTTTGAACATGCGGACGATGGTGACATCCTTGTTCGTCAACTGGGGACCGCTGACCGTGATCACACCATTTTGCTCCACCGAGAGGGGCTGGAGTTCGGGCTCTGCTGCGAATGCAGCCACAGCCAAGCCCATGGTCATCGTCAAGACCAAGAGCATAGACATGATTCTTTTGATTGCTTTCATCGTTTTTTGCTCCTTTTGAATGATAAATATTTGGTTTTGCGATACCGGGACTTTATCTCGCTTTCCGCTTCCTGCGAGACAGTCCCAATATCACAAATGCACCACCAATGAAGATGAACCACCAATCACCGATACCGCCTGTGTGGGGTAATTCCGGCCACGGCGCCGTATTGGTAATGATGATCTGCCCGACCTGATCTGCGGATACTTCAGATGTGTATCCCGGGACCGGGACTTCCTTGACCGAATATCGGTAATAATAAATTACCTCCTGTCCCGCTACCATTTCCTTTTTCGCAACCGGGAGATCGGCGACGATTTTCTTCCAAGTTTCGGTCATGTTTTGAGCATCCGCCTTAGAAAGGGGCACAGTCTGGTGCAGAGCACTATGTTCTGTACCCTGTGCATCCGTATAACTCTGCCAGATCTCCACTTGGATCGACTCCGGACGGTGGGAAGGATTATACCAATCCTTCCAGACCTTCGTAATGGTCAAGGACATTTCCTGTTCGCAGGGGTCGGGAGTTTCACCCGGCTCAGGCGTCAGACCATTATGGTTGTCGCCGAGGGCAGTGTCCCGCATCAACACAGCCTTAGCGCTGCTTTCATAGACGCCTAGGGGCAGAGTCTGTCTGCCATCGGTCATGACTGCATTTTCAAAATCCCGAAATCTCTCGATGACCGCCAGATGGGTCACATCAAACCGATTGAATATCATCTGGTAGGTATCATCTGTCTGGGCATTGGCGATCAAGTGCCCATTCTGGGTCTGTGCAATGGGAAGGGCATCCTCCTGGGGGCGATAAATGCGGTAAACATTTCCGTCCCCCTCGATTCCCTTTACGGTATTGAAATCGTACACCGAGTCAAGCTGTGTTGCCCCCGTGAATGGGCCGACTTTTCCGGAGGTGCCGCGCACCACATCGCACCAGTACATCTGACTGCCGCTGATGACGCCCTCATGGTTGAGCCCGACAAAGCCGCCTGCATATCCATCGGCGTGTGTACCATCTGCGGTATCGCTGGCCCCGCCGCCAAATACATCGTAGCCCAGCGGTATGCCGGACACGCTGCTATTGACGATCTTTGTGCGGTTTCCCTTAATCAATGCGATTTCAATCTCTGCGTGATCCCCATTGGTGTCGATTCCATCCTTACTACAAGGCAGGCTGATCTTAGAATCTCCAATAGTCACGATCACCGTATCCGTCTGATCCGGCTTACCGGAGTCTGCCTTAGAAAGGGCCGCGCTGATCTTCAGCCCCAGCAGATTGACATAGACCAGATTGCCGTCGCCCATGACTTGAAGCTCCAGCAGCTTGTTCAACGGAGGGGGCAGCTGGATTTTAATGAAATTCACATCCTGCACCTTGTCCAGATATAGGAACTTCACCAGTTCATTGACGATCTTCAGCACCAGATCTACCAGTGCCGAATCCACTTGAGTCTCCACCAGATAGCTCATATCGGTCTTGCCCACAAAGCCGCCGGCAATTTGAGGGCTGACAACCTTCTTTAGGTTAGTCACCGTGGAATTTTTCACACGAGACAGATCCGCATATCCGCTGAACCCGCCAGCCATGGGTTGCTCACCGCCTGCCGCCCGGATATCAAGCCCTGTTGGCACACCCGACACAGAGCAGTTCTCCGTATGTGCGCCGAAAATGTTCAACACTCCGGCGTTCAATCCAATCAAGTCGCTTACATGGGCATCATCAGCCTTGACCACGCCGTTTTTGCCCAAATGTCCCACAAAGCCGCCCACATAGTTCAAGCCTTGCACCGTGCTGACATTGGAAACGGCACAGTTATGGATCGAACCATTCATCATGCCGCCGCCAAATCCTCCGGCACTGCCCATATGGCGCTTGCTGTCCAGCATCCCTGTTGCACTGGATCTGGTGGCAGAAATCTGAATTCCTTCTGCCACGCCATTTACCGACGCATGATAGATATAGCTTCGGAACGCATCCAGTACATCCACCTTGCCCAGCTTGATCAGTTCCAGAATATTGGTTTTCCCGACAATACTGCCGACCTGGGCCACACCGGTCACATCAGCCAGGCCAAAGAAGCCGCCTGCGTACAGGCCGCCCTCTACGCTGCGAAGATTCTCTACCGTGATCTGACTTTCGTTCGCAGAAGAACCGATCACCGCCGCCTCCAGCGATCCGGCAAAACCTCCTGCAAATTCTGCATCACCAGTCACCACAAAGCCCCAATCCGGATCTGCCGCAGTGACCTTTGCCCCACGGATCGTGGTGACCGTTGCCTCAACGACGGAAACCAGATCACCAACGTTCCCAATAATATGATCCAAAACGCTCTGGAGGAAATCGTCAGCCGCATTGGTATTCGCCTTGGCCAGAGACGCCGCCGTTACATACCCGGCGTAGCCGCCGGCTGTGTTTCCGCCGCTTATACGCCGCAGGTTCAGCGTATGGCATCCCGAATCCGCATTCGGCTGATCGCCCCAGATTTGAGCGCCATACGCACTGCCCACATAGCCACCGGCATTGCCGCAGTTATGGGCAATATCGTTTCCTGTTGCTGTAACGGTCAGTCCCGAACGATAACCTTCCGTCGACGACCCTTTGACCACAGGGACAAAGAACTGTGCCGCCTGCACCAGCTGCCCCAAGTTGAGCTTCAGGTTCAGGATCTTCACTGTACCGAACTCTGCTGCACCGCCGGAACGCATCTTACCGGCATAGCCACCTGCGTTACGCATGGCCGTTACCGACTTGACATCATGTGCCTGACCATTGGTCACAACACCGCTGACCATCGTTCCGACATAACCACCGGCATTGCCGCCTTCCGTGATCGCTGCTGCATCGTGATCGCTGCGTCCTGCCACCACGGCGTAACCATAGATGAAATACTTCAGGATTGCATCCAATTCCGCCTGACTGTTCACTTTTCCGTGGGACGCAAGTTCTTCACCCCGTCCACCGTATTTGCCGACAAACTCCACCCACGCATTCCATGTCTCATAATCAAGGTTTGCCAGAGGGCCATATGTGGCGGTATTCGTTTGTGTGGGATAGGTAACGCTCAGCGCCCCCAGAATATTTCCAACTTCGATGATGCCACCCAGCAGCTTCAGTCCGCCGACATTTGCCGTATCCGCGCTGCGCATCAGTCCGGCGAATCCACCGGCATGCTCATAACCATAGACCGAGTCGATCCGCTCCGCCTTACATTCGCTGGTGGGGCCGGTATAAGGATTTTCTTTCTTCCAACGGCTGGTGTTATTGCCCCAGATCTGTCCGCCTTCATTCAAGCCCACATAACCACCGGCACAGCCCTTTTGCAGCTGAGCAGTCGCCGGATCATTGGCACGGACGGCTCCGCCGCAGGGAATACCGCTCGTGGTGCTATTTCGAATAGATGGGACGAAATTCTCCGCAAGGGAGGTCAGTGCGGCATCTGCGCTGACCAGTCCGCCCAGAATGCTGGTGTTGTCCAACACCTTGGCCACATCGCCGGGTAGAAGATTACCAACATAGCCACCGGCGGTGCTCTGTCCAATGATATAGGCAAAGTTTTCCGCATGGGTGTCCTGTACATGACCGCCGGAGATTTGTCCGGCAAAACCGCCGCTGTGATTGCCGCGCACAGAGAACCCACCGGGGCTGCCCACGACGCGGGAATGCTCCACAGTAGAGACAACCACCGAAAGCGCCTCCAAAATGTTGGTCAGTTGAATGGTTTTTCCAAGGATCTTCAATCCACTGCCCAGCGAAGCTGCGCTGCCGATATCCAGATGCCCTACATAGCCGCCGGCATAGCGTGCGCCATAAACCGCATACTGGCTGCTCCCATCAAAATAAGATGGTGCGTCTACTGCTTCCAAATTTTCAGGAGGTACGACTTTGGTATGACGCAGTTGATCCACATCAGAATGGAAAATCTGTGCGCCGCTGGCGTAGCCAATGAATCCTCCGGCGCTGCCGGAATCGGCATTGGTATCCCGGATGACCGGCGCAGAAACCGCCAAACCATGATCGGATTTCACACCTGCATTGCGAACGAAGGGCACATAGGCTTCCACCACGCTGAGCAGATCAGAAACATTGATGCTTACGCCGGTCAGGCCGCCCAAAATCGACAGACCGCCGCTGGCGCTGGCCAAAGCACCGGATGTGACTCGGCCGCCGAATCCGCCGGCATAGGATTGACCGTTTACATAAGAAATATTGTAGACCGCATATCCGTCTTGTTCCCCGCGTTCGGTATTATCGACCTTTCCGCTGCGCAGATCCGCGGCGAAACCGCCTGCTACATCTGCCTGCACCCCGCCATCTGCAAGGTAAGTCACCGTGCAATTGGTATATTTTGGGATCAGATAACCAACTGCATTCACCAGACTTCCCACTTTGATCAGTTCACCAAGATGTCCTTCGTCTGCAACATCAGTCAATCCGCCTGTTTCAGAAGTTCCGACGAATCCACCTGCGTATCCACCCAGATCCGGCGCCGATACAGAGAGCAGATTGCGCACATGGCAGTTGGTCAAGTCTGTACTGTTACTCTTTGCAGTAAAGCCCGCCGCGGTAATGGGGACGACATTGTCTGGGGCTCCGGTACCGTTGGCTGTCACCTTCAATCCGGCATCACATCCGTCAACCGAGCAATCCTTTGCTGTGACCATGATCCCCTGACCGACCTCCAGAAGATTTTTGATCGTAAGAAGATGCAATCCCAGCAGCTTCAGTTCCAGTCCACCGGAATCGACCAAGTCTCCCGGACCTGCGACACCGATAAAACCGCCCGCACGATCCTGCGCTGTTACTGTTTCTATCCCGGATATATGTATATTTTGGATCTTGCCGCCAACTGCTTCGCCTGCGCATCCACCTGCATAGCTTCCGTTGGCGGTGACGCTGAAGCAGTTACCGGATGCTTGGATATCGCTCACGGTAAAGCCCAGCATATGTGCCAGACCCAATGTCTCGTCCAGAACGCCTGCCGCGCTTGCGGTCACCATAGATCCCACAATTCCACCGGCATAGCTTCCCCCTGCGTGGACACGGGAGATGCCGGAAATCAAGCAGGTGCGTGTTGTATCCGCCGGCTTAGGCGCCTTGCCATGCTCCCACGCCGGGAGTTTCGCATATTTTCCGGTATCTGCCAGATATGCGCCATCACCGCTGCCCAGAATACCTCCCACATAGTCCCCATCTGCGGAAACCGCAATATCTGCGCAATCCATCTGCACACCCAAGATCGCAGAGGGAGATAGTCCCACCAGCGACAGAAGTGCGCCCGAGGTCGGACGGTCAAGCACATTGAGCAGAAGTTCCTTCACCGTAGAGAGCAGATTTTCTTTCTTTACTTCATCCGCTCCCAAATTGGTTGCCCAGCCAAGGGTTGCGATACCAGTAAAACCGCCCACATTACTGCCGGTACCGGAAACATTCAATGTTCCTGTTACTGTATCGTTGACCGCATAGCTGCTGGCAAGGGCTCCGGCAAAACCTCCCAAGTAACTTCCGCCATTGACGGTTACATTGGAATTCTGGATTCCGCACTCTTGCGTCAAGCTCTGAGGTTGGATCACCTTCAGTAGCTCTAGACCTACATCTTTCAGAATACCGGATATCTCACCATCCCGAATAATACCGGCAAATCCGCCGCCATACTTATCGGTCAACACCGTATAGGCACTATTCTGTATGCTGCATCCCGTTATTTCTGTGCCGATCTGTGCGCCTACGAAGCCGCCTGCAAACCGACCGCTTTCTATAAACTGCTTCCTTGTTGCCAGAGCACCTGTTGCATTTCCTACTGTTCCAGAAAGCCCCAAAACCGTACAGTCCGTAATGATTGGATTGTCATATCCCGTTACAACCAACTTATCCACACTAAGGAGCTGGAGCACCACATTCACAAGGTCACCCAGTCCCAGCCAAGGGATCGCATTCAGGATCTTTGTCAGCAGCTCCAGAACTCTGCCTACTGCCTCCAGCAAATAGCGGGGCGTTCCATCGGTATATCCCAGAAAACCACCGGTGAAGCTGGTCACATTGCTGACCTGCACATTTCGGACTTCGCAGTTGCTGACCATGGCATTTCCCACAATCCGCCCCGCAAATCCTCCGGTAGCATAAAAACTCGGTTCTACCGTTCTCGCATTGAGCAGAGCCCCCAGAATTGTATCCAGATTTGTCTTGATGCCCAAAATGCCCAAAACAATATCCAGCAGACCGCCGAGCAGCGAGCCAAGACCGCCTACCAGCGCCCCTAAGATCGACGGATCGTTGTTCACCTCAGTCTGACTGTTGGTCACGGAAACTCCATCCAATATCAAATTGGAAACGACTGTTTGATCCGGGCTAGAGAGCGAGTTCCCCAAAAGCTGCGGTTTACTGTGAATGGTGGAGAAAAATCCGACGCCCATTGTCTGATCCGATTTGCGCTGGGTGTCTTGATTGACCAGGATATTGGAAATCACCGGGCGTTCTACCGCAACAATAGCCGTCCCCGTCTCATCCCACAGCTTCTCACCATTTGTTGACCTCGCACCGACCATATCCCCGCAGAATTCCAGAGGTTCCCATTTCTCATTCTTGAGATCGATGTCCCGGAAAATGATGTAATTGGCTTCATTGGAATAAGTGTGCGATCTCCCCAATGCTTCAATATCCAACTCGGGATCGATCTCCCCGGTTTTGGGGTTTACGCCACAGCGCCCTTTGATGCCACCGTGGACGGACAGATTTTTATTGGCCGCCTCTGGCTTTCCGAATGGATAATCCTTCGTCCCATTCTGTGCTTGCAGCAAATCGGCATCGCCGCCGTAAAGCATAATGGGCTTACCATCTTTTCCTTCATCTACAGTCCATCCGGCACCTATGGGGTTGTACGCCTGATACACGGCGCCCATCACGGGCTTGTTCGTCCCCACCGCTCTGAGTTGGTCGGCATTGCCGATCAAAATATAGTCCTTACTGCCAATGCTCTTGACCATCTGGCCTGCAAAGTCCCGCCCATCTCCGCTTGGGGATGCAAATACATCGGCTTTTAGGATTTCCGGACGATCCGAACAAAATTCAGCGGACAATACATACTTGTGCTGGCTGCTGTAAGTCAAAAAATCTTTTTCCTGCCCATGAGGATAAATCAGCTGCCCTACACCAAAATACTGCGCATCGGCATCCTGAGTAAGCACTGGCTGCTCGGCGGCATTGTCCAGCGCCATGGTTGCCAACTGATAGGGATGATATACATAAATGGTATCCGTAACCGCGTTATACAGCGGCTTCTCGCTGACATTCGATTTCTCCGGGGAGATGCGCCCAGTGAATCCCTCCGGCAACTGCCATACGCTCCCCTGTGGAAGTACAATGTCCTTTGCAACGGTATACTGCGCGTCCAGTCCATAGCTGACAGATTCCCCCGCCTCGTTACGGTATGGCTCTGCGGTGATCTCATCCAGAAGCGGAGCATTGGTGCCCACCAGCTTCAGTTGGTCAAAATCATAAAGATAGATCGTGCCATTTTGGTAGCGCAGCTGCTTCGGCGCAGACTCCTCCGTAGGCTCAGATGAGGACTCCGGCAGCGTCTCTTCACTGGGAGCAGTAGACGCATCCGGACTTGTCTCAACAACAGGATCCGTCGATGGTTCCGGGATTGTCTCCTCCACAGGGGCTGTGGATGCCTCCGGGACTGTCTCCTCAATGGGGGGATCGGAAGCTTCCGGGGCAGGATCTGATGCCCCATCCGGCTCGATCACGATCGTCCCATCCTCTGTCCGGCCGAACTCACGCCCCTGAGAATCCGTATCAGCATAGCTTGAAATATTCAGATCCGTGTCACAGGCGGCTGCTCCAACAGGCAATGAGCCATAAAAAGACATGACGATTGCCATAAAACCAGCGATTGATTTTATTATGCATCTATGCTTCATCGAAAATCTCTCTCCCTCACAGGTATTTTTGCTTTATAATTCGCCGTGGGGCGATCTGTCACAGAGGATTGCCCCAGATTGATAAAAAGCGAATGCGCATATTTTCTGCTCGATTATTTCGATTGCCATGAGCGTTACTGTTACTGCAGCAGCTGACGAATTTTTTATCAACAAGTTCGTGGATGATGAACTTAATAAAATACCCTCTCAGCATTTTTACCAAAAACCGGAGAATGGTACCGTATTTGTATGACTGAATAAAAGCTATTTAGTTTTTGTTAAGATTTTGTTTGATATATACTATAATACCAAAAAAAAAAAAAAAAACCTTAATCGACAGATTTCTCGTCTATTTCAGGTCCATCCCTGTTTTCTAATCGAAAGCCTGTCAAAATGTACACCTTTCATGCTGATTTTGGATAAAAGTGCAAAAAGCGCCCGATATTCCATGAATACCGGACGCTTTTTCCTGCGCAAAGAATGATCCAACGGGATTATTGATTCAGCCGTTGGTAATTCTGATATGCCAGTTCTTGCAGCATTTTATACAAGTTTTGAATGTTGTATTTCTTGGGGAATTCGATTTTCTTCGTTGCATATTCCAGCCCATGTGCCTTCAAATAGGGCGTTGTAATATAGCTGATTTCCAGCTCGCTGTCATCCATTCCGAATCCTGCCGTCTCCGCAGTAACATGGAACACCGCATCCAAGTAAATCGAGTCTATCCGCATTTTCTGCCCCGTTGTCCCCTGCCGGTCGAATGTCATGATCCTGCGATCTGTGATCACGATTGCATCGCGAATCAGTTTGAAGCCCACCTCGATGGACTCCCCATCCATCAGATATGCACCAAACTCCTTCATAAGATCATCCTTGGAGACCTCGCTCATGTTCCCAAGAACACCCTGCAAGACATTTCCTCCCAATTTGAATGCCAATATGACCCCTTCTTTCTTATACTGAGATCTGCGAGCCGCAGCCGTTTGCCGTATAGCATGGACGCCTTGCAGAATTGCGTCACGCTTCCATCGTGATACAGCACCTCATCCCGCTTACCCGCTGCAATATGTAATATATCACAGCATATGTGAAACAGCAACTGGCAATCCCCGCAAGCACGGCACAGTAACATATACCGACTCTGTCCCTGATGGGCACATGCTATGCAAAAAACAGCGCCTGCCCAAGATGGCAGGCGCTAATTTCTCATGATGGCATAAAATTACTTGTTCTGACCAGCCATTTCCTTCAGCGCATCCCGGCGGCTGAAGTTGGCACGGCCCTTCTCGTCGAAGCCCATGAACTTGACCCAGGTCATATCGCCCAGGTTCAGAACATCTTCAACCTTTTCCACACGGTGGTTCTCCAGCTTGGAGATGTGCACCATGCCGTCGTGACCGGGAGCGATCTCAACGAAGGCGCCGATGGGCAGGATGCGGACGACCTTGCCGTAGTACAGCTTGCCCACCTCGGGAACGAAGCAGATATCATCCACCATCTTCTTGGCAGCGTAGGCAGCGGCAGAGTCCACAGCGGAGATGAACACGGAACCGTCGTCGTCGATGTCCACCTTGGCGCCGGTGTCGGCACAAATCTTCTGGATGGTCTTTCCGCCGGAGCCGATGACCTCACGGATCTTCTCCACGGGGATCTTCAGAGACAGCATCTTGGGCGCATACTCGGAAACCTCAGCACGGGGCTCAGAGATGCAGGGCAGCATGACTTCGTTCAGGATCTCCAGACGAGCCTTGCGGCAGCGCTCCAGCGCATCGGCAATGATCTCCATGGTCAGACCCTTGTTCTTCAGGTCCATCTGGATGGCGGTGACACCCTCGGTGGTACCGGCAACCTTGAAGTCCATCTCACCGTGGAAGTCCTCCACGCCCTGAATGTCGGTGAAGGTTCTCCACTCGCCGGTCTCCTGATCGGAGATCAGACCGCAGGAGATGCCAGCCACAGGGCGCTTGATGGGCACACCGGCATCCATCAGAGCCAGCGTAGAGCCGCAGATGGAGCCCTGAGAGGTGGAGCCGTTGGAGGACAGCACTTCGCTGACCACACGGATGGCGTAGGGGAACTCCTCCACAGAGGGGATCACGGGCAGCAGCGCCTTCTCCGCCAGAGCGCCGTGACCGATCTCACGACGGGAGGTGGAGCGGGCAGCCCGGGCTTCGCCGGTGGAGAAAGAGGGGAAGTTGTAGTGATGGATATAGCGCTTGCTCTCCTCGGGATAGATGGTATCCAGCTTCTGAGCAGCGGACAGGGTGTTCAGGGTGCAGATAGACAGCACCTGAGTCTGACCACGGGAGAACAGACCGGAACCGTGAACTCTGGGCAGGATGCCGACTTCGGCGTCCAGAGGACGGATCTCGTCCATGCCGCGGCCGTCCACACGCTTGCCCTCCAGCAGCCACTTCTTGACTACCTTCTTCTGCATCTTGTACAGGCAGACCTCGATATGAGTCTCGAAGTCCTCATACTTATCGGCAAACTTCTCGGCGAAGTCCAGACGGGCGGCGGTGAGGCGCTCCTCACGGACATTCTTGTCCGGGGTGTCCAGCGCATGCTCGATCTGATCCAGACCGTAAGCCATCAGATCGTCCAGCAGCTCGTGGTTCACGGCTGCCTTCTCGAAGGTGAACTTGGGCTTGCCGATCTCTGCCACGATGCCGTTGATGAACTTGACGATCTCCATGTTGGTCTCGTGGGCCACACGGATGCACTCGTAGACGATGTTCTCGGGAGCCTCATTGGCTTCGGTCTCGATCATGACCACCTTCTCAAAGGTGGAAGCGATGCACACGAAGCAGTCGCAGGCATCTCTCTGCTCGGCAGAGGGGTTGATGATATACTCACCATTCAGGTGTGCCACATTGGTGGTGGCAACGGGACCGTTCCAAGGCACATCAGAAGAAGCGATGGCAATGGAAGCGCCCAGAGAAGCCACGATCTCCACGGGATTCTCGTAGTCGTTGGCAAGGACGGTGCAGGTCACGACCGTATCGTTGCGCAGCTCCTCGTCAAAGAGGGGACGCATAGGACGGTCGATGATCCGGCTGTTCAGGATGCCCCGCTCAGAGGGCTTGCCCTCCCGACGGTTGAAGGAGCCGGGGATGCGGCCCACGGAGTACATTCTCTCCTCGAACTCGATGGTCAGAGGGAAGTAGTCGATGCCGGCCTTGGGGATGGGGTTGCAGGTGCAGGTGACCAGCACCACGGTGTCGCCGTAGCGGCAGATGCACTCGGCGTTGGCCAGCTCTGCCACCTTACCGGTCTCCACGGTAAAGGGACGGCCGCCGATCTCCATCTCGTACACACGATGATTGGGATACTGCTTACGAGTAATCATTTGGTTTTACCTCCTAGTAAAGATATGGTCCGGGAGGTTTAGCACTTGAAACGACGGCCGAAGCATCAGCTGCCCTTTCAACTGCTAAAGTCACTCCCGATGGATTGGACGAAGGATGGACGAAAAGGGCGACGGTATCCGTCGCCCCTGTGAAAGATCTTACTTACGAATACCCAGCTTGGCAATGATCGCACGATAGCGGTTGATGTCCTTACGAGCCAGATAGTCCAGCAGGTTGCGGCGCTTACCAACCATCATCAGCAGACCACGGCGGGAGTGGTTGTCATGCTTGTGTACGCGCAGGTGATCGGTCAGCTCGTTGATGCGAGCGGTCAGGATGGCGATCTGAACCTCGGGAGAACCGGTGTCGCCCTCGTGAGTTGCGTTTTCCAGAATGACCTGAGTCTTCTTTTCCTTCTGAATCATGTGAAATTTCCACCTTTCAATAGATTGCCCGGAAGCTAAGTCGGGGGTCAGTGGAATACCTGTTCGGTCATCTCCCTCAACTGAGCAACGGGTCACAAAATGATGCTGAAATCAAATCAGCTTGAATATGATATCACGGACGGGGGAAAAAGTAAAGAAAAATTTCAGATCACATCCGGAATTTCCTCTTTTTGCCAACCATTGTCTTGAAAATAGGCTCTGGTTTGGCGCTCATTTTCCAAAACCGCTGCTTTCAGCCGCTCCAGAGAGCCGAAATTCTCCTCCGGACGCAGGAATGCATGAAAACTCAGACGGATGTCCTTGCCGTACAGATCCCCGTTGTAGTCCAAGATCCACGGCTCGATGGTCACATGACTGCCGTTGACCGTGGGACGGGTGCCCACATTGGTCACCGCCATGTAGAACCCATCCTCCAGATGCACCCGGCAGGCATAGACCCCGTGGCGCAGAGGAACAAGCCCCTGGGGCTGGGCCAGATTGGCGGTAGGAAATCCCAGCGTTCTGCCGATCTGTCTTCCGGAGATCACCCGTCCGCTGAGCATATGGTAGTGCCCCAAAAACCGGGCGGCACGCTCCACATCCCCTTGGCGCAGCAGTTCGCGGATATAGGTGGAAGAGATCACCACACCGTCACAGCGCTGCTCCGGGATCACCTGACAGGGGATCCCCCGCTGCCGGCACAGCGCCGTCAGTTTCTCAGCATTCCCCTCTCCCCGGGCACCAAAGCGAAAATCATGTCCGCACACCAGTCCCGCCGCCCGGTACTGCCCCACCAGCATCTCAAAGAAATCCTGCCACGGCATTTCCATCACCGTTCGGTCAAAGGGCATCATCAGCACCTCATCGATGCCGTATCTGCGCTGCATCAGAAGCGCCCGATCCTCCTTCGTATTGATGAGTTCGGGGTCTTTTCCATACACCAGTTTGTCGGGGTGATCCGCAAAGGTCAAGGCTGCACTTCGGCAGTGATGCACCGCCGCCATCTGGGCACACCGGCTCAGCAGACTGCCGTGCCCCCGGTGAACTCCGTCAAAAAATCCCAACGCAATGATTCTCTTATCTACCATCCGCTGTCATACCTCAAAAAAACTTTTTATCGTGGACATAACGCCCTGCTCCACCTTGGCGAGCGCCAGAAATTCCCCATCGTCTCCATAGACCCGGTAAGTTCCGTTGTCTGCCTGTGTGGAGAAGCTGTTGCCATTGCGGATGCGCTTGGTCTGATTGGGGGTCAGTTCCAATGCCGGGTAAGCTGCAAACATGGAGTCCACGGGCTTGAGATACCGCAGTACATCTTCCCCATTTTCAGACTCCCGCAGAAGCTGCTCCAGGGATACGGAATCCGCAATGGTGTATTCCCCCGCCTGCACCCGGCGAAGCTGCTCCATGCAGCCGCCGCAGCCCAATGCCAGACCGATATCCTTGCACAGGGTGCGGATATAGGTGCCTTTGGAGCAGCGCACCCGCAGATGTGCCCGCTCCCCGTCAAAGCTAAGGCAGTCCAGCTCATAGATCGTGATGGGGCGGCTCTGCCGCTCCACCTCCTGCCCTGCCCGGGCAAGGTCATACAGCTTGCGTCCGTTGACCTTCAGCGCCGAATACATAGGCGGAGTCTGCATGATCTGCCCACGGAAATCCTCCAGCGCTGTCAGGAGCTGCTCTCGAGTCACCGAGACCGGACGCTGTTCCAGCACCGTGCCGGTGATATCCTCCGTATCCGTCATGATGCCCAGCCGGAGCACCGTTTCATAGGTTTTCTGAGCATGCTCAAAGAATTCCACCCCTCTGGTGGCTCTGCCCACAAACACCGGCAGCACCCCCGTTGCCAGCGGATCCAGCGTTCCTCCGTGCCCGATCCGACGGGTGGAGAACACCCGTCGAAGCCGGGAGGTCACATCTTGACTGGTCCAGCCTTGGGGTTTGTCGATGGAAATGATTCCGTTTGCCATTGTCGTATTTCTCCTTTCTGGAGAAAGGGACGGCTTGTCCCCGCCGCCATTTCTGTTATTTCAGGTAGCCCTGTTCCTTCAGGATCTCGACGATCCGGTCATGAGCCTGCTGCTGGTCGCACTCCACCCGTGCGCCTGCCGCCGCCTTGTGTCCGCCGCCGCCCAGTCGGGCGCAGACCGCAGATGCGTCATACCCCGGCGCACTGCGGACCGACAGCTTGGTTGCTCCGGTCTTATCCGTACGGAAAGTCACCGCAAGCTGGACGCCCTCCACATTCCTTGCGAAGTTGGAAACGCTCTCCATGTCGTCCTCGGTGACGGCGCATTCCCGCTCTACCTCCAGCGGGATCCGCACCAGCGCAATGGTCCCCCCCGCCAGAAATTCCAGATGCTCGGTCAAATAGGCATCCATCCGCAGCCGGGAGAAGGTATTTGTCTCAAACAGCGCCTTGTTGATAGAATAGTTGTCCGCCCCGGCATCCAAGCAGGCCGCCGCCGCACGCATAGTCTGGGCCGTGGTATTGGAATAACGGAAGCAGCCCGTATCGGCGCTGATGGCGGTGTACACCGCTTCTGCCATGGGCTTGTCCAGCGTCACCCCCAGCTCCATCAGGATCTCCCAGATCAGTTCGCCGCAGGCCGCACTGTGGGGATCCACGATCCCTTGGGGAGCGAAACGGGTATTGGAACCATGATGATCGATGGCCAGCGCGACTTTGGGCAGCAGCGACACGGCAGAACCCAACAGGCTCTCCGACGCCACATCCACCGTCACCACCACCGCATCTTCGGGGCAAGTGTCCACCGTCAGCCCAGTGTGAAGGGCGCGGTATTTATTCGTGATTTCCGGGTTTGCAAGGATCCACGCTTCTTTGCCCAGCGTCCGCAGTCCCCGGCAGAGTGCCGCCGAAGATCCCAGCGTATCGCCGTCCGGGCGGCGGTGGGTCAAGATGCAGTATCGGTCATGCTCCCGGAAGAATCCGGCAGTCTCAGTCCTCGTCAGTTCCTTCATGGTCGGATCCTCCGCAGTCCAGAGAATTGATCAGCTCCAGCATTTTTGCGCCGTAGGTGATGGAGTCATCCAGCGACCACTGAAGTTCCGGGGTGTAGCGCAGCTGCAGCGCCCGCCCAAGCTCCCGGCGCAGATATCCGCCGGCAGACTGAAGCCCCTTGATGGCTTCCTTGGCACGATCTGCCTCAAGGAAGCTGACATAGACCTTCGCCCAGCGAAGATCCGGGGTGGTCTCCACTCTGGTGATGGAGATCATAGTGTTCTGCACTCTGGGATCTTTCAGATTTCTCAGCAGATCCGACAGCTCACGCTGGATCTCTTCGTTGATCCGTCCGATTCGATTCGATGCCATATATTACGCCTCCTAGCTTAAAAAGGATCCCCGCCGCACCGCTGAAGCGGCACAGCGGGGAATGTATCTTATCTCTTGATCTCCTGCATGACGAAGCACTCAAAGACATCGCCTTCCTTGATGTCATTGAACTTCAGAATGCTCATGCCGCACTCATAACCGGCGGTGACTTCCTTGGCTGCGTCCTTGAATCGCTGCAGAGAGCCCACCTCACCCTGATGGATGACGATGTTATCCCGCAGGACACGAACCTGCGCGTCACGGGTCACCTTGCCGTCCTTGACCATACAGCCGGCAATGGTGCCGATGGCGCTGACCTTGTAGGTCACACGAACCTCGGCATGACCGATGATCGCTTCCTCATACTTGGGTGCCAGCATGCCCTTCATGGCGGACTCGATCTCGTCGATGGCGTCGTAGATCACCCGGTAGAAGCGCATATCCACATTGGCACGCTGACCGCTGGCCTGTGCCGCCGCATCCGGACGGACATTGAAGCCCACGATGATGGCGCCTGCGGTGGATGCCAGCAGGATATCGGACTCGTTGATGGCGCCCACGCCGGTGTGGATGACCTTGACCCGGACTTCCTCGTTGGAGATCTTCTCCAGAGAAGCCTTCAGTGCCTCGGCAGAGCCCTGCACATCCGCCTTCACGATCAAAGGCAGTTCCTTCATCTCGCCCTCCTGCATCTTGGCAAAGAGGTTGTCCAGCGTGACCTTGCTCATGGCGTTGGCGGCGGCGTCCTTCTCGGCCTGACGGCGCTGCTCCACCAGTTCACGGGCCATGCGCTCGTCAGTAACGGCGTTGAACTCGTCACCGGGAGAGGGCACATCCGCAAGGCCGGTGATCTCCACAGGCATGGAAGGTCCGGCGGTCTTGACCGTGCGTCCCTTGTCGTTGGTCATCACACGGACACGGCCCACCGCTGTACCGGCGATGATGATATCGCCCTGATTCAGGGTGCCGTTCTGCACCAGCAGCGTGGCAATGGGACCGCGGGTCTTGTCCAGACGGGCTTCGATCACGGTGCCCTTGGCTCGGCGGTTGGGGTTGGCTCTCAATTCCTGAACCTCGGCGGTGAGCAGGACCATCTCCAGCAGATTGTCCAGACCCATGCCGGTCTTGGCAGAGATGGGGCAGATGATGGTATCGCCGCCCCATTCCTCGGGGATCAGCTCATACTCGGTGAGCTGCTGCTTGACCCGGTCGGGGTTGGCGGTGGGCTTATCCATCTTGTTCACCGCAACGATGATGGGCACACCGGCTGCCTTAGCATGGTTGATGGATTCCACGGTCTGGGGCATGATGCCGTCGTCCGCAGCCACCACCAGAATGGCGATATCGGTGCATCTTGCACCTCTGGCACGCATGGAGGTAAACGCCGCATGGCCGGGGGTATCCAAGAAGGTGATGGGCTGACCGTTGAGCTCCACGGTATAAGCACCGATGTGCTGGGTGATGCCGCCGGCTTCCCCGGAGGTGACATTGGTTTTACGGATGGCGTCCAGCGTGGAGGTCTTGCCGTGGTCGACATGGCCCATGACAACCACAACGGGTGCACGGGGCTGGAGTTCCTCTTCGGTATCCACATGGTCGTCGATGATCCGCTCTTCGATGGTGATGGTGATCTCCTTCTCCACCTTGCAGCCCATCTCAGTAGCGATGAACTCTGCGGTGTCAAAATCGATGGTCTGGTTGATGGCGGCCATGATGCCGTTCTTCAGCAACAGCTTGATGACCTCGCCTGCCGTCTTCTTCATCCGGCTGGCCAGTTCGCCCACGGTGATCTCATCGGGGATCTTGACGGTGAGGGGTGCCTTGCGGGCAACCTCCATCTGCAGGCGGCGCATCTTCTCCTGCTCTTCGTTGCGGGCCTTGTTGCCCTTGAACTTGTTGTCCCGCTTATTCTGCTGCTTCTTGCCGCCGATGCGCTGCTTGCCGCCGGTGAAGTTCTGAGCACGCTCAGAGATCAGGCTGTCCACCCGGTCAGAGGTATCCACCACCCGGCGCTCCCGCTTGCGCTGAGGCTCGGCGGGCTTGGCAGCTTTGGCGCTGTCATTGCTGCGCTCGGCGTGATTCTGTGCCGGCTTCTGAGGCTGGCGGTTATCCTGACGATTCTCCTGACGGGGCTGATTCTGAGTCCCCCGTCCGGCAGAGTGCTTCTCTGCGGCAGGCTTGGCATTTTCCTTGGGCTGCACAGCAAACACCCGCTCCAGCGAATCCACCGGATGCTTCTGGGTCATGCTGTCAAACACCACATTCAATTCTTCATCAGTGAGCACCTGGGTATTGGACTTGGGCTTCTCAAAATACTGACCCATGATCTCAGTGATCTCCTTGGGAGCGGTGCCGAAATCCGACGCTACCTCACGCAAACGATACTTTTGAAAACTCATATACGCACCTCCATAACTCAATCCTTCTTACCGGGGGCAGGGCGCTTCTTGCCCATGCGCTTGTTGCGCTGATGGGCTTTCTCCTCATCCTGCCGCTGGCGCATCCGCTTAGACTTCTTGTCCAATTCCTCCAGCGTCTCCCGGTAGCGCTCCGGACCCTCCAAAGCCTTTACAAAAGCAAGGGCAAGCGCAGGATCCACCAATGCCGCCATGGCAAGGCTGGATCTGCCCACCGCCTGTCCCAATTCATCCTTGGTAAAGGGGATCTTCACGCATTGCTGGCTGGTGCCAGCCACATAACTCTTTGCCCTGCGCCATGTATGGTCGGATGCATCCGATGCCACCACGATCAGCCGAGCATGTCCGGCTCTCGCCGCACCGCCGCAGGGCTCTTCTCCCAGTTCTATCAAGCCGCCCTTCCGGGCGATCGACAGGTAATTCAACGCTTTATGCATCTTTTCCCGCCTCCATTTCCTGCTCCAAGCGGGTGTAGATCTCCTCCGGGATGGGGGTGTCCAGACTCCGCTCCAGCGCCTTGGAACGGATCGCCCTTTTCAGGCAGGCAGGATCCGGGCAGATATATGCCCCCCGCCCGGGGGCCTTCCCGTGAAAGTCCAGCCCCACGCTTCCGTCCGGGGAGCGGACCACACGGATCAGCTCCCGCTTCTGCTTTCGTTCCCGGCAGCCCATACACTGCCGCTGAGGGATCTTTTTCTGCATTGGTATTCCCTCCTATTCTATTGTGTCCTGCCCGGCTTACTGCTCGGCAGGCTCCTCGTCCTCATGTGCCTGAGATTCCGGCTTGATGTCGATCTTATAGCTGGTCAGCCGAGCTGCCAGACGGGCGTTCTGTCCTTCCTTACCGATGGCAAGGCTGAGCTGGTCATCGGGCACGATGACCTTGCAGGACTTGGCGCCAGGGGTGACGGTGACAGAAATCACATCTGCCGGGCTCAGTGCAGCAGCCACATACTGACAGGGATCATCGCTGTAAACCACGATGTCGATCTTCTCGCCGTGCAGTTCCTGCACAACGGCGGCCACACGATCACCTCTGGGGCCGACACAGGCGCCCACGGGATCCACGCCCTCCACCGTAGAGCGGACAGCCATCTTGGATCTGGAACCTGCCTCACGGGCAATGTTGCGAACCTCAACAATGCCGGAAGCGACTTCCGGAGTCTCCAGCTCAAACAGCCGTCTGACCATGTTGGGATGGGTTCTGGAAACCTGCACCAGCGGACCACGGTTGCCGCGGTGTACCTCCAGCACATAGACCCGGATCAGATCGCCCTCGCGATAAGTCTCCCCGGGGATCTGCTCGCTGACCCGCAGGACAGCGTCAGAAGCTTCATTGCCCTGGCCGATGCGGACGAACACATCACCGCTGGGATCCAGCCGCAGCACCGTACCGGTGAGCAGTTCCTGGGCCTTGGAGGAGTAGCTCTCATACATGGCGCCCCGCTCCGCTTCCCGAATGCCCTGAATGACCACCTGCTTGGCAGTCTGAGCGGCGATCCGACCGAAGGACTCGATCTTGATGGGGATACGGATGGTGTCGCCGGGCTGCACATTGGATTGCAGGGTCTTGGCAGCGTCGATGTGGATCTCCAGAGCGGTATCCTCCACCTCTTCCACCACGGTCTTTACTTGATACATGGCAAGACCTGTCTCGGTCAGATCCACGATCACATTCTCCGCCGGCACATCCCGGTGATCCTCACGATCCTTGCGGTAGGCATTCATCAGCGCCTGCTTCAGCCGCTCTACCATATAATCCACAGGGATCCCCTTCAATTTTTCCAATTCACGCAGGCTGTCGAAAATCTCTGCGCCCACATTGACCTCAGGCTGCTTGACCTGCTTCTTGGCTCTAGCCATCGTAATAACCTCCTGTCAGAATTCTACACGAAGCCGCACCAAGGCGATCTCCGACTTTTCAAAAGTGACCGTTTCCTTGCCGCACAGTGCGGTGAGCTTGCCGTTGTCATACCCCTGCAGCACAGCGGGCAATTCCTTCAGCCCGTTGCGGGGACGGTAAAGCTTGATGGTAATGGGACTGCCCATAAACCGCTCGAAATCAGAAGGACGCTTCAGCGTCCGCTCCAATCCGGCAGAGCAGACCTCGAAATGGTAGGATTCGCTGATGGGATCCTTCTCATCCAGAATGGGATCCATGGCACGGGAGATGGCTTCACAATCGGTGATGTCCACCCCGTCCTCTTTGTCGATGTAGAGTCTGAGGAAATAATCAGAGCCCTCCCGGACATATTCCACATCCCACAGGGAGCAGCCCTGTGCCTGCACCACCGGCTCAGCCAGCGAGGCTACAAGTTCTGTAATTTTCATATTTCACCTTTCTCAGCAAGAAAGAGAGGGGCTGACACCCCTCTCTTTCATAAAACATACTCTCAGAATGCGTTCATTATACCACCATCGCATCCATATTGCAAGGGGAATTTATCAAAAAGTCCGGGTATTTTTTCGGATTTCCACCATATTTTCGACTTATCCCTGAACGGAAATATATTTCCCGTCCCATTCCACATCGAACAGGTTGCTGTCTTTGGTCATGGGGCACCCTTGAAACATATCCATCGCCAGCTCCTGAAGGGTGTCGCGCACCTCCAGACAATCCAGATAAAACTCCGGCATTGCATCGCACCCCAGCGCTGCACCTTGGATCGCCCCCGCCACAGCTCCAACGGCTGCGGAGTAGCCGGAATGGTTCACCGCCGTGATCACTGCCTCGTCCACGCTCTTGGGGTGGAGAATGCAGCTATACAACGCCCCGGCAAGGACCTTCGGCGCGCTGGAGCAGTCCAGCTGCTCCATGGCTTCGGTCTGGTTCATGTTGGGCGAGATGGACAGCGCCAGCGCCATACGCAGGCTTTGGCACACCTCAGCCGTCTGCTTGTAGGCTCTGCCAAAGGTGTTTTGCAGCATATTGATGGTCTCCCGCACCAGCGCCCGCAGGTCAGTCTCCCCGTCCCATGCGATCCTGCTGATGATATGCGCCAGTGCCGCACCGGTCAAAAAAGCGGCGGGATTGCCGTGGGTCAGTGCCACAGCCTCGGCGCCCAGGCGCTGGATCTCTTCCCGACCCATTCGCTGAGGGTCGAAGAACAATCCCACCGGCACAGCCGCCGTCAGCGAGCCGGGTCCTTGATAACGGTTTCGCTGCTCCTCCATGGTGCCAAGATCATTTCTATTTAATGTATCCAGCATCAAGGTATCCATGCACCGGCGTGCCTGAAGCCCATCGGCACCGCTGACCCAGCAGTAATCCACCGCCGTAGGATCTTTTCGGTAGCCTTGATGCCGTGCCCATTCTTTTTCCGCCATGGCAATATAGCGCACGCAGGGCGCCATCACTCCACGGAGCTGCCCTCTGGTCATGCCGAACAGAAGCCCGTTGCAGACATAGGCAGCAATTTGCGTATAGGAAGTCGTATCTGCGTATCCGTTGGCCAAATCATAGCCCAGCAGTCCGTTGGGCCCGTAATCCTCCCGGATCTGTGCCAGCGTCTTGTGATCGATGGTATAGCCCATCGCATCTCCGATGGCAAGCCCCAGCAGGCAGCCCTTGTATGCCGAAAGGCGATTCTCCATGGGAATCCCTCCTGAATATCCTTCGTTTTGCTTGTTATTATAAACAAATTTTCATAGAAACGCAAGCCTTGTATCAGACAAGCCCCGCCCTTTTGGCAAATTCCCCCCGGGGGGTAAAGAGTTATTGCCTTTTCCCGTGAAAAATGATATAATTGCGGGAGTTCATTTTTCTGCCATACCACGAAGGAGGCCTCCCATGCGCAAATTCTTCCGGGACTTTCTCGACGCATTTCGCAAAGGCGATCTTGTACTGATGACGCTGTGTATGCTGACCACCGCCTTTGGCTGTGTCATCATCGCCAGCGCCACCAACTACATGGACGCCACCCGTTATATTCTGATCCAGCTTGTTGCCGCAGCCCTTGGCATCATCCTGTATATCCTGATCTCCTCTGCGGATCTGGACTCCATATTGGAGCATCGGGCCGCGCTGGTGCTGTTTGGCGTAGGGCTGATCCTGCTGCTGATCCCCTTCGGCACAGAACGCGGCGGCAACCGAAGCTGGATCGATCTGCCGCTGCTGCCCATTCTGGTGCAGCCGGCTGAGATCTGCAAAATCACTTACATTCTGGTCATGGCTTCGGTCATGTCCTCCCACCAGCGGAATCTATCCTCGTTCCCGTCGGTGATGCATATGGTCTTTCACCTGATGCTTCTGGCTGGTCTGAATGTGGTCATCTCCGGTGACGCCGGTGTTTCTCTGATTTTTGTATTCATCTTCATCGGCATGACTTTTGCCGGCGGTGTCAAGCTGTTCTGGTTCCTGCTTGCAGGCGGGGGCATTGCGGCCCTGTTCCCCATATTGTGGAATGTGGTCATGGACGAGTACCAGCGGCTTCGGATCATGGTTTTGTTCGATCCGTCTTTGGATCCTCTTGCCATCAACGAGCGCTACCATACCAACCAAAACCTGCTCTCCCTCACCGCCGGCGGTTTTACCGGACAGGGGCTGTTCCAAGGGGCAAGAACCTCCGTGGGCGCTCTGACCGCCCAGCATACGGACTATATTTTCTCTTCCATCGGTGAGGAGCTGGGCTTCGTGGGCTGTCTGACGGTGCTGCTTCTGGAACTTGCCATCATCGGGCGGTGCATCTATGTCGGCATCCGCACCCCGGATTTTGCCCGACGCTTGATCTGCTTTGGCGCCGCATCTGCGCTGATCTTTCAGGTCACCAGCAACATCGGCATGTGTCTGGGCTTCACCCCCGTCATCGGTCTGACCCTGCCCTTCGTCAGCTACGGCGGATCGTCCATTCTGACCTGCTATGCCATGCTGGGGCTGGTTTCCGGCGTCTACGCCCGACCGTCACCGGGTAAACAGGGCACCTATATCCAGCCGCCGCGATAGCATGTGCTGTCATCAGAGATCTTCCGCTCCGGCAGAGCAGAATACCGCTTGACAGTCCAAGCAGATGTGGTATAATGAGCATAGAAAAAGGGCGCTGCCGGTAGACGGTTAGCCCCCTGTATTAGTCGAAGAAGTAAGTCGCACTAATTGAGGAGTTGGGCGGCTTACTTCTTTTTTACGATCATGACGATCAAGGTAGTGAGTGAAATCAACACCATGCAGAACTGAAACAGTTCTTCATATGTAACAAAACTCATCTCTACCACCCCCTTCCGTAAGGCAGGGGGCAAAGAAGATCACCCCCTGTAACGGGGGCGTAACCGCCTATGCGTCTGGCAGCGCCCGGCTCCCGGATGGGAACCATGCTCATTGTACCAAGAATTGAATGCCCTGTCAAACAGAATCCGACAGGAACCGCTCCGAAATCCCCGACAGATCATTTGTCGGGGATTTTCCTGTATCGCCTTGCTTTCCCTTGGGGAAGGTGTTATGATAAAAGTACGAAAAATGTCC
>CALADI010000019.1 GCA_937890525.1 uncultured Clostridia bacterium | reverse complement strand
GCGCCAGTACAATGAGTGCTGCACCGATGAGCTGCACCACGGCAAGCTCTGTGCTACCGGAGGTGGGCAGTTCAAACGCCGTACCGTTGATTGCCCGAATGGTGATATCCACCTTATCGGTGGTGATGTAGCCCTCAAAGGCAGTCCCAGCAAGCAGCGTATGCCCATTTGTGGTTGCGATCTCTGTCAGACGGTAGCGGACACGCCCGGTCTGAGAGTCGGTGCGAAGTCCCTCAAAGCGGATCACGCCGCCTGCATCGGTGGTCAGCGCACCGTCCACGATGCTGGGTGTAGAGGATGTACCGGGAGTCAACAACGCATCCGGCGCTCTGCTGGTCACGGGGAGCCATGTACCGCCATCGTCCAAGCTGTACTCCAGCTTAAAGGTCACGCCCGGCATGGGATTGCCATGGCTGTCAACCTTTTGGATCGAGATGGAGCCGGGCTGAGGAGCATCCTCTCTGGTGTAGGTGTAGGTGCGGTCATCCTCTGTGATGTCGAAGGTGTATACCGTGGGGTCAATCAGATACCCGGCAGGAGCCTTGGTTTCTTGGTAGGTGTATCCCTTGCCATACAGCAGATCTCGCACCTCAAAGCTGCCGGACGCATCGGTGGTGTACACGCCGATCAGCGAGCCGTCAGGCGCTTTCACGGTATACTCAGCGCCCTGCAACGGGGTGGTCGTGCCCGTTTCCACCTTGGTGACTCGGAAATGACCACGGATGGGTTCGTTGGCGATGCCGTTGAATCCAGCTGTCTGAACCACATAGGTCTTGCCGTTCTCTGTGATGTTCACGGTATAGACCGTTGGATCCAGCAGGTAGCCCTCCGGGGCTTTGACTTCCTGCACCTTGTAAGAGCCGTAGCGCAGGTTCTCGATGCGGTGGATGCCACCGGTCTGCTCGCTCATGTAGGAGGTCTTGCCATCTGGATGGGTGACTTGGAACACAGCGCCAGTCAGACCTGCACCAGTCTCAGAGTTGATCTTCTGGAGCTGGATGTGACCCTTGACGGGGGTGTTTGCCACCGAGAAGGTGAATGCGGTGTTACCGCCCATGGTGACTTCAAAAGTCTGCGACCACCCGGTGTTGCACTGGTAATACGAATTGCCCTTGGTTTCTCGGATCTCGTACTTACCCAGAGGGAACTCAGCGCCAGTAGCGGCACGACCGGCAGCGTCCAGCGTCAGCACATAGCAAGCCTCGCCGGGAGCAGCCGTGGGGAAAGAGCCGATCTTGACCGGGTTGGCAGAGCGGTTGTAGACCGTGAACTCGCATCCAGCGAAGTTTGCCCCGTTGGGAGCAGCGCCGCCGGTGTCAGCGTCATGCTTCTGGATGCTGATGGAAGCAAAGGTGCTGCGATCCTCCGGCTCCGGGAACAAGTACCTGCCGTCCTTACTCTGCACGATCTTGTCCGATTCAGGAGTCCAATTAAATTCTGCCTTACCACCGTTTGTAGGCTGGGTTATAGTAGCTTTCAGCTCCGGGATCATGCCATAACCGGCAGGGGCTTTGACTTCGGTAACTTTCACGGAACCAATAGGGACTGTTGGCTTTCCTTGTAAGTTCAAATAAAAATCACTATTGGGGTATCCTGACGCTAAGAACGGATATCCATAGGCATGAAAACCATAAATATCGGTTTCAAAGAACCATGTCCGTTTTGGATTTCCTTCCCAGTTCTGGTTATCGTAGTAATCCCAGCGAAACACCGCACCTTGGAAGGTACCGTTACCCTGTGGTGCGGTCAGTCCGGTTTCAGGATCTTTCTTCTCAAACTGAAGCACTCTGGGGTCAAATGCCGGTTCGTCAGCCACATTTAGCACATTGGTCTGTCCACTGCGGATGGTGATGGTATGCACCGTGTCGTCCATTTTGAAGCCGGGGGGCGCTTTGGTTTCCCTGACCGTCAGCACTGTGCCATCCGGGTATCGCTTAGCAGAGTGAGCCTCACCATTGGCATCAGTTGTAATGGTTTCCTGCCATGCGCCGCCCTTGTACACGCTGTACTCTGCTCCTTTAAGGCTGTAACACTTATTCCCTTGAAGCTGGGCGATGATGTCAGGGTCGCCCTTCATGGACTTTTTCAGAGTAAACGGAGCGTCATAGGCAGAATTGTGGATGGTCATGGTCAGACGACCGCCATCTGAAAGACCCGTAACGGGATGCTGGGCATCTGCGAGTCTTGCATCTCCATTGGGTTCCTTGATGATCTGGCTGCCGGTGTAGAGCTTGTCATAGGTAACTCTGCCATGCTTGTCCGTGACAGTGATCCGCCAAGAAGTGGGGAACACCTGCCCAGCACCGTGGGCACTCAGAACCTCCTTGAAGGTGTAGGTTCCGTCGGTCAGACCAGTCCATTCGTATCCGCCGGTCTTTTGGTTGAAGTTGGCATCTGTCTGGTACATATTGCCGCTGCCGTCGGTCTTGCCGTAATAGCTCTTGCTGCCTTCCCACTTGTACATCTTGAAACAGTACCCGGTGGGAGAGCCGTCTGCGGTTTTCTTAACGGTGGCAGCACCGGGGTTGACCTCAGCCTTGACCTTAAAGAAACAGGGAACCGGGTCGATGCCAGTTGGGATGGTGACGATTTCTTGGTATTCTCGTCCATTGGAGTTTGTGCCTGACTTTGTCCAGATGATTGGGTCGTTTTTGTTGATCGCCGCAGAACTCCGTCGGGAGCGAACTACCACACCACCAGCCAGCTTAGATGCCGCCTCTGCCGTTGCGGTGATGGTCAGCGTAGCGCCGGAATAGGAAAATGTCATCCCCGCCATCGGGCTGGGAAAACGGAATGCCGACAGAATGGCATTGGAGTCCGTCACGCTGGCTGTGTAGTTTCCGTTGGCAGCTTGCTTCAGGGTGATGGTTTGAGCAGCACCGATGCCGCCTTCTGTTTTTGATGTGAAGCTAGGGATCGTACCATGTATTCTCATGCGGTGGATAATGAGTTCGTACTTCTCTCGGATCTTCGCATTGTTGGCGATAGCCCGCTGGAACGGCGTGGAAGTGAAGGGGGTGCCATAGATGGTATAGCTGCCGTCCAGATAACGATATCCGCAGGCAATGTCCCACAGAACGATTTGTGTGGCAAACATACCCTCTCTGGATGTATCACCGTTATTGGGAGAACCGTAAGCCATGGCTCGTGCAATGCCCTCACGCTTGGTATCATGCCATGCGTCAAAGGGCTTGTCGTAGATCGTGCCGTCCGGCATGACTTTCCACGGCTCGATGCAGAATGCGATGGTTCCGTCAGACAGCTTGGCATAGCCAATTTCATTCACCATACCATCGGGCCATCCAAGCGTTACATTCTTCCCGTCCAAATTGGAGTAGAAGTTGTACCATGTATTGCCGATACTCATGAACTGCATATCGACGACCTGAATGGTTTTCCGGGCAACGTACCGCTCGATTTCCTCTTTTCCACCAGAAATGTAGACCGTATCTCCCACCTGAACAAAGTAATCGTCGGAGGAGTCCACAACTCCGTTTGTCCACACAAGCGAATAGACCGTAGTAAGCTGCAAACCAGATGCTTCCAGTTCACCGTTTGTGGTGATTTCCACCCCACGGTTTGTTCCGCAGTGGGCTAGAAAAATCGCATTCTCTTCAAGCGTTTCACCCGTGAAACTGTCCACCAGATCCGCCGTGCCGAGGTAGATCGCACAGTGTTCGTCATCATAGAACAGCAGATCTCCGGGAGCGGCTTCCGCCAAGTCCTTGCGCTCACGCTTCAGAACATGGACATCATCCGGCGCTTGAGCAGTATTGGCGGCAGCCACCTCTAACGATGCTCTCACATCCGGCACGCTGGCATAGCTGCCGGTGAAGGACTCGGTTAGCACGGTGGTGTTGACCCCGTGCTGGGGCAGGAAGTTCCAGAGGTAGTAGGAGAGGAAAGAAGCGCAGACCAGACCGTTGGCACGGATGTGATCCACACTCTCCAGTCCAGTAGAGCCACCTCCGTAGGGGATGCCCGTCCGATACGCCTCCGGCAACAGGATGGACAGATAATTGTAGTCGTACAGGACTCCGGCATCCCGGAGCTGATCCACGGGATATCCCAGTTCAGTCAGCGCATCCAGCACCAGATTATCCTTCATGACTTCCGGCACTTGCACCTTGGATTGGAAATCTGCCGGGAGTTGATCCAGCAGCGGGGTCGGTGATCCGAAAGGCGGCTCGGTAGGAGCTGTTGTTTCTTCCGGGGCTGTGGTTGCTGGCACGGTTGTCTCAGGAACCGTCGGTTCCGGCATCACCGGCTCAGTGGGAGCAGATGTTTCCGGGACTGTGGATTCTGTCACCAGCGGTTCAGTGGGTGCAGGTT
>CALADI010000018.1 GCA_937890525.1 uncultured Clostridia bacterium | reverse complement strand
TGGACGACGGCGTGATCGGCTTGAAAGGTCTGCTTGAACAACACGAGATGAATAAGGACTGGACCAACAAGGGCGGCTGGCTCGCCAGCGACATGCGCCGCTACCTCAACGAGGAAGTCATCGAGCTGCTGCCTGATGACCTGCTTGCCGCAATCAAGCCTCGAAAGTTCGGGGACGAAGAAGATCGCCTCTGGCTTTTCTCCGAGGTCGAGGTTTTCGGTGAGCATATCTGTGGATTCGGTGATGAGGGTGATAAGCAGTTCGAATACTTCAAGAATCCGATCAACCGCATCAAGTTCGACGAGGACGGAGATAATTATAGCTGGTGGGAGCGTTCTTCTTGTGGGTTCAACATCCACTCCTTCTGTAGTGTGAGCAGCAGCGGTAATAGCTTCTATCCCTACGCCAACGAATCCAGCGGCGTTTGCTTCGGTTTCTACATCAGAGCTGTATCAAAAATGAAGTAATAATATTTAGGAGGTAATTATGGCTATTATCACAAAGGAAGAAGCCCGTGTGTTTGATTGGCGCAATCCCGGCGCACTCAAGGTGGGCGATGAAATCACCGAGACTTTGAAGGATGGTCGCAAGGTCGTGTTCGTCGTCATGGACGACGGCGTGATCGGCTTGAAAGGTCTGCTTGCTCGACACCAGATGAATAATGACTGGACCAACAAGGGCGGCTGGCTCGCCAGCGACATGCGCCGCTACCTTAACGAGGAAGTTATTGAACTGCTGCCCGATGACCTGCTCGCCGCAATCAAGCCACGCAAGTTCGGTGACGAAGAAGATCGCCTCTGGCTTTTCTCCGAAGTTGAGATTTTCGGTGAGCATATCTTGGGCGCCGGTGACGAGGGCGACAACCAGCTCGAATACTTCAAAGACCCGTTCAACCGCATCAAGTTCAATGAGGACGGAGATGCGGGTTGGTGGTGGGAGCGTTCTCCTTGTGCGAGTCCCTCCAACTACTTCTGCATTGTGTCCAACAGCGGCGACGCCTGCGATTACTACGCCAACGGCTCCAGCGGCGTTTGCTTTGGTTTCTACATCAGAGCTGTATCAAAAAATGGATCAAGGTGGTAACTATGACTATTAAGTATGAAGCTGATGCTCACATCAGCATTCAGACCGAGATCATGGTTCCAGAGAATGCCACAGACGATGATATCCTTCTGGCAATCATGCTCGATCTCATGGATCGTTACGGCTTTATGGTGAATGTCAAAAAATAAGTAAAAGGGAAAGACAAGCAAATTGATGAACTCCCCCGGCTTTAGCCGGGGGAGTTCTGTTGCAATGGTATCGTATTATACACCAAATAATTCCACTTTTCAATATTTTCGCAACAGTCAAATCCACACTTTTCAATTTTCTGAATCAATAGTTTTTGAAGATCCCTCTTGCAACTTGGCTATGCTTGTGCTAAAATGTAGACACTTGCATTAGGGCTTGACTACTGACGGGGATATTGTACCCTGACAGCTACCTGAGGCGAGTATTTTTTATCCTCTTTTGGAGGATAAATCAAATACAGAAATTAAGCGAACTTTTTCCTTTTTGGAAGAAGTTCGCTTTTTTTATTTTTCTAGCTGCGAAACAGCACTATCAAAAAAGGAGACATGAAAAATGGGCAACGAAGAAAAGAATCATCCCAGCTCCATCATGGCAAACGCATTCGGCAAGGATCGGGTAGTAGATTTTCGTGAAAATCTGTCCTACGCAAATCCTAATGACTATGCCATGATCCACGGCTGCGGAGGAAAAGGACACGCCTACAACTCTACGGTAGAATGCGTCATCTGCGATTATACCAAGGGCAAGGGCGACAACTCTGTGACGGTCAGCTACGGGCTGCCGATTTTCGCTGTGCATCGTCTGTATGAAGCAGCAGTGAAAGCAAGTCTTGGCGAACTGTGTGTCGGAAGTAATTTAACTGCCGTCAGCAACAAGATCTTGATGTGGTTGCAGGAAATCAACAACATCGATTTAAGCAGCTCACTGCAAAACGCTTCAAACGACGAGCTTCTGGATACGCTGATGCGATTCTACGATTATGCCAAGAAAGGTTGCTGGTCGATAGGGTGCGAACTCTACGACGCACTCAAGAGTAGCAATTCCGATGGCATCGTGGTCTACAAGGGCGAGAAAAGCAATCCCTACGCCCTGCGCCCGGATGGCTACGCCCCGGTAAGCACGATCCAGATTTGCTACAAACCTGTGATGCAGGACGGTTCTGCATCCCGGTATCCGTGGCATATCCAGATTGCAAACTTCCTTGCGCCGCTGAAGAAACAGGCGAACGGCAGCTCCTACCATGTGAGCAAGGATGCCAAAAACAAGCAGTCTGCATCCATTATGCTGTCCGTGGACGACTTTGAGCGGTGTATGAACAGTTGTTCCAGCTTCATCCGAAACTGGGAGGCATTGTATGCCCCGGCAATCATGGACGCTCTACGGGCGAAGGAAGCTGCACGACAGACAAACAGAGATTAAGGAGGACAAAATTATGAATTATCTGAACGGCTATGGTGATATGCCTCTGGTCAAGGCAGCACAGAAGTTAAGAAATGGCGGTTTCCCTCTGGAATCCGCTTTAAGAGTCTACGACCATGCGGAAAACGGGACCTATGATCTGGTCCTTTCCCCGGAATCAAAAGCACTCTGGTTCCAGATGTGGTGTGCCGAAAATTCTGTTACTGGATCCATCCATTGCGATTTCCGATCCAGCCAGGTCATCGACAATGTATTCCATGTCATTTGCGAGGCGAAGGTTCTTGTGAATGGCGAGGTCATTGCCTCCGATGTGGCATCGAGAGCCGCCTACATCACAGATCCTGCCAATATGGACAATATTGTTCAGATCTGTTCGACTCATGCGAAAGGACGGGCGTTGTCCAATGCCGGATTCGGTGCCTGCTGCTCTTATTATGATCTGATCGCCAACAACGGCAATCAGAACATTGGCAATTTTGGGGCAGACGATCAGGAAGTCACTGGTGTTTTCGCCAGCAATACTGCTGCTCAGGCTCCTATTCAGGCTCCTTCTTCCAGCAATGCTCCTGCTCAAGATCATGCTCAGATGCCCAATGTGGCTGCGGCGCATGACCGCAACTGGGCAATGAACTACCGTCTTGAGAAGGGGATGGATCGTGGCAAAACTCTGGGAGAACTGTTGCATCAGAGTCCTGCAAAGATCATCCGCTATGCCGGTCCCAACAACCCGGACCCGGAAAGTCGGGAAGCGGCATCCGTCCTGCTGAATGAGGCAAACACCCTCTGCGGGAAGTAAGTCGTCAGAGAAAACGGATTTTCCTCCCCCGATTTCTTCGGGGGAGGACAGGAGGAGTGAAAAACACAAATGGGGAAGAATTTCGTCAAGATATCACTCAGAAAGTTGGTTGATACCTATGGATGGAATTACACCTCCACCGGCAAAACCAACTGCCCCTTTTGCGGGGGCAAAAAGAAGCTCCAACTGGATCTGGACAGAGATCTTTGGAACTGTGTCCGCTGCCGGACCGGCGGCACGACACTGGATCTTTTCGCCATGTATTCACGGGGGTACAAATCAAAACCCCGTGAGAAAGACGAAATGCACCAGTTGGGGCTGGAAATGGTGGATTATTGCGGAGACAGCTCTCTGCTTGATGCCACACAACCACACCCCGTTCCTTCCCGGCAGCCCCGGCAGCCTCAGCAGCCGCAGACTCGGCTGCCAGCCTCGGACGAACATCTGGACAAGGCGTACTCATTCATTCTGTCTCAGCCCGAAATGGCACTGAGCCTTGAACATACCGCCGAATTACTCCGCCGAGGACTAACCGAGAAGGATCTGGAGGTCAACGGATACGGCACTCTGACAGAGTTCGCCGTGAATGAGCCGCTGATGGAAGTTTTCAATGCCTGCGGCGGCAACGAGCAGAAAAGCAAGCTCTTTTCTTTTCCGTATCCCACAAAGCGCCTGCTCACAGGCATGGAAATTGCCAGACGCTTACAGGAGGCGGGACTATCCCCGGAGGGCGTTCCCGGATTCTTCAAATTCGGGAATGACCAGAATTGGTGTTGGTGTCTGTATTTCTATCCAGGCATTATGATTCCTACCCGGAATCGGGACGGTCAGATCGTTTCTATCCAAGTGCGGACCAATATCCCAAAGATGCCTAAGTACATGACGCTCAGTTCATCCAATTTGCCCGGAGCGGTGAACGCCAGTATTTCCAGATGCCATTTTTGCCGTCAGAATCCTTCTTTGGAGAAGGGGACTCCTGTCCTCGTCACAGAAGGTGCGCTGAAAGCCGATGTAGCGCTCAGCTTGTCCGGCGGCAAGGCGGCGATCATTTCTATTCCCGGCATCTGTAATACCAAGGATTTGTTCGCCCAAGTAAGTTATCTGAAATCTAAGCAAGTGACGGTCTACAACGCTTTTGATATGGACCGATTCACAAATCCAAATGTCCGAGCCGGAGTAGAGGAAATCAAGCGTCATTTCCTTCTGGACGGATTACCTATGGTTTCCCTGCATTGGGGAGCAGATTGCGCCAGACGCAAGATGGCAGAATATCTGCCATTGGCAGCACTCAACAAGATCCCAGTAAATTGGCATGATATTTCGTATCATGCCTTGTATGACTTGGCAAGCACGATTTTTTCTTGCCACCTTTCCTATACAAAGGACTACTGGGACGACAATTCCAAGGGCATAGACGATGCCCTGCTTTCACATCAGACTTTTTCCGTATAACCCTTCCTTCCCCCAAAACCGGGGGAAGGACACCAACTTTGGGTATATTCCGTTCGACTGCCCACCGAACGGTATACATATAAAATCTACTAAAAGGAGCGATTCAATATGAATGAACTGAATCAGAAAATCACTTTCAACCGCATTTTGGTATTTGTCCTCTGCTTTCTGGTAGCTTTCTCTATGATTTCTACCGCAGCATCTACCGCTATCCAGATGCAGGACTCCGACCTTCCCTTTGCGTATTGCACGGACAACGAGTACGCAGATCAGGCTTCTTCTGAGATCACCACTGTTCTGAAGGACACCGGCGACCATATCAATGTTGTATTTCTCGTTTTAGTCCTGATCTCCGCAGGCATTGCTATTGTCGTTGCCGCTGCCATGATGATCTTTGGCGGACAGAGAGGTATGCACCGTGGCTTTATCGTTATCGGTTGTGTCTTTGTCGCTGTTGCCATTGCGTTCCTCGCCCCTCTGCTGGTCAAGGCTTTCGCAAAGTGGTTTGTCGGCAACAAGTCTCCTATGTCCTCTGTAACTGACATTCTGGGTTGATTCTTCATGTTCCGGCGAGTAGGGCAACTCGCCATTCGGAACAAAATAAGGGGCAGAGGAACACCCTCTGCCCATAGTTTCCATATTGGACCCGGAAAGGAGGGTCACTTTTTGAAAAGACTTTTGCTTTTACTTCTCGTCATTATTGTCGTTTTGTCCTGCGCCGTTCCAGCTTTTGCTGTCGATGAAACGGAGGCAGAAGGCGGCGGTTCGATCAATAATTTGCAGCCCATCGGTTTGCCTAATTCCTTTAAGGAGCAGATCGCCGTCTGGTACGACTTTTTCCGCTTCAAGGCAGCGCCCTTAGTGCTGTGCCTATGGCTGGTTTGGACCGGGATCACTTTTCTGGCTCCCGCCTTTTTCCCCGGTCAGGCAGCCCAACGGTTAGCAGACTCCCTGCGTGGCTTCTACTGGGCACTGACTGCATTCGTTATCATACTCTATCTTCCCACGATGCTCGGCGGTATACGCAGCATTGTCTCTGGTCATGGTTGGACTCCCCGGACTGGCATTGAATAGGAGGTGCATAGATGCTTGATTATTTGTTCTCCGCTCTGGTCGGAATGATCGAAAAAGCCTTGTCCTCCGCAGTCAATTTCTTTTTGGAAGCGTTTAACTTCAGCAAGGAAACTTTTTTAAGGGTCTTTCCTTTTGCAGAAATCTCCTTCCCGCTGTTTCAGGGCTTTGCTCTTGGCTTGGTGCTGATGATCGTCGTGATCTCTGCTTTCCACTTTTTCCGTGGAGGCAAGGCTCAAGAAAATCCCATTGCGCTGGTTTTCCGATCCATAGCTGCCGTCCTTTGCATCTATATGGGCAACTATTTTTTGGAAGGTATCATTGGTTTAGCAAGTTCCACCTACAATGTCCTGCTCGGCTCCGATATTGACTCCAGCTTTATTGCTAACGATATTCAAGGTTTTTCGCTGGTCGTTTCCGTTTTGTCGAGTGCTTTCTACCAGGTGTCCATTCTGCTCTATATGATTCTGCTAGTCATGCTCGGCTATCAGCTTATCAAAGTCCTGCTGGAAGCCGTAGAGCGGTTTGTGGTGCTGTATGTACTTCTTTTTATCAGTCCGCCTTTTTTTGCTACGATTGCCTCCCGCTTTACAATTCAGATTTTTAAGCAATACCTCAATATGTTTATCACGCAAAGCATTTTAATGCTCGCTAATGTCTGGTTCTTGAAAATGGCTTTGAGTGTGTTTGCATCGATCGGTACGATTGGCAACAATGTCTCGCCTATCGTGCCTCTGATAATGGCGTTCTCTCTGATGCGGATCGCCCAGCGGTTTGATAATATCCTGAATCAGCTTGGACTGAACGGTGCGATCACAGGCTGCGGACTCGGTGCGGATCTGATCGGCTCGGCAGTCGCCATCGGCGGCGCTACCAGAGCAGCAGCGTCCTCCGTTTTCTCCGGCGGTGGCGGAGGCGGCGCTTCCGGCGGTGTCATGGGCGCAGCACAGAAGGCATCTGCCTTCTATGGGCGGTATTCTCCGACAGCTCACGCCGCAAACACCGTCCGCAATACGGCATCGGCTGCCGGCAGTACCATTCTAGGTGCTATACGAAAAGGCGCAGGATTTGCATCTGACGCCGCCAGTTCCGGCGCATCTGCATCCGAGCAGACCCGTTCCTTCTGGCAAGGATTTCAAGAGGAATATGACCAGAGCATTGGCAAGAACATGAGCGATGCCGCCGATGCAACGCAAGAAGCAAACGCTTTTGCTGATCGGGCTGCTGGAGTTGCTGGTGCCGCCTCTGGAACGGAGCATCTGGCTGCTGTTGTCACGGATCCCAATGTGCAGTTGACCGATGACCAGAATCGGAGTATCCGCAATCGTCCAAGAGTCGCCAGTTCCGTAATGGGACAAATGAGCCGCTACCCAGACCTCGGCTTGTCTATCCGGGACAACGAGAAAAATGCAGCAATGCTTGCCAGCTTTAACATTCCCGAATCTGACGCTTTCATTCGGGCAGCAGACGGCAATCTCTCTAATGCCGGAAACTTCCGTTCTGTCACAGATTCGAATGGTATCACCGCACATTATGATACCTACTCCCGTACAGACGAAAATGGGCAGCCGGTCAATCCGAAAACACACTCTATGAGAGTGGTGAACCAAGCCATGTTCGATGCCATGCAGCCGAACGAGAGAACCGGGTTCACTTCCTTCCAGACACCCAATGGCGACACCGCATATGTTCGCTATGATGGAAATGATCCGATCACTCCGCCGCCTGCTACCGATCCTGCTCCAACCCCCGGTCCGAATGGAAATCCCACTAAGATTCCGCCGACCTCGGTTCCTCCAGTTTCGGTTCCTCCGACTTCGATTCCGCCAACTTCAGATCCGGCAACATCGGTGCCTCCGAAATCGGTTCCTCTGTCACCCGTTTTCCCAGACAATGAAACACCTCCTAATGTGCCCCGTGGCTGACTTGGAGATCATGCCTCTTACGAATAGATCCCCCTCCGATGGAGGGGGATCTTTCTAGTTTGATCCGCTGCCGCAAAATAGGATTGGCAAACCAGCATCTTTGTAGTACAGTATATTACACAGGAAGGAGATGACGGTATGAGTTTTTCTGCTCGATTATCCGCAGAGGAAAAGATCCTTGCGGAGAATTATAGCAAACATCATGCGGCAGAAATTGAAGATGAATACGATATTGCTGTGGCAGAGGAAGCCCACGCAGAGTATGTCAACGACGGAAGAAAGAGCCGTCCGATATCTGAGCTTTGGAAAGAACTCGATTTATAATGCTGGACAGGCTCACCAAACAAATGATAATCCCCCTCCGATGGAGGGGGATTTATCTTATGTCCTGTTTTTTTCATTCAAAAGCAAATTATACTGCTCTGTCATCTGGTCCACCAGCAACTCAATGTTCGTCGCCGTGACGAAAATCACATTGCCGGAGTCCGGGATCCGGGAGTATACATAGCGCATCATTTTGTGCGAGCTGTGTCCTGTCCAGAAGAAGATCACATCGTTCGGGCTAAATGTTTTTGACCGCAATTCATCGTCAAACACATATTTCCATCCGGGATAGAGCTGACGAATCTTTTTGACCATGTTCGGATGCCCTCCAAGGAAGATTACATGGCTTTTAGGCAGCGAGGATGATTCTACTACTGGAGTATCTTCTTCGTCCTCAGCAGGCTTGTACGGCTTGTAGCGGTATTCCTCTGGGCAAGTATTCTCAAACTCCGGCTCTTTTGCAAGCAATTCTTCCAGTCGGTCAAGCTGTGCGCTTCCGTCCGGGTCGTCCTCCGGGTGGACTGCCAGGGCATCGTCCATCTCCATGAGTTCCAGCGCCTCGTCCAGAGCCATTGTGCGGTATCGCTCACGGTTGGAGTCCGAAATTTGCAGGATGCAGAATTTCGTCGTTTGCCCGTCGCTTAACTCAGCGTTGACCACCATCCACTGTCCATCATTTCTGGGTCCATAGTAGGCATTGGTCAGGCGAGAGTTGCGAAGGTGGGCATATAGCCAAGCGATTGCATCCTCGTCAGTCCTAAATACTGCCGGGAGATATAAGCCATTGAGATAGGATGTTTTAACGCTATCGTCTTGAAGCACGACCCATATTCGATTGGAAATGGTTTCCTCAATCAGTCGGAATTGCACCTCCATTCGCTCACTCTGAAGCACATCCTTAGCTGTTGCCAAACTCTTGAACCTACTTCCAGCGATCGTAATTGGAGCGCCCGAAGCATTGCATATCATATCCTCAGCGATCAAATACCGTCCTCTGAGTTTTGCCTCTGAGTCGATATAGGTGTCAACGAACTGCTTATGCACTTTCGGAGAGATCCCGGATATGCCCGTGCAGATCACAGCTTGCACAGCTTTCATGAGACTATAAAAGCCGTACTCACACTCTTCATGCAAACGCTGCCTTCCTGCGGTTTTGCTTCTGACTGCCCGGATGGACGGATCCGCAAAATCAGACGGAAAGATCATGCAAAACCGGGTATCCGGGGAATACTGAAGGTTCCGGCAGGTCGTAAATTGATAGAAGGGCGCATCGATCAGGAGATTCAGAGTCCTGTCCCCAAAAACCTTTTCCCCTTCATCTTTCATTCCGGCAAGGGTTAATAGACAAATATCCAAGGCTCCCGGCTCGTTCCACGACAGGTATGGGATCAGCAGAATCGCTTTCGAAGTGTTCAACCGATCCATTTCCTGCGTTAAACGATCTATATTGAGATCGATCATCGTGTCTATGTACGCTTCTTGGTCCTGCATCAGGACGCATTCCTGCGGCACACTGGGGCAATCTACCATTGTCTTGAACACCTCGTAGCCATACATTGTCTTTGCCTCGTCGATAGCAGGAAGATATTCATACTCTTTCTCCGCACACAAAATGATCGACTCTCCAGCTTTTACCGCCTGCTCAAAAAATGGGATCCCGACCGCACTTGTTTTTCCGCTTTTGGGTTTGCCGTAGCACAGGATATTCCGATTATGCGTCAGCGGATGACGCATACCATCCTTATAGTCTGCCACGATTCCATATAGCAACTGAGAATGTCTCATGTTTCAACCTCTGAGCCGGATTTGCCGGTAAATTCTATTTCCAGTTCTTCTATCAGGTATCCATCACTCATACAGTGCATATCTGATACGCCTTCACGAACCAGCTTGTAGAGATTAGAACGATAGAAGATGTCCAGAGCATCTTCCAAAGAAAGATTCTGTTTTTGGGCAAATCCTTCTACGATCCGGGCATATTTCTTTTGAAGCAAAATAGGATGTGCATTCACACCTGTTCACTCCCTTCAAAAATCAGACATGACAATGCTTTTTGTGTGCGAAAACACATTTGAAGATTAGGTTTCTCAAAACGCAGTCGTTTTATTGCTTCTCTCTTGTCAATCAGACCATCAAAGAACAATTCTACGGTGTTAAACACCCGGTCATTTGCCACACCTCCAATAACGAGGTCGTAAGCGGTATTATCCTTTCCTTTTCGGCAGGTAAGAATAAAATCAAGCCATTCTTCTGAATAGGAATCAAACTCCATGACTTTTAGTTTGCTCATATGTGTTTGGTCGAATTGGAACTTAGAAATCACGCCCGTTGTGCCTGCTCTTTTGAAGCGCCGACTCCATTTTTCTGCCTGTTCGTACAGAGGCGTTAGATAAAAACCGCATCCAAAATCTACATTCTTTCGAGAGTGAGATAGATCCGGCTTAACGATTTCCAAATTTGAACCGTGATACAGAATCATGCAATCCCTCTTTTCTCCATGAGTTCCAGCAGCTCGTCTACAATATAGTCCTTTCCTTGAGTATGCAGCATCTCATATTCCGGGATAATATAGTTGTATAGAAGATCGCTTTTTTCCGTAAACGCAACATAGATATCCTCTGGATTTCTGCCGAGGCGTGAAGCAACGCTTTCAATGCAAAAAATTGCAAATTCAAGCTCTCTGTTGTTCTTGATCGTGCCGTCGTATTTCAACTGCAATTCCTCCTTTGGTATTATTCTTTCTTTCTTTGATACGCCCAATGAGAGCCATTACGACATTTTGTGAGCTTTCCATCTGCAACAAGTCTTGTGAGGATGCGGTTTGCCGTAGCAACGGAAACATCACAAATCATTCTGACATCGGCGTTCATGATATTCTCATGGTTTTCCAAAAACTTTTCGATCTGCATCCAGCGCAGCATTTCTTTATCCTGTTTTTCATCTCTCATTTCATCTCTCATTTCATTGCTCATTTTGTTTGCATCAATGATAGATGACCTGATAATCGACAGCATGAACTCAATGAATGCCGTAGACTCGCCGGTGGCATTGGACAAGTTAATGGCATCGTAGTATTCCTGCTGGTGGTCATGGATCATGGATTCCACCGGCAGCCATGCGAAAACAGGATTCCACTTACTGAGCAGCAGCGTATGCCACAGACGACCCATGCGACCATTACCATCCGCAAAAGGATGGATCAGCTCCAACTCATAGTGAACCACGCAGCTTCGGATCAGCAAATGCACATCACTATTCTTTGCCCAGTCCAGCAGTTCTGCCACAAGTCCCGGCACATAAGTCGGCAAGGTTCCAAAGTGAAGGATATTACCTTGCTGGTCTACAACACCCACCGACCGGCTGCGGAAGCAGCCGGATTCTTCCACCAATCCTCTGGTCATAATACCGTGGGCAGTCAGCAGATCATCCACCGAGTATGGATCCAGTTCGTCTAACCGCTCATAGATCTCATAAGCATTTTTAACTTCTGCAATATCCTTTGGCGGTGCTAAAACACGCTTCCCGTTCAGAACTGCTGTTACCTGTTCCAGACTTAATGTGTTTTGCTCAATGGCAAGAGAGCCATGGATCGTACGAATACGATTGGTTCGCCGCAGGATCGGGTTCGTTGAAAGCTGATTATGGGAGGTCAGCTTTCCCAGCAGCTCCGCAATTTCTGCCACTAGGTTAATACAGGCATTTGTGATTTCAAAAGGAGGAGTTTTCATCCTTCATCCGCCTCCGTATCCCTAATTTTTAATATTCTCTAGTAGATCGATTTTTTCCGATACCCCAGCAAAATGGAATCCACATAAGGGATCAGTGCATCGGACTCATAGATCGTCCGAAATTCTTCTTCCGTGGGCAGTTTGGAGAAATCAAGCACATCCTGATCTCGGACAAGTTGTAGCATTCTCTTTTCTGAGTTCCGAAAGCTGTTTACATGAATATCCGTCAAGTCGCTATGTTCGGGCAGTCTTGGATTCTTCCAGAACATAGCGTCCCCGGAGTCAAAAATCGGTGCCATGCCGATGAACTTCAAGGTATGCGCATCCCGCAGAACACCAAAGTTGTTTAAGTGTCGATCTGTGTTTGTCAGAACAAAGTCCGAGAGTATCTGATACTCCAGAAATGCCCGCACCGCACTTTCATCCATTCCATGCTCGATACAAACATGAATGAAATGCTCATACATAGACATGGCATTGTCCTTCTTCTGGAACTCCACAATATCGATTGCCGGGATCAGCTCAACTTCATCCGATGTAAAACTTTCGCAGACACAGTAAATCTGCTGGCAGTCTCCCCAGCGCATGGTCGAGTAAGAGACAAAAGGAAACCTGCCCTGCTTCCGATGCAGCAAGGTTGCCGCAATCTCATTCAGGCTTTCCTGAGAGTTGCCGCCATGGTTGCCTTTCACCAGACACCGCTTTCCATCTGCAATGATCCACTTCTTTGTTAAATCACCTTGGGTAGAGGAACTGGGCGAAAAAGCGTTGGTCGGCAGATCTAAGAGCTTGTCTGGCTCCAAGCCAAGCTGCATATCGCCTACCGGGTCACGGAAGGCATTGGTGAACAGGTTGATATCTGCCCATCCCAGTTCCATGTCCAGAGGCTTGATCCAGTAGTGGTCGGTCAAGCTCAAGCCTAAATTCTTGACAAGATATTCCTGTGGGGTCGCAATTCCCATCTGCTCCAAGATGCGCTGGATCTTTCCTTGACCAACAGGTACGGCTCGACGCTGCCACCACTTTTTGAGCATAGCAGAGTCGATACTTCCGCCCAAGGGCAACAACTCTGGATCCTGCGGCTTGGACACACGCAGGATCGCACCAGAAACCGTATCGATAGAAATGGTACACACAGGATCATCCCGGTGCATCAAGCTATACAAAGTTTCTTTCATTCCCGTCACCAGCTTTCAAATCCATTTTCGCTAAAAATCAGTTCTTCGATCTTTCCTTCCATCTGCAAAACCGCAGCTTCTTTCAGACACGGCAGCATGGCAGGCGTAAACACAGCCTTAAACGGCATCACATATTGCGCTCCGTTATAATAAAACAAAGTTGCAATGCTGCCATTGCTGCAAATCCATCGACCAGCCGTATGATACTTCTCGCAATAAAAGCGCTGTGACTGAATCTCACCGACATCCAAGCTGTTGCCTTGTAGCAAAGGTGCGCCGTTTATATCATCTAACAATAGATCTTCCAGCGTACAGCCCAATACCGTTGAAAGGCGCAGTAGAATGTCTCCGTTGGCAGATGCCAGCTTTTTGTGTCCCTGCTCATAGTCCTGCAACGAACGGAAATTGACACCACTTTTTTGTGCCAATTCTTTTTGCGTCAGGTTTCTTTGCTTTCTGATGTCACGCAAGCTCATACTCCATGCCTCCTTTGGCTTCATTATACGCCTATTTGCGTATAATAGTCAAGTTGGATTTCACTCCCGCATCATCCGCTTGATGGCAGCGATCTCGTCCTCGTCCAGATCCCGGCGACCATTTTTGCGATAGTCTGCATTCTGAGAGCCGGCTTTCACTTCATCCGCCGTATGCAAACCTGCATCGTGCCATCTTGTGAGGATCGAGTTCAGATACTTCCATTGGAGCTGTCCGCAATGCTCGCAGGTGATGCCGTATGCCTGCTCAATAGCAGAAGCATCAAAGCCCATATCGATCCAACTGCGAAGGTATGCTTCCTCCGGCTTGGAGAGTGGACGGCTGTATATTTGCAGAACTTCTTTTAACTGCTTGATGGCGTATCTGATCTTGTTCTCCTCAGCAATGAAAGCGCTGGCTTTCTCCATGGTGTTGATCCCGCACTCAGCCCACCGATAGGCTTCCCGCTCAACCAAAAAGAGGGAGGGGGTCTGTTTCCGACCCGCCATCTCCTTGCAGTAATGCAATAGGATGGTGATGATTTCCGGCGGTAGCCCCAAGTAGTTCCGAAAGCCAAGGATGATTTTCATTTCCTCCTGCGTCAAGGGCTTTTTTAGGATCTGCTGGACCTCGGTGCAGAGTGCCGGAAAGAGCGCATCTGTGTTGATCGCCTTTTGCACATCAGCGCCGGAGTAGTTCGGTCGCTCCCCTTGGCGGGCAACAGGTCGGCTCGGCTCCGTCCATAATCCACGCTCTTTTAGTTCCATTGCGGCGGCAGAAATGCGCTCTTGAGGGATGCGTAGCGCCTCGGATGCCCGGTCAATGCCGATCCCAGACCGCAAACACAAATACAGCAAACACACATCTCCTGATGGCGCTTCCATAAGCCGTTGGGCATCCTTTTGAGGAATCAGAAGTTCTTCCATCTTAATTTCTCCGTTTATTTGTTTCATTTTTCCCCTTTCTTTTCTTTGAAACCCGCCTACTTTTCAGCAGACGGGTTTCTGATTATCTTTGTTGCATCCAATCGCAGACTTCAACGAAAGCCTGCAAAATCGGTTGGATCTGTTCTTCTTCCAAACCCTGACCGAAACGGATCACTCCATTTTCGTAGAAGGCTATCACCTCTACAACTCTTTTTGCCTTGTTTCTTCCAAACAACTTCAGGTAGATCATATTTCCGGCTTCATCCAGCTTCATGTGGACTCCACGCTCCGTAGCGATGGTGTGAACCCAGAAATAATCCTCTCCCTTGGCAAGCCGTTCCTGCCGCAGATTCGCAAAATTCTTGTCCATGGTAGCGATCAAGAAATTTACCGCTTCCTCGTCAAAATCTTTGTATGCCAGTCCGCAGGCTCGGTAATAGGCATAGGCTTCATGCCGTGTCATATTTTCCTCCTTCCGGGATGGAGAATCATGTTCTCCATCCCATTTCTTTTTCATTCAGAAATAATTACGCTTAGCTGCGGCTTCCGGAACGGTGTAGTCCTCCATTGCGAAGTGCAGGAAACGCAAAATCTCGCTGATCTGCTCCCGGTCGTACCCAGCAGCTTTCATGGCGATGATCGCATAGCCGTAGCAAGCATCGTTCTCCCAGATATAAGTGTTGTTCAGTACCCAATCATTCAACTCTTGAGGGAGCTTTTTGTTCTCTTCAATATACTGTTTTACCGTCATGTCAGTCAATCCTTTCACAAAATCAAACAATTTTCTGACTTACCAATCGCAGAAGCGTTTTCGGCATACTACGCAAGTTGGTCAAATTCAGAAAGCCTTTCCCATAGATTTCCTTGATCGCTTCCTCGTCGTCTCCAATGGCGCAGCCATAGACGGTAACGCCTCTGGCACTCAGCTCCTTGATCGCCTTCTGGATATCCCGGAACGCCTCCGTGCCGCCGTAGTTTCCTACGCCGTTAGGTGAGCCGTCTGAGATCACAAACAGCAGCTTAACGGTTTCCTGCCGCTCTGCAAGCAAATTACCAACGAAGCGAATGGGAATACCATCGTGGTTGCATCCGTGTGCTGTGATCGCACCCAGACCCCTGCGATCCCGTTCCTGCATGGCAGATGAGAAATCCGAATACACATTCAGCACCACCTTACTTCTGAGGTAGTGACCTGCCATGAGGGAGGGGATACCCATATAGGTGGCGAATTTCTCCAGAAGGATCATTGCCTTCATGCTCGCCGTCATGCGCTCGCCGGACATAGACCCGGATTCATCGCAAAGCACGGCAATCGCCATATTAGGGAGATCTTGCGGCAGCTTTTTCTGTGCAAACCACCTGCCGTCCTCACGGTGACAGTCCGTTGCTACCATGCGGCGACCATAGATCTTGTGCCGTTGGTAGTTTTTGTCATTGATCTGCTTTAGCAGCTCCGACATTTTAACCGCCAAACTCTTTGCCAGAGGTGTGACCTCTTGGGAAAAATCGTCATACAGGCTGCTGTCACCACCGTGGACCCGGTTGATGTACACCGGGACATTGGCGTGTTCCGGGGGAAGATTCAGCTTTCTGAGATAATCCCGCATCTCCTTATCCATTTCTTGCTGGACTTCTTCTTGAGCCACTGCCTCGGATGCCTTTTGAAGCACCTGGGCAGCAGACTCAGATGGCTGCTCGGTGTCATCCGAGTCAGGATCATCGTCCGTAGAAGAAATGGCTTTGTGTTTGCAGTTCACTGGGGCAGTGGCGGCGTTGCCTGCCTTTGTTGCCCCGGATACGGCATCGGAGATCGCCTGCTGCATCTGATCCGGCGTAGGCTGTCCAGCTCCCTGAGACTGCCCTTGGGAGGACTGTCCTTGGGAATTTTGGTTCTGCTGCTGCGTGTTTTCCAGCATCTCCTTGATGGAGTCCCAGAGGTAGCAGAGGATATAGGACAGGTGCAAAAACTTTTCTTTTGTGTTTTTGGCATCCGTTGCCCATTCGACATGATTCAGCAAGGGATTGATCCCGGTGAGATACTGCTGTACTGCATTGGCATCCGTGTACTTGAACACGCCATATTTTGCATACAGCAGAATCATACCAAAGTAGATCTCAAAGTCCGGCACTTTTCCTACCAGATCGTCAACAGGGGGCGCAGTTTGGATCTGAATCTCTCCTGCGGCGTTGATACATCTTGCCACATAGCCGGGATAGCGGATCTTCATTTTCTCCTCGTCCCGTCCGTCCGAAATGATGTTGCTGAGTTCGTGGTACAGAGATGCCATCACAGAACCATAGCCGGGAGCGGCAATCGTCTGCTTGATCTCGTCCCAATTCTGACTCATTTTCGGATCGGTAAACTGAGGCTCCTTCCCGTAGACCGTGCCGCCTTCGATTTCCCGGATCGCTCTATTCTCTCCGGGAAAGTCCAAGAACAGCTTGTGGGCGCACTCATGGAAGCAAATTCCCATGTTCACATCCATCGCTGTTTTCAGATCCGTGCAGGATTCGGCAAGTACATTGCCTGTATTGACGACGATATGATTTCCATCGGTGTACGCAACGGTTTCGCTTTTCGGCTCGTAGGAAAATGTGGTATACACAGTCCGCCGAGCCTTGACGATCACTGCCGTCGTCTTGGTGGCAAATCGGATGAAATCCTCACTTTGGAAGAAAGCCTTCGGGGATAAGGTCTTTTGCAGCTCTTTTGCCCGTTTCCGAACCAACTGCAAGATGCTTTCCGTGCTTCTTGTTCGCAGCTTCATGGATGCCACCCCCTTCTCAGAGGATGGCTTCCAGAACGCCGTGAATGTCGCTCTGGATCTCCATGTCGTCGGTCGCCTTGGAAATGATGCAGCAGTTCAGATTTTCCTCAAAGGAATCTGGACCGTCGTGCATGACCGCCTGTACCAGACGCTCATACTCCATGGCAGAGACACAATAGCCGGACACCTCATTCTCCACACAGAAGGTGAGAACGGCATCCCAGCAGGCGTAAGCCTTCTCCAGCAATGCCATATCCTTGCACCCGGTATTCCGCATCGTCCGCTCGACCATCCGCTGCTTGTCCAACTGGAAGCTGTCCACGATGCAGGCAAACCGTCTGCGGACGGAGGCATCGATCTGACGGCAGCTTTCCAACCCGATGTTGTCGGTTGCGATCATGATCGCATCCTTGTGCCGGGTCAAAATAGAGCCGTCAACAAGCTGCATCTTTGCTCCGGGTCTGTCCAGTTCGTTCAGACCGACGAAAACGCCCTGATCTCGAACTCTGGACATCTCCTGCAATTCGACGATCCAGCCATTCCGCATTGCCTGAGCATAGTTCGCCTCCACCATCTTAAACTGTGTCCGGCGAGGCTCCTTGCCGCTGGCTTTCAAGTCCTGGTGCAACTGCTCGTTTTCTTTTTGCAGAGCAGTAACGCTCTTGGCAAGGGAAGAACGGGCATAGGCAGTACAGGTCTTTGTGTACAGCGTCATCAGCTCGGCGGGATCCGCATAGTCCACGGTCTTGCCGGTGAGTTTTGCATAAGCTGCTTCCATGTCAAACATGGCTGCTTCATAGAAGCTGTCAGCCTTCAGGATCTCCGCTTTTTCGTTCTCCGGCAGGCTCTCCAGATATGCGATCACCTCAGCTACCGCAGGATCCGGCTCATGGTCGGCTCCGGCAAACACATTTTCATGGTTCATACCGGGCTGCTCAGTCGTATCCGTATTGGGTACAAACTGACACAGCAGATCCAACCGCTCCATCTCCGGCGAACAGGCATGACGCAGAAGCGGCATTTGCAGGATCGCTGCGACCTGCTCTGTGCCGGTGGACTTACCGTAAGCAGTTACGCCACGCCACATCACATTTTTGATCGGAGTGTGATCGTCCTTTGTCCCGGCAAACTTGTTGCAGAAAAAGAGAGCTTCCGGCATAACGGGCATATCGTCCGGCAGGGAAGGAATCAAATCCTTTTCATGCTGTGTCCATGCTCGATGTGCAGAGAAGTCTGCAAACATGGTTTTTGCCTCGGCAATCGTGATCGTTGATCTTGCGGTGCCAATGCTTGCCTTTCCACTAGGCATCACATAGAGCATTTCGTCTCCTCGATTTTCACAGTACACATTGCCACAGAATTTCTTCGTAAGTTCTGCATCTGGGATCATCTCCGGCACACCCGCAGAGCCAAATTCCGCCTCCAGCTCACTGAGCATTTCAAAAATGATGCTCGTGTAGGCGATGTGGTCAATGACTGCCTCCGGGAAATCGTTGAGACAAGTGTAGTTGTAGCAGTCTGCCAGCTCACCTTGCAGCACATCGATCATGTTCGCCAGCTCCGAATCGCCCTGTTCCTGCTCCATAGCTGCTATTGCAGGAATGACCAGCAGTATGAAGGCACTTGCCATGGTTGGAGACATCCGCCAGCTCTGAATCAGCAGCTTGCCGGATATTTGGCTCATGACAGATGCCGTCATCTCTCCGCCGCTGATCCATTTCACGATAAGCGTTTCGTCTGAATTGAGGTGATATTCGAGGACATAGGTCACACTCGTATCCTTTTTCCCTCGAATGCCCACAAGCCGATACGCCGGGAGATTGAGGTTGTTCTCTTGATGATTTCCCATAGCTTCCACTGCCTTAATGACTTCCTCGTGGATCGTGACCGCCGGAGTCATCGTATTACCTCTCAAAACAGATGCGTGTTTTGCTGCGTCATACGCAATCGTCCTAGGGAGATAGCTCCACGGAGCGGTCTGGTTCTTGCTTTTGGCAATTTGGGATCTGAGTCCTGTGAGTTTGCTTTTCATTTTTATTTTTCCTCCTTAAATATGCTGTTTTTGACAGCTAGAAATAAAAAAAAGCGAACTTCTCCCAAAAAGGAAAAAGTTCGCTTAATTCATGTATTTGTTCTATCCCCTAAAAAAGAGAATAAAAAATACTCGCCTCAGGTAGCTGATCGGGTATAGAAATCCCGTCAGTAGTCAAGCCCTAATGCAAGTGTCTACATTTTAGCACAAGCATAGTCAAATTGCAATAGCTGGTTTTACCTTCCGTTTTCCTGCTCGGTACTCAGTCGCTTTACTTTTTTTAGTATGCCGCTGTATTTGCGACAAACAGTAAGCGGAGCATCTTGTAGGCTCCCTTGTACCAGCATCTTTCGGATCTCCGTAAGCCGTTTGCGGTATGCCATGATTTCTGCGTTCCCGGAAAGTCCGTAGGCGATCAGCTCTTGGAGCGCCAGCGGTGTGTTTGCGGGAATTGTTACCGGGTGCGGCAGCTCCATCCCCACAGGGCTGTTCGTAAGCAGCGACCACAGAAATGCGGTCAGGGAATACAGGTCGTCCCCCTGCGTTCCAACCCCTCCAGCTTTCAGAACCGGGGTGAGGTTCGCAGGCTTTTGCGGCAGATAGTCTGGTATCTGCTTCTGCTTGGGCGTAGCACTGTATAGGAAACCACCTAGAAGTATTTTTGAGTCCTGCGTCACATAGATCTCGTCAGGATCCAGTCCCCGATGGATCACAGGGGCATCGAGATTGCGAAAGTCTCTTAAAATCGTTGCCAAGCGCATCGTGACCTCGATTGCCGTCCGCACGGTCAGATTGTCTGTGATCGTGGATCCCAGCAGCGGTACGACCGGGGCTGTCGCCAGCAAGATTTTTGTGAGTTCACCGTTTTTGGAGGTTTGATAGTCCAAATACTGCAAAACGCTTTGGACATTGGCTGCCTCCAAGTCGTTTGCAATCGTGTACTGATGCTGTACGGCAACCGCAAGGTTCAAGTAGTATTGGGAGAGATTTTGAACGCCATATCTCAGCTCCAATTCCTTTTCCCGGTGGGTAGGCAGAGGGATGCAATATTCAAAAACGGTACATTTTAGCTCTCCGCTTTCTGTTCTCCCGGAATAAGTGTTTCCGAACTTATGCCGCCACGCATTCTTTTCAATTTTAAGGTCTTGCAGCTTCATTTTTTCTCCTTTTTTCACCCAGCATCCCCCCACTTGAAGTGGGAGGATGCCGAGCCGGTCCTTATACTTGCAGACGGCTTCTTATTTGCCTGCTGAGTTGAGAATACCGCTGGAAACCCTGATCGTTGCGGATCGCATATTGCAGCGTTTCCAATGGACCACACAAAGCAAAGTATTCTTTCGCTCTGGTGATCCCGGTATACACCAAGCTCCGGCGCAGGAAAGGGCTTTTTGAGCCAAGGATCATTAAAATGACCTTGCATTCGGTTCCTTGGGACTTGTGGATCGACATGGCATACGCCAGCTCCAACTGGTCCACGGAACCATCGTCATAGTCCTCGACCTCGCCTGCATCAAACATTACGGTTATCGTCGGGGCATCTCCACCCGCAATGGTGGAGATCGTCCCCAAATCGCCATTTCGCACCGTTTCGGTGTTCTTCTTCTGCATCACCCGATCTCCGACTCGGAATTTCTGGTATTTTGCCTGCCCAGAGTCCGGGTTGACAAGCTCTTGCAGCTTCTCGTTGAGGTAGTCTGCGTTGGTACAGCGACTACATCTGGATACCTTGCGGTACGGTGAGAGCATAAGTACATTTTTGATGCCGTATGCGTCAACACACCGTTTGTAGAATTGGCAGATCTGTTCTGCGTTTTCTTCCTCGGAACCATAGTCGGCACCTCGGAAGGAGCGATTCCAAAGCAGATCCGTTTCGCCTGCGTTGATCTTAGCGGCATTGATGGCGATTGGATTGTCCTGAGCCTGCCGATAGATCGTATGCAGCCGGTACACCGGGAAAGTTTCCGATCCGATCAGCTCTTGCAGGACATTTCCATAGCGGACACTGGGAAGCTGATCCACATCGCCAACCAGAACAACATACGGCAGCAGTTCCATAGGGATCGCTTCAAACAGCGCTTTTGCGGTCGTCTGATCCAGCATCGACGCTTCATCCACGATTATCAGCCGCTCAGAAAAAGGCTCAACGAAATGGCTGGCTTCCTCGTCGTCCCACAATCGCAAGGCAGAATGGATGGTACTTGCATCCTCTCCAGTTGTTTCTGTCAGCCTGCGAGCCGCTATGCCCGTAGGAGCAAGTAGCCGCCAATCGTTGCTCTCGTAGATTTTAGACCAGCAGTACAAAACTGCCTTCAGGATCGTACTCTTGCCAGTGCCAGGACCTCCAGTAAGAACGGAAAAATGGTTTTGCAAAATACCGGCAACCGCATTTTCCTGTTCTTTCGACAAAGTAATCCCACTTTGTGCCTCGAAGTCTGATAGATGGTCTGCTAAAGCCTGTCTCGCAGGCTTCTGCATCTGCGTCAGTCTGGATACTGTTTCGGCAATGAGGGCTTCTTCTTCAAATGGCGACTCGCCATAGATCATACTCTTATCGGCAACCAAATGGCATTGCGGGGGTGGATTTTTGGCAAATTCCAGCAATTCGTCCATCGTATAGTAGATTTGCTCGTCATTCACCAATCCATACACCTGCTGTGCTGCCTCCAGATAGGGGAGACAGGCGTGAGCCTCCAGCGTCTGAGCCTTGTACAGCACCTCGGAAAAAGCACACCCCACTCGACTATCGCTGATCTTGTTACAGTTCAACGAATTTGCAAAGTGATCCAGCTCCGGGAATCGATATCCCGCCAAGCTGAGTATGTAGGGATTCTTCCTAATATTATGTACCAAGTGCTTCAGAGACTTCTTGAAAACACGGCAAATGACCGCAAATTGATGCTCTGTCATTTTCAGCTCGCTTCCGAACAACGCATTGAGTTCTTCCCGCAGAGAGAAAAAGGCTACAACATTACTAAGTTTTTCCATCTTCTTCTCGGTCATGCTGCGGAGTGACAGGAAAATCTCCGGGTTATTTTTGACCGCATTCCAAAATCCGGGAGGCGGTGCAAGTTTTAGCATCTGCTGGACGCATCTTTTGCCGACTCCGATTTTTAGCTTTGAAATGTAGTCAATGATTTCCTTACTGGTTCCGGGCGTTTTCCATTCCACATACTCTACTCTGAACTGCCTTCCATAGCGAGGGTCTACGACCCATTCGCCATGGAGCGTCACGACCTGCTTCTTCTTCGGTAGATCAGTTCCTACCACGGTTACAGTTTTCCCTGTGCCTTCTTCCCGGTATTTGCATACCGAAAACCCGGAATCAAAGTGGGCTACCGTAGTAGCCCACTTCCCGATGAAGGATGCTGTTTTTTCAGACAACATCGATATCCACCTTTCCCAGCACTTCCTCCTTCATTTTAATGCAGGAAATGTACTCCGGCGCATACGCACGGATCAAAGACGGCGTGATTTTTTCACGGCTCGTCGATTTGCTATGCGTAATACGGTAGATGTGTTTGCCGTCTGCTGCTTGCAGCTCACCCGCCTCTGCATCAAGCATATGGCTGGCAAGCTGTAACAAAATGGCATCCTCGCTGGCTTTCAGCATCTTGATCTGTTCCTCGACCGCTTTCCTCTGGCTGCGGATCCCCATGTACTCCTTGATCTTGTCATGGAGGTCATGGTCCTGAATCCGCATCGCAGAATCCTCCCGTTCCTGAATGATCTGCCGCCAATTCCGTTCCTCTGCGGTGATGATCGCCGGGATCAGCGGGACGCCGTCGGCTGCTCTCTGAGACAGCACACGGTCACACGCTGCCAAGATCCGATTTTCGTCCGCAATATCACTGGGAATCCAACGGAAACTCATGTCTACCGTCAGATTGCCCGTGATCCTGACCACATGGATACCCGACACGGAAATGCCGGAGAACTCACGGATCAGAGCGCAGTAAAGTCTGCAACTGACCAGCAGAGAATACGGGATCCGATTTTCCGTCCAGTCCTCGTCGTTCTGCGGAACATCCGCAACCACAAGGACAGGAGGCTTGACCCGATTGCCGTCCAGTTCAAATGCCGGGAACTGGTAGGTGTAGCCATTCCGCTGCACCACCATGGCATCTGCCAAAGGCGCACCATCCGCAAAAGGAGAGTGAATGCCATACACGGACTGCATATACTTCCAGACCGGGATGGCTGCCGCCTTGGAAAACTCCGGCTCAATCGTTGCATACTCATAGGATACGGGGATCCCTAAGATATTGGCTGCGTAAAACGGGCTGGGAACGACTTCCACAGGCTCACCGTTAGGATGAAAAGCGTTTTTTTCCACCTCGTCGGCGTAGAAACCGTACTTCTCAGCAATAGAGGGCTTAAAAAAGTTCTCTACATAAGCCGGGATCTTAACTCCGGGATAGATTTCTTCTGTCCGATTCATATCACATTTCCTCCTTTATGCTTTCAGTTCCTTCAACTTGGGGGTCGTATACCCGGCTTCCGGCTTCCGTCCTCGCTCAACTGCCAGCAACCGTTTCTGCTCAGGCTCCGGGATCATGCTCAAATCCACAGTCTCGCCGTTCGGCTTCTTCCGACGCAGGCGATAGGTGATTCCGCCGGGTTCCTCAATGTAAAGCGGTTCATCGCCTACATGATATTTTCCGACAATCTCCTGATAGAGCAATTCTTCCTTTGCCTTGAGACTGTTGCCGAGCTGCTTGTTGATCGCCAGCCGCTCCTTCTTCGCTTTAAGGTATTCTTCTGCCAACGGAAGCAGGGAGTCAGGCAGCTTCTTCACCGTCTGGGTGATCTTGACCTTTTCGCCATATACGGCATCAAAGTCAAGATCCGCATTCCCAGTGAGGGGAGGGAGCGTGCCAGATTCCATGTAGTCCGTCCAGAAAGTGCGGATCGCATCCACCTGTACCTGAGCCATATCACGGTCACGGGTGTAATGATGGATGATACAGTCTGAAGAAAGACCGCCAAACACCGCGCCAATATACCCATCCTCCAGCCGGGGGTCGTTCAGGACCTCCAAATACTGCTGAGGTTGGGGAGCGTAGTAGTCCGGGATTCCTGCCTTCCAATCGTCTGCCTTAAAACGAGTGGCGGTTTTTGCCTCGAAAAGTGCCAGCGTTCCATCCGGGCGCATAAGAATAGCGTCCGGGTTGCAGCTCACCCACGGGCAATCCTTGTGGGCAAACATCCGAAACTCAGGGACACGGACAGCTCCGATCTCAGCACAGACCAGATCCACCACATAATCTTCTACGGCATGACCGTAATCGAAGATGAACCGATGGTCAGAGTCCTTCTGCTCGACCATATTCCCGGTCTTTTCCAGATACAGCTTGCGCTTGGTAGAGTACCTGGACTTGCCAACTACCGCTGCCACCTCGCTGCCGCCAATGGAATACCGCCGCAGGAACTCCCACTCATGGGTACTTACAAAGCGGCAGTCCACCAATGCGACGGCATTGGGAAACTCCAAACGGGCATGGACATTGGTGTGCCGAGAGGCGAGTGCCTGCACGATCTGTACCAAATCTGCCACACCAATCTCCGCCCGGAGAAAATCCCACACGGAGCCAGTATAGGCATTCGGATCGAGATTGTCGGCAAAGTCAAGCAGAGCCGCTGCGAAAATGTGTCCGTCCAAACCAGATTGCTGGTGTACCTCGTTGAGCCAGCTCATTCGCTGGCTCATATTGTCGAGTACATCGTTTGCCAAAGGATTGCGGCTATCGGGAGCAAATCCCCAAGGAAAATACTGATTCATCGTTTTATCCTCCTTTAATACTTTGTCTGTCCTCTTACCATTTCACCGTTCCCGGAAGGTCAAAGGCTGTCCACTTGCTGCTGTTTTTTGCAATCTTGCTGATTCCGTCCTCAAGCTCCAGCATTCTCAGGCTCGTGACGGATACTCCGTCCGTTCTTGCCAATGCAGTTGCCTGTGTCAGAGCGATATACAAGTCCAAGAAGGAACAGGTATCCGGCTCATACATTTCACGGACTTCTTCTTCAATCTTGCCGCCCCACTTCTGGGGGATAGCAGCATACTTGCACAGCCCAATCACGGCATTTCCGGGATGATGGATCACCGTATTTGCCATCTTGGGAACGACCTTCCGAATGTCATTTTGCATCTTTGCATAGATCATTCCGGCTTCTTCCTCAAAGGATCCCATCTGTTCTGTCCGATCTGCCGTCCGCTTGTGGACGACCTTCACGCTCGAACCGAAAGGAATCGTCAGCTTGCCCCCGTAGTTCGTTTCAGCCTCAAACTGCGGGATCAGCCGTGCCGCTTCCTGTTTGGTATCCGAGCTTCGGAACTCAACCAGAGGAGTCAGACTTCTCACCAGATTGTTTCTACTGCCAAGAGTCAGCTTGTAGAGATCCGTGATCTCGTCAGCTTTTTCGGCATAGCGGAAGTTTGCGGTAGTGACAGCATGAGAAACGCCGCCGTGAAGAAATTGCGCTGAACCAAGATCGTCTTGAATCCGATCCACGATATCCAGCAATTCCAACATCGGCAGCGCCTCATACTGTCCGCTCGCCACGCAGCTTACCTTGCCGCAGCGATGCAGGACATTACTCTTTCCTCGTCCATAGTTTTCAATCCCAAGATTGAAAATGTCAGCTCTCACCTGTTTTGAATACGCAGCTCTTTTCCCCAGCTTCTGAAAGCACGGTCCCACCAAGCCGGACAAATCGTGCAGCCCGGAAATTGCCGTGGTCCGCAGACAGTGGATCTCGCCGTCGGCTTCCAACATCAGGTTGGTATTCTGGGCGGTATCCTCCAGCACCTCCATGTCCATGCCGGACAGAGGGAAGATGGCATTGTCTGGCAGCGGATGCACTCTCAAAAACTTAGCTTCCTGCCAATAGCTTCCCTGCTCGATCTCCGTAAGCTCGATCAGCAAATCATCATACTGATTCGGACCGAAACAAACCTCATAAGCATCCTTTTTTCTGTTTTTACACATTTTTAACACTCCTTTTTTAATATGCTGCTTTCACAGCTAGAAAAATAAAAAAAGCGAACTTCTTCCAAAAAGGAAAAAGTTCGCTTAATTTCTGTATTTGTTCTATCCCCAAAAGAGGATAAAAAATACTCGCCTCAGGTAGCCGAGCAGGTATAGAAACCCTGTCGGTAGTCAAGCCCTAATGCAAGTGTCTACATTTTAGCACAGCCACAGGTAAAATGCAATAGGACGAAAACGAAATATCTACTGCAATCACAATCAGTCCAGTTCCAACCCGATCAGAGCAGCTTTCCCGTCTATTCCGTTTGCCAGATACAAACGGTAGCGATTTCCTACCTCCAGTTCTCTTGCCTTTGTCCGACTCATGGCAATCTTATACATCATCGTCCCGGAGTCGCTGCTTGCATCCGGCTCCCGGAAATACAATAGATACTGTTCTTTTCGGAACACTTCCGGCTTTTTGATTTTCGTACAGACAGCCTTTTTCTCAATGATTTTACCCTCATAGTAATCTTTTACGACCGTGAAAAAGGGTACAACTAAGTAGGCTGCCGCAAAAATGCCAAACAGAAATCGCTTGTCATGAAATGTCCATGACATAGCTATGGATAGAGCAAGAAACAGAAATGCCATTCCCAAGTAGCCAAAGGCTTTCTTTTGCAAAATAGAAGGCAGCGCAAATAGGTTTCTAAAGAAGAAACCTATGAAGGCAACTCCCTTTTTGAAAGCCTCTTTTATCCACTTCATATCAATATCCTCCGTTAATCAATAGCTTAACGACATTGATGATTGTCGGAATCACAAAGAAGAAAAGACCGGCTGCTGCGGCGACGATCCCAATCTTAGTCAGCATTTCTTGGCTTAGTTTCTGTGTTTGCACAGGCGTATTAGGGGCAGCAGCTTGCGCTTCCTTCACGGCACTGGCGGTGATCGGCTCAGATGCCTTTTTGACCACATCGATCCCGCAGTCGATTTCCTGCATCTTCGTGTATGGGCAATACCGACCAGTCCATGAATATCCATTACTTGCCAGTTCATAAATCGTATCCGTCGCTGCGTCGTACCGCACAGGGGATTTCTTTTCGTTGCACTCTAGTATGATGATCGGCAGGTTGTTCACATATTCCTGATCCAGTTGAATTTCCATCTCGATTCTCCTTTCACGGTTTTTAATATGAACATTATATCACATTTTGCGAACAAATGAAAACACGCTATTCCGCAAATCTTGCAGGAATAGCGTGTTCTTTGCTGTTTTGTGAGTAGGATGCGTCAATCAGTCCTCTGCATTCCAATCCATATTAAACCATTGGCGTTGTGTTAGCCAATAATTTGCTGCTTTAATTGCATGATCTCTGAATTTCGTGAAATCAATATCAATCGGGTAAATACGCCCTTGCGTGTATCGGTCTGAGAAAACATACATTCCATGCCATCCATTGTGCTGGTGTTCGACTGTCCCACCATTCACCATGCTTACGAATTTCGGGTTTTTCAAATATTCACCATCAAGCACTACAATGGTACTCCAGAAGAAAGATTGCATCGCTTGCATAGATGGTTCTCTATCACGGGTAACTCTATCCCGAATGCTGGTCTTGCTTTGTATGCAACCAAAACAGTATTGTCTCCCGTCCTTGTGAACGATAGCATAAAGGTCAAAAATACTAGCAGCAATCTGTTCTTTCAGCCAACTTATATCACGGGGTTCGTTGCTTAGTTCTCCCGCTTTGATGATCGTATTCAAATCTCGTTGTAGAATTATTTCAATTCCACTATCCCGCAAAGCATCTGTACCCAGAATTTTTACCATTTCTTCGAATGCGTGCCCACTGGATTTTTTCCAGCTTTGATCTGCACTAACAACTTTGGCAATCGTGTCGGCATTATCAATGCCGCTTTTTCTGTGTATGTGTGTTTCATAAACAGCTCTCCATATTAAAGCTGCTTCTGTATCTGCATAGTGGCGTATGCCAGCGATGGTTGCTTCTTTGATAGCCTCTTTTTGTGCAGCAGTTTCGATCTCTCCTGCCTTGCCCCCACCAACAGTTCCATTGCGTGAAGTAGCGATAGCTTCGGCAATTAACCGGTTTTGTTCGGCTGTATAAGTATTGCCATATACCTCGGCACAAAATTCCTTAAATGTCTGCGGCATGGATTTCCCTCCTCAATATTTGTGTTATAGCAGTACCCCATGCGTAAGCCAGCAGGGGCGGAACCGCATCACCGATTTGTTCGTACTTATCTTGCACAGTACGGTCAATATGTGGAACAATATAGGGACCACCGGAAAAATTGTACGAATCGGGAAATGATTGTAAGCGGGCGCATTCTCTCACTGTTAATGCTCTATCAAATGTTGGATGTACAAATTCGTCCAGACAATGGCTTGTAACTGTGGGTGACGCTTCTTCTTGCCGCAATCTGTAATTGCGCTTAATAAACATCTTTTTCGGTAAAACTCGCCGGGATTGCATTTCCTCACGCTCAGTGCCCGTATACCGTTCAAAAAGATTTTTCAGGCTTTCTCCGGGGCGTAGTAGTGCAAACCGCTCCAATGTGCAAGCACGGTGTTTCATTGGCATTTGATTGGTTATTGTATTGCACTTACCGGTCCCACGCCGCCAAAAGACATCGTTACGCATAAGTTCACTAAACTCGGATTGTTCGCCTACATACATTGTTTCTTCTTTTCCGCTGTTCGGAATTACATTCGGCAGCCCCGCAAGTGCTTCTTTTACAGTAACCTCAACGGAATGCGTTGCTTTAGGACTGATTAACTTCCAGTCAGGATACCGACAGGCAAGAATAAAAAATCTATTGCGTCTCTGGGGCACACCAAAATGTGTCGAGTTCAAAACAACTTCGATATAGTTACCATAGCCAGCTTGTGTCAATTCTTTCTTTAACACATCTACGATTCGTTCTTTTGAAGTCTTAGCTACGGTTTTTGTTGTGATTGCAGGGACATTTTCAAATAAAATTAGTTTGGCGTTTGCAATTTTTGCAATTCTAATTCCTTCACGGAACAGGAATTGTCTATCATCATAAAACGAACGAGATGTGTTGCCTGCGGTCGAAAAAGTTTCGCAAGGCATACCAGAGGTTACAATATCCACACCATCGGCAGGAATGTACGGAAGAATTTGTTCAGCAGTAACATTTCTGATATCAGAATGAATGACATGAACCTCAGGATGGTTTGCAGAATAAGTATCAACACAGCTCTTAATATACTCTATTGCGACACGGGTATCAAAGCCCGCTGCATGAAATCCAGTACATATACCGCCCGGTCCGCTAAAACAGTCAATATGCGTGTAAGACATTATGCTCCTCCTATTTTATCACCAGTAATATCCACAATATCGTCAAGCCCGCAATTCAGCGTGGTACATATCTTTGCAAGCGTTTCCACAGACACAGGCTCATCACGCCCCATTTTCGCAAGCATATTCGTACTAATGCCTGATCTCTTACGCATTTCCGTTTTCGTCATTTTGCGGTCAATCAGTATTTTCCATAGCTTGTTATAGCTGCACATCATCAAAACCGCCTCCCTTTTGCAACAATTCATTGTTGATTGTAGCATATAATAGTTAAGAACGCAATATTTAATTGAGATCCGTGATATCTTATTTTCAGTGTTGAAAACACTCCCACAATCTGATAAGATATAGGAAGGAGATGGGCTTCCCGGATACTGAAGCACGCCGCTTTCGCAGAGCGATTGCCGCTGCCGAGGATTCGAGCGTAGTCCTGTCGATATGCGGGTGGGGGTTTCCTGCCTGTGGTAAAAAACACAGCCGAAAAAGCATTGGAATGTCTGAGCGCTTGATCTTTAATGCGATGCGATGCAGAGCAGCGCATTCGGGTTAATGATGATTCGCAAGGTCGCTGCCAAGCCTGCCCGGAGCTGCCGGTTCGCCCCTTACGGCAGCGCAGTTCCCGGACTCCTGTGTTGTTTACCCGCTCCTGCCATAAAAGCCAGCCTTTGCGGTTGGCTTTTTCTTATTCAATTCTATTGACTTTTCAAATATGGTTTGTTAGAATGTAGATACTTGCATTAGGGCTTGACTACCGACAGGGTTTCTATACCTGCTCGGCTACCTGAGGCGAGTATTTTTTATCCCTTTCCGGGATGAAATACATGAATTAAGCGAACTTTTTCCTTTTTGGGAGAAGTTCGCTTTTTTATTTTCTAGCTGTGAAATCAGCATAATAAAAAGGAGGTTCATTAAAATGAACGAAGAAAAAAAGGTAAATAGCACAGCGATGGCATATTTGCTTTCCTGTGCCCAGGCATCACCCCGGCTCCAAGAGATTTTTGCATTTGCCGAGTCTAAGGGGTTGGAAGAAAAGGAAATTTTGTTAGAAAATGGCGAGAGCTATCCACTGGCAGACTACGCAATGCACATTTTCTGTAACGGATGCTCTATCTTGAAGCAGATCGTCCCGGACATGGCGGCTGCATCTGAGTCCCTGTTTGTTGTTTCTGTGCTTCTTCCGTTGGTAGAGGCATCGAGCAGCAACTGGAACTATGGATCTGAATTGCTCTTTGAGCTGAATTGTGGCGGATATAACCTGTCTCGGCAGGAGATCATCGCAATTCTTGCCCAGCAGGGTAATTTCGCTTCCAACCGCTCAAAAGGCAGCCAGTTGGAAGGAAATCCGCTGTCCGTGAGCCTGTACTGCGGACGACTGATCGCCAGACTGAATACCCTTCCAGAGTTAAAAAAGCCTTTGGGCGACGAACTGTCCGCTTTGTCTGTATCCCACATCTGCCGTGATAGCGAAGCAAGCTATCAGGAGAGGGTAGAGGCTCTGGTTCGCACCTATGTTCCGAAGGCGTACTTTGCGCCGAAGGAAAAGGAGATCGAGGCATTTTTGGGCTTTTTGGCAAACAGTGATTTTTACACTGCTCCCGCATCGACAAGATTCCACTTGTCCTGCGAAGCCGGATTGGTCCAGCATGAGCTTCATGTTGTTGATCGCCTCGTGCAGCTCGCTTGTCCGTCCAGTGAGGCACAGGTAGCTACCTGTGTTCTCGCAGCCATTGGTCACGATCTGTGCAAGATCGGTGTCTATGCACCGTACCTGAAGAACCAGAAGGTTTATCACGAGAATGGCAGCAAGTCCGATAGTCAGGGCGCATATGACTGGCAGGAGGTCGTCGGGTACAACTTCTCCGACTCTTTCCCCATCGGTCACGGCTTGAAGTCCATGCACCTTATCACCAGATTCTTCCCCAGCAATTTCCCTAAGGAGGTTGCCTGTGCCATTGATGCACATATGTGTGAGGAGAATATCAATCCCCGTTGTTACCAGCAGATGATGGAATATCCGTTGGCACTGTGGCTTCATATCGCTGATATGATCGCCTCCCAGATCGACGAGGTGTGATATGAGCTATTACACAGACTTTAATCTGACCGCAGCCCAGTATCAGCCAGACGAATCGTTCAGCGATATGCCATATGTTGACGACGATATTGCTGAACAGATCCTTGCGGAGCTTGACAAGAAAGTTGATGTGTTCACTGGCAAAGTTCCTGATTTGAGCTTCGGTGTCGCAAACGCCGCAACATGGGACGACTGGGAGAAAGATATGCTGTCTTTATCTTCTGTTTTCCCCGACATCCTCTTTAAGCTGGATGGAGACGGAGATGAGACGGAAGATAAGTGGTCTGCATATTTTCTGAATGGGAAAACGCAGTTTTGCCCGGTGACTTTCGTGCAGGACGAGTTCAATTCTAAAAAACTGGCATAAGCAATCTGAATTTAACAAATCATTTATTAAAAAAGGAGATATTATCATGACTAACATTGCTATTATCAGAGGCAGACTGACGAAGGATCCTGAGGTTCGCACCACCGGCAGCGGAAAAAAGGTGTGCAACTTCTCTATCGCCAACGACACTGGCTACAAGGATGCTGATGGCAACTCCAAGACCATCTTCATGGATGTTACCGTGTGGGGTTCTCTGGCTGAGATCTGCGAGAAGCATCTGTCTAAGGGCAGAATGGTCCTTGTGACCGGCGCTCTGGATGTGAACAACTGGGAGAAGGACGGTGTTAAGCATCGCTCTACTTATATTCGGGCATCCGAAGTTGAGTTTTTGGACTACCCCAAGAGCGACAATGCTCAGTCCGGCAATGATGGCTTCCAGCAGGGTGGCTTTGCCCCGCAGCCGCAGGGTGGCTTTGCCCAGCAGAATCCGCAGGGTGGTTTTGCCCAGCAGCAGGGTAGCTTTAATCAGCAGCCCCAGCAGAGTGGTTTTGCCCAGCAGCAGGGGAGCTTTAACCAGCAGCCCCAGCAGAATCAGCAGGGTGGCTTCAACCAGCAGCCCCAACAGAACCAGCGGTTCCAGCAGAATCAGCGGTTCCAGCAGAATCAGCAGGGTGGCTTTGGTGGCTACGGCGGCGGGAATCTCCCGTTCTAATCAGTTCTAAAATAGGACCGGCAGGAGAGTGTTTTCACTCTCCTGCCTTTTTGCTTTCAAAAAAATCTGATACTCCCAACGACTAAAGCCATTGGGAGTATCAGTCAAAACAAAGCACTATCTGGAGTTTTGTGGTTGGTCTTACGCTATTCATCGGCAAGCAGCTCCTCCATCATCTGATCGACATCGGAATAGGTCCTACCCAAGCTCGGATCTGCCTTCAGCTTCTGTACTTCTTCGATTGCCGCAATCGTTTCTGCGTTGGGTGTTTCATAGCGAATCACATCATACTCCCTCCTTACATTACTTAGTAATATCAGCATATGCACTCTTTTTCGTTTTGTCAAGTCCCATGTCTCGGCGGCACTCAGGGTTCGTTCCGATCCGATCCCGTTTCTGTTTTCCGACAATTTTCGACTTTTTTCTACCCCTGCATCTGCCACCACTTTTAGATCCTGAAAAAGATTGACAGAGGGTAAGGGGTGTGCTATTATAATTATAGTGTTTTTACACTGATTTGGGGTTCGGTTCTTTTCACTCATAGAGAGCCGGACCCCCCTCCGCAAAAAGATGATGCCGGCTTTTCCTTTCTTCGGCTGGTATTTTCTTCTATTTCCAAGTTTCTACGACCTCCCAATTCAAGAGGGGATAGGGGCTTGGGAATTTTTTCTGGGCTTCCGCTTATTCGTAGAATGTAGATTCTGCGAATAAGCGGTGCCAGAGAAAGAGGGACCATGTGTTTTTTCCCTTCTAAATCACTTTTCTTCGTGAAAGGAGTTCCCATGCCTGCATATATTAAACGAGAGTCTACAACTCTAAGTGTGGATGACATCCCATATTGGTTTCAGACCTACCTCAGATTCCTTCGTGCGATCCGGGGTTTCACACTTGAAACACAACTGACGCACTACAATGTCCTCAAGGAGTATGGTCGCTTCCTCCATTTCCCGGCAGTATATCGTCATGAGATCGATCCCAGCCACACAAATCCTGACTACAATGGGCTTTCGGATATGGATCTTTTCCGAGATCTGACTATCATCGACCTTTCTCTTGACAATGTAGCAAAATGTACAAAAAGAGACTTAGAAAATTATCAGTATTTCCTAAGTGAAATTCTCGGAAATACTGGAACAACGCTGAACAAAAAAGTCAGTATCATCAAGACCTTCTACGACTATCTGGTTGACGAACAGGCAAGTTTTTCAGAATCCGAATTTCAAGGAAAAGATCTGATTTTCAGACAGGTCAACTGCCTTCATGTGACGCTCTCAGGTAGTCCTGCAAGCCGCCTGCACAATTCTAAGGTGATTGAGCGATCTCCTACCAGTCTCTCCCCTACCGAGGTTTGCCGCCTTCTGGATGCGATCAGCGGCTCTGAGAATGAGCATCGGGATTATTTCTTGATCCTTCTGGCTGTTTCTACCGGGATGCGAGTTTCTGAGATCTGCAAGCTCAATATTGATGATTTCGGGGAGAATGATGTTCTGATCCGGGGAAAAGGCAATCGGGAGCGGAGAGTGCCGCTGACAGAGCCGTGCAAGGAAGCAATGCAGGAATACCTTGATCTATATAGAACGCCTATTGCCTTGAAGCTGAAGAACGAGAATGCCATGTTTGTCAGCAGGCGGCAATTTAACCGAATCGTTCCTCGTACCGTTCAGGCAATGGTTACCAAATACGCTGCCCTTGCCGGAATGAGAACTTTTCAGATCCATCCTCATACTTTTCGCCATACGGCAGCTACGATCATGGTCAACGAAGGCGTAGATCTCCTAACCGTACAGCGCTTTCTGGGTCATGTATCCCCTCAGACCACTTCTCGCTATACACATCTTAGCGGTCAAGTAGTCCACGATGCCGTATCCAGATCCACGCTTTCCAAATTCGGACGAAAGGTGGATTTCGACCATGACGAAGAATAAACGCTATTTGCTGGTCATCTTTTGTGTGGCTGCCATTGTGTTAGGGACTCTGTCCGTCTACACTTCTCAGGTCGTGACGATCCGGGCTGCCGGGACATCTATGATCCCTACGATCCAGCCGGGAGAGCAAGTCAGCTTCCTCCCCTTCTGGTTTTCGGAACCGGCTCCCGGAAAAGTGGTTTTGATTTCCCACAACAATCAGTTCATTGTCAAGCGGATCATCGCTGCTGCCGGAGATTCTGTGTCCGTCGCCCCGGACGGGACGGTGACGATCAACGGTGTCGCAGCCAACGATCCCCATGCAGCCCCCCGCCCCATTGAGGATCCGACGCAGGAAGCATGGACCGGCGGGTACAGCGGCGCTTCCGTGATTGTGCCGGAAGGCTGCTATTTTGTCATGGGAGACAACCGGGCAGCAAGCATTGACAGCCGGGATGCAAAAATCGGGATGATCCCTCGCAATTCGATCATCGGATACTGCCGGGGGCACTAAAAAAGAGAGAAGCTGGCGCTTCTCTCTTTTTCATCTTCTATCCGCAATTAAGTAATTCTTCGAAAAGTTTTGCGGTTTGTAATCGCAACTTAGATTGACTTCTAGTAGGGATTGCGGTATACTATCTACAAACGGAGGTGGTCACGATGATTTACAGACCTTTGTATGTGGATAAGATCATGGCTTATGTTGATACGCCATTTGTAAAAATCCTTACAGGCGTGCGCCGTTGCGGGAAGTCAACGATCCTAAAAATGATTATGGAACGATTAAAAACACAGCATGGCATTCCAGAGGATCGCATTGTCAGTTGCCGCTACGACTCGATGGAATACGAGGATATGACGGCGAAGCAGATGTACACACAACTAAAAGATCGTCTTTCCCTCAACGGAAAGACCTACCTATTCCTCGATGAGGTGCAAGAGATCAAGGGCTGGGAAAAGGTCGTCAATTCACTAGCATCTGACTTTGATGTTGACCTATATGTGACCGGCTCCAATTCCCGCATGATGTCCTCTGAGATTTCAACCTATCTGACGGGACGGTATGTGTCCTTCCGTATCTTCACCTTATCCTTCGAGGAATACTTGATGTTTAAGCGTCAATATGCCGAGGTGGGAGATCCGAAAATGGAACTCGCTAACTATGTGCGCTTGGGCGGTTTTCCGGCAACACATTTGCAGGAGTATTCTCAGGACGAGGTCTACACCATTGTGCGGGATATTTATAACTCCACGATCTTTTCTGATATTGTGAAGCGTAATCAGGTGCGGAAGATCGACCAGTTGGAACGAGTGGTCAAGTACACTTTTAACAATGTAGGCAACACCTTCTCAGCAAAATCCATTTCGGATTATCTGAAGGCAGAGCATCGTGCGCTGGATAACGAAACGGTTTACAGCTACTTGGAAAAGCTGGAAAAGGCGTATCTGCTACATCGATGCTCCCGCTTTGATTTGCAGGGTAAGGAAATCTTAAAAACGCAGGAGAAATTCTATCTTGCAGACACCGCCCTGCGATACAGCGTTCTTGGCTATAACTCTGACAGCGTGGCTTCCAGCCTTGAGAATGTCGTATACTTGGAGCTTTGCCGCAGAGGATACACCGTCAATGTCGGCAAGTTCGGCAGCGGCGAGATCGACTTTGTGGCAGTGCGGCAAAATGAAAAGCTCTATGTACAGGTTACGCAGACAATCAACTCTGAGAGGACAGAGAAGCGAGAGTATGAACGCCTTCTGGAAATCTACGACAATTATCCCAAATATGTTCTCACAGCAGATGCGTTCTCAGGGGGAAACTACAAAGGCATTAAGACGATGCACATAGCAGATTTCCTGTTAAGCTCTGAATACTAAACAATGGAAGTTGCAATAAAATCTTGTGGTAAGAAAAAACCAGCCCTATTGGGCTGGTTTTGTTCATGTTTGGTGATTACTTCCACGACAAATCTAAGTGCCGCTGATTGGATACACAATCACGCAAATAAAGGTTAATTAGGGTCTGGTAAGGAATACCAACATTTTCTGATTGATTTTTGAAGTACGCAACTACGGTTTCGTCCAGATTGATCGTGACCTGCTTTTTGGACAGCTTTGCATAAGGGTTGGGTCTTGGATTCAAGTTCTTGATATCGTACTCTTCCCGCATTTTCAATACCTCCTTAGATTCCAGTTTCATAGATACTTTGTTCTGTTCGGGTTGCCTTTCTTGCGGATATGATTCTGATTCGCTCATCGATGCCACGATAGCAATGGCTCACAATGCAGATACCTCTTTGGTAACTCATGCCAATGATTAAGAAACGCTCTTCTTCCTCGGAATGCTCTGGATCATCAAATAGAATGGCAGCTAGGTCGTCAAATACTGACTCGACTTCCTCAAAGGAAATCCCATGCTTTCTCTGATTGATCTGATTCTTATGTTCATCCCACTCAAATACCAACAGGTTTACCTCCTTATACTTATATTATACTTATAAGATAAGTATAATGCAATATCTTTCTGAAAAATCTCTTCATGTTGTGGTGGACGGGGTATGATCCCCCGTCCGTCGATTTTCTCACACCCAATTACCCTTCGGTCAGAAGATGGTCTTTTTTTACCTCCACGATATATGTTTCTCCTTCAATATCGACTTCGATATTGTCAAGCTCATATTCGCAATCGAGAGTAACATCGGTGTTTCCATCTGCGCTCGTCCAAACTACATCATCCCAATAGTTATGGGTTCCAGAACAAAGGTCAAATCTGAGAGAACTTCCATCGTCGAAAGTCACCTCAAAAATTCCCTCTCTATGGTCTGTATTTGCCCCAAGCATGAATAGCACACCATCTGACATACCCTCAAGAGATTCAATACCAAGAAGCCGGTTCACCCGGTCAACTTCATTGGCTGGAATGTGAATTGTTGCGATATGTTTTCCCATAGCTTATTCCTCATTCTTTTTGATATCAGTTTTGCCTAACTTAATTTTCAAGCCCCCGTCCGGGAGTTTTTGAATCCACCGAATGATATATACTCCGTGAGCATACACGGCAATATTATCAGTCGTTCCTCGCCATCCGTGAAAGCGGCGGATCGCTGGGTTGACATTCCCCGGGGATCCTTCATTTACGGCTCTTGAATCAAATCGCAAATAGTAATTCTCTTTCCCTGTCTCCACATTGTATAATGAGATCACAAGGGCAGGACTACCAACTTCTAACGAATTGAGTCCGTATTCCTGCACCTGATCTTCGCTGCATTTATAAGTCCATTTCACTTTTTATTTCCTCCTTTGAGTCTGTTTTTGCATCGGGGGGTATCCCTTTCCTTCAGTCATCATGCCGCACTCCGTCCATTTTGGCGCCACAGTTGGGGCAGCATCCGAGGTAGGTTGTTCTTTCGTGATTTATACCCCATTCATCCGTATTTGGGCGGTATATTCTGCGAATGCCTGCTCCTGAAGATCAAAATAGCATTTCTCCAATTCGCACCCAATGAAATCCAAGCCGTAGTCAAAGGCTGCTCTGCGACTCGTGCCACTCCCTAGATGGGTGTCGATGATTTTATCCCCCGGCGTAGCGTACCGGGAGTAAATCCAGCGGTATAAATCGATCGGCTTCTGTGTTGGATGGATGCGGACATCGTTCATGGCTTTGTTGCCACGCATAATATGCCCCTCATTCATGTTCTTGCCCTGCATCATGCCATTCCACATATACCGAAACATCCGAACGCTGTCGTGGCAATTTGTCGCCGCAATTTCACAATCGCTGAAGCTGCTATTCCCGTTGCACTTATCCCAAACGATTCTGCCGTGGGCAAATACATGGTCGTAGTAGTTACACCCCCAGACGATATACCGTTTGCTCACCCGTTCCAGCTCTGAAAAAAATTCCGATCCGGGAACCTCCCACGCTGTAGTAACGGGGTAATCCCTGCACTGTACACCGGTAGCGCTACGGTCACTCCCGTAGTTTCCTCGGCGTTCTGGTCCGCTATAATACGGTGGATCAGCTACCGCTAGATCAAAATATTTATCTGGATACAGTCGCATGACATCCATACAGTCCTCATTGAGTGCTATATTCATAATTGCAACTCCCTTAATCGTTTTGTGGTTGGCTGGGGTATTCCCAGCCTTTTACTCGTCAATTTCCTCCATGACAGCGCAAACATCAAACCACGGACAATCACAGCATGGCAGCACCGGGGGGTTGATATCCAGTAGGATATGGGTATCATTCCAGCCCTTATAGCAGTCGTAGCAATCATTAACCTTAACAGCGATGCCATGGATCAGCTCGGGAGTGATGGTGCGCTCTCTGCCATCGATCACAATGCTCTCGATTCTGCCCTCGTGCAGTACCGCCACAATCTTACCGTCCAGAAAACTCACGGCTTTGCAGCAGTTCATGCTCTCGTAGGATTCCTTCATTTTTTCTCTCAGTTTCATAATTTTTCCTCCTTGTTATTATGCTGTTTTCGCAGCTAGAAAATAAAAAAAGCGAACTTCTCCTTAAAAGGAAAAAGTTCGCTTAATTTCTGTATTTGTTCTATCCCCCAAAAAGAGGATAAAAAATACTCGCCTCAGGTAGCTGTCAGGGTACAATGTCCCCGTCAGTAGTCAAGCCCTAGTGCAAGTGTCTATATTTTAACAAACCCTATTTGAAAAATCAATAGCAAAGAATCGTTGACACTCCCCCTGCCTTTAGGCAGGGGGAGTGTCAACATCAGTCCTCAAACTCACCACCAAGTCCCGCCGCCTTATTTTCGGCAGCCTTGTCCATCAGTGGGCAAGTATATCCTTGCCGGATCATATTCTGCACATCCTGCTGAATCTCACCATACATATCCGCATGGACCGTCGCAAGGCTGAGATACTTTTCAACGCCGCTTTGCTTGATCCCGATTAGATCTCCGGCTCCTCGTAGGGAAAGATCTGCTTCTGCAATCTCAAAACCATCATTTGTCTGGCACAGAACATTCAATCTGGCATTTCCCGGATCACTGGATATCAGACAGCACACCGACTCCAAGCTGCTTCTGCCAACTCTGCCCCGGAGCTGATGAAGCTGGGCAAGCCCGAAACGCTCGGCGTTATGGATGATGATACCCGTGGCATTGGGGACATTCACTCCCACCTCGACCAGCGTAGTGGACACCAGCACATCGATCTCTCCAGCAGCGAAGGCATCCAGAACTGCCTGAGCATCCTTCTTTTTTGTCTTGCCCGAAACGGAACCTATCCTCACGCCGTATGGAGCAAGTACCTGACTATACTGCTCCTGACATTCTTCTACCGACAGCAAGCCTTGAACCTTTTCGTTTTCCGTTACCAGCGGACAGATAATGTAAATCTGATGCCCGTTTACTACCTCATTATAAATATAGTTGTAGACTCGATCCATATCCCGTGCAATCCCGGTCACGACCGGCTTTCTTCCGGCAGGCTTGGTTTTCACTTCGTAGACGGAGAGCCGGGAGCCATATATGGACTGAGCGAGCGTCCGAGGAATGGGTGTGGCGGACATGGATACCACATGGACACCCATAGCAGCCTTCTGCGTCAGGGTTTCTCTCTGCTCCACACCGTAACGGTGTTCCTCGTCTGTGATGACCAGCGCCAGCTTGCTGAAGGTGATCCCGGCACTCAGGAGGGCTTGTGTGCCGACGATCAGCCGAATCCTGCCGGAACTCAGCCCGTCCTCCAGCTCTTGCTGCTCTGCCTTCTTCATTTTGAGTCCGCTGACAAAGCCCACCTCAAAGCCCAGCTTCTCGGCAATCTTCTTCAGGTCATCGTAGTGCTGCTTGGCAAGAATTTGCGTGGGAGCCATGAGTGCTGCTTGATACCCATTCTCCGCTGCGGCGATCATCAGCAGAAAAGCAATGATCGTTTTGCCAGAGCCTACATCGCCTTGGATCAGTGCATTCACCCGCATCCCCGACCGCACCGTGGCAAGAATCGCATCCAGCGTCTTGTCCTGATCCGCTGTGAGCCGGAACGGGAGCGCATCCCGTGCGGCTGCATACTTTTGTAGGAAATGGAATTGGAAGGGACTTCCCAGTGCCATCTCCGTATAGTCCAGTTCCACCCGGCTGGCGTAGTAAAAGAGATCGTTCCAGATCAGACGGTTCTTCGCCTTCTGCAACTGCTCCTGACTGCTGGGGTAATGCAGCTCTCGCATGGCATCGTCATATGGCATCAGATCGTATTTCCGACAGAGTTCCGGGGATGCGACTTCTTCCAGCTTGCCTGCCTCCGCAAACACACGATCCAAGACCTCTGCGTGATACGCAGTACTCATTCCTTTGATCGTCAGATACCGGGGATAGATCTTCAAACCATTTTCTAAGTCGTCTGTCCATTCTTTTGGGGAGGAAAATTCAAAGCACTTGCTGTAAGTGGAATAGGTTACTTTTCCGCTCACCATAATCCGCTTTCCCGCAAGCTCTTTCAGTTGCTCGTAAATATAGGTATTCCACCATTTGATGACTACCGGGGTTTCTCCCCCTGTAAGAAATCCATTGCCAACGATATACAGCTTGCCACCGCCGTATTTATAATCGACCTTTTTCAGATCCACCAGCACCGTGGATTCTTGATCGATCTTGATCCCGGTGAGCTGGCTTCTGTCCGAGTAATCTCTTGGCAGGAAGTTAAGCAGATCCTCTCCAGTAAAAATATTTCTTGTCGCAAACTGCTTGGCTTTGCTCGCCGGAACCAGTTTGTCAATTAAGATCTCACTTGGCTTCATGTGACTTGCTCCCCTTCCTTTCTAATGCTTGCTGTCGAGCTTCATACTCGGCAATTTCCTTTTCCAATCTCTCCTCCTTCAGCTCCCGCTTATATTTATAGTAGGAGTTGGGAGAAATGCCGATCAGCGGAATCACTTCGGTATCCTTCATGGCTCCGTCAAATTCCTTTGACAGCTTAACGATCAGATCTTTTGCCCGGATACTCTTTTTGGTGACGATCTTGGCATCCGGCGGACGACCGATCTGCTTCCCTGCCCTTCTTGCCGTTTCCATGCCTTCCTTCGTCCGCTGCCTCAGATCAAGGACCTCTCTTTCGGAGTCCCGGAACGCCTGCTCGATCTGATCCTTTGCCAGAGCATGAAGAAATTCCGTGATGGCGTTGAGGATGATGTCGCTCATGGTCCCGGTCGTCGGAATGGTGGTGGCAATCGCCTTCCGATAAACCGCTGTGTTGATTTGCGGCTCCTTTAGGAAGATCAGGTCTATGCCTCGATCATACAGCAGGAAGTAGTCCGTGATGCCTTCCTTGGAGTTACGGCTCATTCTGGAAACCGAGTCGAAGATGATCGTGTCTCCAGACTCTACTCTCCGCAGCAGCTTGTTCCACTCTTTTCTTTTTGAGGACTCTGCCATGCCGGTATAATACTCACGGTAGCAGATCGCCGTTGGGTACTTTCTCAGAATGTTGCGCTCCTGCCGCTCGATGTTCTGGGACGGCGTGGACACTCGACAATAGCCGTACAGCAGCGGCTCTCTGTCGCCGGACACACTCATGGCTTTCCCCTCCTTTTTCTATTACTTTTAAGGTTATTTATATTATATCAAACTATTGCCAAAAATGCAATGATTTCCGAGAAAAATTATACCGTTTTTAAGGGAGCGTTTATATTGATAGAGATTATTACGATAAAGCCCGCCGGAGTAGATCCAGCGGGCTTTCGTTTTTGTGTATCAGCCTTCCAGAACCTTGGAAAGCAGTGCCTCGATGTAGGCGCTGAGGGATGTGCCGTTCTGGGATGCGCTACGGCGGATGTTCTCCGCCATGGATGTTGGCAAAGTCAGAGAAATGGTCTGGCGGCTGTCATCATCCGTGACTTCTCCAAAAATCTCCTCGTACTCGTTAGCGTCCAGCTTTTCTTCCGCCCACTCCTGAGCTTCTTCCCATGTGAGCGGAATGATCCGCTCTCCAGTTTCTCTGGTTCTGCCGATGATATTAGCGTAGAGCGAAAGTGGTCCACCCTCACCGTGCAGGAAGAACTCCCCGGTTCTTTTACGGTACAGCGATTCCTCCTGCCATTTCCAGTCTCGCTTTGTATATCCATTACTCCATTCACCCACGCACTGTGCAGTGGCAGTATCGTAGACCTTACCGCTTATAATTTTTTTCATTACATCCTCCAATATGTGTTTGCCCAAACGCTGCCGCATTGACATCTTCAGGTATCTCCTCCATGCACTCCTTTTTCTTGGCACGGCAAGCCCGGATGCGGTTAGCGTTGACGGTTTGGCTTGGCGTAATCATCATCCCCCGCTCATATGGGCTGTTTGCGTTGACCCACGAGGCAGAAAGTTCGAGGGCTTCTGCAACATCCTGTATGGATGCGCCGGTCTTACGGAGCGCCGAGATTTGCCGGATCAGCGGAGAGTCAATGATCCCCTCACTAATCAGGCATTTGCGGACAACGCCTTCTGATATGTGCAATCTGCGAGCAGTTTCTTTCATGCTCTCGCATTGAAGATAAACATCACATACTTCGTCAATCGTCATTTTGTGCCCCCCTTATTGGGGTACAGCTCGAATGCGGAGGAAAAAACATCCTCCGCCTCGACCACGGCGGTGAGATCGATGGGATCGTACACAACTCTGGTAACGATGATGCACTGCCACATGGTTCCGAAGTATTCCACATCCCGCTCGAATTTAATGAGTTGCCACGGAGTCCCGTTTTCCCAAATGATGCCAGTGACATTCTCCCAGCAACCGCCATCGTAATGTTCGGAAATGTCCCGCCTTAACAGTTCGTCCATTTCATACATTTCTAGTATCCTCCTTTGGTGGACGGCAGGGGGATCACCCCAGCCGGTGGTGGTTGACGGGTCAATGGTTTGCGGCGGACTTTTTAACCTCTCGCCAGTACAGCGGAGCCAGACCGCCGAGCGCATCGATCCAAATCTGCTCAACCGCCCAGAATCTGCCGTCAGCGCTCCGAAACACATCGTTATTCACGAAATCGTCGAAAAAAGCATCGTAAGCATCATCCAGCTTGTTCTGCCATGCGGCGTAGCTGCTGCTCTTCGCATCCCGCCACGACATCTCCAGGATGGAGGAGTTGCGGTAAATCGGCTCAGTATGAAGCTGCTCGAATGCGAATGCATCGTCCGAGCAGTGGCAGGCGATCAACTCCATCTGGGGAGGGGTGGTGTCGATAATCTTCGTAAAATTCATTGCAGTGTCCTCCTTTAATTCTTCTTTTGTGGGTGGCGGGGGGGTGATCCCCCCACCTATGGTTTTAACCTACGATGGTAAGTTTACAATACCGATCTGCATTACTTTTGGGGTCATAATATCGGAGATGGGGTGCTTTACTGCCGCACAGGACTTCGTGGACCAGATGACTCACACCAGTCGGATCGACCAGCAGGGGTTCCCCGGACTGACTTTCCCACACTTCCCATTCTGCGGGGATCTCAACGGTCAGGCGATCGCAGCAGACGGCACGGGCGTGAGGATTATAGTATGTGTATACATTGACCTTTTCGGCACCAGGCACGCCGTAGTTGCAATAGATATCAATCGTCATTATTAAGTCCTCCTTGATGTCTGTGGTATCCCTTTAGCGTGACTATATTATAACACAAGAGTTCATTAAAGTCAATACGCAAACGATTTTATTGAATGTAAATATGAACAAAACAAGAGTTAAGGACATCAGACTATGGTAGCTGCTTAATCTATGCGCCGCATCTTGCGAAAAAATCTATGTTTACTTTTTTGCTAATTTCAATTATAATATTAGCATGAAAGGAGTGGGTGTATGACAGCCTTCGAACAGCTTGATCTTCTCTTTGAGCAAAACCACGGCATCGTCAAAACCGCACAGGTTTTGGATCATGGCATTGCCAAGCATACGCTTTATGCCTATGCACAAAGGTATGGTATTGAGCAGGTTGCCCATGGGATCTACATGACTCCAGACACATGGACCGATTCCATGTACATCCTTCATCTCCGTTGTGCCCAAGGCGTGTTCTCCCACGAATCTGCACTATTTCTTCATGACCTGACAGACCGTGAACCGAGTGAGTATTCCATTACCGTGAAAACTGGTTACAATCCCTCCAACTTGAAAGCAGACGGAACGAAGGTCTATACCATCAAAAAGGAATTGCACGGCGTTGGTGTGATCGAAATGAATACGCCTTTTGGTCACGCAGTTCCCGTGTATGATGCAGAACGCACCATCTGCGATATTATCCGCAGCCGAAGCGGAATTGAGGTGCAGACTTTTCAGGATGCACTCAAACACTATGCAGCCCGGAGGGGAAAAGATTTACGGAGACTGATGCTATACGCACAGATGTTCCATGTAGAAAAAATGCTGCGGCAGTATATGGAGGTTCTTTTATGATAAAGACAGCTAAACAGTTAAAAGACTTGATCCGCAATCTGTCTAAGACCAAATCTGCGGATGCCCAGATTCTAATGCGGAACTATATGATGGAGCGTTTTCTGGAACGCATATCTCTTTCCGAATATCGGGACAAATTCATTCTAAAAGGAGGTATGCTTGTTGCATCCATGGTTGGACTGGATGCCCGTTCCACCATGGATATTGATGCAACCGTCAAAGGCGCAACTGTCGGTATTGAGGAAGTAGAGAATATGATTGCCGTCATCGTTTCTGTGCCGATTGATGATGGTGTGAATTTCCGGGTAAAGCGCATTTCAGAGATCATGGATGAAGCGGAATATCCCGGCATCCGAGTTAGTATGGAGTCGGAGTTTGACCATGTGCTTACGCCTCTGAAGATCGACATTTCCACCGGCGATGCCATCACTCCGAGAGAAGTCCAGTACAGTTTCAAACTGATGCTGGAGGATCGCACGGTTGAAATATGGGCGTACAACTTGGAAACGGTTCTTGCAGAAAAATTGGAAACCGTCGTGTCCCGTGCGACCGCTAACACCCGCATGAGAGATTTTTACGATCTGCATATTTTGAATCAGCTTCATGGACATAGTATCTCCTCTGCTGATTTGAGTGCCGCGCTGATTGCTACCGCCACAAAGCGTGGAACAGAAAAGTACCTTGCAAACGCAATGGAGGTATGCGACGAAGTGGAGAATAGTCCCGTTATGAAAAAGCTATGGGAAGCATACCAGAAAAAATATTCCTACGCCTCTGACTTGTCCTGGCACACAGTCATGGGATCCATTCGTAGTATGTATGACCCTATTTTGAAAGGTATGAGGTAAGGGCACAAAAGAAAGCCCCCCTCTGATTAAGCCGCCACAGATCGTGTGAGCAGTTCTATCAGAGGGGGGCTTAACAGTCCCTACTTTAGCTATGTGGATATAAGCCATACCGTATAGAATGAGATCAGCAAAGAAAAATCCCCCACAATCTGAATTGCTCCAGATTGTGGGGGACTTGTCATCTACGGGCGTTCCGGGCACGAGCCACAAACGCAAAAATTAGAATCAGCAGACCAACGCCCAAGAGAGCCAGCGCCCAGATCCGATGCGTAGGATAGAGATCCGGCAGCTCCAGCTCCGGCGGGATCCGCACCGTAACCTGATTGGTCTGTCCTTCCTCCAGATGGATCGGTGACTCCCTCAGCAGATCATAGCCTTCAATCCCATGGGTTTGGAGCAGTCCGTACTCACCGGCGCTCAGATTGGTGACGGAGATAGCTCCATCCGCCCCAGCTACAAGAGCCGTGGTATCCTCCAGATCATCTGTCCAGCCGGTGCAGCGGTATACCCCCTCCTGCTCCGGCTCTGCGATCAGATACTTCCCTGCGTCATCTCGAAGCGCAAAGACGGTATGCGCCAGATCCTCCACAGGACGCTCACCATCGGTATAGACAACCGCAAAGGTCAGCGTGGCATCCGGCATAGCTGCGGAAGCCGGTGCGATCATTGCCGCCCCCAGCAGGATGCAGGCTCCCAGTCCAGCAAGTAGGCGATAGATGAATCTCATTCTTCTTGTCCTCCTATTAGCGCATTTTGCATCCAGTATGTTCTTCCTTCATTTCATGTTTGGGGCAGTAACAGATTCTCGCTCCCATTCTGCCTGTTTCATCTGTCCAGCCTTCCGGGAGCGACTTCTGTACCAGATGACCTTCAATCCCTGCCGTGCGTGGATCCGGGGCGAGTACATAGTCGGTGATCCATTGGGGAGCCGGAGCTTCAGCCACAGCAGCCACACGCTTTTTCCCCTGATACTTATTATACATTATAATAAGGAAGAAGCCTATGGAAAAAGCGAAGGCAAGGTATTTGCAGGCTTCCAGAACTTGCAAAACCAGTCTGTCCATAATCACCCCTCCCCTTCTCCAAAGGCTCTGGCAAGCAGATCCCGGTAGGACTGCTCATTGTTTACCAGCTTCTCATAAAGCTGTCTGTCAGTTTCCTTCTCGTATTCTGTCATGTCCGGCAGACTGTTGTAGATGCTGTCCAGTACAGCTTTGGCTTCTTTATAGGAGCAGTTTACTGCAATGGTGTTCCGCTGATCCATCATCATCTGGACGACCAATACGCTGTATACCAGCCGGTCATAGGCGGTCACTTCCTTGTCGATCTGCACCTGCGTGCAAGCCAGCAAAATCATGTCCAGCATGGAGTCCACTTCTTGATCTGTGAGGCTGCTTGGCATTCCTGTCCAGATGTGGTTTTGGTAGAAATCCGATATGCTCACACAGCTTGCATATATCAAATTCTGATTCTTGCTCTTTCCCGCTTTGTACTGCTGTACAAAGGGTGTAGCTGACTTTAAGCCGAGGATGAAATTACCGTTGCCTGTATGACTGATGCAGCACATCATGATATCTGCGTCGATATCCAATATGCCTTGTGGCTGCCTGGATGCTTTCCCCTGCACTTCCAACGCCTCACACAGCGCCGTGTATTCCTCCTGCGTCACTTCCCCGTCCTCCTGCAATTCGTCCAGCAGAAGCCGGTATGCCTCTACCCGCCGTGGTTGCAGCCGGATGGCGTGAAGTAGCGTCTGGAGCTTGTCCGCACCTTGAATCCCAGTGGCATCCTCTATGGCAACTCTGTAAAAGTACCCGCCCAGAAAATACTGGGCAACACCGCAGGCTATGCCGATCAGCAGCATTGTCACCGCCAAAATCATCAGCAGCTTATTGTTCTTCAGCACCAGAATCTCCCCAATCGTGTATCCTGTAATCAACTACTCCAGCATAGGGCTGCCGCATCTGAGCGTGAAGCAGTTCGGCGGTAACATTCCGCAACGCATCGGTCGGCTCGGCAGCTATGATTTGCTTGCAGTTTTCCATGTTATCGAGGGGCGCCGTCGTGAAAATCAGCCTGTTCCCTTCGCTTTCATTGCAAGTAAAGGGACGGATTTTTTCTGTCCCGTTTCCTCCGACGGCATCACACACCAGTCCCATTTCCGGGATGCCGCCTCCGATGCGTTTTAAGCGTTTGTCTCCCAATACCCGGTATATCGTCGCACCGCCAAATGGGATATACAAGATCAGGTTTTCCTGCCGAAAGCCAATAACGCCGGAGGCGTATACTCCCCGCACGATCTCAGCGCCGTATTGGGTCAGCCGTCGATCTGCTTCCCGCAGAATATCCATCAGTGCCGGACGCAGAAGCCGATTGTCCCGGTACTCCCCGGAAGCCAGCAGGCGGTCGCAGCGCTCCATCAGCAACTCCTGTACTGTGCAAGCAGCTACCGTTTCCGCATCGCTTCCGGGGTATCCTGCCTCCGTAGGCGCTCCTGTGCAGTATCCGCTGGTCAGCAGGATCACCTCCGCATGAAGTTCGGGCTTTATTAAGGATACACACTGGACTGCACCTGTGGGACTCACTTTCTTTTCCAGCGTTACCATGGCTTTTACCATCTGGGCTGGAAAATCCAAGGCAAACCGACGGATTCAGAAATAATCGACATAGCAGCGGTACTGAACTGAAATGCCTGTACCTCCTGAGAAAACTGATTTTCCCGGTACATACAATAGAACTGCTGGACCGTAGCGGTCGTAGTTTCCATGTCCGGGTTTGCCGCCAGAAAGACTTCCTCTACATTGGGAATGACCGCAATATAAGCCCTTTCCATAAGCCCGCTGCGGATCGCACGCTCCGACTTGTTATACAGCTCGTCGTAGGTAATGTTGTACCCTACCTTGAGCATTGCTTGGATCAGAGTAGGAAGCGCCTCACAGAAAAAGGTATTTGACCGCTCGTTAAAGCTGAGGGTTGGGATCCTCCATTTTTCTTCTCCCTTCTTTCTGAAAAGCAGAATTTCTTTTTTTCTTTCCGTCAGGAAAACTGCGGTTCTGACATTGCAGATCCCCTTTTCGTTATAGGGGCTGATGTACTTGAAGATCTCACCATCTTCGTTCCGCATCCCCCAAATCTCTGACTTTTTTTCGATCATAATCTTAGCTCCTTTCTTTTTTGTGGATCGGCTTACACACTCGGATCGTTCCCGTTTGCTCCGACAGGGCTTCTTCCGGGTTTTCTCCAACTGCCTTTGCCAATTCAATTTGAAACTTTCTACTGTATAAATGCGTCCTTTCCCGGTCAAACTTTCTGTAAGTAATCATTTGAAGCCATTCCCGGAAATTGACAAATCGGTAGTCCATGGTTTCTCCCGGCTGCAAGCGGATCTCCCGCTGCCATAGGTCGGGCATCTTAACCATATAGGTCGTTCGGATGATCCCCGGCATATAATTGGTATAAAGCTGCTCGTACTGAGTCGGGACTGTTTCCAGTCCCGTTTCTTCCCTCAGTTCCCGCATGGCAGCGTCCAAGGTGGACTCCCCGGACATGACGCTTCCGGCAGGAAATTCCCATTCCCCTGCACCACGATATTTTCTCATGTCCCTTTGGGTAATGAGCATATCCTTGCCGTTCGTCACGATCATCTCTACGGCTCTGTGATAGCAGCCATCAGGGACCCGATCCACGCCCGGTGTCATGGTTCCAATGACATTGCCCTTAATGTCTACTATTTCCCATTGTTCTTCCATTCGTTTTCCGTCTATTTGTTCCATTTTTGATTTCTCCAAGTTTGGTTTGGGGACTTTTCTTTTTCCCCGGCAGTTTATTCGTCGGCACAAATTGAGGGATTTCTGGATCCCGGTTGTAATCATACTCCGGGGGCTGATCCTGCGGCTCGTACTCAGGCATCGGATCGCAATGCTCCAGCTCCGTTACAACGGGCTGCTGCTTAGGCGGTGCGCTCACCGGCTTTGTGGCAGGCTGCTGCTTAGGAGGTGCGCTTACTGGCTCCGGGGCAGGCTGCTGCTTATGAGGTACGCTTACCGGCTCCGGGGCAGGCTGCTGCTTAGGAGGTGCGCTTACCGGCTCCGGGGCAGGCTGCTGCTTAGGAGGTGCGCTTACCGGCTCCGG
>CALADI010000017.1 GCA_937890525.1 uncultured Clostridia bacterium | reverse complement strand
CCAACAAGAACTCCATCAAGATCATCGGCGACCACACCGGCAAGTTCGTGCAGGCTTACTTCCAGTACGACTCCAAGAAGACCGGCGGTGTCACCGTTTCTCACCTGCGCTTCGGCGACAAGGAGATCAAGTCCCCCTACTACATCAACAAGGCTGACTTCGTTGCCTGCCACAACCCCTCCTACATCACCAAGGGCTTCAAGATCGTTCAGGATGTCAAGCCCGGCGGCGTGTTCCTGATCAACTGCCAGTGGAACCTGGAGGAGCTGAGCCACCATCTGGATGCTGCTTCCAAGCGCTACATCGCCAACAACAACATCCAGCTGTACACCATCAACGCCATTGATCTGGCCATCAAGGTCGGCATGGGCAAGCGTACCAACACCATCCTGCAGTCCGCTTTCTTCTCTCTGGCTAAGGTCATGCCCAGCGAGGAGGCCATCGGCTACATGAAGGCCGCTGCTGAGGCTTCCTACCTGAAGAAGGGCCGCGATGTGGTCGACGCCAACTGGAACGCCATCGACGCCGGCGCTACCGCCTATGTCAAGGTGGATGTGCCCGCTGACTGGGCTACCGCTGAGGACAACGGGGCAGACACCGCTCTGGAGGGCAATGCCGCTACCGTTTCCATGGTCAAGAACATCCTCAACCCCGTGGGCAAGATGGACGGCTACAGCCTGCCTGTCTCCGCTTTCGAGGATTACGCCGACGGTCAGTTCGCTCTGGGCGCTGCTGCCTACGAGAAGCGCGGCGTTGCCGTGACCGTCCCCGAGTGGGATCAGACCAAGTGCATCCAGTGCAACAGCTGTTCCTATGTATGCCCCCACGCTACCATCCGTCCCTACGCTCTGACCGAGGCTGAGGCTGCTGCGGCTCCCGCCGGCACCAAGATCGTCCCCGTCAAGGCTGGCAAGGGCAAGGGCGTCTACTCCTTCGCCATGGCCGTGTCTCCTCTGGACTGCATGGGCTGCGGCGTCTGTGTGAATGTGTGTCCTGTTGGCGCCATCAAGATGGTTCCTCAGGAGTCTCAGCTCCACGAGCAGGAAGTCTTCAACTACATGGTCTCCAAGGTCGCGGACAAGCCCGACATGATGGACAACACCGTCAAGGGTTCCCAGTTCCGCAAGCCTCTGCTGGAGTTCTCCGGCTCCTGCGCCGGCTGTGCCGAGACCAGCTACGCCCGTCTGGTGACCCAGCTGTTCGGCGATCGGATGTACATCTCCAACGCCACCGGCTGTTCCTCCATCTGGGGCGGTCCTGCTGCTACCTCTCCCTACACCGTCAATGCTGACGGCCACGGTCCCGCATGGGCTAACTCCCTGTTCGAGGACAACGCCGAGCATGGTCTGGGTATGTACGCAGCTCAGGCTGTGATCCGTGAGTCCCTGGCCAACAAGGTCAGAACCGTCATGGAAGCTACCTCCTCCGAGGAGCGTAAGGCTGTCTGCCAGAACTGGCTGGATACTTTCAACAACGGTGAGGCCAACAAGGCCGCTACCAAGGCTCTGGTTGCCGATCTGGAAGCCAATGTCTGCTGCGACACCGTGAAGGAGATCCTCTCCAAGAAGGAATACCTGTCCAAGAAGTCCGTCTGGATCTTCGGCGGCGACGGCTGGGCATACGACATCGGCTTCGGCGGCGTGGACCATGTTCTGGCATCCAACATGGATGTGAACATCTTCGTCTTCGATACCGAGGTTTACTCCAACACCGGCGGACAGGCTTCCAAGGCTTCCAACATCGGTCAGGTGGCTCAGTTTGCCGCTTCCGGTAAGGAGACCAAGAAGAAGTCCCTGTCTGAGATCGCCATGAGCTATGGCTATGTCTATGTGGCTCAGATCGCTATGGGCGCTAACCCCGCTCAGACCATCAAGGCCATCACCGAGGCTGAGGCTTACAACGGTCCTTCTCTGATCATCGGCTACGCTCCCTGTGAGATGCACTCCATCAAGGGCGGCATGACCAACTGCCAGGCCGAGATGAAGAAGGCTGTCGAGTGCGGCTACTGGAACCTGTTCCGCTTCGATCCCACCAAGGAGACCGGCAAGTTCACTCTGGATTCCAAGGCGCCCAAGGGCGGCTATCAGGAGTTCCTGATGAACGAGGCTCGCTACAGCCGTCTGACCCGTGAGTTCCCCGAGCGTGCTACCGACCTGTTCGCTAAGAACGAAGCTGCCGCTAAGGAGCGTTACGAGCACCTGCTGAAGCTGGTCGAGCTGTACAAGGACTAATTCCTGACACAAGATCATGTTTTTCGCCCCCGGTTCTCCGGGGGCGAATTTTTAACGGGAGGTACGATGATGTACTGTACGCTGATCGATGTCCGTGGAGATTATGGGATCGTCCGCTATGATGACACCGGTGTAGCGTCCGAGGTGGCTCTGGCGCTGCTTCCTCTTGGTGCGGATGTGGGGGACCGTCTCATCTTCGAGGACTACGCCTTTCAAAAAGTCTGAATCCCCAAAAGCCGAAGCATCCTGCCGGGTGCTTCGGCTTTTTATGTCCCACCGCTTGCATCACTTACTTAGGTGGTGACATCCCGGGATAATTGTGATAAAATGATGGAAAAAGGGAAAGGGCGTCGTGGCTATGAAACAACGCATCCATTCGGTCCCTCTGCGGTGGATCTGCTTCTCGGTACTGCTTCTCTCCGGGACGGCGCTGTGGCTGGCTGCCCCGGGGTATCGATTTTCCGGCATTTTCTTGGCATCCACAGCTCTGCTGATTCCCATCCACACCCTGCTGAGCCACATTTCCAATGCCAAATGGAGGAAACGCTTCTTGATCGCTGAGTCCTTGATCCTGACCCTTTTCATTGCCGCCATGGGCATTACCTGCGGCTTCATTGTCCATTCCGGTCATGGCTCACCCGCTCCCGATGCCCCCTATCTGGTGGTGCTGGGAGCAGGTGTCAACGGGACCACCCCTTCCCGTTCCCTGCAGGAGCGGATCAACCACGCGTATGATTATCTCATCAGCCACCCCGACGCCGTGGCCATCGTTTCCGGCGGACAGGGGTCGGGAGAGGACATATCCGAAGCCCTGTGCATGTATCAAGCGCTGACGGATCTCGGCATTGATCCTCACCGGGTCTGGATGGAGGATCAAGCCACCTCTACCTTGGAAAATCTGCGTTATTCTCTGGAGGTGATCCGGGATCACACCGGTACCAAGCCGGAGCGCATTGCCATCGTCTCCAGCGAATACCATCTCCATCGGGCGGCGCTTTTTGCCCGCCGGCTTGGGGTAGACTGCGATCTCGTCCCGGCAAAAACCGCCAGCGTTACCCTGCGGATGAACTACTATCTGCGGGAGATCTTTGCCCTTTGGTATTACACATTATTAGGAGGAACATATTATGTTTGATCGTAAATACGCCGAATACGCATGGGAGAAAACCGCCCAGCTTCTGAGCATCGACTCTCCCTCCGGCTTCACCGCCGCCGCCGCAAAATGGGTCTGCTCCGCCTTTGCCGAGCTGGGATTCCCTGCCCACATCACCACCAAGGGCGGTGTTCTGGTGGATCTGGGGGGCGCAGATACCCAGGATGGACTGATGCTGGCAGCCCACACCGATACGCTGGGCGCTATGGTATCCAAGATCAAGGCCAGTGGACGGCTTCAGGTCACCCCTCTTGGAGGGATGAACGCCAACAATGCAGAAGCGGAGAATGTGCGTGTCTACACCAGAGGTGGGAAGGTCATCGAGGGCACCTTGCAGCTTTGCAATGCCTCCGTCCATGTAAACGGGGAGTACAGCGCCACCAAGCGCAGCTTTGACACGGTGGAAGTGGTGCTGGACGAGGTGGTTTCCTCCGCTGAGGAAGCCAAAGCGCTGGGGATCCAGGTGGGTGATATGGTCTGCTTCGACCCCCGCACCCGCAGAACGGACTCCGACTATCTCAAGAGCCGTTTTCTGGATGACAAGCTGTCGGTGGGCATACTCTTGGGCTTTGCCAAGTATCTGTCTGACTACAAGATCCAGCTTCGCCGCCGGGTCTATGTCCATGTGACCGTCTACGAGGAAGTGGGGCACGGCGGTTCTGCATCCGTTCCTGCCGGTGTCACCGAAGCCATCTCTGTGGATATGGGCTGCGTGGGAGACGGTCTTGCCTGCACCGAGCGGGAGTGCTCCATCTGCGCCAAGGATTCCGGCGGTCCCTACGCCTACGATGTGGTGGGCAAGCTGATCGATGCCGCTGTCCGAGAGGGTGCCGCCTATGCAGTGGATGTCTATCCCCACTACGGTTCTGATGTGGAAGCCACCCTGCGCTCCGGTCATGACCTTCGCCACGGCTTGATCGGCGCAGGCGTCTACGCCAGCCACGGCTACGAGCGCAGCCATATGGACGGGGTCTACAATACGCTGCTCGTGCTGAAGGGATATCTGGAGGTCTGATGCGCTACGATTTTGCCCCCATGGAGGGGATCACTGATGCCGCATTCCGCGCCATCCATCACAAGCATTTCCCCGGGGTGGATCGGTACTTCATGCCTTTCCTCTCCCCTACCATCCATCGCAGCCTGACGCCCCGGGAGCAGCGGGAGCTGCCCCTTGCCGACAGCGTACCATTTTGCGCCGTGCCCCAGCTTATCGGGAAGAACCCGGAGGATATGCTCTGGGCGATCCAAGTTTGCAAGGATCGGGGCTATTCGGAGGTCAATCTGAATCTGGGCTGCCCCTCGGGCACGGTGTTCAGCAAAGGCAAGGGCAGCGGGATGCTCCGGGATCCGGACGCTCTGGATCGGTTTCTGGACACCCTCTTTCAAAGCACCGCCCTGCCCCTGTCCATCAAGACACGGATCGGCGTAGCTGACCCGGAGGAATTTGACCGGCTGCTTCAGATCTATACCCAGTACCCGCTGGCGGAGCTGATCGTCCACCCCCGGGTGCGTGCCGCTTTCTACAAGGGCTCGTGCTTCATGGATGCTTTCGCTCTTGCAGTGGAGCGGTGCCCCTTCCCGGTCTGCTACAACGGCAATCTCAATACCATTGCGGATATCCAGACCTTCTCCCGGCGATTTCCTACGGTAGACCGGGTGATGATTGGGCGGGGGCTTGTTGCAAATCCCGGTCTGCTGACCCCCGGCGGGGTCACCCGGGACAGCCTTGCGGATTTTGTCAACGAACTGTGCCAGACCTACGCCCAGATCTTCGGCAGTAGGCGCAACGCCATCTTCCGCATGAAGGAGAATTGGCATTACCTCATTGCAATGTTCGACGACAGCGAAAAATACTGGAAACAGCTGAGAAAAACCACGGATTATGACACTTTCAGTAGTATTACCCAAGAGATCATCCGCACCCTACCCCTGCGGGCGGAGTGCATCCCCACTTGGTGAAAGGAGATAACCATGAGCAAGATCATTTTGAATCCCGACCCGGAGGTGGTCCAGACGGTGCGTCAGGGTCTGAAGGAAAAGGACGGCTACTGCCCCTGCCGTCTGGAGCGGTCGGAGGATACCAAGTGCATGTGCAAGGAATTCCGGGAGCAGATCGACGATCCCGACTTCGAGGGATTCTGCCATTGCTATCTGTATTACAAGGAAAAATGATGCCATAGCCGTATATTCCTCCCTCCATGCGGCAGACTATCCACGGGAGGAATGGATATGACGGAAAAGGATTATGCACAGCTTGTGAAGGAGATCGCCCCCAGATCCCCGGTGGTCAAGGACTGTCTCAACGCCTTCTGGATTGGCGGGCTGATTTGTGTCATCGGGCAGCTCATCCGCAACGGCTATGCCGCTCTGGGGGCATCCCCGGAAACGGCCGCCGCCGGGATGTCTATGACGCTGGTGGCGCTGTCCGCCCTGCTCACGGGCTTGAGCCTTTATGACGACATCGCCAAGGTAGCCGGTGCAGGCACCCTTGTCCCCATTACCGGCTTTGCCAATGCGGTCTGTGCCCCTGCGGTGGAATTCCAGACCGAGGGCTTCGTCCTAGGGGTGGGGGCAAAAATGTTCACCATTGCCGGGCCGGTGATCGTTTACGGGCTGGCAGCCAGCGTGTTATACGGCTTCGTCTATTGGCTGTGGAGCATACTCTAAAACGCAGGACTTCCCCATTGGGGAGGTCCTGCCGATTGCTTTTTATGGGAAAAATGGTATAATCATAGGGTAAGCAATCCATTGATTCCAAAATTATGAGGTCGATTATGAATCCTGATACCCATTCGCTGCCGGATCGGCTCCGCCGGGCGTTCTCCCCGGGGGCGCAGGCTGCATTTTTATCCTGCATCATCACCGGTTTTCTGGTGCATCTGTTCGCTTTTACCAATATCATCCCCAATTCCGACGGGCTGAGCCGGGTCTATGATGCCCAGCAGATGACCATTTCCGGCCGGTGGTTCCTCCACTATGCGTCCGTCTTTCACGGATTTCTTCAAGCGCCGGCACTGATCGGCATTCTCTCGCTGATTTTTCTGGGCTCCGCTGCGGGACTGTCCGGGGATCTGGTGGGACTGCGCCGCAGATCCTCCGGCATCCTCTGGGGTGCAATCTTTGCCGTGTTTCCTCCCATTGCCTATAACTACTTATATATGTTTACCGCATCAGCCTACGCCTTCGGGATCTTTCTGGCGGTACTGTCGGTGTGGATCCTGCGCCGCTGGCGCTGGGGTTTCCTCCCCGCCGCCTTACTGCTGGCTTGCAGCGTGGGCACCTACCAAGCCTATCTGGCTATTGCGGCATCTCTGGGCCTGATTTGCTCCATTCGGGATCTTCTGGATCAAGAGCCGGTAGACTCCTGTGTCAAACGGGGCATTCGAACCATCCTCATGATCTTGGTGGGGATGATCCTCTACTGGGGCATCCTTCAAGTTTTCCTCCGGGTCAAGGATCTCACCCTTCTGGACTACCGCGGCATTGGCACCGCAGGGACTGGTTTTTCCGTCGTTGCTTTTCTACGAAGCATTCTGTCTGCCTGCAAGCACGCCGTCTGCTACTTCCTTCAGCCCTACGCGGTGTCCTACGGCACCGGGGTGCTCACCGCCGCCCACTGGGCATTGGTAATTCTAACCGTGCTGTTGCTGATCCCCTATTTTGCCAAAAAAGGCGACGGCATCGGTAGGAAGCTGCTGCTCCTTGCCGGATTTGCCCTGCTGCCCCTTGCTTTGAATCTGACACAAATTCTCACAGAGATCTCCCCCAATATGCGCTACGGTCTGGTCTTTACCTATCTTCTGCCCATCCTGCTGATGGACAGAGCCGTCCTGCCCTCTAATTCCGCAACGGTACTGCGCCCGGTGTTTTCTCTGATCATGGCGGTGCTCGTGCTGCTCAGCAGTCAAATCTGCAATACAGCCTATGTCTCCTCCGCCACCGCCCACCGTGCAACGCAAGCCTTTGCCACCAATCTGGTGGCAAGAGTGGAACAGACCCCGGGCTACCACCAAGATATGCAGGTGGTGGTCATCGGCTCTTTCCCACGGAACATATACCACAGCTCCATAGAGGTCTTTGATCTGGTGGGCCATTATAGCTGCATGGCGGACACGGTGCTGGATCTGAACAAGCATGTGTACTACTATCTCAACGATTGGCTGAATGTGCCTTGGCAGGAGCCTGAGGAACAGACCATGCTGGCTGTCTCCCAAAGTGATGATTTTCAAGCCATGCCCCTATATCCCAATGACGGCAGCGTGGCAATATTAGATGGGCGTGTTGTGGTCAAACTGTCGGATCACTACACCCCCAAAAAGCCCTACGAGCTGCAATACGAACAGCGGCGATGACCATGCCCGTTGGCGTTTCCTCACCGGAAGATGCGCCGACGGGTTTTCTTTTCCCTTGACAATCCCCCACCGCTGGGGTATGATACCCTCAAAATGATATGGAGGGATCCCCTATGGGAAAAATCTTTGATTCTGTAGAAGAAGTCATCGGTGGTACGCCGCTGGTGCGCCTGCACCGGCTGGAGCAGCGGTATCACCTTGACTGCCAAATCTTGGCGAAACTGGAGCGCCAGAACCCCGGCGGCTCCATCAAGGATCGTGCGGCGGTACAAATGCTGGATGATGCGCAGCAGCAGGGCATTCTGAACCCCAACTCTGTCATCATTGAGCCGACTTCCGGGAATACAGGCATCGGTCTTGCCATGGTCTGTGCCACCCGGGGCTATCGGTGTATCATTGTCATGCCCGATACCATGAGCATAGAGCGGCGGAAGCTGATGCTGGGCTACGGCGCTGAGTTGGTGCTCACCCCCGGCGCTGAGGGGATGCAGGGGGCTGTAAAACGGGCCGAGGAGCTGGCGGCTCAGATCCCCAACAGCTTCCTCCCCGGTCAATTCTCCAATCCTTCCAATGCCCTCGCCCACTACCGCACCACCGGTCCGGAGATTTGGCAGGACACCGATGGGCGGGTAGATCTTCTGGTTGCCGGTGTTGGCACCGGAGGAACCATCTCCGGAGTTGGGCGGTATCTCAAGGAGCAAAACCCAAGCATCCACATTATCGCCGCAGAGCCTGCAGCATCTCCCCTGCTCAGCCAAGGGTATGCCGCACCCCACGGCATTCAAGGCATCGGGGCGAATTTCATCCCCTCGGTTTTGGACACCAAGATCTATGCTGAGGTGATCCCCGTTACGGATCGCGATGCCATGGAAGCCGCCAGAATGGCAGGTACCACCGAAGGGCTTCTGGTGGGGATCTCCTCCGGCGCAGCGCTGTGGGCGGCTGTCAGCGCGGCAAGCAGACCAGAAAACGCAGGCAAGCGTCTGGTGGTCATTCTCCCCGACACCGGTGAGCGGTATCTTTCCACCCCACTTTTCCCGAATTAAACAGCAAAATCCCCACATTCCTGACGGAATGTGGGGATTTTTAGAATCATTCAGCTTCCTCGATGACCTCTTCTTCCTCAGTCTCGTTGAGACGGGACTCCGGGGTAACGCCCGGCTGGAAGTCTCTGTAAGCCATCAGACCAGAGCCTGCAGGGATCAGCTTACCGATGATGACATTCTCCTTCAGACCAACCAGATGGTCGACCTTGCCACGGATGGCGGCATCAGTCAGAACCTTCGTGGTCTCCTGGAAGGATGCGGCAGACAGGAAGGAATCCGTTGCCAGAGATGCCTTGGTAATACCCAGCAGCATCGCAGAGTAGGTGGGCAGCACCAGATCGGTCTCGCCGGCGTCGATGCGAGCCTGAACAGCAGCCTCGGCATCCTCGAATTCAAAGGTGTCGACGACGGTACCGGCCAGCAGTTCGCTGTCACCGGCTTCCTCCACGCGAACCTTACGCATCATCTGGCGGATGATGACCTCGATATGCTTATCGTTGATCTCAACGCCCTGCTGACGGTAAACCGCCTGAACAGACTGAACCAGATAATCCTGAACGGCTTCAGTGCCGGAGATCCGCAGAACATCCTGCGGGTACAGGGCACCGTCGGTGATGGGCTCGCCCTTGTGGACGATCTTGCCGTGGGTGACCTTCAGACCAACGGAGTAAGGCACATTGTAGACCTTGACCTCCCCATCCTCTGCGGTGACGGTAATGGCACGCAGGGGGGTGCGGTGGGTGTTATCGATATTGACCACGCCGGTGATCTCAGAGATCTGAGCCATCTTCTTGGGACGGCGGGCCTCAAACAGTTCTTCAACTCTGGGAAGACCCTGGGTGATATCGTCACCGGCAACGCCGCCGGAGTGGAAGGTACGCATGGTCAGCTGAGTACCGGGCTCACCGATGGACTGAGCAGCGATGATACCGACAGCTTCGCCCAAATTGACCTCTTTAGAGGTGGCCAAGTTCATGCCGTAGCACTTGGCGCAGACGCCGCTTCTGGCACGGCAGCCCAGAATGGTGCGGATATAGATCTTGTCAATGCCGTGAGCCTCGAACTTCTCGGCATCCTCGGGCATCATCAGCTCATCCTTGGAGTGGAGCAGTTCTCCGGTAACGGGATCCACCACATCATTGACGGGATAACGGCCACGGATGCGGTTGCCGAAGGAATCGATCACATCGCCGTTCTGCACCACAGCGCCCACCCAGATACCCTTGGTGGTGCCGCAGTCATGTTCACGGATGATGACATCCTGAGAGACATCGACCATTCGGCGGGTCAGGTAACCGGAGTCAGCAGTACGCAGAGCGGTATCGGCCATGCCCTTTCGAGCACCTCTGGAGGAGATGAAGTATTCCAGAACAGACAGACCTTCACGGAAGTTCGCCTTAACGGGAATTTCGATGGTACGACCGGCGGTATCCGCCATCAGACCACGCATACCGGCAAGCTGACGGATCTGAGCCATAGAACCACGGGCGCCGGAGTCCGCCATCATGTAGATGGGGTTGAACTGATCCAGATTGCCCTGCAGGGCATTGGTCACATCGGCGGTGGTCTTTTCCCACTGCTGAACGGTCAAACGGTAACGCTCGTCATTGGTGATCAAGCCCTGACGGTAGAACTGGTCGATCTCCAGAACAACCTTCTCAGAAGCCTGAACCAGTTCGTACTTCTTCTTGGGAACCACCATGTCCGCAATGGACACGGAGATAGCGCCCTTGGTGGAGTACTTGTAGCCCAGAGCCTTGATGCGGTCCAGCATCTCCGTAGCCACGGTGAAGCCGTGCTTGCGGATACACTTGTCGATGATCTTGCCCAGCTGCTTCTTGCCAACCAGGAAGTCGATTTCCAGATCGAACAGCTTGTCGGGGTTGGAGCGATCCACAAAGCCCAGATCCTGAGGGATGGGCTCGTTGTAGATCAGACGGCCGATGGTGGCATTGATGATGCGGTACTCCATCTTGCCGTCGATCTCCTTGCCGTAGCGGACCAGAATGGGCGCATGGAGCGCCACATCTCCGCTGGCGTAAGCGGCAATAGCCTCGTCCACGCTGGAGTATGCCAGTTTGGGACGGAAGGTGGCCTGTGCCTTGCCCTCGGCCTTGGCAGTCTCGTTGGCGGCAAGGAACTCGTCTGCGTCCACCAGCTCGCCCACGGGCAGACCGGTGTCACCGGCGTCGGTGACATAGACGCTCTCAGCACCCTTCTCCACCTTGCCCAGACGGACATAGGTCAGGTAATAAGCACCCAGGATCATATCCTGAGAAGGAACGGTGACGGGCTTGCCGTCCTGAGGACGCAGCAGGTTGTTGGCAGACAGCATCAGCATTCTGGCTTCTGCCTGAGCCTCAGAGGACAGGGGCACATGGATTGCCATCTGGTCGCCGTCGAAGTCGGCGTTAAATGCAGTACAGCACAGGGGGTGCAGCTTCAGCGCGCGGCCTTCCACCAGCACCGGCTCAAAGGCCTGAATGCCCAGACGGTGCAGCGTAGGCGCACGGTTCAGCATGACGGGACGATCCTTGATGATCTCGTCCAGCGCATCCCAGACCTCGGTCTTGCCCTTGTCGATCATCTTCTTGGCGGACTTGATGTTGTTGGCCAGGCCGTCGGCAACCAGCTTCTTCATCACGAAGGGGCGGAACAGCTCGATTGCCATTTCCTTGGGCACGCCGCACTGATACAGCTTCAGCTCAGGACCGACCACGATAACGGAACGACCGGAGTAGTCAACACGCTTGCCCAGCAGGTTCTGACGGAAGCGGCCCTGCTTGCCCTTGAGCATATCGGACAGGGACTTCAGCGCACGGTTGTTAGCACCGGTGACGGCACGGCCGCGGCGGCCGTTGTCGATCAGAGCGTCCACAGCCTCCTGCAGCATACGCTTCTCGTTGCGCACGATGATATCGGGGGCATTCAGCTGGATCAGCCGCTTCAGACGGTTGTTCCGGTTGATGACCCGGCGGTACAGATCGTTCAGGTCGGAGGTAGCAAACCGTCCGCCGTCCAGCTGAACCATGGGACGGATATCCGGAGGGATCACAGGCAGCACATCCATGATCATCCAGCTGGGCTTGTTGCCGGAGGCACGGAATGCCTCCACAACTTCCAGACGCTTGACGATCCGCAGCTTCTTCTGGGCGGATGCGGTGTTCAGTTCGCTGCGCAGCTGATCGGACAGCTTGTCCAGATCCAGCCCCTCCAGCAGTTCCTTCACCGCCTCGGCACCCATGCCTGCCTTGAAGTCATCCTCGTACTTCTCCCGCATCTCCCGGTACTCCTTCTCGGTGAGCACCTGATTCATCACCAAGGGCGTATCGCCGGGATCGGTGACAATATAGGAGGCGAAGTAGAGAACCTTCTCCAGAATTTTGGGGGAAATATCCAGGATCAAGCCCATCCGGGAGGGAATCCCCTTGAAATACCAGATGTGGCTGCAGGGAGCGGCCAGTTCAATGTGACCCATACGCTCCCGGCGCACCTTGGAACGGGTGACCTCGACGCCGCAGCGGTCGCAGATCTTCCCCTTGTACTTGATCTTCTTGTACTTGCCGCAGTGGCACTCCCAGTCCTTGTTCGGTCCGAAGATCCGCTCGCAGTACAGGCCGTCCCGTTCCGGCTTCAGAGTGCGGTAGTTGATGGTCTCAGGCTTCTTAACTTCACCATAAGACCACTGCCGGATCATATCCGGCGAAGCGATGCCGATCTTAATGGCATCAAAGGTGGCATTTGCCATTGTCACGCCTCCTTATTCTTCCGTGGTGTCCGCGTCTTCTTCCAGTCCGCCGAACACATCCATAATATCTTCAGGGCTGTCTTCATCAATGCCGAAGCCGGAATCCAGCACCTCATTGGTATCGGTCACGATCTCACCGTGGGATTCGCTGGTGTAGATCACATCATCATCTTCGTCCTCGTCCTTCAGTTCGATCTCATTGCCGTTCTCATCCAGCACACGGATGTCCAGACACAGAGACTGCAGTTCCTTCACCAGAACCTTGAAGGATTCGGGCACGCCGGGGGCGGGGATATTGTTGCCCTTGACGATGGCCTCGTAGGTCTTGACACGACCGGTGACATCGTCGGACTTCACCGTCAGGATCTCCTGCAGGGTATAAGCTGCGCCGTAAGCTTCCAGCGCCCAGACTTCCATTTCGCCGAAGCGCTGGCCGCCGAACTGGGCCTTGCCGCCCAAGGGCTGCTGGGTGACCAGAGAGTACGGACCGGTGGAACGGGCATGGATCTTATCGTCGACCAGATGGTGCAGCTTCAGGTAGTAGGGGTAGCCTACGGTAACCAGATTGTCGAAGGGCTCGCCGGTACGGCCATCGTACAGGATGGTCTTGCCGTCTTCACGCAGACCGGCCAGCTTCAGGGTATCCCGGATGTCCTTCTCGTTGGCGCCGTCGAATACGGGGGTCGCCACCTTCCAGCCCAGAGTCTTGGCTGCGTAGCCCAAGTGGACCTCCAAAACCTGGCCGATGTTCATACGGGAAGGAACGCCCAGCGGGTTCAGCACGATGTCCAGCGGCGTACCGTCGGGCAGGAAAGGCATATCCTCCTCCGGCAGCACACGGGAGATAACGCCCTTGTTGCCGTGACGGCCTGCCATCTTATCGCCCACGGAGATCTTACGCTTCTGGGCAATATAGACACGGACGGACTTGTTCACGCCGGCAGGCAGCTCGTCGCCGTTCTCCTTGGTGAAGATCTTCACATCCACCACGATGCCGCTTTCGCCGTGGGGCACCTTCAGAGAGGTGTCACGGACTTCTCTGACCTTCTCGCCAAAGATAGCACGGAGCAGACGCTCCTCGGGGGTCAGCTCCGTCTCGCCCTTAGGCGTGACCTTGCCCACCAGATAATCGCCGGAGTGGACCTCAGCGCCGATGCGGATGATGCCGTTCTCGTCCAGATCCTTCAGGGTGTCCTCACCCACATTGGGGATATCCCGGGTGATCTCTTCCGGTCCCAGCTTGGTGTCACGGGACTCGGTCTCGTGCTCCTCAATGTGGATGGAAGTAAACACATCCTCACGAACCAGACGCTCGTTGAGCAGGATGGCGTCCTCGTAGTTGTAGCCTTCCCAAGTAACGAAGCCGATGAGCACATTCTTGCCCAGAGCGACCTCACCCTGAGAGGTGGAAGGACCGTCGGCAATGATCTGCTCGGTGGTGACCCGCTCCCCGGCTTCCACGATGGGACGCTGGTTGACGCAGGTGCCGGCGTTGCTGCGGGCAAACTTGGTCAGCTTGTAATCCTCTACCCGACCGTCATCGTAGCGCACGGTGATGCTGTCGGCAGAAACTGCGGAAACGACACCGTCACCCTGAGCCTTGATGCACACCTCGGAGTCCACGGCGGAGCGGTGCTCCATACCGGTGGCAACGATGGGAGCCTCGGTGGTCAGCAGAGGAACTGCCTGACGCTGCATGTTCGCACCCATCAGAGCACGGTTCGCGTCGTCGTTCTGCAGGAAGGGAATGAATGCGGTAGCCACAGAGACCATCATTCTGGGGGAAACATCGATGTAATCGATCACATTGCGATCCACCTCGATGATCTCGTTGCGGTGACGGCAGGTGATACGGGCATTGGCAAGGCAGCCGTTTTCATCCAGCGGCTCGTTGGCCTGTGCAATGTAGAAATCATCCTCTACATCGGCGGTCATGTAGGCGACCTCACGGGTCACGAAACCGGTCTCCTTATCCACCTTGCGGTAAGGTGCCTCGATGAAGCCAAAGTCGTTGATCTTGGCAAAGGTGGCCAGATAGTTGATCAGACCGATGTTGGGACCTTCGGGGGTCTCGATGGGGCACATACGGCCGTAGTGGGTGTAGTGTACATCTCGGACATCGAAAGAAGCGCGCTCTCTGCTCAGACCGCCGGGGCCCAGAGCGGACAGACGACGCTTGTGGGTCAGCTCTGCCAGGGGGTTGTTCTGATCCATGAACTGAGACAGGGGGCTGGAGCCGAAGAACTCCTTGATGACCGCAGTCACAGGACGGATGTTGATCAGACTCTGGGGGGTAACGGCATCCAGATCCTGCACGGTCATACGCTCCCGGATCACACGGTCCAGACGGCTGAAGCCGATGCGGAACTGGTTCTGCAGCAGCTCGCCCACGCAGCGCAGGCGGCGGTTGCCCAGATGGTCGATGTCATCGGGAATGCCCACACCCATGGCCACACAGTTCAGATAGTTGATGGAGGCAAGGATGTCGTCCACGATGATGTGCTTGGGGATCAGATCATCCATGCGCTCGGCAATGGCATCCTTCCAGCCGTCGGCGGGAACGGTATCCAGCATCTCCTTCAGCACAGAGAAACGAACCTTCTCTCGGATGCCGTACTCGGCAGGATCGAAGTCCACAAACTTGGACATATCCACCATGTCGTTGGCGAAGATCTTCACCAGATGATCGCCCACTTGAACCACAGCGGTGTTGACGCCGCGGTCGCTGATCTCGTGGGCACGGGCGCGATCCAGCACCTCGCCGGGCATAGCCAAGATCTCGCCGGTCATGGGATCTACGATGGGCTCTGCCACCACCTGACCGGACAGGCGGCTCCAGATGTCCATCTTCTTGTTGAACTTATAGCGGCCGACTCTGCTGACATCATACCGGCGGGCATCAAACAGCAGCCCCTCCAGATGGGCAATGGCAGTCTCCACCGTGGGAGGCTCGCCGGGACGCAGGCGGCGGTAGATCTCCAGCAGGGACTCCTCACGGGTCTTGCAGGGATCCTTTTCGATGGTTGCCAGAATGCGGGCATCCTCACCGAAGAGTTCCTTGATCTCCTCGTCGGTCTTAACGCCCATGGCGCGGATCAGACAGGTGATGGGCAGCTTGCGGTTTTTATCGATCCGGACCCACAGCACATCGGATGCATCGGTCTCGTACTCCAGCCATGCGCCACGGTAAGGAATGACGGTGGCGGTGTAGGTATGCTGATCCGCCTTGTCCACCTCGTGACCGTAGTACATACCGGGGGAACGAACGATCTGGGAGACGATGACACGCTCGGCGCCATTGATGACAAAGGTACCGCCGTTGGTCATGATGGGGAAATCGCCCATGAAGATTTCCTGCTCTTTGATTTCATCGGTCTCGGTGTTACGCAGACGGACCCGCACCTTGATGGGCTTGGCGTAGGTGGCGTCCCGCTCCTTGCATTCCTCGATGGTGTACTTGGGCTTCTCGTCCATGGAAAAATCCAGGAAACTCAGCTCAAGCTTACCGGAGAAATCGGTGATGGAGCCAACATCCTTGAACACTTCCCGCAGACCCTCTTCCAGGAACCACTTATAGGAGTCCTTCTGGATCTTGAGCATATTGGGCATTTCCAGGATCTCTTCGTACTTTGCGTAGCTCTTACGCACGGTCTTGCCAAACAACTGGTCCTTGACCATTGCCATATGGATCATCACAGCCTTTCTTTCGGCGATAAGCCGGAGTATTGTGTTGTTGATTATGATACGCTTGGCGGAGTTGGAGGTTTCTTTCTTGTGCCACTTGACAACTCCGCCCTCCTGTGCTAGTATGTCACTACATGATGGGGTTGCCATGTGGGCATAGTATCACAGTATGGAGTACAATCTTATCATATCTTCCTCTTTTTGTCAATAGGATTTGCCCTCCGGATCCCCTTTTTCGTGATATGGGATTTGTTGTGATAATTCTGTTGACAAATGCCGTTTATGGCTGTATAATTGCCTAGTGTTCGCGAGAGTGTTGGAATGGTAGACAAGCACGTTTGAGGTGCGTGTGGTTATGCCGTGTGGGTTCGAGTCCCATCTCTCGCACCATTGTCGGAGCAAGCGATGATCGCTTGCTCCGTTTTTATGCATATGCGAAACGGCTCAGTCCACGGAGATGGACTGAGCCGATTTTTCTGCTTTTCTTTCCGGGTGTATTTGCCGCTGCCCAGAATCTTTTTTCTAGACACGAATCATCCGATATCCCACCCCAATGTGGGTCTGGATATACTGCGGAGAATCCTCCCCGTTTTCCAGTTTTTTCCGCAGGGTAGCCATAAATACCCGCAGAGACGATATATCATTGTCCCAACTGTGTCCCCAGACATGCTGGGTGATATATGTGTGGGTCAAGACTCTTCCCACATTTTGGGCAAGCAGGCAAAGGATCTTGTATTCGATCGGCGTCAAATGCAGTTCCTCGCTCCCGATCCATGCACACCCAGCCGAATAATCGATTTTCAGATCCCCATTTTGAAAAACAGGTGTTTCCGTTTCCCCGACCATCATGCTTAATCGCCGCTGGGTCACCCGCAGCCGTGCCAAAAGCTCTTCCACAGAAAACGGTTTTGTCAAATAGTCATCTGCCCCGGCATCCAGTGCATCGATTTTATCCGAATCCTCACTACGCGCGCTGATCACAATAATGGGCAGATTCGACCAGCTTCGGATATTACGGATCACCTCAATCCCGTCCATATCCGGGAGCCCCAGATCCAACAGCACAATGTCCGGTCTGTAGGAGGATGCCTGCATAATTGCCGATTGTCCGTTGGGGGCAGTGAGGAAATGATAGCCGTGAGTGCGGAGTGTGGTTGTCATCAGATTCTTCACCGAGGAATCGTCCTCCACCACAAGGATCGAAATTTTATTCATAGAGTGTAACCTCCTCAATCGGTAGTGTAAATGTGAATACCGCTCCATGGGGGCTGTTGTCCGAGACTTTGATCTCCCCTCCATGGGCCGAAACAATGGATTTGCACAAAGAAAGCCCTAAGCCAAGGCTGCGGCGGCTGTCCACGATCTTATTTGCACCGGAATAGAACATATCAAAGATCTTATCTTTCATCTCATCCGGGATGCCTTCGCCGTTGTCCGCTACCTCGATAACCGCCTTGTCTTCCACAGCTCTTGTGGAAATCTGTATGCTGCTGCCCTCCGGGGTGTACTTGATGGCATTATCCACCAGATTGATGATGACCTGAACGATCAGCTTGGCATCCATTTTTGCCAAAAGCAGTTCATTCTCATGATGAACAGATATGTGGTAATGCACGCGCTTGCGGTTGATATGCTTCAGCGCTTCCTCGATCACATCGCAGACCAATTCCGAGTTGAAATGCAGATTCAGATGATTTTCTTCCAATCGAGAAACGGACAGAAGATTCTCCACCAGATTGATCAGCCACATGGAATCATCGTAAATATCCATAAAAAGCTGGTGCTTGGTTGCATCATCCATCTGATCCCCATTGGCAAGAAAATTGCTGGCATTGCCGGAAATCGAGGTCAGCGGCGTTCGCAGGTCATGGGAGATCGACCGCAGCAGATTGGCTCTGAGCTGCTCCTGCTTTGCCAGCAAAGCCGCCGCTTCCTTTTCCCGGGAATTCTGCTCATTTTCCAGCGCCAGAGCGCATTCCCCCAAAATAGACAGGGTCATGCTCTTTTCCATACTATCCAGCGGCACTGCCCCCACGCAGATCCCTGTCACACCGTAGACCTGCTGATTGATCCGTATTGCCAGATACAGGCATTTCGCATTGCACAGGGTCTGGGTCGTTGCGCCTGCATGCTTGTTGTTCCTCAGCACCCAGAGCGCCACCGCCCGTTCGCTCTCGTTGGTATAACACGAAGCGTCTCCACCCTCAGGGTTCTGAAAATAGATCCTTGGGGACTGAAGTTTCCCGTCTGATGCCGGGTAGATGACGATATCCCGCTGAAGCAATCTGGTCAAATGCTTTGCCGTAGATTGCAGGATGTCATCCCGGTCTTTTGCCTGCTGAAGCGACTGGTTGACATCAAAGAGGATCTTATTGCGGTATGCCACCAGCGCCGATTGTCTTGCGTGTTCTTTGAGTTTGACCGCCAATGAGCTGGTCAAGAAAGCCGCAAGGAACATAACAAAGAAGGTAACCGGATATCCCCTGTCATAAGCTTGCAGACTAAATCTCGGCTCTGTAAACAGGAAATTGAACACAAAAACGCTGACCACGGACGAGCATAGGCTATAGATCCGATTTCTTGTCACAACGGATGTGATCAAAACACCCAGGACATAAACTGTAATGATATTGGCCTCTTCAAATCCAAGGCGGTCAAAGATCCCACCGATACAGCTTGCAAGGATCAATATCGCCACGGTATTGAATAGATCCGTCCCCGAAAACACCCCGGAGTGAGTCTTGTGCGGCGCGTATGGCACGCAGGCGGCCGCATCCGGAATGATATAAATGTCAAGATATGGGGCTGTGGAAATCAGCTTTTCCGTGAGTGTCTGCTTTCCTAAGATCCTGCTCTTTTTTGCAGAACTCCGTCCGATCACGATCTTGGATACCCCCGACAGTCGAGCAAACTCTGCAATTTGGAAAGAGACATCCGTCCCATATACCGTTTCGATTTTTGCCCCCAGCTGCTCCGCCAATCGCAGATTGGAACGCAGTCTTTGCAGATCCTCCGCCCCCATTGCCGGGAAATCGGGTGTCTCCACAAACAGAGCCGTCAGCGTACCTTTGAATGCCTGTGCCATTCTGGATGCTGTGCGAATGATTTTGGCATTGGACGGGGAGGAAGATAGGCATACCAGAACATGCTCCTCCGTGTGATACTCCTCGTTTTGCCCGCCGGAATAGGCTTTTTTTCGATTGACCCGGTCTGCACACCGCCGCAGAGCAATTTCCCGCAGCGCTGTCAGATTTTCAATGGTGAAGAAATTCTCCATTGCTCTATGCGCCTGCTGCTGGCGGTAGACCTTTCCGCTTTTGAGCCGATCGATCAGCTCCTGCGGCTCAATATCCACGATATCCACCTGATCGGCGCGGTCAAACACGGAATCCGGGATGCGCTCACGAACAGAGATGCCGGTGATGGATTCCACCATATCATTCAAACTCTCAATATGCTGCACATTGACCGTGGTATAAACGCTGATGCCCGCCCGCAAAAGTTCTTCCACATCTTGATAGCGCTTGGCATTTCTGCTGCCCGGCGCATTGGTGTGCGCAAGTTCATCCACCAAAATCAAGGCCGGTTTTCTGCGAAGCGCCGCATCCAAGTCAAACTCCTGAAGCTGCACCTGTCCATGCTCCACCCAGCGGGTCGGCAAAGAAGGAAGGCCCTTTCGCAGTGCCATGGTTTCCGGACGGGTGTGGGGTTCTATGTATCCCGAAACCACATCCACACCCTGTGCCATTGCCGTGTGTGCTGCCTCCAGCATGGCAAATGTTTTTCCGACTCCGGCGGCATATCCGAAGAAGATCTTCAAAACGCCCCGGGATTTTGCCGCTTCCTCCGTCTTGATTTGCCTAAGTATCTGCTCCGGATCCCGATATATTTCTCCCACAGCACTTCTCCCCCTGTACGGTCCTGCGCAATCGACTGAATGCTTCCAACTTATTATACCATTGCGATCCAAAAAGGCAACCGGTCTGCCGATGTTCGCTGTCTTTCCACAGATACGATACCGTATATAGGGTTGTGCCGGTATAAGTTTTACGCCTTCAGCATTAAGATTGCATAAAGAAGAGACTGCGGGATGTCTTTCTGCTCCCGCAGTCTCACCATTATCGGTTCAGCTATCGCCTTAGAAATCCAAATCCCCTCTTAGGAGATCAGTCCCATCGCCTTGGCAATATCCACATTCACTCCGAGAACATTTACCGTCTCTTCCCCGAAAACTCCAAAGAGTTTTCCGGTGGTGTTGTTTTCCACGATCTGCTCCAACATCTGCGTCGAAAGTCCCGAAGCTGCCGAGATTGCGGGGATCTGGATGGCTGCAGATCTCGGAGAAATATGAGGATCCAGCCCAGAGCCGGAAGCCGTCATCAGATCCGTTGGAATGTCCTCCCGCGCCACATCGGGGTTATCTGCCAAGAACCGATCCATGTCAGCCTGTACCCGCTGTACCAGTACCGGGTCAGAGGGACCATAATTAGAAGAGCCTGACGCAACACCTGTAAAGGCTGTCCCATCCGAATACTTCTGCGCTCCATCCACAACGGAATAGGTATTGTAGTGAACGGCAGAGGGACGCCCCTTCATAAAGTAATCTTGAGTAAACTCCTGCCCCACAAATTCTGACCCAATGGGTTTTCCATCTACCAGTACCAGATTTCCGCTGGCTTGTCTCGGAAAGAGCGTCCCGGCAAGACCATTCATCAGCAGAGGGTATCCCAGTCCGCAAATCACCATCAATGTCAAGGTCACGATCAAGGCCGGTCGCAGCATCTTTAAGATCTTTTTACACATCTCCATGGTTATCACCTCTTAAATTCCAATCAAGGACAACAGCGGGCTTATTACAAGATCAATCAGTTTGATTCCCACAAAGGGGGTAATGACGCCGCCCAAGCCATAAATGAGCATATTTCTCGCCAGCATCTTCCCGGAGGACATTGGCCGGTATTTAACTCCCTTCATTGCCAAGGGGATCAGCGCCGGAATGATCAATGCATTAAAAATCAATGCTGAAAGGATGGCACTGTTGGTCGAAGCCAAGTTCATGATATTCAAGACCCCAAGCTGAGGAATGGCAGTCATGAACATAGCGGGGATAATGGCAAAGTATTTTGCAATATCGTTGGCGATGGAAAATGTTGTAAGCGCCCCCCGTGTGATGAGCAGCTGTTTTCCGATCTCCACTACCTCAAGGATCTTGGTGGGGTCGCTGTCCAGATCCACCATATTGGCAGCTTCTTTCGCCGCTGTCGTTCCGGAGTTCATCGCCAAGCCTACATTGGCCTGCGCCAGAGCCGGGGCATCGTTGGTGCCGTCTCCGGTCATCGCAACGATTTTTCCCTCAGCCTGTTCTTTCTTGATTACCGCAATTTTATCTTCGGGCTTGCATTCTGCAACAAATCCATCCACTCCGGCTATGGTCGCCGCAGTGAGGGGATTGTCCCCAGTGCACATGACCGTTTTGATGCCAATGGCACGCAGGCGGGCAAATCGTTCCCGCATACCCGGTTTCACCGTATCCTTCAGATAGATAACTCCGAGGATTTGACTGTTTTTGCATACCACCAGCGGCGTACCGCCCAGCGAGGAAACCTTTTCCACATGCTCCTGCAAGTCGCTGGGGATAATGCCCCCGGCTTCTTTTGCATACCGGATGATGGCATCCGACGCACCTTTGCGAATGCGTGTCCCATCCGGAAGATCCAGACCGCTCATCCGGGACTGAGCCGTAAACTCATAAAACTGAGCATGCTCGGGTTCAGCGGAGGTGTCCCCCATCTTCCGTGCCAGTTCCAATGTGGATTTTCCCTCCGGTGTGCTGTCGTGGCAGCAAGTCAGCGCCGCACAGCGGATCAGTTCTTTTGGTTCAACGCCATTCACAGGGATGAAATCTGCCGCAAGCCGATTGCCGAAGGTGATGGTGCCTGTCTTATCCAAGATCATGGTGTCCACATCTCCGCACGCTTCCACAGCTTTGCCCGACATTGCGATCACATTGAACTGCGTGACCCGATCCATACCCGCAATGCCAATCGCCGACAGCAAACCGCCAATCGTCGTGGGAATCAAACAAACCATCAGCGCGATCAAAGTGGATGTAGAGAGTTCCACCCCCACATACCGGGCAATGGGATAAAGCGTCACGATCACGATCAGGAAAATAATGGTCAAGGATACCAAAAGTGTATTCAGCGCAATTTCATTTGGTGTTTTCTTACGGGACGCGCCCTCGACCATGGAGATCATCCGATCCAAGAAGCTGTTTCCCGGATCCGATGTGATCTGGATCTTCAGCCAGTCCGATACCACCGTCGTGCCGCCGGTAACGGAACAAAAATCTCCTCCGCTTTCCCGCACCACAGGCGCCGATTCGCCTGTGATGGCAGATTCATCTACCGAAGCAATTCCCTCGATCACTTCTCCGTCGCCGGGAATGATCTCCCCCGCCTTAACCAGTACAATGTCTCCCTTGCGCAAGTCGCCGGAGGATACGGTTTGGAGATTGCCGTTTTCGTCCAGCAGATGCGCCTGTGTATCCTGCTGTGTTTTCTTCAGACTGGCGGCCTGAGCCTTGCCCCGGCCTTCTGCTATGGATTCGGCAAAGTTTGCAAACAGCACCGTAACAAACAGGATCACCGAAACCGCGATGTTATATCCCCGCAGCCCATCGTTATTGCCGCCAAAAAGATTTGGAAAGAACGACAGCAGTACCGTGATAAAGAGTCCCATTTCGACAACAAACATGACCGGGTTCTTCATCATGTATCTGGGATTCAATTTTTGAACGCTTCCTTTGAGTGCGTCCCGGAGCATCTTTGGGGTGATGCTCTGTTTATTTGAATGCTTGCTCATGGATTACTCCTCCTTACCCCCAAAGTGTCAGGTGTTCTGCCACGGGGCCCAATGCCAACGCCGGGAAAAATGTCAGCGCCGCAAAAATATACACAACCACAACCAGAATGACCGCAAAACTCACTGTACTTGTCCGCAATGTGCCCACAGTCTCGTTGACATAGCGTTTCTTCATCAGCGAACCTGCAATAGCAAGCTGCAATACGATGGATACATACCGCCCGAAGAACATCGCCAGTCCTGTCGTGATATTCCAGAACATCGTATTATCCGCCAGCCCCTCGAAACCGGACCCGTTGTTGGCCGCGGACGAGGCGAATTCGTACAGGACTTGGCTCAATCCGTGGGAGCCAGGGCTTGTAATTGCTGTCTGTCCTGCCTGAGTACTGATCGCCAGAGCTGAAAAGACCAAGATGAGCAACGGGTGCACAATGATGCACAGCGCTGTGAGCTTCATCTCTTTCCCTTCGACCTTTTTGCCCAGATATTCCGGCGTCCGTCCCACCATCAGTCCGCAGATAAACACCGCCAAGATCGCATACACGATCATATTCATCAATCCCACACCTTTGCCGCCAAACACAACATTCAGCATCATGTGCAGCATCGGCACCATGCCTCCCAGCGGCGTCAGGGAATCGTGCATATTATTGACGCTTCCTGTCGTAAACGAGGTGGTGACGGTGGTGAACAGAGAGGAAAGGGGTACACCGAAGCGCATTTCTTTTCCTTCCATATTTCCCATGGATTGAGAAAGTCCCGCATTGGCCAGAGCCGGATTTCCTTGAGACTCAGCCCCGTAGCACACAGAAAGTCCTACGAAGAACAAAATGCTCATGGCAAGGAAAATGCTGCGCCCTTCTTTGCCAAATACCTTTGCAGTCAAACTGCTGTCCCGCAGGGTAACCGGCTTTTCCGTGTGGATGCGGTTGCGTCTTCCGTCCCGAGCCATTTTACCAAATGCGATGACGCACGCCCCCGGCAGAAGCATCATTGAAAACATTTCGATCAGATTGGTCAAAACCGTGGGATTTTCAATGGGTGTAGCCGAGTTCGCTCCGAAGAATCCGCCGCCGTTGGTACCAAGGTGCTTGATGATCTCCAGTGCCGCCACCGGACCGGAGGCGATCACCTGCTTTGTCCCTTCCAATGTATCCACCACGAGATTTCCGCTCAGGTTCTGAGGAACCCCCTGCCACACCAGCAGCAATCCGCCCACAACCGAGAACGGCAGCAGAATCCGGGTGATGATCCGCACCAGATCCACATAGAAATTTCCCACGGAAGTTTTAGACTGTCCCGTGATGCCACGAATGAATGCTGCACACGCCGCATAGCCGCTGGCTGCGGATACAAACATCATGAATGTGATCACAAGCATTTGAGAAAGATTGCTGAGAGCGCTTTCACCTGCGTAGTGCTGCAAGTTGGTGTTGGTCATAAAGCTGATGATCGTATTAAAACTCAAATCAGGAGCCATACCGCCAATTCCGTTCGGATTGAACAGCGGCAGCGCTTGGATCCGCAGCACCACATAGCCCAGCAGCATCATAACGCCGTTGGTCAAAATCAACGCCCCCGCATATGTCTTCCAATTCATCTGCTGATCCCGGCGGATACCGGCAATCTTATAAATTGCCCCATCCACCCGATCCAAAATCGGATCTGCAAAGGTGTGTTTCCCTGCCATAATATGGTACAAATACACACCTACCGGGATCACCAATGCCAGATAAATGGGGATCGCAGCTATGATCTGGATCATTTCGTCATTCCCCCCTCTTAGAATCTTTCAGGATGGACCAGCGCGTACACCAGATACGCGCCGATTCCCAATGCCGCAATCAATAGAATCAACATAAAGATCGTCTCCTTCTCTTTTTCCGATTTACTCATTTTCTTCCAACTGCCGGCTGCACCAGTTCAGTAAAAGCATCATCAATGCGATGCATCCGATGCCTGCCGCAACGAACACCATGTCTAACATGCCGTTCACCTCCTACCGCTACAGTTTAGTATACAAAAGGTGAAAAGCGTATTAACTTCCTCATTTCCGTATTAATAAGATATAAAGATTACATTAGTTCCAAAAGAAAAACAATGGGGATCGCCGTCATAGCCGTCATGCAGACCACCGCCAAAAGGGTGATTGCCGGAAATCCTACCATACAGAATAAAGTCCAAAGCATCGGATGATGATGAAAGCATTTCCACATTCTCTCTTCTGCCCGCTGTTCCCAGTCATGTGTGCGTACCATATCTCATTCCTCCTTAATCATCATTTTATCACCCGATCAATTAAGGCTGAAAAAAGGAACGCAAGGACAAGTAAAGAACTCGTTAATCTTGCATCTGTATATCGCTATATGGTATAATGCTTTCCAAGGAGGGTGCGTATGTCTGATATCTCAATTCTTCATATGGAAGATAGTTTTCTGGTCTGTATCAAACCGCCCAGAGTTCTTTCCACGGACGAGCCGGGTGGACTGCCCGATTTGATCCGTCAGCAGCTTGGTGATCCCAACGCCTGCATCCGAACGGTACACCGGCTAGATCGAGTTGTTTCCGGTCTGATGGTGCTTGCCCGCACGCCCCACGCCGCTTCAGAGCTTTCCCGTCAGATCCGAGAAGGGGAATTTGATAAGGACTATCTTGCTGTTATCCACGGTCATCCCGTTCCTGAGCATGGGCGTATGGAAGATCTGCTTGCCCGATGCAAGCAGGAACGGAAAACTTATGTGGCATCAGAACCGGGAAAAGGGGTACAGAATGCCATTCTGGATTATCGTGTTGTGGAGTCGAGACGGGATCTCAGCATGGTTGCTATCCACCTGATCACAGGGCGCACCCATCAGATCCGCTGTCAATTCTCCTCTCGGGAGCTGCCCTTGGTTGGGGACCGCAAGTACAGTCTAAACAACGATCCCTGCGAAATTGCCCTGTGGTCTCACAGTCTGCGGTTCCGGCATCCGGTTACCGGTCAGGCTTTGGCTTTTACGGCGCCCCCACCCCAAACGCAACCGTGGATTTTGTTTTCTCAGGAGGTCAATGGTCATGTCTCACTATGATTTCTTCCAAAATCGGGAGTGCGAATATTTCCCCTGTCATCCCGGTGCTGATCCCGAACATTTTAGCTGCATATTTTGTTACTGCCCGCTGTACGCATTGGGCGAGGAATGCGGAGGCAACTTCCGATATAACGCCAAAGGTATCAAGGACTGTTCCGGCTGTCTGGTACCGCATTGTAGAGAGAATTACCCGTTTATTACGGCGCAAGTTCGCAAAGTTGTCAATTTGGTCAAAAAGTCCCCCTCTTAAGAGGAGGACTAAGCAGCAGCTTCAAGATTTGTTACACAAAATCCCCCATCGCCACTCCATGATCGAGCTGACGATGGGGGATTATCGTTCTTATAGATGGATCTGGAAATCTGCAAACGAAGAAACACCGGTGCCTTGCTCCAGCTTTCCAGCAGCATCCAGCTGATCCAGCGCATTGGCGATCCGTTCTACGAAATCTCTGGGGACTGCGATCTGAAAATGCCCCGGAAGAATTCGTTCGAAATCGATCTTCTGAATCCGATGAATGGAATCCCGAAACGACCGGGGATCTGTTGTGGGATAGAACATATCAAGGGAACCCATATAGACCAAGTCTCCGCTATAAAGGTAGCCTTTCTCCGGCTCGTAGAAGCAGCAATGCCCGGGGGAGTGTCCGGGGGTGTGGAGCACCTCCACCTTCCGACCGCCTAGGCCGATCTAATCGCCGTCATGAATGAGGAACTGTGGCGCGCCCTGATAGATCCGATAATTCTCCACAAAAAAGCCAGGTGGGAAATCACATTCACCTTGGGAGAGTGCAGACCGAACCATCTGTATGGGGAGGGGAAATTTGGACTCCAGCCAGTCCCGCTCTGCTTCATGGACACCGATGTGATCCCAATGCACATGCGTCGTCACCACAATCAGAGGAAGACTCGTCAAGGACTCCACAACACGGCGAATATTTTCTACGCCAAGTCCTGTATCAATCAGCAGCGCCCGTTCTGTTTCCAACAACAGATAACAATGCGTCTGCTCCCAATGCTTATACTCGCTGATGGCATAGGTATGATCGTCGATCCGCTCCACAGTAAACCACTTCTCCACTTCGACTGCCTCCTTCGAAATAAATACGCAAAAGAGCCTGCTCGAATGAGCAGGCTCTTTGTGTTGGCATTACCTA
>CALADI010000016.1 GCA_937890525.1 uncultured Clostridia bacterium | reverse complement strand
CCGTTAAGGCCGCTTACGAGTACGAAGGCCCCGTGTACCTGCGCTTCGGTCGTCTGGCGGTGCCCGTGTTCCACGATCCGGAGAATTTCCAGTTCCAGATCGGCAAGGGCGAGCTGCTCCGTGACGGCACCGATGTTGCCATCATTGCCAACGGTCTGATGGTCAACGAAGCCCTCGTGGCTGCCGAAACCTTGGCACAGCAGGGCATCAACGCCATGGTGGTGAACATCGCTACCATCAAGCCTCTGGATGAGGAGCTGGTGCTCTCCGCTGCCAGAAAGTGCGGCAAGGTCATCACCTGCGAGGAGCATTCCATCATCGGCGGTCTTGGCGAAGCTGTCTGCTCTCTGCTGTCGGAGAAGATGCCCACTCCCGTGCGCCGCATCGGTGTCAACGACGAGTTCGGTCACTCCGGTCCCGCCCCCGAGCTGTTGAAGCAGTTCGGGCTCAGTGCGGAGCACATCGTGGAAGTGGCACAGGACTTCTGCAAGGGCTGATTGCTTACAACAAAAAGAAACAGCGGTATCCGGCTTTTGTCGGATACCGCCTTTTTATTCCCCTTTATCTTGATTTCTCTGCGCCAGCGCCGCCACATTTGCCTGCACCTGCTTCTTGTGCAGGGGATACCACAGCCAGAGGATCAGCCCCAGCGCACCGAATCCCACCGCCGGGATGATGGTGGAGATGGTGTAGATCCCCTCCAGAACCCCATGATCAAAGGCAGTAGACTGGGAATAGCCGATAAAACTGAGCATTCCTCCGGTGAGCGTCGCAGCCCCCGCCTGCCCCAATTTTCTGGCAAAGGAATACATGGCATACACCGATCCGTCAGACCGGATCCCGGTACGCACCTCTTGATCGTCGATGACATCGGTGATCAGCGCCCAGGACACCATGTTAAAGATCCCCAGCCCCAGCCAGCTCAGGGTGGTGAGTCCCACATAGACCCAGACATTGCTGGGTCTGAGAAAAAACAGCACCACGCACACCGCCCCGGCAAAAAGGGACGCCGCCCCGCTCAATTCTGCCTTCCCCACCGCCGCAGCAAGGGGCTTGGCGCAAGCGGCCGCCGCCAGCATCGCCACCAGCATCACAAGGGTGGATGCAGACTGGGCAGCAGTATTGCCGTAGTAGTTGGGATAGACATAATTTGCCATGGACTGCATGGTCAGCTGGGCCAGCAGCATCACCACAGATGCGGCGATCACCGAGATCAGCGCCCGATTTTCGAGAGCATCCTTCAGCATAGATCCAATGGAATCCCTGTTTTGAACATCGTTGCGGGGACGCACCCGCTCGGTGGTCAGATGGTAGCAAAGCAGGTAGCAGACCACCGCCAGCACCGAGAAGATCCCGGCAATGGCGGTAAAGCGAGAACCATTCAGCACCGCTCTCCCCTGCTGAGTGTCATAGGCCGCCATGGGGATCCCCGCCCCCACGATCACCCCTGCCAGCGTACCGCCCATGCTGCGATAGGTGGACAGGCTCTGCCGGTCGCCGGGATCCGGTGACACCGAAGATGCCATAGAACCATAGGGGATGTTTACAGCAGTATAGAACACCGAACCCCACAGAATATATGTGACAAAGAGCCATGCCACCTTGAACCCCATGCTCCTGTTGGCCAGACCGCTCTGGTAGATCAGAAAGGATGCCACCGCCACCGGGCCGCTCATCCGTCTCAGCCATGGTTTGAATTTTCCTGCCGATGTCACCCGGCTGCGGTCACACAGCCGCCCCATGGCCACATCAGTGAATGCATCCACGAACCGGGCTACAGTCATCACCAACCCCACCATAAATCCGTCCACACCCATCACATCGGTGTAGAACTTCATCAAAAATCCCGATGACAGCAGAAAAGTGAAGTCATTGCCCAGATCTCCCAGCAGATATCCCACCTTGTCCCGCATGCCAAAGGGAGCAGCTTTCCCCGTTTCCTTGCGATCCTTGTCCAAAATCTACCCCTCCTGATCCCAAGCCAATTATAGGGATCAGTTTGTACAGTTTTGGCGTTCTTATGCAAAATCCCCCCGAAGCGGCGCTTCGGGGGGGGAATGGATTCAAGGTTCAAATCCTTCAAAGATGGGGATCCAATCCTCTTCTATGGCAGTATCATACTGCTGGCGGTTCTTCAGCGTCCACGAGACACCGCAGATCTTCCAGAGTTTTCTGCACAGCCGGTTGCTCAAAACCTGCCGATCCTCAAATTGGTAGGCGATAAAATCCGGCAGGGTCAAGAAATTCTCCATATTGTACCGCAGCAGGAACTTGAGGACCCCGGGCAGCGGACTCTTGGGATCTGCTTGAAAGTTGTAGGAAAGCTGCCCCCGGATCAGATCCGGGCGGTGGCGTCTGAGCCAGAGCACACACCGGGGGTCAAAGGATTCCAAGCAGTATACGCCATGATAATCGTCCAGCACTTGGCACACCCGCTGACACAGAGCTGCAGCATTGTTGTCCGTTTTCAGCTCGATCACCAGAGGCGCTTTTCCGTCAAAGATCTCCAAAACCTGCTGGAGGGTGGGGATCACCTCCGAGGTACCATCCAGATGGTAATTCGCCAGTTCCCCGGTGGTGAGGGATTCGATTTTTCCCTCTGCCCCGGTCATGCGCTTCAGCTGAGAATCGTGCATGATGCCCAGTCCGCCATCTGCCAGAAGATGTACATCAAATTCCGCCCCATATCCATGGTCAGCTGCCGCTTGAAATGCGGCCAGCGAATTTTCGGGGATTCCGTTTCCATGGAGTCCTCGGTGGGCATAATTCCATCCCCGCAGCTTTTCCAGCCCCGGGTGTCCCACCCGTCCCCGCAGGGACAGTACATACAGCGCCGCAAGGATCAAAGGCAGCGCAACCAACAGCCATTTCATGATTTTCTCTGCACCTTCTCAATCGTCAATGTCAAATGCCTCCAGGCCCTTCTTCCGCTCCACTTTGTGATCGCCGTGCTTCACCATGCCCATGGTCACGAAGGACGCCGCAGCAAACAACGCCGCATAGGGGAACAAGGTCTTGTAACCCACATTCTTCAGCAGGAAGCCCGCCACCACCGGGGTCATGATCTGAGCGGACATAGAGAAGGTGTAGTATAGGCCGGTGAATTTGCCTACCTCTGTCCCCTTGCACATCTCCACCACCATGGGCAGGCTGTTCACATTGATGGCCGCCCAAGCAAGCCCCACCAGCAGGAACAAGACGAACAGGATCGGGGAGAAATGATCCGATTGCAGCGTGAACAGGAATCCGGCGGCAAAAGAGCCTGCCAACAGGACCGTGCCAAAGCGGATGGTACGGCGTCTGCCAAACCGGCTGGCGGCGGCCCCCACAGGAATATAGCTGACAATGGCACCGGCAGTGGCCACCGTCAGACACATGTTGGCCTGCCCCAAGGACATATGCCACATTTTCTGGGCATACACCGTGAACCATGTCGTAATTCCGTTGTAGGCGATGTACCATAGGGCAATGGACAGCAGCAGGAATCCCAAGCTGCGCTTTACATCCTTGGGCATATGCTCGCCATGCTCTGTGACCTCCATCAGGTTGTCCTCAGGATGCGCCTTCTCGTAGGCTTGCTGTTGCTGTGCCAGCTTAGGCTCGTTGACAAAGACCATCACAATCACAAGACATACCAGCATGATCCCGCCCACGATGGCAAACAGGGGCAGATAGCTGATATATTCATCAGACTTGGTGGTATACAGGAAAGTGGTGATCAGCAAATACAGCACACCGCCCACAGCCCCCATCAGATTGATGATGGCGTTGGCCTTGGAGCGCAGGGGTTTGGGGGTCAGATCCGGCATCAGTGCCACCGCCGGGGAACGGTAAGTGCCCATGGCGAACAGCAGCATCGCCAGCAGCAGGATAAAGCCGCCCAGTTTTGCCGCCGACGGGGCAGCATGATAGCTGTCTGCCAGCAGAGGCAGCCCCATCATCAGCGTCACCGTCGCCAATGTACCGAAAAGGATGAAAGGGCGTCTTTTGCCCAAGCGGCTGGTGCACCGATCGGAGATCCCGCCGAATAGAGGGAGCAGGAACAGTGCCAGCAGGTTATCCGCCGCCATGATCAGACCGGACAGCCCCTCGTTAATGTGAAAGGTGTTGGTCAGCATCAGCGGCACAAGATTGTCGTACATTTGCCAAAAGGCACAGATGGATAAAAATGCAAATCCCATCAGGTAGGTTCGTTTGGTGTTGAGCTTCATAGCGCGCCTCCCGTTTTTCTCTTTGGCTTTATACCCATTCTATTATACTTGATTCCAGCAAAATGTCCAGTCCAATGCCTACAAAAATCCCCGCTTTACACATTTCTTACATTCCGGCTTCAGTTGGATGTCCATGCACACGATGCCTGGATTCGACATCGCTCCCCATAAAACCTCTTATATCGGACAATGTCGCCGAAATATACAGTTTCATGTATTTACCGGGAAAATACCCGGTGTTTTTGTTCCGTTTGTCTATTGCCATCCCGGCAAAGAGCAAGTAAAATAATCTTATGATATATTGCCCCAGTGTTTCTAAGCTGGGGAGTAAGGGCTTCAGGAGGTATGATTCATGGGCGGTTTCTTTGGCGCCATTGCCAAGCATGATGTGGCAATGGATGTTTTTTTCGGAGTAGACTATCACTCCCATTTGGGCACCCGTCGGGCGGGCATGGTGCTGTATGACGAGGACGAAGGCTTCCAGCGTCAGATCCACAGCATCGAAAACACCCCTTTCCGCACCAAGTTTGAGAAAGATATGGAAGATTTCCGGGGCATGATCGGCATGGGCTGCATCAGCGACCGGGACCCCCAGCCTCTGCTGGTGCGCTCCCATCTGGGGCTGTATGCCATCTGCTGTGTGGGTGTCATCAACAATGCCGACAGCCTGATCCAGACCTATTTCTCCGACCACAATCACCAGTTTATGGCCATGAGCTCCGGCAAGGTGAATGACACCGAACTGCTGGCTGCCCTGATCAATCAGGCGGACGATCTGGTTTCCGGCATCCTCCATGCCCAGTCCCTCATTGAGGGTTCCGCCACCATCCTCATTATGACCAGCGAGTACATCATCGCTGCCCGGGACAAGCTGGGCCGTCTGCCCGTGCTGGTGGGTAAGAGCGAGCAGGGGCACTGCGTTTCCTTTGAATCCTTTGCCTATCACAAACTGGGATACGAGGACTGCTACGAGCTGGGCCCCAAGGAGATCGTCCGCATCGATGCCGATGGATATCAAGTACTCTCCCCCGCCGGAAAGGAAATGAAGATCTGCGGCTTCCTCTGGACTTATTACGGCTACCCCAACTCCAATTACGAGGGGGTCAATGTGGAAATGATGCGCTACCGCAACGGCGAGATCATGGCCCGTCACGATGCCGAGCGGGGGCTTGCACAGGATGTGGACTATGTGTGCGGTGTGCCGGATTCCGGCATTCCCCATGCCATCGGCTATGCCAACGCCGGGAACTCCCCTTTCGCCCGTCCCTTTGTGAAATACACCCCCACCTGGCCCCGCTCCTTTATGCCATCTAACCCTGCCATGCGCAGCCAGGTGGCAAAGATGAAGCAGATCCCCGTGCCGGAACTGATCCAGGACAAGAAGCTGCTGTTCGTGGACGATTCCATCGTCCGGGGCACTCAGCTTCGGGAGACCGTGGAGTTCCTCTACGAAAGCGGTGCTAAGGAAGTCCACATGCGTTCGGCCTGCCCTCCCATCATGTATGGGTGCAAGTTCCTGAACTTCTCCAGCTCCAAGTCCGAAATGGAGCTGCTCACCCGCAGCACCGTGCAGGAACTGGAAGGCGACGAAGGACAGAAGCATCTGGATGAGTACGCCGATGCCAACACCCAGCGTGGTCAATGTATGCTCAAGGCCATCTGTGAGAAGTTTGGCTTCGCTTCTCTGGGCTATCAAAGTCTGGAAGGTGCGCTGGAAGCCATCGGGCTGGATCCCGAGAAGGTCTGCACCTACTGCTGGACAGGAAAAGAATAAGAAAACTGCCGGGAAACCTCATGGATTTCCCGGCAGTCTTTTTATCGGTAGCAAATCAATTCTTCGGCATCCTTACGCTTCTTTGTACGAAGGGGGTCACCTTCCTTGGCGTAGCCCAAGGCGATCACCAGCCGAACGGTATCGTCGGTTCCGCAGATCTTTCGGATCTTGCCGTCGTCAAACCAGCCCAGGATGCAGCTTCCCAAGCCCTGCGCTGCCGCTTCGGCGGTGAGATAGGCGGTGGCAATACCGATGTCGATGGAGCGGTAATCGTTGGACTTCACCTTTGCCCCCACTGCGGCGGTGCGGTTGTAAGGCGCTTCGGTAATGACCACCATCACAGGCGCTTGACTTGCAAATTTGTTCATTCCCATCCCTTGGGTCGCCGCCGCCACCTGTGCGGCAGTCTCCCCCCGGCACACGATGAAGTGGTAGGGCTGTGCATTGCAGGCAGAGGGGGCAAGCCGTGCCGCTTCCATGATGCGTTCCAGCTTTTCCGTCTCCACGGGTCTTGACCCATCGTAAGCCCGGCAGCTCTGTCTCGTCTGAGCGATTTCCATAAAATCCATGTTGCATCCTCCTTTGTTTGGTAAAAACGGGGTATATCCGCAGATATACCCCGTGAATTTTACTCCTTGGTCAGATTTGCCAGACCCAGAGCAATGGCGCTGTAATCCACCTCATAGGCGTAGTCATCCACCACGCTCTGAAGGAATTCATTGCCCTTCTCCACCAGCAGATCCTTCTTGGCAGTGGTATACCACACCAGACGGCTGTCCACATAGTGCATCACATGGTAGCCATAGTCCGTCTTGACCAGACCATAGTCTCCCGCCTTGCGTGCATCGTCGAAAGACCACTCCTCAAAAGGTGCCACCATCTGTCCCTTGTAGACATCGGTGTACAATCCGCCCTTGGACGCCGAGCCGGGATCCTCAGAATACTTGGTTGCAAGTTCTGCAAACCGCTCCTCGGTCTGATCCCCCGCCAGATACTCGTCCAGGATCTCCTGTGCCTTCTTCTCGCAGGCTGCCCATTCCTCGTCGGAATAGGTGGTCTTGCCGCTGTCATCCGTGGTGCCGCCCTCGGGCTTCACCAGAATATGGCGCACATCCACCGTCTTTGTCTCGTCCTTCTTCAGACCCTTTTCGTTGTATTCCTGTGCGTGTTCTTCAAAGAAGGCCGCCACATCCTCGTCCGACACTTGGATCTTATCCACATTGTGACCATAGAAGGAGAATCCCTTGTAGTAGTCGTTCATATAGGCCTCGTAATCGGAGAATGTAGCACCGGGGCCCATATCCGACTGGATCATCGCTTCCACACTCTCGAAGCCCGCCTTCTGAGCGGTAGCTTCCAGATCCTGCGGCAGCTGCTGCAGGCGCTTGGTCAGCTCAGCATCCATGGCGAAGCCCTCTTCCTCTGCCTTCAGAGAGAGCGCCTTGTAGTTTCTCCAAGAGTTCAGCGCCTCCCGCAGGAAGAACTGCTGCCATGTCAGCTCCTGATCCATGCTCTTCTGCATATCCATGGGGGTGTTCATATCCAGCCCAAACATGGGTGCGTACTGACCATAGGTCTGCATGAAGTCGTAGAACTGCATCCAGTAGAATACCTGAAGCTCTCCGTTGGTCAGTTCCTCCCCCTCCAGGGTGGCAACCACCTGATCCATCTGCTTCGTCAGTTCTTCACCCTCAGCGGTGTAGGTGCCCTTGCAGGTCACATCGTCCGGGTTTCCATCCTCAGGAATGGTGGGCGCTGTGGTCTCCTGCGGCGTGGTCTGGGTGGTGGGAGCGGTGGTCTCTGGGTTGTCTTTGCCACCGGAGAAGCCGCCCACGATCAGCGCAGCGACTACCGCAATGGCGGCAACTGCCAAGATCACCAGCAGAGCGATCTTACCGCCGCTGAGTTTCTGCTTCTGCTCCGGCTGCTCCGATGCAGTCTCATGCTCAGGCAGCACATCATCCGTCTGCTCAGGCTGTGCCACGGCAGTTTCCTGCTCAGTCTCTTCGGTCTGCTGCTCAGGCTGCTGGGCAGGAACCTCCTCGGTCTGCGGAATGTTCTCCTTGCCGCAGGCGGGGCAGATGATCACGCCCTCTTCCAGCTCGGCGCCGCATTCATTACATTTCATTTGTCGATTCCCCTTTTCTCCGGTTTTCCGGGTCAAATTCTTTATTAGTGTATCATGTATCCTCGATAAAAACAAGGATGGGATACAGATTTCAAACAATGTTTACACTTACCGCCGTATACGCCAAAAGCCGTGGGTAACTCCCACGGCTTTGTGCTTTTGTTGAAACAGGCGGTTCAATCCAACTCGTCCAGATTCTTGCTGAACGCACCAAGGCACTCCCGGATGAACCAATCCAATTCCGGCAGGTGCATCTGCACCATGGCATCCATGGTCTGCTTGGCGGCGGAGTCGAACTCCGAATTCCCCGCTTTCTGCTCCTCCACGCATTTGATGTATGCCGACAGCTTGTCCGCCGCCTTTACGATGGGGTTCACCGTCTCGTCATCCTCCAGCACCAGATGGCGGTAGGCATCACGAAGCTGCTGGGGAAGCATGGTCAGCAGCTTCTCCCCGGAGATCCGCTCCACCTGCTTGTAGGCCTGACGGATCTGGGGATTGTAATACTTGATGGGAGTAGGCAGATCTCCCGTGAGGATCTCCGATGCATCGTGATACAGCGCCGCCGTAGCGCACCGGTCGGGATCCGGTCCTTCCAGTCCCAAGATCTCCCGCCGGATCAGCGCCAGCGCATGGGCCAGCACCGCCACTTGATGGCTGTGTTCAGAGATATTCTCCGAAAAAGTGTTCCGCATCAGCCCCCACCGGGTGATATAGCGCATTCTGCCCATCAGGGCATAGAATTCATTGGCCATGTTCTCTTACTCCATTTCCTTCAGCAGTCCCGGAAAATCCGCCGGACTTTGGCACAGATGCTCAGCCCCCTGCTCCCGCAGGAAATCCCGGTCACGGAAGCCCCACACCACGCTGATGCAGTCCATGTCCGCATTGCGTGCCGTATGAACATCCACCTCGCTGTCGCCCACATAGACACAGTCCCCACATTCCAGCCCAAGCGCTCTCACCGCCCGGAACACCAGATCCGGCGCAGGCTTGCGAGGGCAGCCGTCCACCTCCCCGGTGACGGCGCAGAACAGTCCCGGGAAATGATCGTCGCAGAGGATCTTCACCGCAGAGTCCGGCTTGTTGGACACCACCGCCATAGCATACCCCTGCTCCTTCAGCCCCCGCAGCAGCTCCATGATCCCGGGATAGGGGGCTGTCTTGACCCGGCAATGGGCGTCATAGTATTCCCGGAAGCAGGCAAGCACCTGCATGGGATCCGGGTCATTGGGTTTCCCCGGCAGCGCCCGGCGGATCAGCAATTCAGCCCCGTTCCCCACAAAGCGGCGGATCTCCTCCTTGCTCCGGGTGGGACAGCCGAAGACGACCAGCGCATGGTTGGTCGCATCCATCAGATCCTCCAAGGTGTCAAGCAGTGTTCCGTCCAGATCCCAAATGATTCCCCTATGCTTCATATTACCCTCGATTCTTCAGCAAACGAATGTCATCCCCCACAAACGCTACCCGGCGGTAGCTCCCCCGCAGTCGGGAAGCGATCTGGGGATTGTACCGGCTGCACAATTCATCCACCGTCAAATTGGTGGAAATGATGGTGGGCTTGGAGCCGAGAAGCCGGTCATTGATGAGGCTGTACAGCGATGCCGTCACAAACTGCCCTGCCAGCTCCGTGCCCAGATCGTCGATGATGAGCAGATCGCAGGCGTCGTATTTTGCCGCTGCGGCACGGTTGGCGTCGGTGGCGTCAAACCTTGCCCGCTCCAGGCAGGCAAACAGGTGTCCCGCACTCTCGTACACCACACTGAACCCCCGATCCGCCACGGTTCTGGCGATACAGGCGGACAGATAGGTTTTCCCCAGGCCGGTATTGCCGGAAAACAGCAGATTTCCCGACTTCATGCCGAAGCCGTGGGCATATCTGCGGCAGGTCTGGTAGGTCTTTTCCATCACCACCCGGGGGGAGATCCCCAGCCGGGGGTCGATTTTATCCGGGTAGTAATCCAGCCGAAACTGGTCAAAACTCTCCCGCCCGGCGCTGAGGAAGGTCAGTTCCTTCTTCTGCTCCTGACGGCAAAGTTCCTGTAAGCATTCGCACATGGTGCTGCCCACATAGCCGCTGCCCCCGCACACGGGGCAGATGGGGGTTTCGTCCAGAAATCCCTCCTCAAAGGTGGTATCTAAGATCCATTGGCGCTCCTGCTGAAGCGACAGGTTCTCATTTTTTGCCTGCTCCATCAGCGCTTGGGCGTCCCCTCCGGCAAATACGGACTGAACCGCCTTGGCCATGGTCACACGAAGCTGCCGATCGATCTCTTTGAGTCTGGGAGCAGTCTGATACGCCTGCTCCAGATGGGCTCGGTTTTCCCGGTCCCGGTCTTCCTTGGCCTGAGCCAGACGCTCCCGCGCCCTGCGTACCACTTCCGAACTATATGCCATGGATCATTCCTCCCGCATCATTCTGGCGATGGCCGCCAGCTCATCCTCATCCAGCTCCCGGCGCTCCTGCTTTACCGGTGCCTTGCCCCGGTCGCCGGCTTCGATCTGCTCGGCGGTGTGCAGTCCCGCCTCGTGCCAACGCTTGAGGATGCTGTTCATATAGGGCCACTTCAGTCCGCCGGTATTGATGCAGGTGCGCTCATAGGCCATGGTAATGGCCGCATCGTCAAAGCCCATCTGCGCCCAGCTCTGGGCATAGCGCTCCTCTGCGGCAGTCAGACGCCGTCCCCGAATCTGAACCAGATGCTTGATGTGCGCCATGGAGCTGTTGTACACATTCTGGTTCTGGATAAAGGCTGCCGCCTCCTCCATGGTGTCGATGCCCCGCTCTGCCCATGCATAGGCCTCTTTCTCGATGGTACGCAGCGAGGGATTGCGGTTGCTTCCCCGCTGGCGAAGCCGATCCTTGCAGTAATTCACCAGCACGGAGATCACATCCGGGGGCAGACCCAGATAGCGAGTGAACCCCAGCAGGATCTTCAGCTCCTCGGTATTCAGGGTCTTGCCCAGCACCCGCTGGACTTCCCCGTACAGCGAACGGAAGGTACCGTCCGACTCCACTGCCTCGGTCACATCCCGCTCAGAATAGTTGGGGCGCTCGCCGCAGTGGATCATGGTCTGCTTCTCCGTAGGCCACAATCCCAACTGGCGCAGCGTAGCGCTGGCACAGCCGAAGCGCACCCCGTTCATCCCCAGCGCAGTCTCCGCCTCGCAGGGGTCATTACCGCAGCGTATGTACATATAGAGCATGGCTGCATCACCGCTGGAGGCGGCCAGAAGCTTTCTGACATCCTCCCGGGGCAGATTCAACTCCGTTACAGTCATCTCGTCACCTTCCCATTTCCTTTGTTTTCGTCAAGTCATAACATTATAGCACAGTTTCCCCCGGCAGACAACCCGATTTCCTTCCATCATACAAGGAAATCTCTGGCGCAGCCGGGGCTTTCATAAACGGCAGATCCCCCGCCTGCCGTGGGAGCGGATGCACCCATGACAGACGGGGGATGATTCCTATGGGGAGTGGTTTCTTGGGATTTCGTCGGGAAAATATCCTATGATGTACCGGCGGGTGATATCCCCCGCCTATTCGCATCTTTACGCGGCCGCCGTAAGACACACTTGACAGAATCACTCATGTACGCAATATCGTCATATGGCTTGTACCTGTGTGCTTCCGTCCGATGCTATCTTACCCCGGTCAACGCCATTTCATACGGAGGATACTATGGAAAATTTTCTCAGACTGTTGATCCCCGCCGGGCTGATCTTCGGCTTCCTGCGGCTGTGCGCCGCTCAGGTGAAGTGGATCTGGAAGCTGGCAATCAATTCCCTTGCCGGATTCGCCTGCCTATGGCTGCTGAATCTGATCTCCGGGTTCACGGGAATCTTCTATCCCATCAACTTCGTGACCGCCTGCATCGTCGGCTTTCTCGGCGTACCGGGGATCATTCTGCTGACCTTGATCCCGTTTATCCTTTGAAATAGCGGACAGCGGACTCGAACAGCTTCATGTCGAATTCGCCGGGCACATTCTTGTACAGGCCGTTGCCCTTGCGCTCGGAGTGACCCATCTTACCCAGAACACGGCCGTCGGGAGAGGTGATGCCCTCGATGGCGAAGATGGAGCCATTGGGATTGAAATGCACATCGGTGGTAGCATTGCCCTCCAGATCCACATACTGGGTCGCGATCTGACCCTTGGCAGCCAGCTCCCGCACCAGCGCCTCATCGGCAAGGAATCTGCCCTCACCATGGGAGATGGGCACAGTGAACACATCCCCCACCTTGGTGCCGGACAGCCACGGGCTGAGGTTGGATGCCACTCTGGTGCGCACCAGTCTGGACTGGTGTCTGCCGATGACATTGTGGGTCAGGGTGGGGAATTCGGCATCTGCGTCCAAAATCTTGCCGTAGGGAACCAAGCCCAGCTTGATGAGAGCCTGGAAGCCGTTGCAGATGCCCAGCATCAGACCATCCCGGCGCTCCAAGAGATTCTCCACCTGCTCCTTCACCGCAGCGTTGCGGAAGAAGGCGGTGATGAACTTGCCGGAGCCGTCGGGCTCGTCGCCGCCGGAGAAGCCGCCGGGGATGAACACCATCTGAGAGGTGCTGAGCTTGCGGGCAAACTGCTCCACACTTTCGGCAATGGCGTCGGCGGTGAGATTGCGGATCACGAAGATCTCCGCTTCTGCTCCCGCATCCTCCATGGCCTTGGCAGAGTCATATTCACAGTTGGTGCCCGGGAACACCGGGATCAGCACCTTGGGCTTTGCCGTCTTGACCGCAGGCGCAGCCTTCACCCCAGCTTCATAGGACACATTCTCCACCGGGGTGGACACATCGGCAATGTTGCAGGTGTAGACGCTCTCCAGCTTGTCCTCGTATTCCTTTTGCAGCTTCCGGGCATCCACGGTCTCTGCGCCATAGGTAAATGCGCCCCGGTCGGTGATCTGACCCAGCACCTTGCCCTCGGCCTCGCCGGACATTTCCAGCACGAAGCTGCCGTAGCACAGGCCAAACAGTTCTTCCATGGTCAGAGTGGAGTCGAAATCAAAGCCGAAGCCGTTGCCGAAGGCCATCTTCATCACGGCTTCTGCCACACCGCCCATGCCGGGGGTGTAGGCGCTGACCGCCTTGCCGCTGCGGAGCAGTTCCGTCACATAGTCAAACAGAGCAAGCTGAGACTCTGCCACCGGCAGACCATTCTCGTCATACTCCGGCTTCAACAGGCACACGGTGTGCCCAGCCTGCTTAAACTCATTGGAAACAATATTCTGCACCTTCTCCGTGGTCACGGCGAAGGACACCAGCGTGGGAGGAACATCCAGATCCTCAAAGGTGCCGGACATGGAGTCCTTGCCGCCGATGGCTGCGATCTTCAGATCCATCTGGGCATTGAAGGCACCCAGCAGCGCCGCCACAGGCTGGCTCCAGCGCTTGGAGTCGTGACCCACACGGTGGAAATACTCTTGGAAGGTCAGATACACATCCTCATAGCTTGCGCCGGTGGCGATCAGCTTTGCCGCAGACTCCACCACCGCCAGATATGCCCCGTGGTAGGGGCTGTGCTCGGTGACGAAGGGATTGTAGCCCCAGCTCATCACAGAGCAGTCATCGGTGTGTCCCTTTTCCAGACTGACCTTGTGGACCATGGCCTGAATGGGGGTCTGCTGGTGCTTGCCACCGAAGGGCATCAGCACGGTGCCTGCGCCGATGGTGGCGTCGAACCGCTCGGACAAGCCCCGCTTGGAGCAGGTGTTGAGATCCTGCGCCACACGATCCATGTTCTGAGCAAAAGTGCCGGTGATGGTCTGCTCATACTCGCTGGCAGGCTCCAGCTCCACCGTGATGTGCTTCTCTGCGCCGTTGGAATTGAGGAACTCTCTGCTGACATCGCAGATGGTCTCCCCGTTCCAATGCATCACCAGACGGGGCTCCCGGGTGACTTCGGCAACCGGGGTAGCCTCCAGATTCTCCTGCGCCGCCAGTTCCAAGAACCGCGCCACATTCTTGGCTTCCACAACCACAGCCATGCGCTCCTGAGATTCGGAAATGGCCAGTTCGGTGCCGTCCAGACCCTCGTACTTCTTGGGCACCTTGTTCAGGTCGATGTTCAGGCCGTCCGCCAGTTCGCCGATGGCTACGGACACGCCGCCGGCGCCAAAGTCGTTACAACGCTTGATCATCCGGGTGGCTTCACCGTTGCGGAACAGCCGCTGCAGCTTGCGCTCCTCCGGAGCATTGCCCTTCTGGACTTCTGCGCCGCAGCTTTCCAGAGATTCTACGGTGTGGCTCTTGGAGGAGCCGGTAGCGCCGCCGCAGCCGTCACGACCGGTACGGCCGCCCAGCAGGATGACCTGATCCCCGGGAGCAGGGACTTCCCGGCGGACATGATCCTCGGGAACAGCCGCAACCACAGCGCCGATCTCCATGCGCTTAGCGGCATAGCCGGGGTGGTAAAGTTCGTCCACCATGCCGGTAGCCAGACCGATCTGGTTGCCGTAGGAGGAGTATCCCGCCGCAGCCGTGGTCACGATCTTTCTCTGGGGCAGCTTGCCGGGCATGGTCTCAGCCACGCTCTTGAGGGGATCTGCCGCACCGGTAACACGCATAGCGCCGTAGACATAGGCACGGCTGGCCAGAGGGTCACGGATGGCGCCGCCAATACAGGTAGCTGCACCGCCGAAAGGCTCGATCTCCGTGGGGTGGTTGTGAGTCTCGTTCTTGAACAGCAGCAGCCAAGGCTGCTCCTCGCCGTCCACCGTCACCGTCATGTGCACGGTGCAGGCGTTGATCTCCTCAGACTCGTCCAGCTTTGCCAGATACCCGTTTTTCCGCAGATACTTGCCTGCCAGCGTGCCGATGTCCATCAGGTTGATGGGCTTGGTCCGTCCCAGTTCCTGACGGGTCTGAAGATACTCCTCATAGGCGCTTTGCAGCAGAGGATCGGCGAACTTCACCTCGTCGATGGTGGTGTTGAAGGTGGTATGGCGGCAATGATCGGACCAATAGGTATCGATCATGCGGATCTCGGTGATGGTGGGGCAGCGGTTTTCGCTGCGGAAATACTGCTGGCAGAAGGCGATGTCATCTGCATCCATGGCAAGCCCCAGCTTGCGCACCATGTCCTCCAGCCCGGCACGATCCAGATCCAAGAAGCCCTCCACCACGGCCACCTTCTCCGGCACGGTGTAGGACACCGCCAGAGTCTCCGGCTTTTCCATGGCTGCTTCTCTTGCTTCCACAGGATTGATGACATACTTCTTGATGGCTGCTAGTTCTGCATCGCTGAGAGTCCCCTCCAGCACATACACCTTTGCGGTGCGGACGGCGGGACGCTCTCCTTGAGAGATGATCTGGATGCACTGGGCAGCAGAATCCGCCCGCTGGTCAAACTGACCCGGCAGATACTCCACCGCAAAAACCGTGCCCTCTGCGTCCAGTTCGGTGGACACCTGATCCACCTGAGGCTCAGAGAACACATTGTTCACCGCAGAGCGGAACAGTTCTTCGTCGATATTCTCCACATCATAGCGGTTGATGACACGCACACCGGTGAGGCTGCCGATGCCCAGCAGTTCGTTGACCTCGTGGAGCAGGTCGTGTGCTTCCTTTGCCAGAGCGGGTTTCTTCTCTACAAAAATACGATAAACCATTGCTTCCTCCTAGCTGTCAGGCTTTCAGCGCCCGCTGACCAATATCACTTCTTCGATAAGCATTCTCAAATACCACACCGTCTGCGATGCAGTAAGCCTGCCGGATGGCTTCTTCCAGCGTATCTGCCACCGCCGTGGTGCCGGTGACTCTGCCGCCGGAGGTGACCAGCCGATCCCCTTCCAATTTCGCACCCGCCACATAGGTGTGTGCCTTGGCTTCATCCGTCATGGTGATGGGGTATCCCTTGGCATAGCTTTCCGGGTATCCGGCAGAAGCCGTGACCACACAGCAGGCGGATTTGTCAGAAAACGCCACAGGGGTCTTTTCCAATGTGCCGTTGGTGCAGGCCTGCATCACGGTGAGCAGGTCGCTCTCCAGAAGCGGCAGCACCACCTGCGTCTCGGGATCTCCGAAGCGGCAGTTGTACTCGATGACCTTGGGACCGTCCTTGGTGAGCATCAGACCGAAGTACAGGCAACCCTTGAACATTCTTCCCTCCTGCTCCATGGCACGGATGGTAGGCAGGAAGATCTCGTCCATGCAGCGCTGGGCAATCTGGGGGGTGTAGTAGGGATTGGGCGCCACGGTACCCATGCCGCCGGTGTTCAGTCCCTCATCGCCGTCCTTGGCACGCTTGTGATCCATGGACGATACCATGGGCTTGACGCACACGCCATCGGTGAAGGCCAGCACGGAAACTTCCGGTCCTTCCAGAAATTCCTCAATGACCACGGTGGTGCCGCTCTTACCGAACTTGCCCCCCGCCATCATATCCGTCACCGCCTGCTTGGCTTCCTGTCTTGTCTGGGCAATGATGACACCCTTGCCCAGCGCCAAACCATCGGCCTTGATGACCGTGGGGATAGGTGCGTCGTCCAGATACGCAAGCGCCTGCTCCAGCTCGGTAAAGATCTCATACTGCGCCGTGGGAATATGGTATTTCTTCATCAAATCTTTGGAAAATGCCTTGCTGCCTTCGATGATGGCAGCCTTTGCGCTGGGCCCGAAACAGGGGATCCCCAGTTCCGTCAGCCGATCCACGCAGCCCAGCACCAGAGGATCGTCCGGCGCTACCACCGCATAATCCACAGGATGTTCCTTTGCAAATGCGACGATCCCATCCAGATCCGTCGCCCCAATGCCGGTGCAGACCGCCTCCTGCGCCATACCGCCGTTTCCGGGCAGGGCATAGACCGTTTCTACCGCCGGATTCTGTCTCAGACCGCGGAGGATGGCATGTTCCCGTCCACCGCCGCCAATCAGCATAATATTCATAATTACCTCAGTTTTTTTGTGATTCTATAAAGACGGGTATTCCCAATGACGCAAAAGCGCCATTGGGAAAGGATACCGCATATGGTTTTAGTGGTGGAACAGCCGCATCCCCGTGAAGCACATGACCATGCCCTCACGGTCGCACTCTTCGATTACCAGATCGTCCCGAATGGAACCGCCGGGCTGAGCGATGTAGCGCACGCCGGATTTCCCCGCACGCTGGATGTTGTCGGAGAAGGGGAAGAATGCATCGGAACCCAGCGCCACATTCTGACGGGAGGAAAGGAATTCCTGCTTGTCCTCCGGGGTCAGATGCTCCGGCTGACTGGTGAAGTACTTCTGCCAGTTGCCGTCAGCGCACACATCCTCCTCGTTGCCGTTGATGTAGCCGTCGATCACATTGTCCCGGTTGGGGCGGCTCAGATCTTCCCGGAAAGGAAGTGCCAGTGTCTTGGGATGCTGACGCAGGAACCAAGTGTCTGCCTTGGTGCCGGCAAGCCGGGTGCAATGGATCCGGGATTGCTGGCCGGCGCCTACGCCGATGGCCTGCCCGTCATAGGCAAAGCACACGGAGTTGGACTGGGTGTACTTCAGTGTGATGAGGGAGACGACCAGATCGATCTTGGCACTCTCGGGCAGATCCTTATTCTTGGTCACAATGTTCTCCAGCAGGCTCTGGTCGATTTTGAAGTTATTTCTTCCCTGCTGGAAGGTGATGCCGTAGACCATCTTGGTCTCCTGCTCCGCAGGAACATAGTTCGGGTCGATCCGCACCACATTGTAGCTGCCCTTGCGCTTGGTCTTGAGGATCTGCAAAGCCTCCTCGGTGTAGCCGGGGGCGATGACGCCGTCGGAGACCTCCCGGGAGATGAGCTTTGCGGTCATTGCGTCGCACTCGTCCGACAGGGCGACCCAGTCACCGAAGGAACACATCCGATCCGTTCCCCGGGCACGGGCATAGGCACAGGCCAGCGGATTGCCGTCCAGTCCCTCCACATCGTCTACGAAGCAAGCCTTCTTCAGATCCTCGGGCAGAGGCTTCCCCACAGCGGCAGAGGTGGGAGACACATGCTTGAACGAGGTGACGGCGCACAGCCCGGTGGCTTCCTTCAGTTCCTTGACAAGCTGCCACGAATTCAGTGCATCCAAAAAGTTGATATAACCCGGGCGGCCGTTGAGGATCTCGATGGGCAGTTCACTGCCGTCTGCCATATAGATCCGTGCAGGCTTCTGGTTGGGGTTACAGCCGTACTTCAAAGCAAACTCATTCATTTGGGGCTTCTCCTTACTGATTTTTGTTGACGATCCGCTCTTCCACAGAACCGTCCTTCAGGTCGATGTAACGGGTATACAGGCTGACCTTGTTCTGCTCGTTCAGGTTCTCCCAAATCATCTGGGTGAATGCATCAATGTCACCGGTGAGTGCCACCTGCTCCGGCTCTCCGGCAAAGGAGGGCAGCGGATCACCATCGCTCTGGTAGGTGTGGATGAAGTGTCCCACTCCCGCCTTGGGGGCATCAAAGGTGAACACATTACGCACACAGCAGGAAGGATCTCCGTCAAAACTCTTCAGAATGGACAGCATATAGCTGCCCTCGGGGAACACAACTCCGGAGATTCTGGGAGTGTAGTTGGGGGCATCCGGCTCAAACTTGCGCTGCATCAGCGCCGGCAGATAGCCCTGCCCCGCCGCCATGGTATCCCGGAGGGTATCGGTCTGGTCTCCGTTGGTCACGATGGTGCCTTGGGGCAGCACCCGAACCGGGTGGTAAATAATGAGGGACGGATCCACCATCTTGCTCTCGTCAAAAGCCTGCGTGCGGATGCCGTCGTCGGTCTTGACAAACACCCGGTTGCGGCTGTTGACGCTGCGTCCCATGATAAAATAGGCGATCACCGCCTTGGAGCCGTCCTCGCTGCGCCCCAGCACGATACCCCGACCGGGGTAGGCATTTTCCTTCAAAAGATTTGCAAGATCAAACATATCAATGACCCTTTCTCTCGTTATACAGCTTGCACGCCACCTGTTCAGCAGCTTGGGGCAGCAGGATCCACTCCGCCTGCTCCATCACCCGGCGCTGGAGGGTTTCCGGGGTGTCATCGTCACGGACTTCTACCGCACGCTGTGCCACAATGGGCCCGCCGTCGGGGATCTCGTTGACATAATGCACCGTAGCACCGGTGATCTTTACCCCCCGCGCCAGAGCAGCTTCATGGACATGAAGCCCATAGAAGCCCTCCCCGCAGAAGGCGGGGATCAGGCTTGGATGGATGTTCAAGATCCGACCGGGCCATTTCTTCGTGAAATCCCCGGAGAGGATGCACATAAACCCAGCCAGAACGATCATATCGATGCCCCCCAGTTCCAGAACCGACTGAAGCTGACGCTCGAAGTCCGCTTGAACCGGGAACTCCTTGCGGGTGATGACCGCGCCGGGGACCCCTGCCTGCCGTGCCCGCTCCAGCGCATAGGCGCCGGGATTGTTGGAGACCACCATGGCGATCTCCCCATGGGGGATGTGCCCGGCCTCCTCTGCATCTAACAAGGCTTGGAGATTGGTTCCGCCCCCAGAAACAAACACCGCAATTCTGGTTTTCACTCCAAAATCACCTTTTCCTCGGAAGCCACGATCTCGCCGATCACATAGGCATCTTCACCGTTGGCGTGCAGGATCTCCAGAGTACGCTCTGCATCCTCCTTCGCCACCACCACGCTCATGCCCACACCCATGTTGTAGGTATTGAACATGTCACGCTCCGGGATATTGCCGGTCTTGGCGATCAGGTCGAAGATGGGCAGCACACGAATGGCGGACTTGTCGATCTTTGCGCCCAAACCATCGGGGATGGCACGGGGAATGTTCTCGTAGAAGCCGCCGCCGGTGATATGGCTCACGCCCTTGACCTGAACCTGCTCAAACAGTGCCAGCATGGGCTTGACATAGATCCGGGTGGGGGTCAGAAGGGTCTCAGCGATGGAAGCGCCGCCCAGTTCCTCACAGGGCTCGGTGAGATGGGGGTTGTTTTCCACATCGAACACCTTCCGCACAAGGCTGAAGCCGTTGGAATGGACGCCGGTGGAAGGCAGGGCAATGACCACATCCCCGACCGCCATCTTGCTGTTGTCGATCATCTTCTTTTTGTCGACGATGCCCACGCTGAAGCCCGCCAGATCGTAGTCATCCTCAGCCATCATGCCGGGATGCTCTGCCGTTTCGCCGCCGATCAGCGCGGAGCCGGACTGAACACACCCTTCCGCAACGCCGCCTACGATTTCTGCGATCCGCTCCGGGACATTCTTGCCGCAGGCAATGTAGTCCAAGAAGAACAGGGGCTTTGCGCCGCAGCAGATCACATCGTTGACACACATGGCCACGCAGTCGATGCCGATGGTATCGTGCTTGTCCAGGATCATGGCGATCTTCAGCTTGGTGCCCACGCCGTCGGTGCCGGAGACCAGCACCGGCTCTTCCATGCCGGTCAGATTCAGTCCGAAGCAGCCGCCAAAGCCGCCCACATCGTCCAGACAGCCCTCATTCTTAGTGCGTGCAATATGCTTCTTCATCAGTTCCACCGAGCGGTAGCCTGCCACAATATCCACGCCCGCAGCCGCATAGCTGGCGGAATGGGAGTTGTTATGTTCCATTTTCTAGCTCCTTTCAGCCTTCCGTTCCATTCTTATTCTCAAGCAAAAAACAGTTTGTTCAGAGTCATGGGATCCACATACTTGCCGTCTTTGTAAACACGCATATTGCCGGAGGCGATCTCGTCGATGAGCATCACCCGGCCCTGATCGTCGTAGCCGAACTCAAACTTGATGTCATACAGATCCAGGCCCTTCTCCTTCAGATCGTCAGCCACGATCTTGGTGATCCGCTGGGTCATATCCTTCAGGTCATCGTACTGCTGAGCGGTCATGACGCCCAGATCCACCAGAGCATCCTTGGTGACCAGAGGATCGCCCTTGGCGTCGTTCTTAAAGGTGGTCTCCACATAGGCGGGCAGGTCTGCACCCTCTTCGCAGTAATCGGAGTAGCGGCGGAAGAAGGAACCCACAGCCTTGTAGCGGCAGATGACTTCCAGACCCTTGCCGAATACCTTGGCGGGCAGCACTTCCATGGTGGTGTTGGCCAGGTCTGCGCTGACATAGTGGGTCAGGATCCCGGCAGCGTTGATCTTCTCGAAGAAGTAGATGGACATCCGCAGGTTCACATCGCCCACACCCTCGATGGTCAGACCCACGCTGTTCTCACCGGGATCGAACACACCGTCCTTGCCGGTGCAGTCATCCTTGAACTTCAGCAGATAGTTGCCGTTGTCCAGTGCGTACACATTCTTGGTTTTTCCGGTGTAAACGAGCTTCAGGTTTTCCATGATAAATGACCTCTTTCTGTAGTGATAATATGGTGGTTTTCCTTATTTATGGTTGAATTCTGCTTCCACGGCGGCGTTCTTTGCAAGCACGCCCTCCATGTCCGCCTGCCGCTTGTCTGTCAGCTTTTTTGCCAAGTCGGCATCGCTGATGGCGAGCATCTGCATGGCCAGCAGCGCCGCATTCACCGCACCGCCGATGGCTACCGTGGCCACAGGGATACCGCTGGGCATCTGCACCGTGGACAGCAGGGCATCCATCCCGCCCAGATTGGCAGAGCTCATGGGGATGCCGATGACGGGCAGAGTGGTGTTGGCGGCGACGGCGCCGGCCAGATGGGCGGCCATGCCTGCGGCGCAGATGATGACGCCGAATCCGTTCTCCCGGGCGGAAGCAGTAAACTGCTGGGCCTGCATAGGAGTCCGATGGGCAGAATACACATGCACCTCGTAGGGCACCTCAAAGGCAGCCAGCGTGTCGGCAGCCTTGCGCACAACAGGCAGATCCGAGTCACTGCCCATGATGATCGCTACTTTCTTCATAAAGTCCTCCTTAAAAAACGCATAAAGGGCGCACCCGTCCCGAAAGACAAGTGCGCCCAGACGGTCGGCATTTTGCTCCGTTTCGGATTTCCCGGTGGTGACCCACCAATTTCCGTCAGTCGTCCGAAACATTATTTACAACAAGATAGTATCACAGATCCGTCGATTCGTCAAATAAAAGCCTTCACAAACAGATGTATAAATTTCCCGGCGCTCCCCGGTGAAATCCGTGATTATGCCCAATTTCGTCAATCTGTTCAGAATTTGTCTCGAATGGTTCGCACACCACGAAGCAGAGCAGGATCTGCCCCCTCCCCCAAGGCATATTCCAGATGACGGTACTCGTCCCCGCTTCCGGAAACATGGGGCACCGCCCACGCACCGGCATCAGAACCGGGGGCAACGATCCCACCCATTTGGACGAAGCGGCGGACATTTTCCACAGCCCCTGTGTAGATCTGTTCCACCTGCTCCTCGTCGAAGCGTCCTTTGCCCCGAAGATTGCCAATGGCGGACAGGGTCGGGCACCAGACCGTTGCGTTTTCTGCCATCGCCTGCATGGAAGCATCATCTTGATACGCTCCATGCTCGATGGATTCCACCCCGGCACAGGCGGCGGCCTCGATGGTTCTGGCACCATTGGCATGCGCCATTACCGCAAACCCCTCCTCATGGGCGATATGGATCATCTCTGCGATCACATCCGGGGCAAGTCCCTCCTCGGTCAGCACACCGCACCGGTCGAAGTCCATCAGCCCGGAGATCATGATCTTGATAAAATCCCCGCCCCGCTGACGGGTCTCCCCTACCAGTCTGGCATATCCTTTGAGATTTTCAAACTTTTTTCCGATAAACGCCCCATAGTGCCCCGCCCGGCACAGGGGAGACAGCGGGGTGCGGTAGGTAATGCCGAATTCCGGAGCGATCTCCCGGGCAGCAGCACCTACACCCCATCGATCTCCGCCATCGCGCAAATAGGTGAACCCTTCCTCCGCATACTGCCGCAGGCGGCAGCGGATCAGATCCCGATCCGGCTGGCTGCGGTGACCGTCGATGGCCCCGCGCCAGTCCTGCCCGTCCAGCAGCATATGAATGTGACAATCAGCCTTCATGTTTTTCCTCGCAGTTTCAAAAGACCGCAGAGCATCGTCTGCGGTCTTTGATTCAAAATTGCATCACACCAGACGGCTTCCGGCGGGAATGGCATCATCCAACATCACCAGATTCAGCTTGTCCCCACGCTCTGCGCTCAGCAGCATGCCGCAGCTCTCCTGCCCCATCATCTTCCGGGGCGCCAGATTGGTCACCGCCACCAGCGTCTTGCCCACCAGTTCCTCCGGCTTGTAGAACTGGGCAATGCCGGACAGGATCTGCCGGGGCTGCTTGGTTCCGTCATTCAGGGTGAACTTCAGCAGCTTTTTGCTCTTCTTCACCGCCTCACAGGCAACCACCTTCACCACCGTCATCTCCACCTTTTCAAAGGTCTCGAAGTCGATCTGGGGCAGGGGCTCGGGCAGAGGATCTTCCTCCGGCTCTGCCGCTTGAGCGGACAGCTCCTCCAGCGCAGTCAGTTCCTTCTCCATATCGATCCGGGGGAACAGCACAGGGCCCGCGACAGTAGCAGCCTCCGCCGGCAGGATACCATAGCGGTTCAGGCTGTCCCAATCCGCAGCGGGGCTGCCCAGACGGCGGTTGATCTCCTCAGCGGTGGCAGGCATAAAGGGAGTCAGCAGGCCGGCGCAGATTCGCACAGTCTCCAGCAGATTGTACAGCACTCTGGCCAGACGGGGGTGGTTCTCCTCGCTCTTAGCCAGCACCCACGGTGCATTCTCATCGATATACTTGTTGGCACGGGAGATGACCTTGAAGATCTCGTTCAGAGCATTCTGGAAAGCATAGTGCTCCATCTGCTCCTCATAACGGTCCCGCAGCGTGGACACCATCTCGATCAGCGGTGCATCCAGCGCAGGATCCTCGGTCTGCTGAGCAGGCAGATGTTCCCCGAAGTACTTCTGGGCCATGGCCACGGTACGGCTGACCAGATTGCCCAGATCATTGGCAAGGTCGGTGTTGATGGTGGAGATCAGCAGCTCGTTGGTGAAGTTGCCGTCAGAGCCGAAGGGGAAGGTGCGCAGCAGGAAGAACCGCAGGGCATCCACACCGAAGCGCTCCGCCAGCACATAGGGATCCACCACATTGCCCCGAGACTTGGACATCTTCTCTCCGTTGAAGTTCAGCCAGCCGTGACCGTAGACCTTCTTGGGCAGGGGCAGATCCAGACTCATGAGCATGGCGGGCCAGATGATGGAGTGGAAGCGGACGATCTCCTTGCCCACAAAATGCACATCCGCCGGCCAGAACTTGCTCAGATCGTCATACTTGTCATTCTCAAAGCCCAGCGCCGTCATGTAGTTGAACAGGGCGTCGATCCACACATAGACCACATGGCCGGGGTCAAAGTCCACCGGCACGCCCCAGGTGAAGCTGGTGCGGGATACGCACAGATCCTCCAGACCGGGCTTGATGAAGTTGTTGACCATCTCGTTGACCCGGCTTCTGGGCTCCAGAAAATCCGTGTTCTCCAGCAGATCCTGCACCCGGTCGGCATACTTGGACAGACGGAAGAAGTATGCTTCCTCCTCGGCGTCCTGAACCTCACGGCCGCAGTCGGGGCACTTGCCGTCCTTGAGCTGGCTCTCCGTCCAGAAGGACTCGCAGGGCTTGCAGTACTTGCCCTTGTAGGTACCCTTGTAAATATCACCCTTGTCGTACATCTTCTTGAAGATCTTCTGGATGGCCGCCACATGGTAATCGTCGGTGGTGCGGATGAACCGGTCGTAGGAAATGTTCATCAGCTTCCACAGATCCAGCACGCCCCGGTCGCCCAGCACGATATCATCCACGAACTGCTGGGGGGTAACGCCAGATTCCTTGGCCTTGTCCTCGATCTTCTGACCATGCTCGTCGGTTCCCGTCAGGAACATCACATTGTAGCCCTGAAGCCGCTTGTAGCGGGCCATAGCATCAGTGGCTACGGTGCAGTAGCTGTGACCGATGTGCAGCTTTGCCGAGGGGTAGTAGATGGGTGTGGTAATGTAGTAGTTGCCTTTGCATTTTTCACACATATGAGATCCTCCTAAAAAAGAAAACCGCCCTTGAATCACTCAAGGGCGACAGAATTGACGCGGTACCACCTTGTTTCGCATCCCCGGAAGGATGCCTCTTCGCGCGGTGACGGGCGCACCCGTACCGGCCTACCTATCGACCGGTCGGCTCCGAGACCATGTTCCCCCTGCTCCTGCGTCCCCCTTCCCAGCTGCCGGGGTTCTCTGTCCGCTTTGGCAAAGCTACTCTTCTCTTCACTGCCTTTTTGTGGAATTGTGATGCTATTATATCCCTATTTTTCCCGTTTTGTCAACCACAATTTCCGCCGTCTGCCACCACGCCTACAACGGCTGCGTCACAAGGACAGTCCGGCGACACCAGCCTTGCCGGATCTCCGGTGCAAAACAGCACCAGATCTCCGTTTTTTGCCCCTACCAGATCCCGGGCTGTCACCATGGAATCCTCTGTCCGCACCTGCACCCACCGTGCCGGCGCGCCGAAGGCGCTTTGCAGGTTCACCTGACCTGCGATACGACCGATCTGCATGATCTCCACCTCCCTTCTGCTGCTAGTGTGTCCAGCGCAGTGGGTTCTATCACACCCGCATCACGGGATGCTGTTGTAAAATCTACACAGCCTTTACAAATATACGGCTTGCTTTTCTATGCAAAGCTGTGTAGAATGGGGTTAGGTCATTTGGGCCTATCCACTACTATTTAGGGAGGAAAGTAAAATGCGTAAAAAAATCTCCGTGATGCTGGTTCTGGTCATGTTGCTTAGTCTGATGATCCCCAGCGTCATGGCCGAAGATGCCAAGTCTGACGACATCGTGATCCTGCACACCAACGATGTCCACAGCTACATCGACGGCCCGCTGAGCTATGACATCCTTGCTGACATCAAGGATCAGCTCGAAGACAGATACGAGCATGTGCTGCTGGTAGATGCCGGCGACCACGCTCAGGGCACCGCTTTCGGTTCCATGGACAAGGGCAAGCATGTGATCGACCTGATGAACGCCGCCGAATACGACGCGGCCAGCTTGGGCAATCATGAGTTTGACTACGGCATGGACGGCTGCAAGGCGCTGCAGGAGTGGGCAGAATTCCCCTATCTCGACTGCAACTTCTACGAAGAAGCCAACGGCGTCCGGGGCGAGAATGTGCTGGACAGCTACAAGATCTTCGACTGCGGCACCGAGAAGGTGGCGATCGTGGGCGTTCTGACCCCCGAATCTTTCACCAAGTCCACCCCCGCCTACTTCCAGGATGAGCAGGGCAACTACATCTACGGCATTGCCGGCGGCGAGGACGGCGCCGACCTGTACGCCAGCGTGCAGAAGGCCATCGACGACGCCAAGGCAGAAGGCGCCACCAAGATCGTCGGTCTGGGGCATCTGGGCGTAGATCCCTCCTCCGAGCCTTGGACCAGCACCTCCACCATTGCCAATACCTCCGGCTTCGATGCTTTCATTGACGGTCACTCCCATTCCGAGCTGGTCGGCAATGTGGTGAACGACAAGGAAGGCAAGCCTGTGGTGGTAGCGCAGACCGGCTCCTATTTTGACAACATCGGTGTCGTGGTTCTCCACGCCGACGGCACCGTGGAGAACGGCTTCTTCACCGCCAACGCCCTGACCGAGCCGGTTCTGGACGAAAACGGCAATCCCAAGAAGGATGACAAGGGCAACGAGGAGACTCAGATCGTGGGCTACGAGCTGGCCTGTGATGTGATCCCCGGCGAATTCGAGTACGACCCCGATGACGATGTGCAGGCCCTCAAGGACGAGTGGATCGCACAGGTCAATGAGGAACTGGGCGTGGTCATCGGCTCCACCGCTCTGACGCTGGACAACTATGACGGCGACGCCCGTCTGGTCCGCAGTCAGGAGACCAACACCGGCGACTTCTGCGCAGATGCCCTGTACTATCTGTTTGACAACATGGATCTGGATGTGGATGTTGCCGTGATGAACGGCGGCGGCGTCCGGAACAAGGCCATCACCGGCGATATCTCCTACCTGACCTGCAAGAGCATCCACACCTTCGGCAATGTGGCATGTCTGCAAACCGTCACCGGTCAGCAGATCTTGGACGCTCTGGAGTGGGGCGCCCGTACCGCCGGCACCGGCGAGGAATGCGGCGGCTTCCTGCAGGTTTCCGGTCTGACCTACAAGATCGATACCGAGTGGCCCGATTCCACCCAGAAGGATGACAAGGGCGTATGGATCGGCGCTCCCACCGGCGGCTACCGGGTCCACGATGTGAAGATCTACAACAAGGAGACCGGCGCATGGGATGATCTGGATCTTGCCGCCAAGTACAACATTGCCGGCTACAACTACACCCTGCGGGATATGGGCGACGGCTTCAGCATGTTTGACGGTGCCGTGAATGTTCTGGACTATGTGATGGAAGACTACATGGTGCTTGCCAACTATGTGCAGGCATTCCCCAACGGCGTTGTGGAAGCATCCAACTCTCCCCTGAGTGCCAAGTATCCCGGTCTGACCGTGGATTACGGCACCGCCAACGGCAGCGGCAGAATCGCAATGGAAGCCGCCCAGCGGGAAGAGCCCACTGAGCCTGCCACGGAGCCTGCTACCGAGCCTGCCACCCAGCCCGCCACCGAGCCTGCTGAACAGAATGCATCCTCCGGTCTGAGCACCGGCGCCATCGTTGCCATCGTCGTGGTGGTGGTTCTGGTCATCGGCGTGGTGGTCGTTGTGGTGACCAAGAAGAAAAAGGCCTGATCTGCGAAACGATTCTCCCGGATCTGACCCATAATGTGTAAAAAGTCCTCCGTACCGCTTCGGCAGTACGGAGGACTGATTTTTGTCCGTTACAGATAGGTGGGGTCAGCCTGCTCCTGATAAGCACGATGGTCCGGCTTTCTGGGGGGCATGCCCTGATCCTTATTCCGGCACAGCCAGAGGAACACGGCATCACACAGAGAAAACAGGATGCCCAGCACCAGATACAGCACGGCGCTGGACGGCTCACAGGAGCGGTACAGGTCATATTTGCAGATGCACCGCAGCACATATGCCGCGATCTCCACCGCAGCACCTACAAGCAGCAAAAGCGGCAGGAACAGCAGCGTATTCGGGGTATATCCGGGCATCGCTCCATACATCGCCATGGTCAGTGCCGTATCCATCAGCAGCCAGACGCCGTAGATCAGACCGATCACAACGGTGCAGCACGATGCGATGGAGAATCCCACCAGCACTTTGCGCCGGTTGCGAACTCTGCCGCGGACGAGATACTGGTATTGATCCGAAATCGATCCCAAGATCCAATCCCGTCCCACAGGCAGCCAGCTCAGCCACGCATTGTTCAGCCCCCGGCGGCGGGCAATGCGGTATACCGACCATGCCTTAACCAGCCAAATTCCGATCCCGATGACAAAAGCCGTCACCCCTGCTGCGCCCCAGAGCAGCAGCCACACAAATTGCAGAGGAAAATCCCAATCGTAATGAAATCCCATAATGTTTCCTTTCTATGTTGCGTCTCAGACCACGAACCGATACCCCAGCCCCCGCACCGTCTGGATATAGCGGGGTTTGGAGGGATCTTCCTCGATCTTCTGACGCAGGCGGTTGATATAGACCATGATGGCGTTTTCGTCGATGATGGCCTCCCCCCAGATCAGCTCGTAGAGCATATCCTTGGAGAAGATCCGGTTCACATTGTCGATGAACAGTTTCATCATAGCATTTTCTTTGGAGGACAGCACGATCTCCTGTCCATCTTTATAAAAGCGAAGCGTGCTGGTGTTATAGCGGAAGGGTCCGGCAGAAATGATGAGACTCCCGCCGGGCATACTGCCCTTGCTGCGGCGGATCAGCGCCTTGGCTTTCGCCCCCAGCACCACCGGATTAAAGGGCTTGGTCACATAGTCATCCGCTCCAATATCCAAGCCATACAGGGTGTCATAATCCTCTTTCCTGCCGCTGACAATGATAATGGGGGTCTTGGAACCCCGGTTTCTCAGGGCCTCTACCACTTGGAATCCGTCCATCCCCCGCATATTCACATCCAGAAGGATCAGATCGAACCGCTCTTGAGCGGTCATCTCCAAGGCACGCTCCCCGCTGGGCGCGGTCTTTGCTTCCAAGCCGCAGCTTCGGATCGCCTTATAGAGCATATTCAGCACCGATTCGTCATCGTCCACGATCAGCACCCGGTCTGACATTTCTCCATCCCCCCTTTACATCGATCCGTTATTTATGATAGTATAATCAAAAATCACCCGCTTGACAAGGGGGTATTCCCATGAATCGTACCAACCGTTCCCGGCTGTTCCTTGCCGTTGGGATGGGCATTTCCGTCCTATTGGTCATTACGGGCGTATGTCTGTGCTTCCATGTCTGCCGCTCTTTTGAGCGTGTCATGGCAAACTACGCCCATTTTGACCAGATCCGCAAGCCCCTGCACGCCGTCGCTCTGCGGCTCGCCGCGGATCTGGGGCTGATCTTCGCCGGCATCTTTGGCATGGTGCTGACGCTCAGCCGCAGACTCAGCCGCAGCCGAAGCAAGATCACGGATCTGGAGCAGAAGAATGCCGCCATGGACGAACTGATCCGCAAGCAGCAGCAGCTTGCCCACCACCAACGGCTGGAGACTCTGGGCACCATGACCTCCAGCATCGCCCACGAATTCAACAACCTGCTCACCCCCATCATGGGCTACTCCATGATGGCGCTGGAAAAGCTGCCCCCCGAGGAAACCGAGCTATACGACAACATTCTGGAGATCTACACGGCTTCGCGCAAGGCAAAGCAGATCATCTCCCGATTGTCCGACCTGTCCCGCAAAAGCTCCGGGGATGTCATCCGCCCCATTTCTCCGGATGATCTGGTTCGAAAAACTCTGGAAGCGGCTGCCCCCGCCCGCCCGGAGCAGGTGCAGGTGAAGCTGGGGCTGAACTGCTGGGATCAGCGGATCCCTGCCAACGAGATCCAGATCGCTCAGCTTCTTTTGAATCTGATCCTCAACGCCTTCCACGCCATGGAGCCGGAGGGCGGGACGCTGCATGTGGATACATGGTTCGACCAGACCTGCGTCCACATCCGCCTGTCCGATACCGGCTGCGGCATCCCCCCGGAGATCCTGCCCCACATCTTCGACCCTTTCTTCACCACCAAGGAGTCCGGAAAAGGCACCGGGCTGGGGCTGGCCATCGCCGCTCAAGTGGTAGAAGATCACCACGGGGACATCCGTGTGGAGTCCACTCCGGGAGTTGGGACGACCTTCTTCGTCACCCTCCCCCGCCAACCCCCTTCCTCCCCCGGCTGAACCATGCCGGCGGCCAAAGTCCGGCCGCCGGCTTTTGCTATCTTAACAATTATTAATGGATATGTAAGTAGACATTAAGCAACATATTATACACTATTAAACGGCTTTCATTTTTATAATAAGACGAAATAAAAGAAATCAGGAGGTTTAGAAATGAAACAGAAAATTTCCATCGCCCTGGTGCTGGCCATGATGCTGGCACTGCTGGCCGGCTGCACCGGCACCACGGTGGTCTACAGCCCCGTGATCGAATCCACCACTCCCGCTGAGACCGACGCCCCCACCGCCGCCCCGGCATCCGGCGCCGTCAAGACCGGTCTTGCCATCATTCCCAGCATCTCCGACAGCGTCAGCGCTTCCGCCGATGCCGAAGGTGAGATCAAGTACGATATCACTCTGGCGGCCGTTACCGTCACCGATGACGGCGTCATCGAGTCCTGCATCATCGACAGCGTCCCCGCTTCCGTGAAGTTCGACGCCGCAGGTAAGATCACCTCCGATCTGTCCGCCCCCATCTCCACCAAGAACGAACTGGGTGAAGCCTACGGCATGAAGGCCTACGGCGGTGCCAAGTATGAGTGGAACGAGCAGGTCGCCGCTCTTGCCGCCTACGCACAGGGCAAAACCGTCGAGCAGCTCCGTAGCGGTGCCATCACCGAAGCCGGCATGGCCGCTGATGCCGATCTGGCTTCCACCGCTACCATCTATCTGGGCGGCTTCGTGTCCGCCATCGAGTCCGCCGTTGCCAACGCTGCCCATCTGGGCGCCCAGTCCGGGGATGTACTGAAGCTTGCATCCATCAGCAGCACCGCCAAGAGCACCCCTGCCGACGGCGAGACCAAGGGTCTTGCTCAGCTGGACACCGATGTGACCGCCATGACCATGAACGGCGACACCATCACCTCCTGCTATATCGACTCCCTGCAGGGCAAGGCGGAGTTTGACGCCGCTGGCGCCATCACCACCGATTTGACTGCCCCCCTGCTCACCAAGAACCAGCTTGGCGAGGACTACGGCATGAAAGCATGGGGCAGCGCCATCGCCGAGTGGAACGAGCAGGCTGCTTCCTTCGCCGCCTATGTCACCGGCAAGACCCCCGCTGATGTTGCCGGGATCGCCGTGAACGAAAAGACCGCTCCCACCGATGCAGACCTCGCCACCTCCGTCACCATCGCCGTGGGCGGCTTCCAGGCTCTGATCGCCAAGGCTGCCGGGAACTGATCCTTCCCGCAGGCGCACCGCTCGTATTATGACCATGCGTAAATCTGTGATCCTTGCTCTGAGTCTGATCCTTGCCCTGAACCTTGCCGGATGCTCCGGCAAGGCCCAGGAGCAGACCCAGTATCAGGCTACCTTTTTGGATCTATTCGACACCGTGACCACCATCGTGGGAAAAGACGCCGACGAAGGCACTTTTCAGAAGAAAGCCCAGTCCATCCACGATGCCCTCCTGGAATACCACCAGCTATTTGATGTGTACAACCAGTATGAGGGCATCCACAATCTGAAAACCGTAAACGATCAGGCGGGGATCGCCCCGGTCACGGTAGACCGGCGGATCATCGATCTGCTGAATGACTGCAAAGCCCTTTGGGAAGCCACCGACGGCAGGGTGGATGTGACCATGGGCAGCGTGCTGGCGCTGTGGCACGACGCAAGAGACGCGGGGCTGGATGATCCGGCGCATGCCGCACTCCCGCCGGAGGACGATCTGATCGCCGCAGCCCAGCATGCCGGCTTTGACTGTCTGGTCATCGACGAAGCCGCCTCCACCGTATTCCTCACCGATCCCCAAGCCCGGCTGGATGTGGGGGCGGTGGCCAAGGGTTGGTCGGCGCAGCGGGTCTGCGAAGATGCACCTACCGGGCTGCTCATCAGCGTAGGGGGCAATGTGTGCGCCACCGGGCCCAAGGATCCCAGCGGGACGCCTTGGGTGGTAGGGGTAACCGACCCCGACGATTCAAGCCGCTATCTGCACACCCTGTATGTGACCGGCGGCAGCGTGGTCACCAGCGGCGATTACCAGCGCTACTATGTGGTGGACGGCGTGCCCTACCACCACATCATCGACCCGGACACCCTGTATCCGGCGGCATACTGGCGGTCTGTGACCATCGTGTGCCCGGATTCCGGCGTGGCCGACGCCCTATCCACCGCCCTGTTCGTCCTTCCGCTGGAACAGGGGCAGGCGCTCCTTGACCAGTTCGATGCCCATGCCATGTGGGTAGACGCCCAAGGAGAGCAGTATTACAGTCCCGGCTTCCGGGATCTGATCCGAACCTAAAGAAAGTGAACGAGGTGAAGCTATGAAACACCTGTTTTTTGGCGGGATCCATCCTGCATACCGCAAGGAGCTTTCCGCAAATGCCAATCCTGCCGACCCGGTGATCCCCCGGCAGGTCATCATCCCCCTGTCCCAGCACATCGGCGCTCCCTGTAAGCCTTTGGTAAAGGTGGGAGACAAGGTACTGCGCGGGCAGAAGATCGGTGACGGCGAAGGTCTGTGTGTCCCCGTGCACGCTTCCGTGTCCGGCACCGTCACCGCCGTAGAGCCCCGTCCCCATCCCAACGGTCAGATGGTCAACGCCATCGTCATCGACAACGATTTTCAGGACAACACCATCGAGTATCAGCTCTGCCAGACACCCACCGAGGAACTGGACGCTGACCAGATCCTGCACACCATCCGGGAAGCCGGCATCGTGGGCATGGGCGGCGCAGCCTTCCCCGGCAATGTGAAGGCGCTGTCCTCCATGGGGCATGTGAACACCCTGATCGCCAACGCCTGCGAGTGTGAACCCTACATCACCGCCGACGATACCCTGCTGCGCACCAACCCCGAGCATGTGCTGGAGGGCATGATGATCCTGCGCCATGTGCTCAAGCCCGAGCGTGTGGTTCTGGCGGTGGAGGACAACAAAGCCGCCGCCATCGAGAAGATCAAGTCCCTCTCCGGTTCTTTCCCGGAGATCGAGATCTTGATCCTGCCCACCCGCTACCCCCAGGGTTCCGAAAAGCAGCTGATCCAGTCCGTCACCGGGCGGGAAGTCCCTCCGGGACAGCTCCCGGTCAGCGTGGGGTGCGCCGTCTTTAATGTATCCACCTTTGCGGCGATCTACCGGGCTGTCCGTCTGGGCATGCCCCTGATCCAGCGCATCGTCACCATCTCCGGCGAGGCCATCACCTCTCCCCAGAACTTCGTGGTGCGCATCGGCACGCCCTTCCGGGATCTGATCGAGGCCGCCAACGGGCTGAATGACCGCACCGAGCGGGTCATCAGCGGCGGCCCAATGATGGGCATCGCTCAGAGCGACCTGTCCGTTCCCGTGGTGAAGGCCACCAACTCCATCCTCTGCCTGCTGAAAGACCGCAACGGCGCCGCCGAGAATCCGGTGTGCCTGCGCTGCGGCAAGTGCGTCAGCGTATGTCCCATGCACCTGCAGCCGCTGTACATGTACCGCTATGTCAACGCCGGACGCACGGATGAACTGGAGCGTCTGAATCTGATGGACTGCATGGGCTGCGGAAGCTGCGCCTTTACCTGCCCCGGAAAGCTGCCGTTGGTGGAGTCCTTCCGCAAGGGCAAACAAATGATCAAGGAGGCAAACAGCAAATGAATCTAACCGTCGCTTCCTCTCCTCATATTCGTGGGGATTTCCGCTCCAGCCGATTGATGCTGGATGTGTGCATCGCCCTGCTGCCTGCTCTGGCGGTGGGTACATGGGTGCTGGGCACCCGCAGCCTGCTGGTGGTGGCGGTGAGCATTCTGTCCGCCATGGGCGCAGAATGGCTCTACGCCCTGCTGACCAAGAAGCGTAACACCCTGCCGGACTGCTCCGCCATGGTCACCGGACTGCTGCTGGCCATGACCCTGCCCGCTTCCATCCCCCTGTATCAGGCGGCGCTGGGCAGCGTGTTCGCCATTGTGGTGGTCAAGCTGATGGCCGGCGGTCTGGGACAGAATGTGTTCAACCCCGCCCTCACCGCCCGTGCGCTGATGATGGTGATCTGGCCGGTTTCCATGGTTCGGTTCAACGCGCTGGGCGTAGACGGTGTCACCGCTGCCACCCCCCTGCACCACATGGTCATGCCCGCTCTGCCCGAGGAGAGCCTGATGGATATGTTCCTGGGCAATATCCCCGGCTGTATCGGTGAGGTCAGCGCAGCCGCATTGATCCTGGGCGGCATCTATCTGGTGATCCGCAAGGTCATCTCCCCCCGGATCCCCGTGGCATATCTGGGAACCGTAGCGGTGCTGACTCTGATCTTCTCTAAGACCGGCAACCCCATCGCTTGGATGCTCTACAGCCTGACCGGCGGCGGTGTGATGCTGGGTGCCATCTTCATGGCAACGGACTACGCCACCTCCCCTGTCACCGCCAAGGGGCAGATCCTCTACGGCATCGGCTGCGGCGTGCTGACGGTGGTGCTGCGCTACTTCGGTCTGTATCCCGAGGGTGTTACCTACGCCATTTTGCTGATGAACGCCCTGACTTGGGCGCTGGACCGCTATACTGCCCCCCGCCGTTTCGGCACCGCCAAGAAAGGAGGTCAGGCATGAAACTGTCTAAGCTGCTGACTCCCATTGTCATCATCGCCCTGTGCGCCCTGCTGGTGTTCGGCGTCACCACTGCCACCGCAGGTCTGCGGGAAAGCAACGAGCAGGCGTACCTGCTCAACCGGATGCAGACCGTTCTGCCCGGCAGCACCGAGTTCACTCTTGAGGAGTACACCGGAGAGGACGAAACCATCCGCTCCACCTATAAGTCCGATGCGGGCTACGCCGTCTTTGTGGTGCCCCACGGCTATGCCGGGGACATCGCCATGCTGGTCGGCGTCAGCAATGACGGTCTCGTGACCGGTATGCAGGTCCAGCAGATGCAGGAGACTTACGGTCTCGGTGCGCAGGCCCTCACCGACTACAAATTCTTGGTGCAGTTCCTGAACACCGACGGCTCTGCCGAGATCGGCACCAATGTGGATGCTCTCACCGGCGCCACCGTCACCTCCAAGGCCATCGCCCGGGGTGTCAATTCCGCCGTGGCCTTCGTCACCGGCGCGGATACTTCTTCCAGCGCAACATCTTGGGGAGGTTAATGGTTATGAAGAATAAGCCTTTTCTGCTGAACATCCTGCTGTGCGCCGGCGTAACGGCGACCATGCTGGTGTTCGTACTGGTCAATACCTTTGCTCCCATCGTGATCCTGCCCCAGATCAACATCCCGAATCTGGCGGCGCTGTCACTGATGGTTCTGGTGGCAGAGCACTACCTCGCCCCCGGCGCTCGGCGGTGCTATGTGTGCGTCGGACTCCTGTCGGCGCTGACCTTCGGACTGCTTCCCATGGCCGCAGGCTATGTCCATGGGATGGATGTGCTGAAGCTGGCCGTCATCGGCGGCGTTACCTTCACGGTACTTGCATGGCTGTTCCAGTCCATGATGGATCGGGTCAACTCCGGTCCCAAGGCTCACGGTGCCGTATTCATCAGCGCCCTGTCCTTGTGGCTGGCATGCCAGTGCTTTGCCGGCATCCTGCTTTGATCCTGCGTACCCCGGACGGATCCCGTCCGGGGTACATTGATTTGGAAGTGTTTACTTGCATAATTCTAGGTCAGATTTCATCGTAGAATTGTGCAAAGCTACAAAATCGCTTTCAATCGCTCTTTTTTTATCAAATACAGCCTGTTTTGAAAAAAACGCTCTTGCCTTACCGGGATTTGTGTGCTATATTAAACAGGCTAATGTTATTTATTATCCGCAAACGGATTCGAATTCGCCCATTCCGGCGGTTCTGCCGTAGCGTGGAGGGAGGTTATTTTCGATGCTTGAAACCATTCTGACAGTTCTGGAAGTTCTGGCCAGTCTCGCCCTGATCGGTGTTGTTCTGGTGCAGTCCGGCAAGGAGGCCGGTCTTTCCGGTGCCATCGCTGGCAATTCCGATTCCTACATGAGCAAGAATGCCAAGGGCGGTGCGGATCATCTGCTGGCATCCTCCACCAAGTGGATCGCCGCTGTATGGCTGTTGCTGACTCTGGCTCTGAGTCTGGTGTGATCGACCACAAATAAATTCCCTTCCCGGCGGGAAGGGATTTTTTTGTACCCATTTGCACGGGTCTTCCCTGGCGGATCGATTGACTTCCGGGGGAAAATTGCATATAATATATAGAATATTACTGGATAATTATGGCAGGTTTGAATTTATGGCTAAAAAAACGCAACAATACGGCAATTCCAGCATCTCCATGCTCAAGGGCGAGGAGCGGGTGCGAAAGCGCCCGGCGGTCATTTTCGGCTCGGATGATCTGGAAGGCTGCAAGCACGCAGTATTTGAGATCCTATCCAACGCCATCGACGAGGCACGGGAGGGACACGGCGATACCATCATCGTCACCCGCTACGCCGACCAGTCTGTGGAGGTAGAGGATTTCGGGCGGGGCTGCCCGGTGGACTACAACGAAAAAGAACAGCGGTTCAACTGGGAACTGGTGTTCTGCGAAATGTACGCCGGCGGCAAATACGGCGAAAACGGCGAAAACTACGAATACTCTCTGGGCTTGAACGGACTTGGCTCCTGTGCCACCCAGTATGCCTCCTCCTTCTTCGATGCGGTGATCCACCGGGACGGGTTCAAGTACACCCTTCATTTCGAAAAGGGACGCAACATCGGCGGTCTGACCAAAGAACCTACCGACCGGAAAAAGACTGGCTCCTGCTTCCATTGGAAGCCGGATCGGGAGATCTTTACTGACATCAACATTCCGGCAGAGTATTACCGGGATGTGATGCGCCGTCAGGCTGTGGTGAACCCCGGGATCACTTTCCGCTTCCGCAATCAGACCGGAGGCAAGTTCGAAACAGAAGAATTCCGCTATGACGGCGGCATCAAGCAATATCTGGAAGAGCTGGTGGGGGACGACGCCTTCACCATGCCCGTCTATTGGGAAACCGAGCGCCGGGGTCGGGACGCCGAGAACCGCCCGGAGATGAAGCTGAAGATCACCGTGTCCTTCTGCTTCTCCAAGAAACTCAGCCACACCGAATTCTACCACAATTCCAGCTGGCTGGAATACGGCGGCAGCCCGGACAAAGCGGTGCGTTCTGCCTTCACCGCCGCCTTCGACAAATATCTGAAGGACAATAATAAATACACCAAAACCGAGAGCAAGATCCTGTTTCAGGACATTCTGGACTCTCTTGTCATCATCACCAACTGTTTCTCCACCATCGGCTGCTTTGAGAATCAGACCAAAAAGAGTGTCAACTCCAAGTTCACCCAGGATGCTATGACCGCCTTCTTGAAGGATCAGCTTCAGGTCTGGTTCTTGGAGTGCAAGCAGGACGCCGACCGGGCCGCCGAGCAGATCTTGGTCAACAAGCGGGCAAGAGAATCCGCCGAAAAGACCAAATCCAGCGTGAAGAAGAAGCTGTCCGGCTCGGTGGATATCGCCAACCGGGTGCAGAAATTCGTGGACTGCCGCAGCCGGGATACCGCCAAGCGGGAGCTGTACATCGTCGAGGGCGATTCCGCTCTGGGCTCGGTGAAGCTGTCCCGGGATTCGGAATTCCAAGGCATCATGCCCATCCGTGGCAAGATCCTCAACTGTCTGAAGGCAGACTATCACAAGATCTTCGCCTCCCCCATCATCACCGACCTGATGAAGGTCTTGGGCTGCGGGGTAGAGATCCAAGGCAAGAAAGCGAAGGAGCTGTCTTCCTTCGATCTGGACAACCTGCGCTGGAATAAGGTGGTCATCTGTACCGATGCCGATGTGGACGGCTTCCAGATCCGCACGCTGGTGCTGACCATGCTCTACCGGCTGTGCCCCACCCTCATCCGCAACGGCTATGTGTTCATCGCAGAGTCCCCCCTGTTCGAAATCACCTGCAAGGATCAAACATGGTTTGCTTACAACGAGCAGGAGAAGGTGGATATTCTGAAAAAGCTGGAGGGCAAAAAAGTCTCCATCCAGCGCTCCAAGGGTCTTGGTGAAAACGACCCGGAGATGATGTGGATGACCACCATGAACCCCGAGACCCGCCGGCTCATCAAGGTCATGCCCGAGGATGCCGAGCGCACCTCCCACTACTTTGATGTACTTCTGGGGGACAATCTTTCCGAGCGGAAGAACTTCATTGCGGAAAACGGCGCCAGATATCTGGATCTGGCGGATATCTCGTAAAGGAATCAGACCATGGCAAAGAAAAAACAGGATAACAACCAAAAGAAGAAGGTCTCCACGGAAGGGATCATGGGGCTGGTAGGCTCCACCGTGGAGCAGCCCATCTCCGAAACGCTGGAGATCAACTATATGCCCTACGCCATGAGCGTCATCGTGTCCCGTGCCATCCCGGAAATCGACGGCTTCAAGCCCTCCCACCGGAAGCTGCTGTACACCATGTACAAGATGAATCTGCTCAACGGCGCCCGGACGAAATCTGCCAACATCGTGGGTCAGACCATGCGCCTGAACCCCCACGGCGACGCCGCCATCTACGAGACCATGGTGCGTCTGGCCCGGGGCAACGAGACGCTGCTGCACCCCTTTGTGGACTCCAAGGGCAACTTCGGTAAGGTCTACTCCCGGGATATGGCCTATGCCGCCTCCCGATACACCGAAGCCAAGCTGGAGCCCATCTGCGCCGAGCTGTTCCGGGACATCGATTCCGACACCGTGGACATGGTGGACAACTACGACGCCACCATGAAAGAGCCGTCCCTGCTGCCCACCACCTTCCCCAATGTGCTGGTATCGGCAAATCAGGGCATCGCCGTTGGCATGGCCAGCAACATCTGCTCGTTCAATCTGGCGGAGGTGTGCAAGACCGCCATCGCCTTGATGGAAAACCCGGAGCATGACATTCTGGAAACCATGCCCGGTCCCGACTTCTCCACCGGCGGTGAGCTGCTGTACGACGAAGCCCAGGTGCGGGAGATCTACGCCACCGGGCGGGGCAGCTTCCGGCTCCGGGCCAAGTGGCGCTACCTCAAAGAGGGCAACCTCATCGAGATCTACCAGATCCCCTACTCCACCTCTACCGAGGTCATCATGGACAAGGTGGCCGACCTCATCAAGGCCGGTAAGATCAAGGAGATCTCGGATATGCGGGACGAGACGGATCTGGGCGGTCTGAAGCTGACCATCGACCTGAAGCGGGGCGCAGAGCCGGACAAGCTGATGGCCAAGCTCTTCCGCATGACCCCCTTGCAGGACAGCTTCGCCTGCAACTTCAACATCCTCATCGCCGGAATGCCCCGGGTGATGGGCGTGGGAGAAATTCTGGATGAGTGGACTGCATGGCGGACGGAATGCGTCCGGCGCAGGATCTATTTCCAAGTCCAGAAGAAGTCCGACCGGCTGCACCTGCTCAAGGGTCTGGAACGGATCCTGCTGGACATCGACAAAGCCGTGGACATCATCCGCAAGACCGAACTGGAAAGCGAGGTCGTGCCCAATTTGATGATCGGCTTCGGCATCGACGAAGTGCAGGCGAATTTCGTGGCTGAGATCAAGCTGCGCAACATCAACCGGGAATACATCCTGAAGCAGACCCGTGCCATCGAGGATCTGGAACAGGAGATCGCCGACCTCCAAGCGACGCTGAAAAGCACCCGCCGCCTACAAAAGGTCATCATCGGCGAATTGCAGCAGGTCATCAAGAAATACGGTCAGCCCCGGAAGACCGAGCTGGTGTACCAGACCGAGGAAGATCCTTTCGACACCGAGGAAGCTGATGAGATCCCGGACTACCCCGTTCACCTGTTCGTGTCCAAGCAGGGGTATCTCAAGAAGATCACCCCCCAGAGTCTTCGGATGTCCGGTGAACAGAAGTTCAAAGAGGGGGACAGTCTGGACTTCACCATCGAAACCACCAACCGAGCGGAGCTGCTGGTGTTTACTGACCGGTTCCAATGCTACAAGACCCGGCTTTCCGACTTTGAGGATTCCAAGGCATCCCTTTTGGGCGACTTCCTGCCCACGAAGCTGGCCATGGATCAGGGCGAGAGCATCGTCAGCGTGATCCCGGCTGGGGATTACACCGGCTTCGTGCTGTTCTTCTTCGCCAACGGCAAGGTGGCTAAGGTGCCCCTCAGCGCCTACGAGACCAAGACCAACCGCAAAAAGCTCACCGGCGCTTATTCCGACAAGAGCCCCCTGCGGACTGTGCTTTCCATGGACACCGACCAGCAGATCGCTGCCTACTCCACCGACGGACGGGCGCTGATCTTCTCCTCGGCGCTGCTCATGCCCAAGACCACCCGATCCACCATCGGCGTGGGGCTCATGTCCCTGCGGAAGAAAGCCGCGTTTGACTTCGCCTGCCCCCTGTCGGAAAGCGGCATCGTCAACGAATCCCGATATCGTGCCAAAACCCTCCCCGCTGCCGGCGCCATCCTCAAGCCTGAGGACGCCCCCGAGCAGCAGATCAGCATTCGTATGTAAAGGAGGCTCCTATGAAAAAAACCACTTCTGCCATTCTCTGGGTCGGGCAAATCCTTCTGGGCTGTGCCGTCTTTGCCTTTGCCTTCGACCTATTTCTGGAACCCAACGGTCTGAACTCCGGCGGCATCTCCGGCTTGGCGATGATCATCATTCGCCTGTTCCCCTTCGGAACGGTAGGCGTGGTCACGGCACTTTTGAACCTGCCGCTGTTTTTTGTAGGGGGCAAGAAGATCGGCATGAAATTCTTCGCGGGATCTTTGATCGGTACCTTTGCCCTGTCTGCGTTTCTGGATCTGTTCAGCATGATCCCCACCCCCGAGGTGGAGCCCATCATCGCTGCGCTTTACGGCGGCGTGCTGGGCGGCGCCGGTCTTGGCATCGTCTTTACCGCCAATGCCAGCACCGGCGGCTCGGATATCATCGTCCGGCTGCTGAAATCCCGCTACCGCAATATGCCCATCGGGCAGATCTCCTTCCTCTTTGACTTTGTGGTGGCGGGGCTCACCGGCATCGTGTTCCACGATGTATCCAATATGCTCTACAGCCTGATCGCCGTGCTGGCCACCAGTCAGGTGATCGATGCGGTGGTCTACCGCTTCGACTATTCCAAGGTGGCGCTGATCATCAGCAAGGACTATGCCTCCATTGCCACCGCCATCTGCGATAATCTGGATCGGGGCGTCACCTACCTCTATGGGCAGGGCTACTACTCCCAGAAGGATACCAAGGTGGTGCTGGCAGCGGTGAAGAAGCGCCAGCTTGCCGAGCTGAAGGAACTGGTGGTCTCCATCGACCCCGATGCCTTCATCATCGTGCAGGAAGCCCACCAAGTCCTTGGTGACGGCTTCGCCCGTTATTCCCACAATTCGCTGTAAGAAAGGGCGTGATGCCGTGAAACGAATCGCCGGACTGATGGCTGTGCTGATGACCGTCCTTTGCTGCGGCGGCTGCGGCTGGCTGGACGGCAGCTTTGTCTCCGTCACCCCCCACCAAATCGGATATTCCGACGGATCAGATCAGAAGATCCCCGCCATTGCAGACTATATCGACCTGCGGGGCGCCCTCATCGGCATGATCGACTCCGGTGCTTCAGAAGCGGTGTTCCATCTGGATCACTACAAGACCGACGATGTACGCAAGGACATGATCCGCGCCAAAAACTATATCCACACCTCCCACCCCATCGGGGCATACTCGGTGGAATCCATCGACTATGAGTTCGGCGCCACCGGCGGGCAGGATGCCATCTCCGTCAAGCTCACCTACCGGCACACCCGCGCCGAGATCGACCGGATCCGCACCGTATACGGCATTCCGGGGGCACAGGCGCTCATTGCGGATGCCTTGGACCATCACCGCAGCGCTCTGGTGCTGCTGGTCACCGGATACCAGGAAACGGATCTGGTGCAATGGATCACCGACTACGCCGGACTGCATCCCGATGTGGTGATGGAACTGCCCCAAGTCTCCGTGCAGACCTATCCCGACCAAGGAGATGCCCGGGTGATCGAACTGGCATTCACCTATCAGAACAGCCGGGACAGCCTGCACCAAATGCAGGAGCAGGTGAAGCCTGTGTTTTCCTCTGCCGCCCTCTATGTCAGCGGAGAAGCCGACGATCAGACCAAGTTCTCCCAGCTTTTCACCTTCTTGATGGAGCGGTTTGAGTACCGGCTGGAGACTTCTCTGACGCCGTCGTACTCACTGCTGTGTCATGGCGTGGGTGACAGCAAGGCATTTGCTCAGGTCTACTCTGCCATGTGCCGTCAGGCGGGACTGGAGTGCCAGAGCGTCTCCGGCACCTTTGACGGGGAGAGCCGCCATTGGAATCTGGTCCAATGCGGCGGCGTATACTATCATGTGGATCTGCTCCGCAGCGCCGAGAACGGCAGCCTAGTGCTGATGGATGATGCCATGATGCAGGCGTATGTATGGGATTATGATGCTTACCCCGCCGGCGGGACACCTGTTCCCCCGGCAACCGGGACAGCGACGGAATGATAATACGCCCTCCCAGACCCCACGCGGGGATCTGGGAGGGCGCTTTTGTTGCCTTTTGTTGCTTCTTTACGGCTTCAGAATATAGAAAAAGACCACAGCGAAAATCGCTGTGGTCTATGGAGCGGGTGACGAGGCTCGAACTCGCTACCTCCACCTTGGCAAGGTGGCGCTCTACCGGATGAGCTACACCCGCATGGGCTTTCCTTGACGGAACATGACATATTATAGCCCACCATGTTCCGTTTGTCAACCCCTATTTTCAAATTTTTTCATGTGGATCACTTCTGTCCCTTGATAGTAATGACTGAGGATCTCACGCCAGGTACTGCCCTGCTGTGCCATGGCCTGCGCCCCATACTGGCTCATGCCCACCCGGTGTCCGAACCCCCGGGTGTCCACCACGATCTGCCCATCCTCTGCCGTCATGGTAAAGACCGTAGACCGCAGCCCCAGCAGACTGCGAAGCTCCACCCCGGAATAGATCTGCCCGCATAGTTCCATGGTATCCACACCGCCGCCATCGGTATAGGTAACGGCGCCGAACCACTCCTGCGGATCCTGCCCCCCAGCACAGCCTGTGCGCTGCACGAATTCCTCCGGGGTGAAATACAGCCGCTCCCGGTATCGGGGTGCCTGTTCCTCTCCCGGGCTTTCCACCGCCTGCAAATAGGGTACATCCTGTCCCCATACCTCCACCGCATCTTCGGTGCTGCCGCCGGAGCAGGAAAAGTAGGTGGCATCGATCAACTCTCCTTGATAAGTCAGCACCATGCCGTCCGTCTGTTCCACCGCCTGACACACCCGGTCGATCTGCGCCTGCGTCCCCCCTTGATCCAGATAGTCCTGCGTGCTCCGATACCCCTGACAGCAGCCGGGATCGGTGCATACCGCACCATCGTCATGCTTTGCATTGTGCGCCCGCTTGCAGGTATAGGTTCTTGCCACCACCGCCTGCGCCTGAAGCGCCTCCGGCTGGAAGTCCGCCGGCATCTCCGCAAGCACCACCCCCACCAGATAGTCCCTAAGGGGCATTGCGGCGCTCTGCCCGTCTTGTTCCACGGCAACCACCGTCTGTGTGTCGTACTCCTCCTGGGACTGGATCTGGGCTTGCGTCTGCTCCGGCTCTCCCGAAGGCAGGGGGATCTGCCCGGTTTTAGACTCCATCCCCACGGCGATCAAAGACAGCGGGATCACCAGACCGCATAGGAACGCAGCCAAAAGCTGCTTTTTCATTTGCCTCACCTCCAATGTTCATTTTATCCCTCCTCAGCCATGAAATCTGCCGATTTTCCGGTGGATCTATGCCATATAGTTCGCACTTCTTGACATTTTTTTCGTGATTTAGTATAATATCGCCATACTATACCCAGAAATGGAGCAGAACTTATGAAACGAGTTATGAAATGGATCATTCCATTGCTGCTTGTGGGGCTGCTGATCAGCAGTGCCGTATGGTATATGCTGGTCTATGACCGCTCCACCGTACAGGATTTTCTCAACGCCCAAGCCCGCAACAGCGCAAAGAACGGTCACTTCAGCACCGCCACATGGTTTTACAATCTCAGCTATCAGCTTTCCGACAAAAATCAGGATGTTGCCATTGAGCTTGCGGACATTTACCGCTCTGCCGGCAACTACACCAAAGCCGAGTACACCCTCACCAACGCCATCGCCAAGGGTGCCTCCGCAGACCTGTATGTAGCGCTGAGCCAAACCTTTGTGGAGCAGGACAAGCTGCTGGATGCCGTGACCATGCTGGACAGCATCCCCGATGCCGCCATCAAGGCAGAGTTGGACGCCATGCGCCCGGCTGCCCCCACGGTGGATCTGGCGCCGGGCTTCTATTCGGAATATGTTACCGCCAATATCTCCGGCAGCGGCGGCACCCTGTATGTGACCACCGACGGGCGCTACCCCTCCACCGCCGCCCAGCCCAGCAGCGGAGTTGTCTCCCTTGAGGGCGGCGAGACCAAGGTCTACGCCATCAGCGTGGCGGAGAATGGTCTGGTCAGCCCCATCTCCATCTTCAACTATACCATCGGCGGTGTCATCGAGGATGTGACTCTTGCCGATCCTGCCATGGATGCGCTGGTTCGTTCCCAGCTCTCCCTCAACGCTGATGCAGTCATCAGCACCAAGGATCTGTGGACCATCACGGAACTCACCGTTCCGGCGGAGGTCACCACACTGGAGGATCTTCGCTACTTTGTCACGCTGGAAAAGCTGACCATCGAGGGACGCAGCATTGCAGACCTCGGGATGCTGGCGGGTATGGGACAGATGAAGGAACTGGTCATCCGTAACTGCATCCTCTCCGCTCCCCTGTCTGTATTGGAAAATATGAAGTCTCTGGAGAAGCTGACCATCTCCGGCTCTGGGCTTTCCTCGCTGGATGATCTGGCTGGTCTTACCTCTCTTGTGGCTCTGGACTTGTCAGATAATGCCATCGGGGATCTGTCCCGCCTATCTGGACTCACCGGGCTGGAGGAGCTGTACCTGTCCGGCAATGCCGTGAAGGATCTGACCCCCCTTTCCGGGATGACTGTCCTTTCGGTGCTGGATGTCTCCCGAAATGCCTTGACTTCCATCGCCCCTGTGGCATCCTGCACCAGACTGAACAAGCTGTATCTCAACGGCAACGCCGTCTCTGACATCAGCCCCGCAGGGCAGCTGCTGTCCCTCACCGATCTCTCTGCCGCCAACAATGCGCTGACCAATCTGAACGGACTTTCCGGCTGCACCTCCCTGTCCAAGCTGGATGTGTCCAACAACCAGATCACCACGCTGGAAGGGATCTCCGGGATCTCCTCCCTGACGGAATTGAGTTTTGCCAACAACCAAGTCACCTCCATTCCCAATCTGGGCAGCGAAAGCCTGCTGGTGCGCATTGTGGGCGACTATAACAAGCTCACCGACATCAGCGCGCTGGGGGGCATGCCCAATCTGAATGATGTGTTCCTGGACTACAATGCAGAGCTGACTGATGTCAGCACCTTGACAAGCTGTCCGCTGATCTCTCAGGTCAATGTGTACGGCACCGGCGTTGCCGTGGATTCCCTTACGGGATTGATCGACATGGGTGTAGTAGTCAACTACGATCCCACCTGACCTCATCGCAAAACAGGCGTGCTTCCCCACGGATGCACGCCTGTTGTTTTTGATTTGAAATTGCGGCAGTCTGCCCATGGCAGACTGCCGCATTCTTTTTACTTCACCCGCTCATATACCGGAAGATCCGACTGGGTTTGCACCATTTGTCCACCGCTGACCACAGCGCCGGTGGAAACTTCCCGCCATACTCCGACAGGAAGGTAGACCTGCCGGCTGGTGCAGCCCTTTTTCGTGATAGGCGCCGCCAGCACCTCAGAACCCAGCATGAACTGATCCATGATATCACGGCAGGCTAGATCCTCCGGGAATTCATAGGTCATGGGGCGCAGGACTGGGCCGCCCCCACGGACGCATTCGCCCAATGCCCGGTCGATGTGGCTCTGATACCGCTTCCGCATTGCTACGGCATCCATGACCCGGGCAAAATTCTCCGGCGAGAGGACACGCCACGGTGCGGCGGAAAACTGCATCACCGGCATCAATGCGGCGATCTGCGCCCAGCGCACCACCAGTTCCTCGTCAAAAACCTGAAGATCGCGGAAGCTGAGATACTCTCCCCCGCCGATCATATCCGGGCACAGAAATGGGTACCCTGTCATGCTCTGGACGATGGCATCGGGGATCAGGGCTTCCAGTCCCCGTTCGTTCCAGCTGTGATCTTTGTCGCATTGGCGCTGCATCAGCGCCAGACCGCTTGCGGATTCGCTGGAGCGGAATTCATTGAGTTTGTAAGCTGAGCCGAAATCCGTCCAGCTTTGGCTGTGTTCCGACGGCGTTACATCGATATCCTCCGGGTAGAAGTCGGGGTCTCCGGCATCAAACTTGAATCCTTCCACCCCCAGTGCCATCAGCGCATCCAGCTTTTCCCGAAGCCAAGCGCAGGCTTCCGGCTTGGTCATATCCAGCACCGCCGAGCAGCCGTTCCACCACCGGGCAATGTGTACCTGCCCCGTGCTGTCGCAGACCAGCAGCCCCCTGTCCCGCAAATCCCGGTACTCCACGGTGTCAGCGGTGATAAAGGGCACCACCCACACCATCACCGCAAATCCCATTTCCTTTAGGCGGCTGAGCATCTGCCCCGGATTTGGGAATTTCCCCGGAGAGAATTCCCATTTCCCGTAGTAATCGCTCCATCCGTCGTCAATCATCAGCACCCCGGCGGGCATTCCCGCATTCAACAGATTTTGGGCATAGGCTAAGATCCGCTCCTGCCGCTGACCAAAGATCAGCTCGATCCAGGTGTTGTACACAGGCCCACGGAACAGCCGTTCATCGGGCATTCCCCGTTCAAAGGGGAATGCCGTCTTCACAGCGTCCAGATAGGCATCTTTCAGGCAGCTTCCCCCGTGGTGGAGCTGGGTGCCCTCGCTGCAACGGATGCCGTCCTCGGCAAAGGACACCGTCATCCCCTTGAGATGGTACAACCACCGTCCTGCCGTGGACAGCAGGATCGGCGTCATCTGGTTCGGCGTCCGATTCACCGTCAGATCCAGCGTTCCACGGAAAGCGGCGGTATAGGGCTGCGCCACGCCATCTGTCACAGCGCCGCCAAACCAGACCTCCTCCGGCAAATATGGGATCTTCACACACATTCCCCCTGTCTTATGATTCCAAATAGGCTTCCAGTTCATTGATGGCAAAGTGCTTCCATTTTAGATTTCCATCATGGACGGTCAGTTTCAACTGCGTCACCCCATCCACCCGCGGAAAGGACAAGCTGCTGCACTCCAATGTCTCGTCCTCGTACATCCATTCCAGCGCCGTCTGGGGCAGGACTTCCTGCCATGTAGCGCCATCGTCACAGGACACTTGGATCGATACGCTGGTGGGCGCCTGATGGCGGGCATACCAGCTGTACAGATCCACCCGGTTCAGCGACACCGGTCTAGTCCACCGCAGGACGATGGGCTCCGGGAACCCGGGGCGGTCCTTGCTCTGGGCCGCAGCGTAGCGGTCCCCATCGGTGAGCAGTCCTCCGTTGGGACTGTTCCACTCCGAGGTGGTCTCCGATGCCACATTCACACCCACCGGGGCAGTCCCGGAGTTCCACACTTGGATCTCGTTGATGGCATAGTGGTTCCACTCCAGATTTGCGCTGTCGATGCGGATGCGCAGCGCCTTGGCCTGCACCGGGTCAAAGGTCATGGTGTGACTGTCCACATGCCAGTCATTGCTCTGCCATTGCACCTGACCGGAGGAAGCCACCGGAGTCCAGTCGCTCTGCCCGTCCGCAGATACCTCCAGCGTCCATTCCGTAGGAGCCTGCTGCTGCCCATAGGCTGTCTTCATCACAAAGGTATCAAAGGTTCTGCTCTCGTCCCAGTCTAGATAGAGGTACTGGGGGAAGCCGGGGGTTTCGTTGCTCTGGAAGGCAGAATAGGCGTCGTTGTCGATCATATTGCTGGGGGGACTCTGCCAGCTCCAGTCCTGTGCCCCGCCTGCCACGGCGTAGGGCGCCAGATTCTCCCCATCCGCGGGCAGACGGTTCTCCTCGGCATCCCATTGGAGCATCTCGTCAGTTTTGTAGGCACGGAAATAGTCGATCTCAAAGCGCTTGGGGTACTGACTGTTGTAATCCGGCGTACCGCTCCACAGGGGGGCATCATTCTCGTAGATACCCAATAGAGTGGTCATCTTATAGTCGGGGGATTGGCTGGTCTGCTTGACCAATTCGCCGTCGAAATAGAACTTCATACCTTCCGGGCGCCACTCGAAGCCATAGACATGGAAATCGTCGGTAACATTGCACTTGGGGTAATAATCCAGCGACTGCTCATGCAGATCTTTGTCTTTCCACGGATGCACCGACACCCGCACCCGGCTCTTGTCGGTTTTGCAGTCCGGACCGCAGATCTCAAAGATGTCGATCTCGGCGGTCTCATGGGCAGCGCTTTCGTTTCCGATCATCCACCATGCGCTGTGCAGTCCGCCGTCCCCGGGAACCTTGGCCCGGAGTTCAAAATAGCCGTATTTCGTCTCGAAATTGGTCACCGCCCGGTGGTGATCCAGCACGGTGCAGCTATCCCAGAACAGGTGCATCCCGTCCCGCATTCCCGTCTGAATGCTGGACACCTTCTGGACCCCTGCATCTGCCCACCACGGGCCTTGGGTGTCTTTCTCGATGTTCAGAGAGATCATGCCGTCGTACAGGTCGTAGTGGGCGATGCTCTGCTCCGTGGTCGTCCAATGGGGCAGATAGGAATCGGAGAACTTGCTCTGATCCAAAACAGGATCGTCAAACTCTTCGTTGAACACCATGGTCCAGTTCTCTTGCGATCCCGATTCGGCGTGAACGCCCATGGGGACAGCCGCCGCAGCGCACAGTACCATGCTCATGGCAGCGCAAGCCAGTCTTTTGCAGTTTTTCGACAAGTTGACCTTCATATTCTCGCTCCTTTCGGCGTTTGGAATTTCTCCACGAATTTTTACGGATGTGATGCGCCCAGCTGCTCCAGTCTTTGCAGCAGCTCCTCGTATACCCGGTCAAAGCGATCCAGGTCATCGTCATAGTCGGTGTTGCTGCGGAACACCCGGGCTACCAACTCGTCGTGACCGGCAGGATCTGCATCCCGCAGCAGCCGAAGCATAGATGCGTCCTCCGCACCCCGGCGGGCGGCTTCCATCCGCATCCCCGGCCATGGGCCGTCTGTCCCCGGGTAGACAATGAAAGCATCCCCGCAGGGGAAGTTGGTGCCGATGCCCGTGTGATTGGGGCAGCTCGTCCCCCGGAAAGGATCCATGCCCATCTGGAACTGGTTAAATCCCCAATGCAGGAACCCGCCCAGCCGGTTCTTGGCGCAGCCCCAGAACAGCAGCCGCCCTTTCAGCAGCGCAAAATCCAAGAATCGATTCAGCCAATGCCCTTCTGGGCCGCAGCATACATAGGCCCAGACCTCCTCGCCCAAGGCGATCAGGCGGTCAAAGGCATCTTTGTTTTCCTCGTACCCCGGCGTGCCGGGCACCCAGATATCCACCCCGCCCCGGAACTGGGCAGAGGAGACCGCCTCGATCACCCGAACATTGGGCAGATACTTTCGCAGGATGCTGGCGGCGAGGAAATACTGCCGCTTCCGGGCATCCAGAGTCCCGCTGTCCTTGGTGTGGATGTCCGGCTCATCATGGATGTGGAACACCACTTTGTCCTTCCAGCCGTATTTTTCCAAGAACGCCGCCAAACTTTGCACAAATCGTACCGTGATCTCATAACCTTGGGGCGAATCGATGGGAACATCCGGTGCCATGGCACACTTGAAGCTGTCGGTATACATATCCGGCATTCCATCGGGCAGGAAGCCCCGGCTCAGCAGTGTGCCCAGCTCCATGGTCTGCATTCCCTCGTCGAAGAAGCATTGGATCAGGGGGCGGATGGGCTCAAAATCAAACCGATAGGGATCCCGGCTGACCACGCAGCTTTCATCCAGCTCTATGTAGAACATGGTCTGATGGATCCGCCGCATGGCACGGGCATACCGGCGAACCATGCCGTAGAATTCCTCCGTGCCCCGCTGGACATGGTGGAACCGCTCGATGGCATCCAGACTGAACCAGTTGGTCACCGGGAAGCTGTCCAGCGGGATGGTCACATCATAGACCCGGATCTCAAGACGGCACGCATATCCGCCCAGCCGCAGCATTGCGCTGTAATCCCCCGGCTGAAGGTTTTCCCCGGGGATCAGACAAACATAAGCCGCCGCAAGACCATCCCGGACGGTGATGGTGCCCTCCGGCACCGGCTCTAGGCAGTCATATACCCAAAACGGCGCCAGTTTGGTGGCATAGGAAGGTCTTCGCTCGGGACGCTGCTCCAGCACCATAGCGCCACCCTGATCCTCTCCGTTGCCCGTGTTGTACTCCACCGGGATCGACCGCATACAGAAGTATTCCCCCGTGAATTGACTGCTCACCAGCTCGATCTGCTCTGTCTCCTCATTCGAGCGCAGCAGGATCTGGATCCCCGGTCTTGCGTTTCGGGGCATTGCGATCCGCAGATGCTCCGGTAATTCCCCGCAGGGGGTATCCGGGTAAAAAAATGTTTCCTTGGCGCTGATTGCGCCGAAAAATGGTATGGCTGACATCTGATTAACCTCCGCAAAAAACTGGGGGTGGGGCGAAGATGCCCCACCCCCTCGGTTTCCTGTTTCCTGTGTGGATCTATTGTGAATTACTTTGCCTTGATGCCCTGCTCAGCGGCAACGGTGTTGACCTCCTCCAGCATCTTGGACAGGCCCTTGCTCTCGTAGTTCGCCAGCAGCTCATCCACCATCTGATCCACGGGGTCGGTGCCCATCATGATCTGAAGCAGATCGTCGTTGGTGTTGTACACAAAAGCGTCCTTCAGCGGGGTGGACAGGAACATCACGCTGTCATAGTACTGGGGCAGAGTGCCGTTCTTCACAGCATCCTCGTGGCGTGCTTCGTTCAGCGCACGGTACTCAGCGGGGATGGTGGAGGGGAAGGAGGAGTCCCAAGCCTCGGGATTCCACATAGCCAGACTGCTCATGTTGGAGTTCACATTGCAGTAGGTGTACTTGTCGCCCAGAACCACGCCGTCCTTCATGACGACCTTGCCGTCTACCAGATCATAGTCCTCGCCCTCGAAGCCGCAGAATACCAGACGGCTGCCTTCCTCGGAGTAGAGGTAGTCGAACAAGCGGCAGATGCCTGCCATCTTCTCGTCGTCCACCTTGGAGGAAATGTAGGTCTCAGACCATGCCTCGGTGTCCACGAAGTAGTACTTGTTACCATCAGCGGAAGGGTACAGCTTTGCGATGCGGTTATCCTCCAGGAAGCTGCCCTCGCCGTACAGAGCCTCGTAGTCACGAACCACATTGTTGTACAGGCCGGCAGGACCGGACCATGCGAATACCATGGCCGCACTCTGACCCTGCAGATACTTTTCCTTGCTGGTCTCCAGCTTTGCCAGAGCGATATCCTTCTCGATCACACCGTCGGTGTACATATCACGACCGAACTGCATGGCCTGAACCAGAGCATCTCTGTCTGCGAAGTAGCTGGGAACAAACTTGCCGTTCTCGTCGGCTACCCACTTCTTGTCGATGATACCGGCATAGGGGTAGACGAAGCCGCCGATCAGCTCAGGCAGCGCTTGAGTCATACCGGAGACACTCTTGCCCTCGGGGTCAGCAGCGATGATCTTCTTGATCATGTCGCAGAACTCCTCATAGGTCTCGGGCTCCTTGGTGACACCGGCAGCCTGTGCCAGATCCCAGCGGTAGACCACATTGCGGTCCAGCACGCTGTAGCTGATGTCGCCGTAGGTGGTACGGGGGATCATGTAGAACTTGCCGTCTCTTGCAGCAGCCTGAGCACGCTCCATCTGCATATGCTCAGCCAGATTGGGGTAAGCGCTGAGATCATCGGGCAGCGCACGGATGACGCCCTGCTCCACCCAGTTGGTGAAGAAGGATTTGCCCACGAAGTCGCCGGCGAACAGGTCGGGAAGCTGACCGTTGGTGGCCCACAGCTGGATCTTCTGCTCTGCGTCGTCCCATGTCACATTCTGGGGAACCAGATGGACGCCGGTCTCTTCTTCGATCTTCTTCAGCACGGGATCGTCAGGATTCGCCAGGCCGTCTTCTGCGCCCCAGATGGCGATGCTGATTTCTACCTTTTCCTGAGGCTCGGTGGCAGCAGCTGCGCCGCCGGTCTCCACCGCAGATGTCTGGGGGGCCGTGGTCTCATCGCCGCCGGAGCCGCCGCAGCCGGCCAGCATACCCAGCGCCATTGCCGCAGTCAGGGTCAATGCCAAGAATCGTTTTGCTTTTTTCATGTCCAACTCTCCTTTTTAATTTTATTCACGGCTCTGTCACTCCTTGACGGAGCCGATCATGACACCTTTTACAAAATACTTCTGCAGGAACGGATACAGACACAGAATCGGGACCATGGTGACCACAATGGCCGCCATCTGCACGGACTGGACGAACACCTTGTCGCCGGAGAGCATATTCTGCGCTTGGCTGCCCAGCTGGGTGTTGAAGCTGACCAGAATATCCCGAAGATAGATCTGCAAGGGTTTGATGTTCTTATCGTTGATGTACAGGAATGCTTCCCACCAGCCGTTCCACCTCTCCACCGCATAGAACAGGGCGAAGGTCGCCATGAAGGGCTTGGAGATGGGCACATAGATCCGGGTCAGTATGGTGAAGTCGTTGGCACCGTCGATGCGGGCGGCTTCCTCCAAACTGGGCGGAAGGCTGGCAAAATAGTTCTTCATGATGATGAGGTAGTATGTGCTGATCATGGTGGGCAGGATCATGCTCCACACGCTGTTGGTCAGCCCCAGATCGCACACCACCAGATAGGTGGGGATCAGTCCGCCGGAGAACAGCATGGTGAACAGGATCGCACTAAGGAAGAAGTTCCGTCCTACCAGTCTCTTTTTGCTGAGCACATAGGCTGCCGTCACGGAGAAGATCATGTTCAGGCTGGTACCCACCACCGTGACGAACAGGGTCGTGCCGAGGGATCGGAAGAAGTACTCATCTTTGATGATGGCCTTATATCCCGTCAGATCGAATACATGGGGATAAAGGTAGGGGGAATACTTTGCGCTGGTCACTGTGTTGGACAGCGACACGATCAAAACATTGTAAAACGGGTACAGCGTGATCAGCGCCAAGACCCCAAATACCGCATACAGCACCAGGTCAAACCCTGTGAAGCTGCGCTTTCGCTTGAGTCTCATATCCGCGCCCTCCCTTAAAACAGTCCGTCTTCGCCCATCTTGGTGGTGACCTTATTGGCGCTCCACACCATGATCACACCGATCACGGATTTGAGCAAACCAATGGCCGTGGTATAGCCGAAGTTGGTACCAACGCTGAAGGACTGACGGTAAACATAAGTATCAATGATATCCGCAACGGGATAGACGGGCGAGGAATAAAGGTTGAAGATCTGATCGAAGGATGCACCGCCCATGATGCTGCCGATCTGAAGGATCAGCATGATGCAGACCGTTCCCCGAATGCCGGGCCATGTCACATGGAGCATCTTCTGGAACCGGTTGGCACCGTCGATGCTGGCAGCCTCGTAGAGCTGCTGATCGATGCTGGTCAGCGCCGCCATGTAGATGATGGAGTCCCAGCCAAATTCCTTCCAGATATTGGAGATCCAGATAAAAGGACGGAACGAGCTTTGGGACATGAGGGGCGCCACCTGCTCGAAGCCCAGTGCGCCGAGGATCTGGTTGATGATGCCGTTGGAGGCAAACATGTTGATGAGGATACCCGACAGCACCACCCACGAAATGAAGTGGGGGAAAGTGAATACTGTCTGGAAGAATTTCTTTACCCCCGGGTGGCGGATCTCATTGAGCAGGATCGCCACGATAATGGGAATCGGAAAATGGAAGATCAATCTTCCGATGCTGAACACCAGCGTGTTCTTGAATGCCCGCCAGAACTCGCTGTCTGCGAACATGGTTTTGAAATGCTGAAGCCCCACCCACGGGCTGTGCCACATACCCATATCGTACCGGTAGTTTCGGAACGCCAGCGTAATGCCGCCCATGGGCAGATAACAGAAGACCACATACCATATCAGAACCGGAAGCAGCAGCACATACAGCAGCCAGTCGTTTCGGATCCGGTGCAGCATCCGCCGCATGGGCGACCTTTGCTGCTTGGCCAATTCGCTCAATTCCATTCCCTCCCCCGGGCGTTGCGCCCGTTTGTTTTTCATGGCCTTATTATAGCGCCCGCTATGCCCTTTGGGTATGGAGAAATTCATATAGTTTACAAAGCAAAAATGGATGAACCGCAGATTTTTATTGACAATGTCAATTCCGTTCGTGAAATTATGGAAAATTTTTAGGTTCAGCTTCCTTTTTTCCATTCTCTCTGTGCAGAAAAGGTGCTATAATAGTGCCGCACATTGCATAAGGAGGACTGGTCTGCCGTGCCGATTTTTCACAAACCCATCAAAAAGCAATTCCATTTTGTGCTGTACTGCCTGCTTGCGGTGGGATTGGCGCTGAGCGTGCTGTGCTACAGCGTGATCGACAAGCTGATGATGAAGAACGCCGAGTCCTATGCCTCTCACACCGCCCAGAAGTTCAATTCCGAGATCGAATTTCTGTTTGAGCGAATGGACGCCCTGTCCAACAGCCTGCTCTTCGACGAAACCATCGAGAAAATGCTTCATTCTCCCTACTCCTCCGATACGCCCAAGTATCTGGCATCCCTGCGTTCCCAGTTCACTTCTTACAGTCTGATGAACCGGGATCTTTCGGAGATCGCCCTTTGCTCGCCTGCCATCGCTTGGTCTAACTATTTTGACGCAGATACCCTGCGTGATTTCAGCGATCAGCTTCAGGGAACCTACGGCTCCTACTGCTTTGGTCTATACCGCTCTGCGCTGATCTCTCAGCAGAAGGATCCCTCCATGCGGCTGGTGTTCGGCCACAATGTATATGGTATGCACGATCCTTCGCTTTATGGCAGTTATCTTGGCTGCATCATTCTGTCCATCGACCCTGCCCGCTCCTCCATCACCCTGCCCACCGCCGACCGAACCTCCACCTACTTCCTGCTGGTGGATCAGCATGAGCGTGTGTTCTCTTTCAACTGCAGTCAGGATATCACCGACCAGATCACCGACCAGGCCGCCGACACCTTGGGATCTGAATGGTACCGCAGTCTCCGGTTCGAGACACCGGATTTTCTGGTGCATTCCCAGCAGTTGGATGACACCGGGCTGTTTATGGTCAGCGTGATGAACCGTCACGAACTGAATCACGATGTGATCGGCTCCACCGCCATTTTGGTGGGCATCACCGTGGCAACGCTGGTCCTGATCCTGTTTTTGATGCACCTGATCCTGCGCAGCATCGTCCGCCCGCTGAGCCGTCTGTCCCACCACATCGACCTTGCCACGGTGTCCCCCCTGTCTGAGGAACTGCCGCCCCTAAAACTGGACGGCTGTGAGGAGATCGTCCGGGTCAGCCAATCCTTCAACGCCATGCAGGAAAAGCAGGTGCGCCTGAACCATCAGCTTCAGGAAGCCACGGTAAAACTGTACGAGACCCGGCTGGGATTGAAGCAGGCGGAGCTGGACTATCTGCGAAGCCAGATCAATCCCCATTTCCTGTACAACACTCTGGAAACCATTCAGGCTCTGGCCGCCGAGCGCCATGTGCCCGAAATCGCCGATGCCGCCGGCGCTCTGGGAAAACTGCTCCGCCACAACATCAAGGGCGCTCCCATGATCCCTCTGGCAGACGAATTGGAGATCACCCGCGCTTACCTGACCATTCAGAAAATGCGTTTCCCCGACCGGCTGAATGTGTTGGAAAGCGTCCGGGACAATGTCCGCCAGCTGCCGGTGATGAAGCTGCTGCTCCAGCCCTTGGTGGAAAACGCCATCTGCCACGGCATTGAGCCAAAAACCGGCAGCGGCACCATCTATATCGGCGCACGGCTGGACGAAGGGGATCTGCTGATCCATGTCTACGACGACGGCGTAGGCATCCCCCAGGACAAGCTGACCCAGCTTCAGCAGGCGCTGCTTCAGCCTGCCACGGGGCATGCCGTCACCCATGTGGGACTGCTGAATGTCCACAATCGGATCCGGCTGAACTACGGGGAGCCTTACGGACTAACCCTTGCCAGCACATTGGGAGAGGGCACGCAGGTAACGCTGCGCCTGCCTGTTATCGAAGAAAAGAGGAATGACCATCATGATGAAAGTGCTGATCGCTGACGACGAAAACCACATACTCAACCATCTGAAAACGGCAGTCCCTTGGGCACAGCTTGGTCTGCAAGTGTGCGCCTGCGCCCACAACGGGCAAGAGGCGCTGGACTACATCACCGACCATCCCGTGGACATTCTCATCACGGATATCCGTATGCCGGGCATGGACGGTCTGGAACTGTGCCGGCAGGTGCGGCGTTTTTCTTCTGATCTTGCCATCATCCTGCTGACGGGATACAGCGACTTCGAGTATGCCCGGCAGGCCATTGAACTTCAAGTGCTGGATTACTGTCTGAAACCCATCGATGTGACCCAGCTTTCCCAGATACTGGTTCGTGCCGTCCGAAAAGGGTACAGCAAAGCCTCTACCCGTGCCGACGCTCTGCTGGATCGGATCGAGGAGGGGGACACCCCATCGGTGGCGCAGATCTTCTCGGATCTGGGTCTGAAGGGAAACCGGATCTATCTGGCAGGCTCCGTGGGGGTACATAACATCGAAAAGGATCTGGGGGCCGCCCTCTCCTACAAAGTGGGCAAGCACAAATACCTGTATTTTTCCGACCACCCCCTCAATCGTTCCGCCGCCGCCAAGATCATCGCCTTCGCCAAAGGGCGCAGCGGCATCGGTCTGCCCGATGCCCCCATCCCTCTGGAGCACCTTGCCGGTGCGGTGGATGATGTGCTGGTGATGACGCTGCAATATTTCATCAACGGCAGTCCCACACTTTGTACACAACTTGTGGAAGAATCTCTGTCAGAAGATCTGTTCCGCCAGTTTGATGCCTACAAATCCAGCCCGGAGCGAATGAAAACATGGCTCCACGAATTGAGCCTTGCCAACTGCTCCACCATTTTGAATATCCGCACCGCCTTTCGCCTGCTGAATCACATTGCCATGTGCCCCGCCCTGCAAAACAACGGGGATGAGGAAGCCTATCTGTACGGATTCGAGCAGCTGGCGTCGGAATACCTGCATTTATCCGATATTTTGGAGGAATTCAGCCGTTCCCTGCGGGTGGCTGCACCAGCTCAGCCCTCTGCCGGCACCGGGAGTTTCCTGAAGATCCTCAGCTATCTCAACGAGCATTACGCCAGCGACATCTCCCTGAAGAAGATCTCCGAGGAATTCCACCTGAATTCCTCCTACATCAGCCAGTTGATCAAGAGCGAAACGGGACTGACCTACACCCAATATGTCACCGAACTGCGGATCAACAAGGCCAAGGAACTGCTGAAAACTACGAAAATGTCTCTGAACGAGGTGAGCGAAGCTGTGGGCTTCAACGACTATTTCTACTTCATCAAGAAATTCAAACGGGAAGTGGGCATCACCCCGGGGAAATACTCCTCCTAAAGATGCAAAAACGGCGGCAGATGGTAAGCATCTGCCGCCGTTTGGCGTATTATATCAAAGATAGGATCGATCCATTATCCGCAGGTGTTCTGCCGCAGGATCAGTTCCAGCCCGGCATCAATGGTCTGCTGCCGGATCTGCTGGCGGTCTCCGCTGAAATGATGCTCCTCACAGCATACCGTCTGTGCGTCTGCATAGCCGATGAACACCGTGCCCACGCAGTGACCGAATTCGTCCCCATCGGGACCTGCAAGCCCGGTGACGGACACCGCAATGTCGGCATCCAGCGCCCTGCGTGCCCCCTGCGCCATGGCTTCTGCCACCGGGGCGGAAACTGCACCGAACCGGGTCAGCAGTTCTTCAGAAACCCCCAGCAGCTTATGCTTCACATGGTTTGTATAGCTGATGATCCCCCCGGCATAGACCGCCGACGCACCGGGCACCGCCGTGATGGCGCTGCCGATCCCGCCGCCGGTGAGGCTCTCCGCCGTGGCAAGCCGCTTTCCTTTCAGGCGCTCCAGCACCTCAGCAGAAAGGCTCTGTCTCATCGTACTTCACCCCGATCCGCTCCACGGATTCCAGCGCCTGACGGATCAGCTCCTCCCGATCCAGATCCCGCTCGGCATGGAGCACCTGCCCCAGCGTGGGCTTGGTCTTGGGATGTCTGGGCGTAAAGACGGTGCAGCAGTCCTCATAGGGCAGGATCGCCGTATCCAGCGTGCCGATCTTCCGGGCGATGGTGACGATTTCCTCCTTGTCCATACCCACCAAGGGCATGAAGATGGGGATGTCCACCACAGCGCCGGTGACGGTCATGGCTTCCATAGTCTGGCTGGCCACCTGACCCAGATTCTCGCCGGTGATCAGCGCGCCGCAGCCGTCCCGCTTGGCAAGGCGCTGGGCGATATCCATCATGAACCGGCGCATGATGAGAGTGAAATACTCCTCCGGGCAATTGTCCCGGATGGCCTCTTGGATCTGGGTAAAGCTGACCACATTCACGGTCATTCTGCCGGAATAGCGGGTGACCAGACGGGCAAGCTCCAGCACCTTATCCTTGGCAAGCTGGGAGGTATAGGGATAGGAGAAGAAGTGGACGCACTCGATCTCCATGCCCCGCTTGGCCATCATATATGCCGCCACCGGGGAATCGATGCCGCCGGAGAGCAGACACATGGCTCTGCCGCCCACACCGGTGGGCAGTCCGCCTGCACCGGGCTGCGCCGGACCGTGGACATAGGCCGCCAGATCCCGGATCTCCACATACACCGTGTACTCCGGGTGGTGGACATCCACCAGACAATCCGGGTGCGCCTCTGCCAGCCGCCCGCCGATCTCCTGAGAGATGGCGATGGAGTTCATGGGGAAGGACTTATCCGAGCGCTTGGACTCCACCTTGAAGCTCTTGGCGCAGTCCAGATCCGCCCCCAGATACTCCTCAATGGTGGCAAAAATGGCATCCATGTCCTTTTCACAGGGACGGCAACGGCACAGCCGCACCACGCCGAAGATGCTGTTGCAGGCCTCCCATGCCCCGTCCACATCCGCCGCTTCGTTCATTGGTTCCACATAGACGGTGGACTGCATGATATACACATCGAATTCCCCGAAGGGCTTCATCCGGCGGCGGACATTGGCCCGAAGCCGGCTCTCAAACTGGCGCTTGTTGGCGCCCTTGAGCACCACCTCACCCAGCTTCAGCAAAAAGATCTCTTTCATATTGGTTCCTCCATCGTACCATTTTTGTTGCATTATAGCACAATGCGCCGGGGTTTCCTAGGGGGACGGCGGAATTTTTCTTTCTCTTTGCAAAAAGCGCAAGTTCCTCCTTGCTTTTTTCGCCAAAACATCCTATCATATAGGCAGTCTATCTATGAGGTGAACTTCCATGCGTAAATTCTCCCTGCTTTTGATCCTTTCGGCGCTGATCCTTGGGCTGTTTTCCGGCTGCGGCTCTGCACCTACCCTGCCCACGCTGGATCTGTACGGATCCACCATAACCGGGACAGTAGAATATATGGACGGTCAGTCCTGCCGCATCCTCGTCACCGAGGGCGACAGTCACTACGATACCGAAACTCAAGTCCAGATCACCTATTCCTCCATCGACGGAAAGGATGTCCTTGCCGTCGGGGACAAGATCACCGTGGAATACGATTATGTGAAGCATGTGACGGACTACAACGGTCTGCCCCACATCACGGTGGAGCAGATCCGCATTGCCTAAACACCCAAAGCCGGCTCGATCAAGAGTCGGCTTTTTGTATCTCTTGCGGGACGGTTTTCCCGTTTCCCCGGCGGATCTCTCCCTTTTGCACAAATCTCTTTTCCCATTTTTGATACTCTTGCAGAATGTGAATGGCATTTTCACCAAAATATCGACCGACCCCCTACATTTTATGTGGATAGTATGTAATAATCGAAAAATTCCGTATTTTCTGATTGATTTTATCAACTAATTGACTTACAATAAGCAGGTAAGCAAACCGCAGAAATCCCCTCTGCGGATCCCATTCCAGATCTGAGGTGTCAAGATGTGCTGAATATTGTATTGGTAGAACCGGAGATCCCGCAGAACTGCGGAAATATCGCCCGGACCTGTGCCGCTACGGGATCCAGACTGCATCTGATCCGCCCGTTGGGCTTTGACATTTCAGAGAAGGCTGTCCGCCGTGCCGGTTTGGATTACTGGCATATGGTGGAGGTTCTGGATTACGAAAATCTGGAGGACTTCTTCCAAAAGAACGATGTCCGCCAGATGTGGTGCCTTTCCACGAAAGCGCCCCGCTCGTATACCCAAGCACGCTTTGAAGACGGCTGCTATCTGTTCTTCGGCAAAGAGACCAAGGGGCTGCCCGAGTCTTTCCTTGCTGAGCACCATGATGAATGCATCCGCCTGCCCATGCGTGCTCAGGCCCGCAGCCTGAACCTGAGCAACAGCGTGGCCATCACGGTCTACGAAGCGCTCCGCCAGTTAGAGTTTCCCGGTTTGCAGGATTTTGGAAAAATGCGGGGTTAATCCCCAGTAATTTGGAGGAATCATCATGAACTACAATAAGAAGTCTATCCTGGACATCGATGTAGCCGGCAAGCGCGTTCTGTGCCGCTGTGACTTCAATGTCCCCACCAAGGACGGCAAGATCACCAGCGACAAGCGGATCGTCGCTGCTCTGCCCACCATCCAGTACCTGATCGAGCACAACGCCAAGGTCATCCTCTGCTCCCACATGGGCAAGCCCAAGGGCGAGTGGAAGCCCGAGCTGAGCCTGAAGGTGGTCGCTGACCGTCTCAGCGAGCTGCTGGGTAAGGAAGTCATCATGGCTGCCGATGTGGCAGGCGAGGATTCTCAGGCTAAGGCCGCCGCTCTGAAGGACGGCGATGTGATGCTGCTGGAGAACACCCGCTACATCAAGGGCGAGACCAAGAACGATCCCGAGCTGTCCAAGCAGCTGGCCAGCCTGGCTGACATTTTCGTAAACGACGCTTTCGGCACTGCCCACCGCGCCCACTCCTCCACTGCCGGTGTGGCTGACTACCTGCCCGCCGTCTGTGGCTTCCTGGTCGAGAAGGAAGTCGGCATCATGGGCAAGGCTCTGGCCAACCCCGAGCGTCCCTTTGTCGCCATTCTGGGCGGCGCCAAGGTCTCCGACAAGCTCAATGTCATCAACAACCTGCTGGAGAAGGTCGACACCCTGATCATCGGCGGCGGCATGGCCTTCACTTTCCTGGCTGCCAAGGGCTACGATGTGGGCTCCTCTCTGGTGGACAACGAGAAGCTGGATTACTGCAAGGAGATGATGGCTAAGGCCGAGGCCAAGGGCGTGAAGCTGCTGCTGCCTGTGGATGTGGTGGTCGCTGACGCATTCCCCAACCCCATCGATGCTGAGATCTCCGTCGAGACCGTGATGGCGGACGCCATCCCCGCCGGCAAGATGGGTCTGGACATCGGCGAGAAGGCTCAGTCCGAGTTCGCCGCTGCTGCCAAGGCTGCCAAGACCGTGGTTTGGAACGGCCCCATGGGCGTGTTCGAGAACCCCACTCTGGCAAAGGGCACCATCGCTGTGGCTCAGGCTCTGGCCGATTCCGAGGCTGTGACCATCGTCGGCGGCGGCGACAGCGCTGCTGCCTGTGAGCAGCTGGGCTTCGCTGACAAGATCACCCACATCTCCACCGGCGGCGGCGCTTCTCTGGAGTTCCTGGAGGGTCTGGAGCTGCCCGGCATCGCCTGCCTGCAGGACAAGTGATCTGATATCCACCGAGTTTTTCTCTGATGCTATGCCGGGGCACCCCGGCATAGTGTCTGTATGTAACCAAGATAGAACAAGGAGAATCCACCATGAACAGAAAGTATCGTAAGACCATCATCGCCGGCAACTGGAAGATGAACAAGACCCCCAGCGAGACCAAGGAATTCATGACCGCATTCAAGGGCATGATGCCCAAGGGCCGCTGGTGCGATGTTGCCCTGTGCGTCCCCGCCGTGTGCATCCCCGCTGCCGTGCGCGCTATGCGTGAGACCCGCGTGGGCATCGGCGCCGAGAACTGCAACGCCAACGCCAGCGGTGCCTACACCGGCGAGATTTCCACCGGCATGCTGGTTGACGCCGGCTGTAAGTATGTCATCATCGGCCACTCCGAGCGCCGTGCCATGGGCGAGACCGATGCCGATGTCAACGCAAAGGTTCTGGCCGCTCTGGAAGCCGGTCTGATCCCCATCATGTGCTGCGGCGAGACTCTGGAGCAGCGTGAGTCCGGCATCACCGCCGAGTGGATCGCTATGCAGATCAAGTCCGGCCTGCAGGGCGTGTCCGAGGACAAGATCCGCAAGGTCGTCATCGCCTACGAGCCCATCTGGGCCATCGGCACCGGCAAGACCGCTACCCCCGAGCAGGCTGAGGAGGTCTGTGAGCACATCCGCACCGTGGTTCGCAAGCTGTACAGCTCCAAGAACGCCCGTGCCATCTCCATCCTCTACGGCGGCTCCATGAACGAGAAGAACGCCTTCGAGCTGCTGGCTCAGCCCGACATCGACGGCGGTCTCATCGGCGGCGCTTCTCTGGTTCCCGAGAAGTTCCTGCAGATCATTCAGGCTGCCAACCAGCCCACCGCTTGATCTTTCATACCATCTCCCCCGCAGGCAGCACCGCTGTCTGCGGGGGTTCTGTTTTTCGGCAGCTATGTGACTTGGTCACGGATTTTTCTCATCTGCGGGTGTATCCTAAGGACAAATACAACACACGGAGGTTCTTCCTATGAGACTTGAGAATAAAGTTGCCATCATCACCGGCGGCAGCCGAGGCATCGGCTTTGCCACCGCAGACCGTTTTCTGGACGAGGGTGCCACCGTCATCCTCACCGCCAGCACCCAAGCATCCGCTGAGAAGGCAGTTGCCGCTCTGAAGGAGCGCCACCCCAATGCCACCGTGGCGGGCATCGCCCCGGATCTTTCCAGTCTGGAATCCGTTCGAAACGCCTTCCGGGAAGCTACCGAACAATACGGCTGTGTGGACATTCTGGTGAACAACGCCGGTGTTTCCGAGAGCACCCCTTTCACGGAGTACACCGAGGAGACCTTTGACAAGGTCATGGATCTGAATGTGAAGGGCGTATTCAACGCCACCAAGGCCGCATCGGAGTGCATGATCGCCCGGGGAAGCGGTGTGATCCTGTCCACCTCTTCCATGGTCAGCATCTCCGGTCAGCCCAGCGGCTTCGCCTACCCCGCTTCTAAGTTCGCCGTCAATGGCCTGACTGTATCCCTTGCCCGGGAGTTGGGTCCCAAGGGCATCCGGGTCAATGCAGTTGCGCCGGGGATCACGGAAACCGACATGATGCGTTCCGTACCCAAGGAGATCATCGACCCCATGATCCGCCAGATCCCCCTGCGGCGGCTTGGTCAGCCCGTGGATATCGCCAACGCCTTCGTTTTCCTTGCTTCCGACGAAGCATCCTATATCACCGGCGTGGTGCTCAGCGTAGACGGAATGGCTCGCTCCTAAACAGCAAAGTCCCTCCTGCGAAAACGCAGGAGGGACTTTTTACACAGAAAACTCAATATTTTACCGCATTCATGGCAGATTCTATCCCCATGGGTACCCCGGTGATGGGGTGGAGAAACTCCAGATGCTTGGCGCACAAGCGCTGGTATTCCAATCCCATTTCTCGGGATACCTGCCTTGACACTTCCGTGCCATACTGAGGATCGCCTAAAATGGGACAGCCCAGATGGGTGCAGTGCAGGCGAAGCTGATGGGTCCTGCCCGTCAGGGGCTTCAGTTCCACCAACGCCGTATCTTCCATCCGCTCCAACACCCGGTATTCGGTGACGCTGGGCTTGCCTGCCGGGTCGATGTATCGCAGCAGGCTGGGCAGCGGACAGCGCAGGATGGGCGCATCCACCCGTCCCTGCTCCGGCTCCGGGCAGCCCAGCACCCAAGCATGGTAGGTCTTATGCAGATCCCCCCTTGCGTGGTACTCGTTGAGCAGCCCGTGGATGTGGGAGTTTTTGGCAATCAAAACCACCCCAAAGGTATCCCGATCCAACCGGGTCACCGGGTGGAAGGCACACTTCTGCCCCGTGCGGCGGTAGTACCCCGCCACCCCATTGGCCAGCGTCCCGGTGTCCCGGCTCCGGGAGGGGTGGATCAGCATCCCCGCCGGTTTATCCACCGCCAGAATGTGTTCATCCTCATACAGGATCTCTAGGGGCAGATCCTCCGCCGGATACTCCGGCTCCGGTTCGTCCAAAAGCAGGCTCACCACATCTCCCTGCTGCACCCCATAGTTGGTGCGCTGAGGGACGCCATTGACCAAGATCCGATCCTCCCATTTCAGCCGGTTCATCAGCCCGGAAGATACATTCATTTCCTGCCGCAGGATGGCAGATAGTCGGGCTTGGGTTTGCGCCACATGCTTCAGTTCCATTCGCTCACTTCCTTTTGGAAGTATTATACCAGATTCCATCAGCAGTTCAAGTCTCCCTTTCCCGCCGACGCAAGCTGGCTGGCGGTGATGGCAAGGATCGGCGACAGGATCATCCCCATGACACCCCAGAGCCGATACCCGGCGTAAAGCGCCGCCAAGGTGACCAGCGGATTCAGTCCCAAGTGCTGTCCCACCAGTTTGGGCTCCATGGCAGAGCGGATCAGCATAGCCGCCAGATAGATCCCCGCCATACCCACCGCCCGCACCCACTGCCCCTGCAGCACCAACAGCACCGCCCACGGGATCAGAATGGTCCCTGTGCCCAACATGGGCACAGCATCCACCACTGCGATCAGCACCGCCCACAAAAAACTGTATCGGGTACGCAGCAGCAGGAGTCCCGCCCAGACGATGGCAAAAGTAATTCCCGCCAACTTCACCTGCGCCCTCAGCCAACAGAACACACTCTGTCTCAGGCGCTGCGTTACCGGAGCGATCCGTTCCCGCCACAGGGGTGACATCCCCACCCGTCGGCGGATCGCCGGCATCTGGGCAGCGATCATGTATCCAGAGATCACCGCCGTGCCCAGCAGCATGGCGCCTCCGGGCAGTCCGCCCACAATGGCGGCAATGGCGCCCATCAGTCCGGATGCCGCTTTATCCAGCAGCACGCTGCCGTTGGTAAACAGTTCAGCCACCGCCTGCTCTGCCGCAGCTCCCACTCCGGCAGGCAGACGACGAGTCAGTTCCAGCAGCCATTGCCGCAGACCGCTCACCTGATCGGTAAGCCGCCGCACCGTGTCCGGGATCAAGCCCGCAAGGGTGCTGAGTTCCCGATATCCTAAAGCGCAAAGCACCCCAAGGATCCCCGCCGCCAAGACCAGCACCGCCGTCACTCCCAGAAAACACGCCAAAGCTCTGGGAATATGAAGCCGTTCCTGCAAAAACCGGCTCACGGGCATGGATGCTGCCGCAATAGCAAAGCCAATCAAAAACGGAAGAATAATCGGAAATAAATAGCGGATCACCAGAAATATCCCCATAAATACCAAAACAAAGGTCCCTGCTTTGCTGATTTTATTCTTCTCCATATCCCCACTCCTTTTTCCTTTTCTCTTGCATTTTCACAAAAATATGCTACCATAAGAATAAAAGAAGCTGACCCTCGATCAGCCCACCGTTAGGAGGTCAATGTCATGTCCAGCGCACCCAAATATTACATTGTAGAAGCCTGTGCCCTGCCGGATGTGTTTTTGAAGGTGGCAGAAGCCAAGCGCCTTCTGGACTCCGGGGAAGTCTCCACTGTCAACGAGGCCGCCCGCCGCACCAACATCAGCCGCAGCGCCTTTTATAAATACCGGGACTCCATTCTGCCCTTCCACAACATGATGATCGGCCGGATCATCACCTTCCATCTGAGTCTGCATGACGAGCCGGGCGTCCTCTCTGCGATCCTCGCCTGCTTTGCCAAGTGGCACGCCAACATCCTCACCATCAACCAGACCATCCCCACCAACGGCTGTGCCATGGTCACCATCACCGCCGAGACCGCCCAGCTCAAGGTGTCGCTGGAGGAGCTGCTGTCTGACCTTTCCAAGACCCCTGGCGTGGTGAAGGCCGATGTGCTGGCAGGCTGAGCAACTGTGTCGGTATGATTCTACCCGTCCAGGAATAGATTATTCCATACCAAGGTATTTTCCCCCGGCAGGCAAATAGTCCTTGACAATTCCTGTTCCCCGTGCTATAATACCCGGGTAACAAAGAAGGCTGAACATCCGCCTCACCTCCCGCTTCCATTGCAAAGAGGTCAACATTCCCTTTCTCCCCCATGGGGACATTCTGGAATTGTGCGGATGCTTTGGCATCCGCTTTTTTATTGATTCATTGGAGGTGCTTACCATAGCCAAGTTAGACCATCAGCTCAACGATGAGATTCGCGACAAGGAACTCCGTGTGATCGGTGCGGACGGCGCCCAGCTGGGCATCATGTCCTCCGCACAAGCCAACCAGCTTGCTGAGGAGCAGGGTCTGGATCTGGTGAAGATCTCTCCCAACGCCACCCCTCCCGTCTGCAAGATCATGGACTATTCCAAGTTCTGCTTCGACCAGAAGAAGCGGGAGAAGGAAGCCCGCAAGAACCAGCGGGTGGTGGAGATCAAGGAGATCCGCATGAGTCCCAGCATCGACACCAACGACCTGAACACCAAGATCAAGGCTGCCCAGAAGTTCCTGACCGATGGCAACCGGGTCAAGGTCAGCGTGCGTTTCCGGGGCCGTGAAATGGCCCATACCAACATCGGCGAGAAGCTGCTGCTCACCTTCGCCGAAGAGTGTGCCGAAGTGGCCACCATGGAAAAGAATCCCAAGCTGGATGGCCGCTTCATGGCAATGTTTTTGTCCCCCAAGAATAGCAAGTAACCGAGCTTGAACACAAAAGAAACGGAAGGAGTACCTACTATGCCCAAGCTGAAAACCCATAGCGGTGCAAAGAAGAGATTCAACCTGACCAAGTCCGGTAAGGTCAAGAGAGCCCGCGCTTACAAGAGCCACATCCTCACCAAGAAGGACACCAAGCGTACCCGTCGTCTGCGTACGACCGCCTACGCCGATGTGACCAATGTCGAGACCATCAAGAAGATGATCCCTTACAAGTAAGAGGAAGAGGAGGATAATATAAATGGCAAGAGTTAAAGGCGCAATGATGACGCGCAAGAGAAGAAACGCTACCCTGAAGCTGGCCAAGGGCTACTGGGGTTCTAAGTCCCGTCACTTCAAGATGGCCAAGCAGGCTGTCATGAAGTCCGGCAACTACGCTTTCGTCGGCCGTAAGCTGAAGAAGCGCACCTACCGCAGAATGTGGATCACCCGTCTGAGCGCTGCTGTCGCTCCCTACGGCATGAACTACTCCACCTTCATGAACGGCGTCAAGAAGGCAGGCATCGAGATGAACCGCAAGAGCCTGTCCGAGATGGCTATTCAGGATCCCGCCGCTTTCGCTTCTCTGGTTGAGAAGGCAAAGGCTGCCCTGTAATCTTACAGATCCAACCACAAAAGGCTGTTGCTTACGCAACAGCCTTTTCCTTTTCCACAGGATCTCAACATTTCTGTGGATCACGCAAAAACAGCCTTCCGGAAATTCCGGAAGGCTGTCCTATTTTACTTCTGCACCCAGTTGCCGGTGGCAAGGCAGTTGAGGTAACTCTCGATAAAGGGATCCAGCGCACCGTCCATCACGCCGTTGACATTGGAGGTCTCGCAGCCGGTGCGGGTATCCTTGACCAAGGTATAGGGCATGAACACATAGTTGCGGATCTGGCTGCCCCACTCGATCTTCTGCTGAACGCCCTTGATATCGGAGATCTTGTCCAGATGCTCCCGCTCCTTGATCTCTACCAGCTTGGAACGCAGCATTCGCAGACAGTTTTCCTTGTTCTGGAACTGGCTTCGCTCGGTCTGGCAGGCCACGGTGATGCCGGTGGCCTTGTGGATCAGACGGACGGCAGAGGAGGTCTTGTTGATGTGCTGACCGCCTGCGCCGGAGGAACGGAACACCTGCATCTCGTAGTCCTCGGGCTTGATCTCCACATCCTGAGAGTCGTCCTCGATCTCGGGGATGACTTCGATGGCGGAGAAGGAGGTCTGACGCCGGGCATTGGAGTCAAAAGGAGACACCCGCACCAGACGGTGGACGCCGTTCTCCCCCTTCAGGAAGCCGTAGGCATTCTCACCCTCGACGAGGATATCCGCGCTCTTCAGCCCCGCTTCGTCGCCTTCCAGATAGTCCAGGATCTTGTAGGTGAAGCCGTGACGCTCCGCCCAGCGGGTGTACATCCGGTAGAGCATCTGGCACCAGTCCTGTGCCTCAGTGCCGCCTGCACCGGCGTGGAAGCTCATCAGCGCATTGTTGCGGTCGTAGGTGCCGGTGAGCAGGGTCTCCAGACGGCAGGACTCCATTCCCTCGGACAGCTTCTCAAAACCGTCCTTCAGCTCGTCCAGCATGGAGTCATCATCTTCCTCCAATGCCATCTCGCAGATGGTCATCAGATCGTCCCAGCTTGCCAGCATCTTCTCATAGCGCTCGATCTTGTTCTCGGTGATCTTGGTCTTGACCACGATCTTCTGGCTCTTCTCCGGGTCATCCCAAAAGCCGGGCGCCTCCTGCATGGCGTGCAGACGCTCCAACTCATTGCGCATCCCTTCCAGATTCAGGGATTCCGCCAGCCCCTCCAGCGCCGGGCGCAGGTCGTTGAGCTTGCCTTTATATGCTTCAAATTCAATATTCATAAGGTCATACTCTCATTTCGTAGGATTTACATAGTTATTCCTATTATAACTGGATTTTTCCATTCTGTAAAGAGAATTTTCCCATTTTTCAGGATTTTCCCTCCGCCTCCCGGCACGGGCATTGACAGACGCAGGTTTATCCGCTACAATATCATGGTGCTGTACCACCGGACGGCACTCCTCACAGTAGGAGCATCCAAATATGCGCCCGTAGCTCAGCTGGATAGAGCGTCCGCCTCCTAAGCGGAAGGTCGGGGATTCGAATTCCTTCGGGCGTGCCATCCTGTCAACAGTAATTGTGTGTGAACTTTGTACCTGTTGGCTGGAAAGATGGCGTAACCTACATTCACACGTGGGCGATTGTAAAGTGGGGATCGCTCCCCACCGCCATACCAAAAGCAAAAATTGCCGCCACCCAGCTTTGACTGAGTGGCGGCTTTGCTTTATCCGTTATTCGAATAGATGCTCCAACTTTTCCGCCCGCCATGCTCCACAAAGCCCATGCACACGGCAGACCAGCTGGTGCCCAGCCCCAAAGATCTGGTCAGCACCGCCCTTGGCATTGTCCCGCATCCTGTCCACCTCCATTTACTACGATTACTGTAATGTTTACATCACAATCCGTAATCGTTGTCAAGACGAAACCCGCCTGCTTCGCACGCAGCAAAGCAGACGGGTTGTCATAATTCTTGTAACAGGCATCAATGTTTTGCCATCTGTTTTTCGTCCATCCGGTCGAATGTGTGGATCCAGTCCGCTTTCAGCAGATAGACCAGGAAGATGATACTGCTGGCCGCCCATGTGATGGGATACGCCCAAGACACGGTCTGCAGCTGGGGTACAAATCGCACCGCCACAGTGATGTAGGACACCCGCAGCACGCACCAGCACAACAGCATGGTGAACATGGGCACTGTGGCCTTTCCTGCGCCCCGCATGATTCCCGCCACGCAGTGGGAGAACGCCAGCAGGCAGTAAAACAGGCACACCGTACGGCTGTGGAGCACGCCGAAGGCGATGGCATCCGGACTGCCGTTAAACATGGCGATCATCTCCGGAATGAAGATGTAAAACAGAACGCCGATGATCTCCGCCAGCACCACCGAGCAGGTGATGCCGAACACCGTGCCCTTCTTGACCCGGTCATACTTGTGGGCGCCCAGATTCTGCCCCACAAATGTAGCCAACGCCTGAGCAAAGCAGGTGATAGGCAGGAATGCAAAGCCCTCCAGCTTGGAGTATGCACCGCAGCCCGCCATAGCCGCCGTGCCGAAGGCATTGATGTTGGACTGCACCACCACATTGGCAAGACCGATGACGCTGTTCTGGATGCCGGAAGGCAGACCGAAGTAAATGATGGACTTCAGACTGGGCCAGTCGATGCGGATCTTCCGCAGCACCAGTTTGCCCGCCCCCTGCATACGCATCATGCGGATACAGCACAGCAGAGCGCTGAGCCCCTGAGAAATCGTGGTGGCAAAGGCCGCCGAGCCCACCCCCATATGGAACACCGCCACAAACAGCAGATCCAAAATCACATTGACGATGCTGGAAATGATGAGGTAGATCAGCGGGTTGCGGCTGTCGCCCATGGCATGGAGGATACCCACAAAGATGTTGTACATCACCGTGAAGGTAGCGCCGCAGAAATACAGCCGAAAATAGCTGATAGAACTGGGCAGCACATCCGGCGGTGTGCCCATCCAGCGCAGCACCGTGGGGGTAAACACCACGCCCAGCACCGTTAGAACCACACCGGTACACAGGCCAAAGGCAACATCGGTATGGATCGCCTTTTCCATGGCTTTGTCATCTCTGGCGCCGTAATACCGGGCAATGATAACACCGGCGCCCATGGCGACGCCATTGAAAAATCCCACAAACATGAAGATCAGGTTCCCCGAAGAACTGACCGCCGCCAGCGCCTGATCTCCTAAAAATTGACCCACGATCAGTGAGTCAATGGTGTTATATAGCTGCTGGAATACATTTCCGAAAAACACCGGAAGCGCAAACAAGATCAGCTTTTTCCAGATGGATCCTTCTACCAATGTATTGCGTCTTGAATCCAAATTCATCCACTCCCTCTCTCTTGATCGTTGCATCCGCAACTTCTTATATTATGCTCCCACTGGGCACAAAAGTCAATAGTAAGACCGCCCATACAGGCGGTCTTACAAAATTTATCCCTCTTTAGGCAGGTTTTTCATGGTCACGCCGATCCGTCCCCGCTTCTCATCCACATCCAGCACGGCGACTTTCACCACATCCCCCACCTTCAGCACTTCGCTGGGGTGTTTGATCCGCCGGGGGGCGATCTGGGAAATGTGCACCAAGGCATCGTGATGGACGCCGATATCCACGAAGGCGCCGAAGTCGATCACATTACGAACCGTCCCGGTGAGCACCATGCCCGGCTTGAGATCCTTCAGCTCCAGCACATCCTTACGCAGGATGGGGGTGGGCAGTTCATCCCGAGGATCTCTGCCGGGCTTTTGCAGCTCCCGGGCAATGTCCCGCAGGGTAAGCTCCCCCACGCCGCATTCCCGCTCCAGCGTCTCAAAGCCGATCTGCTCCATTTTCTCGGTCAGATGGCTCAGCCCATCGGGAATGTCCGTCTTGTCGTATCCGCACAGCTTCAGCAGATTCTTGGCGGCAGCATAGGACTCCGGGTGTACCCCGGTGTGATCCAGCACCTCCCGGCTCTCCGGCACCCGCAGGAATCCGGCGCATTGCTCGTAAGCCTTGGGCCCCAGCTTGGGCACCTTCTTGATCTGGGCTCGGGAGGTAAAAGCGCCGTTTTCTTCCCGGTATGCCACCACATTCTTTGCCGTGGCTGCTGTCAGCCCGGACACCTGCCGCAGCAGGCTGGCGCTGGCGGTATTCAAATCCACGCCCACGGCGTTGACACAATCCTCCACCACCGCATCCAGCGCCGCAGAAAGTTCCTTCTGGGGGCAGTCATGCTGGTACTGCCCCACGCCAATGGCCTTGGGATCGATCTTCACCAGCTCTGCAAGGGGATCCTGAAGCCGCCGGGCAATGGATACGGCGCTTCTGAGATTCACATCGTAGTCAGGGAATTCCTCCGCCGCAAGGGGTGATGCAGAATACACCGACGCCCCCGCTTCGTTGACGATGGCATAGGCGGCATCTGGGAAGGACTTGAGCAGTTCCACGGTCATGGACTCGGTCTCCCGGGAGGCGGTGCCGTTGCCGATGGCAATGTGGCGCACCCCGTGGCGGCGCATCAGTCCGGACAGGATCTGGATGGCCTCCTGCTTCTTTTTCTGGGAGAAGGTAGGATAGACCACCGCCGTATCCAGCACCTTTCCCGTGCCGTCCACCACAGCCACCTTACAGCCGTTTCGGTATCCCGGATCCAGACCCATGGTCACGGTGCCCTTCACCGGCGGCTGCATCAGCAGAGGCTTGAGGTTCAGAGCAAAGTTGTGGATGGCGCCGGACGCTGCCCGATCCGTCAATTCGCTTCGGATCTCCCGGCTGACGCTGGGCAGGATCAGCCGGTCATAGGCATCCTCTGCCGCCGCCCGCACCACAGGGCATACCCGGGCAATGGGCTTCAGCGCCCCGCGGCAGACCACCGCCTGCCCCTCATTGCCGGGAAGCTGGACAGCGATCTTCAGCAGCCCCTCCTTCTCTCCCCGGTTCATGGCCATGATCTGGTGATCCATCAACTTGGAGATGGGCGCGCTGAAATCATAGTACAGCCGGTACACGCTGTCCGTATCCGGGTCTGCCGCCTTGCACACCAGGCTTCCCCGGCGGTGGAACAGTTCCCGCAGGCGCTTGCGGATATCCGGATCGTCGGAAAGATCCTCGGCAATGATGTCCGATGCCCCGGTCAGCGCATCCTCTGCCGATTCCACGCCCTTGTCTTGGTTCACATAATCCTTCGCCAGTTCCAGCGGATCCTTCCCCTCTTGGGCAAAGATCGCCGCCGCCAGCGGCTCCAGCCCCTTCTCACGGGCAATGGTGCCCCGGGTGCGGCGCTTCTGCTTGTAGGGGCGGTAGAGATCCTCCACCTCCGTCAAGGTCGCCGCCTGATCGATGACCTCGCTGAGCTGCTGGGTCAGTTTGCCCTGATTCTCGATGGCATTCTTCACTTCCTGCCGCCGCTGCTCCAGCGAGCGCAGGTAGGTCAGCCGGGTTTCCAATTCCCGCAGCGTGGTGTCGTCCATGCCGCCGTGGCGCTCCTTGCGATAGCGGGCGATGAAGGGGATGGTGTTCCCCTCGTCGATCAAGGCGATCACATTGTCGATATATTCCTGCTTCTGCCCCAGCTCTTGGGACAGGATCTGTGCAATGGTATTCATAGTCAGACTCCTTTCAAACGGCTTCTCATTATAGCACAAAAACATTTGAACGGAAAGTCTTGACACGGTTTGTAAATCAGAGTATAATGACCAGTGTTGCATGGGCTTGTAGCGCAGTTGGGAGCGCACCACATTCGCATTGTGGGGGTCGAGGGTTCGAATCCCTTCAAGTCCACCAAAAGGAAAGCCACCTCATCTGAGGTGGCTTTCCTTTTGGTATGGGATCGACGCAGAAGGGATTCGAACAATTTGATCCGGCAGTTCTGCCCCACTATGGTCTTGGTGGAGCATGATGCCGCCTTCCGGCAGGCGGTTTCCACCGATGTCATCCCCATTTCCAACAGGCAGGAGGGTTGCCCCTCCTGCCATCCAAAGTCCCGTCTGCCCCTGTATATACGAAAAACACCCGAGATCAAAATCTCGGGTGTTTTGGTAGAGACTAATGGACTCGAACCATCGACCTCTTGCGTGTGAAGCAAGCGCTCTAACCAGCTGAGCTAAGCCTCCATGTCAGAACAGGACTTATTATATCACAAGTTCCGAATATGTCAAGCCTTTTTTTATATCTTTTTGCCGGGGAGAGAAATTCGCTCCCCGGCAAAAATCTCACTTGCCCTGAAGGTCGGCCTTGACCTTGGAGGAGGAGATCTCCGGAGTGCGGGGCAGATACACCACCTCACACTTTTCTTTCAGAAAATCGAACTTTCCCTCCCAATCGTCACCGATCACAAACACATCCACATTGTACTGATCCACATCAGAGGACTTCTGCTCCCAGGTTTCCTCGGGGATCACCAGATCCACATAGCGGATGGCTTCCAGCATGGCCTTGCGCTCGGCATAGGAAAAATAGCTGGTCTTGTGCTTGGCGTTCCAGTTGAACTCGTCTGTGGACAGGGCCACGATGAGATAATCCCCCATGCTCTTTGCCCGCCGCAGCAGATTGATATGCCCATAGTGGAGCAGATCGAAAGTACCGTAGGTAAGGACTCGCTTCATATGATTCATCCTTTCATGTGCTGCAGGATCCAGTCGGCGCACCGGGAAGATGCTTTTCCATCCTCCATGATCCCCTGTTCCTGCTTGAATTTCTTCCATTCGTTGGCATAAGTCTCCTCGTCGAAGGAGCGGATCTGCGCTTTCAGTTCCTCATTGCTCTGGGCCATGGGAAAAGGCAGTCCATCCAGTTCAAAATAGAAATTCCGATCCGCCCGGTATTGTTCCAGATCCGTTGCGAACTGGATGCAGGGCTTGCCCTGCAGGGCATAATCGAACATAGACGAAGAGTAATCGGTGATCAGCAGATCTGCCGCCACCAGAAGCTCCTGCATATCTGCATAGGCGGTTGCATCGATGATCCTCCCGCCGTCATAGGCAAACAATCCCTCGGACTTCCCTGCCACATTGGGGTGCAGGCGGATCAGTGCCGTCCACTCCCCGCCAAACCGCTCCTCACAAGCTTGCAGGATCCCCTGCGCATCCAGTCCGTAGCAGTCGGTGGTGTGATCCGCCCGGAATGTGGGGGCATACAGCAGGAGCCTGCGTCCCTGTGGCAGAGAGAAGAAGTCATGCACCTTCCGGGGGATGCCGGTATCCTCCGCAAAGAAAATATCATTTCTCGGGGTACCGTACATGGCGATCTGGCCGTCATACCAGAAAGAATCCCGGTACAGCCGCCCCATAAATTCGCTGCCGGAGACCATCAGATCCGTCTGGGCGGCATCCCGCCGGCTGCCGGACACATACTCCGGATCAAGGCTGTCTGCCGCATCCTTTTCAATGCGCTTCAAGGCAAAGCCGTGCCATGTTTGCAGGTATTTCTGTCCCCGGCGCTTCCTGCGCTCATACTTGCGGCAGTTGTCCACCCAGAAGCCTGCAGTGCTCATCTCATAGACCCTTCGGATCCCATGGAGGGGAACCGGGCGGATCTGCTCCGGCAGAGTCCCCGCTTCGCCTGCATCCTTCACGATCCAGCGCAGCTTCAAACCCTCTCCCGAACGGATCAATTCCTCTGCGATCGCCTTGGGACTATCAGAGTAACCTCTGCCGTAATAACTGCTGAATACCACTTTCTTCCGATCAATGGGCAGAAGCCCGCACAGATGCCACATGGCCTCCGAAGCAAAATCACGCAGTCCCATCAGTCTCTCCCCTTCCGCAGCAGATCCCGGTGCAGCCAGATAGCCACGATCCGATAAAGCAAAATCAGCGTCTCCGTAATGGAAACGGTAATGCCCAGCGTGACCATGTTGATGTTCCCGGTGAGATACAGCACCAGCAGATTCACCATCTGCATACACGAGCCGAAGATCACCGAGTAGTTGGCGTGCTGGGCGATGCCCATGGCGGACATCATGGGGAAGCCCAAAATGTAGCTGGGCAGGATCACCACGCCCACAGGCAGCATCGCCCGCAGCACCTGTCCCGCCGGGGCAAAGTCCGCACCGAAAATCAAGGCGCATAGGGGTTCTGCCCAGATGAAGAAGATGCCGCAGAACACCACGATCAGCGGTTCCAGCACCAGCAGCACCTTCTTCGCCAGTTTGAAGTCCCGGTGCTTGACCATATAGGGATACAGGCTGTCGGAGATGGGGGTCAGGGCGCTTTTACCGGTGGTGATCAGCTTATCCGCCGAGGTGTAAAAGCTGGTGGGTGCGCCGCTGGCGGAGATCATATCCAGAATCACCGTATTCAGCGCCGAATAGGCGGTGGTGGCGATCCGGGAATAGAAAAACACCGCAGAGCGCCTGACCGTGTCCGCCACATCCCGCCAGCTGATCCGGCAGAATCTGATCCCAAAGCGACGGTGCAGGTCATAGTAGGAATAGCCCATAGCAATGAAGTTGCCCAGCGCCGTGATGGCAGGCACCTTCCACACATCCTCCGGGGTTTTCAAAAACAGCAAGATGCCCACAGTAAAGAATACCTTGATGCACACCGTCCGCAGGGTGATGGCAGACATCCGCTCCATGCCCCGGTACAGGTAGTCCGGGATCATGGAGTTGGCAGCCGTACCCAAGAAGAACAGGAAGAAGAAGCCCAGCCGCCCCTCCCACGCCGGTATCACATTGCACGCGATCACCAGCAGCACCACCGAGATCGCCGTCAAAATCAGCTTGGCGCTGGTGACCGCCGTGAAGATCCGGCGAAGCTGAGTGGTATTGCTGCGGTGCACCGCAACCTCCTGAGTGCCCGACAGCAGAAAGCCGAAATCGATAAACAGCTGGAAATAGACCATCACCGCCGTGGCAGCGCCCAAGGTCCCGTATACCTGAGGGCCTAGGACTCTGGTCTCATAGGGGGCTACGATCAGCCCCAGAAAATAGTTGGAAAAGGTCAGGATATACAGCATCACCGTATTCTGCATCAGCGTTGCTTTGCTGCCGTGACCTGTGGATCGTTTCTTAAACACGAGATAGCCTCACTTTTTCTTTGTTCGCTGCCCCCGCAATGCGTGCAGCGTGGAGAACAGGAATCGGATCGTTCCGTAGCGGCGGCGCTCCAACAGGTTCAGCACCAGCATCTTCCGCTTGCCCAGTCCGGGCAGGAGAGGATTTTGGCGATAGTCGGGGTAATCCTGCGCCACGGTCTGCAAAAACAGGGGCAGGTAATCCGCATTGGGATCGCCCATCAGCACCCGCTGGGCCGCCATCAGCGCATTGTCCACCGCCAGATAACACAGCACATCCCGATACTGTTCCAGCACGCCATTGGATTCATAATAAGCCCGCACGGATCCCAGCACATCCAAGATCTCCAGATTCCGCTTCAAATTGGCATTGCGCATAATGGAGCCATCCCGCAGCAGGTAGCAATACAGGGGTTCGGACAGCGCCACCACCGAGCGGGCATGCAGCAGGCATTTGGGGGTGGTTGCCAGATCTTCGTACCAGATTCCGGCAGGGAAACGGATCTGTCCTTCCAGAAACAGACTCCGCCTGCATACCCGGACGGATGCGCTGGGACTCTCCAGCAGCAGTTCCGGGCATTGCGCCGGATGGAGCACCACATCTGTGGGCACCCGGAGGGGATCTGCCGGAGTCAGAACGCCGTCCCGATCGTAGAACAGCCGGAACAGATACATATCTGCATGGGTCTGCCGGATCTTTCCTTCCAGATAAGACAAGGCATGGGGCACAATGCGGTCATCGCTGTCCACAAAAAACAGATACTCCCCCCGTGCCGCTTCCAGCCCGGTGTTTCTCGCACCGCCCAAACCTTGGTTCTCCTGATGGATCACCCGGATCCGATCCGGGCTGGCAAGGGCGTACCGGTCGCAGAGTTCGGGGCTGACCCCATCCGTGGAGCCGTCATCCACCAGAATGATCTCATAGTCCCCGCAGTCCTGCGCCAATACGCTGTCCACGCATTTTTCCAGATAATCCTTCACATTATAGACCGGGATCACCACGCTAAACAGCATTTTTCTCTCTCCTTCTCATCGGTTGCGGAACAGCCGTCCCAGTATGCGGAACTGCCTGTGATCCACCAGCCAGAACACCAGCTTCCGGGGGGCAGGCAGTTCCCGGCGATAGGGATTGTGCCGGTAATCCGGGAATCGGCTGTGCATATACCCAAGCAATTCCCCCAAAATTGGGGAATCTGGGTCGATTTTTGCCACCCGCACCGATGCGGCCAGCATCATATGGTCGATGGCGAGCCGACACAGTTCGTTGTGGTACTGCTCCGACAATCCCTTCTGTGTGAACCATTCCAGAATGTCATCAAAAGCTTCCATGATCTCCCGGTTGCGCTCCAGCTTCCCGCTGTTCATAATGGAGCCTTGGCGCATATTGCGGTAGTAGTACAGATGATCCGGCAGCGTATGGATCGACCGGGCAAGGGCAAACCATTTGGTGCTGGTACGGATGTCCTCATACCACACCCGGCTGGGGAATCGAACCCCCGAGTCCAAAAGGAACGCCCTGCGCCAGACCCGTGCCCATGTGGTGGGCAGCGACAGCAGAAATTCCGGGTGCTGCGCCAAAGTAAAAGGTTCTGCAAAGCAGGCAGACATGGTAAGCGGCGTATCACCGCCGCAGCCGTCGGTGCAGTAACATTGGAAGGAATAGATGTCCCCATGGGTCTGCCGGATCTGCCGGATCACCACGCTCAGCGCCTCAGGTGCCAGATAGTCGTCGCTGTCCACGAAAAACACATACTCCCCCAGCGCTTGCGCCAGACCGGTGTTTCTTGCACCGCCCAAACCTTGGTTCTCCTGATGGATCACCCGGATGCGGTCCGGGTTGGCAAGGGCATACCGGTCGCAGGTCGCGGGGCATACCCCGTCGGTGGAGCCGTCGTCCACCAGCAGGATCTCATAGTCCGTCTCTTGGGATGCCAGCACGGAGTCTACGCATTGCTCCAAATACTGCGCCACATTGTACACCGGGATGACCACGCTCAAGACCATGATATCACTCCTTCTTGTCCGGGTAGGTTTTGATCTTTATCAGATAATAGACTGCGGCCAGCACCGCAGACAGATAGAACGACGCATTGGGGCGGCGCAGAACTGCCGCAGTGAAATAGGCGTGGATCAGCCCCATGGTCAGGGCGATCCCCCAGCTCGCGGCTTCCATGGTGAAGTAGCGCTTCCAATCCTTACACAGCGCCCGCAGGATCAGCCACAGGAAGTAGCCCAAGAACGCCAGCATCGCCGCCAGCCCCACGCCGCCGTAGAGGAAATAGATCCCGTGGAAATCATTTTCCACATCGTAGATCTTATCATTGACGGTAAAGCGGCTGAGTTCTACTCCGAACCATTTGGAAAGAGACGGAGACTCTGCCATCAGCAGACGGGAGAAGCGGATCTTCTTATCTCTCGTGGCAGTCAGCGCTGTCACATCATAGGTGTAGTCGTAGATCTCCATGGTCTTTTCCAGACCGAACAGTTCCACAAAATCGGGGGTGTATTTTTCATAGATCGGGGCCAGCGTCTTCTCCCATTGCTCCTTACGCCGCTGCAACTCCTCCTGGGGCAGTTCTTCCCCTTTAAGGCTGGGCAGCTTGTCCTGGGAGACCGCGGTGTTCACCGAATCCTGCCGCTCTCCCTGAACATCTTCATAGATCGCCTGATGCTTGACCATGGGGGACTGCCCCACACAGCCCAAGAACACCACCGTCACCACTGCCAGCGCCGCAGACCGGCGCCACAGTTTCCGGTCGATGAGCAGCTGGCACAGCGCCAGCCCGAAGCCCATCGCCACAAGACCCAAGATTGCCAAACGGGGGCCCAGCAGGAACTGGGCAGCCATGCCGCCCACCAATGCCAGCCAGACCCACACCGAGCGAAGTCCTTTCTTGCCCATCAGGAACACCACCGCCACCGGCGGCAGCATGGACAGGATACAGCTCTGGGAATTGGTGTTCTGAAACCACCCCATGAATCCCTTGCCGTCGCGATAGGTGTGGGGCTCCGTGCCGGTCAGCGATGCCAGCAGTTCCACCGCCAGAATCAGCCCCAGATTCACCGCAAACCCCCATGCCATGGCACGATAGCTGTCCTCATTCTCCCGCATCGCCGTGATCAGGCAGATGGTGGTCACGGGCAGCTGCGCCACCCGGACAAAGTTGCTCAGGTCGGTGAACGGGCTGCGGTATCCCGCCTGCATACACGCCGCCATATGTCCCGCCGCCAGCAGCATCAGTACGCCGCCGGCGATATAGTATACCCGTCTATTCCGGGTCAAGCAGAAGCCAACCAAGACCGTTGCCCCCAGCACCGCCATGCGCAGCGCCAAGGTAAGGGTGTTGCCCATACCCCATTGGTCCATCCAAAAGGACAGCACATCCATCATTGGCTGTAACAGAAACAGCACAAACACCAGCTTGGGCAGGCTGCCGATCGTCTTTTGACGCAGAGAGTTCATTTGCATAGGATACCTCGTTTTCCTAATCGATCATTCAAAATAAGCCTAAAACGGTATGCTACATTATACCGCTACCCGGAGTTCCTGTCAATCAACGGGGGGCTTTCTTAACAAAAAAGCAAGAATTGAAAAATCACACTTGATTATTTCTCCATGCTGTATTATAATACATTCGCACCACGCCGGTGTGTTGGAATTGGTAGACGAAGCGGACTCAAAATCCGCCGCTGGCAACAGCGTGCCGGTTCGAGCCCGGCCACCGGCACCATGTCGGAGCATGCGTTTCCGCTTGCTCCGGCATTTTTCATATCTCCCCATCGATGGGCATAGCAGACTGCCCCGCCCCGCTGAGCACATAGAGAAGGACACAGCCGATCCTGAACTGCTCCCCGTCAAGTGGACAGTGAAATAAAATAAAGATTTTCTGCACTT
>CALADI010000015.1 GCA_937890525.1 uncultured Clostridia bacterium | reverse complement strand
CAAAAAAGCCCGTAAATACGCTACTTTTCGCTATTTATTTCTCTTTCCTAGACAGCAAACAGACTGTCTCCACATGGGCGCAGCGGGGGAAGAGGTCAAAGGCCTGCGCCTGCTCCAGATGGTAGCCGTGGGGCTTGAGCAGCGCCACATCCCGGGCAAGCGTAGCGGGGTCGCATGAGACATAGACCAGCGTGCGGGGGGCAAAGCGGGCGATGGCCTCGATGGCGTCGGCATTCAGCCCCTTGCGGGGCGGATCCACCACGACCACATCCGCATGGATGCCCTGACGCTCCAACTCCAGCGCAGCCGTTCCGGCGTCGGCACAGAGGAATTCGGCATTTTCGATGCCGTTGCGCCGGGCGTTGTCTTTGGCGTCCTTCACCGCTTGGGGAATGACCTCGATGCCGATGACCTTGCCCGCATGGCGGCTCATGGCCAAGGTGATGGTACCCACGCCGCAGTAAAGATCCAGCACCGTATCCTCACGGGAGATGCCGGCGGCCTCAATGGCGGCGCGGTAAAGCTCCTGCGCCTGATGGTGGTTGATCTGGTAGAAGGATCTGGGGGACAGACGGAAGGTCAGCCCGCACAGGGTATCCTCGATATAGCCCGGGCCGTAGAGGGTGATGAATTCATCCCCCAGCACGGCGTTGCCGGGCTTGGTGTTCACGCTGAGTACCAAGGTGGTGAAGCCGTCGATCTTCTCAAGCCGCTGGATCAGCGCCTCCGGGCGGGGGAGCTTGCGGCTGTTGGCGACGATGCACACGAGGATCTGCCCGGAGACAGCCCCCCGGCGGACATAGATATGGCGGACGATGCCCTTGCCGGTGGTTTCGTCATAGGCGTTGACCCGATACTGGTTCATATAGTCGATCACGGCGGCTTTCACAAGATCCGCCTGCTCCGGCAGGATCAGACAGCGCTGATTCTCCACCACCTGATGGGTGCCCGCACGGTAGAACCCGGCGAAGGCCTTGTTCTTCTTGGCGGATACGGGATACTGGGCCTTGTTGCGGTAGCAGGTGGTATCCGGGGCGGGATGGATCTGGACGGCGTCCAGCGCTTCGCCCCCCAGACGGTTCAGACAGGTGCGCACCCGCTCCGCTTTCAAGCGGCACTCCTCTTCATAGTCCATGTGCTGAAAGTCGCACCCGCCGCACAGCTTGGCAACGGGGCAGACCCGGTTGATCCGGTGGGGGGAACGCTCCAAGATCTGGACGATCTTGCCGCCTGCCCATGTCTTAGCCGCTTTCTCAATGCGGATCTGGCAGAGCTCCCCGGCGATGGCATTGGGCACGAAGACGGCGCACCCCTCAATTTTGGCAACACCCTGCCCCTCGGCGGTATAGTCCACGATGCGGGCGGTGTAAATCTGATTTTTAACTAGCATAATACCCCTCTGTTATCGGTTTTTCTCCATCATATCACAAAATTCCCTGCGGGTAAAGGAATACTTGTGAATCAGGGCAAAAGATGATATCATAGGAGAAAAGGATGTGAAAGAATGCTGACATATGATAATTGCGCCCTGTGCCCCAGAATGTGCGGCGTCCGCCGTGGGGCAGGGGAGCGGGGCTTCTGCGGCGCTCCGGCAGAAGCGGTGGTGTCCAAGGTGATGCTACATGCATGGGAAGAGCCTGCGCTGGCAGGCTCCGGCGGCAGCGGCGCCATCTTCTTCGCTGGATGCACCATGCGGTGTGTCTACTGCCAAAATGATGCCATCAGCCGCGGGGTGCAGGGTCAGACCATGGACAGTACGGCTCTGCGCCGCACCATGGAAGATCTGATCCGCCAAGGGGCAGAGAACATCGATCTGGTCACCCCCACCCAATATCTGCCCACCATTGCGCCTGCGCTGACGCCGAAGCTGCCTGTTCCCGTGGTGTACAACTGCGGCGGCTATGAGCGGGTGGAGACGCTGAGGGAACTGGACGGTCTGGTGGATATCTATCTGCCGGATCTGAAATACGCCGACTGTGCCTTGGGGCAGCGGCTCTCCGGTGCATCGGATTATTTCCCCGTTGCGGCAGAAGCCATCCGGGAAATGGTGCGCCAGACCGGGCGCCCCCAATGGAAGGGGGAGCGGTTGGTACGGGGAACCATCATCCGCCACCTGATCCTGCCGGGGCAGGTGGACAATTCCCTTCGGGTGCTGGATTGGATCGGGGAGCATTTTGCTCCGGGCGAGGTGCTGGTCAGCCTCATGCGCCAGTATACCCCGGTAGCGGCAACGGCATCTATGCCGCCGCTGGACCGCAGGATCACCCAAGAGGAGTACGATGCGGTGCTCAGTTGGATGTACCTGAACGACTTGCAGGGCTTCGTACAGGAGTCGGAGTCGGCAGATGCAGGGTTCATCCCGGAATTCTAAAAAGGGCGTGCTGAACTTCAGCACGCCCTTTTGGTATCGCATTACAGGTCGCAGTTGTTGACCGTTCTGGGGAAGGGGATCACATCCCGGATGTTTGCCATGCCGGTCAGGTACATGACACAGCGCTCGAAGCCCAGACCGAAGCCTGCGTGACGGGCGGAGCCATACTTCCGCAGATCCATGTAGAAGCTGTAATCCTCGGCATCCAAGCCCAGCTCCTCAATGCGGGATTTCAGGATCTGGTAGTCATCCTCACGCTGGCTGCCGCCGATGATCTCGCCGATGCCAGGCACCAGACAGTCCATAGCGGCGACGGTCTTGCCGTCGGGGTTCAGCTTCATGTAGAAGGCCTTGATGTCCTTGGGGTAGTCGGTGACGAACACCGGCTTCTTGAAGACCTGCTCGGTGAGATAGCGCTCGTGCTCGGTCTGAAGATCGCTGCCCCAATGGACAGGGAACTCGAACTGATCGTTGTGCTCCTCAAGGATCTTGATGGCGTCGGTATAAGTCACATGGCCGAAGTCGGAGCTCACCACATGGTTCAGCCGCTCCAGCAGACCCTTGTCCACAAAGGAGTTGAAGAAGTTCATCTCCTCGGGAGCGTGATCCAGCACATAGGAGATGATGTACTTGATCATATCCTCGGCAAGACGCATATTGTCACCCAGATCCGCAAAGACAATCTCCGGCTCGATCATCCAGAACTCAGCCGCGTGGCGGGTGGTGTTGGAGTTTTCAGCCCGGAAGGTGGGACCGAAGGTATAGACATTGCGGAAAGCCATGGCGAAGGTCTCGGCGTTGAGCTGACCGGAAACAGTCAGATTGGTGGGCTTGTTGAAGAAGTCCTGAGAGAAGTCCACCTCGCCGTCTTCGGTCTTGGGGACGTTGTTCAAATCGAAGGTAGTGACTTGGAACATTTCGCCGGCACCTTCGCAGTCCGAGCCGGTGATGAGGGGGGTGTGGACATAGACGAAATCCCGCTCCTGGAAGAACTTGTGGATGGCATAGGCGGCTAGACTCCGGATGCGGAACACGGCCTGGAAGGTGTTGGTGCGGGGACGCAGGTGGGTCATGGTACGCAGGAACTCCAGCGTATGACGCTTCTTCTGCAGGGGGTAGTCCGAGGTGGAAGCGCCCTCCACGGTGACCTCAGCGGCTTGGATCTCAAAGGGCTGCTTGGCATCCGGGGTAAGGATCAGCTCGCCGGTGACCACCAGCGCAGCGCCGACATTGGTCTTGGAGATCTCCTGAAAATTCTCCATATTATCATGATATACGACCTGAACCGGGTTAAAATAGGTGCCGTCGTTCAGGACGATGAAACCAAACTGCTTGCTGGCTCGGATGGAGCGCACCCAGCCGCCCACACAGACGGTCTTTCCGGCGTAAGCAGCGGTGTTCTTGAACAATTCACGAACGCTTACCAATTCCATTGTGGATTACCTCACTTTTTGCAAACTATGAGTCAAATTATACGCTAAATCCTGTCATTTTACAAGGGGGTTACGAAAAAAAGTGGGGATGAAAAGGAAAAGACCGTCATCCCATGGGGACGGCGGTCTTGAAAAATGCTCAGAATTTACCTCCGGCGGCAACACTCTTACGCACCAGCGCCCGCTTCAGCCGGGCTTCGGCAATGCGGATCTCGGTGTCAGAGGAGTCCTTGCTTTGCAGGATCTTCTGCGCCCGCTGGTAAGAGGCTTCGGCACGGTCGGCGTCGATCTTGTCCGCCCACTCGAAGGTGGTGGGCACCAGCGTCACATCGCCGTTGACCACGCTGACCATACCGCCGATGCAGGCGGCTTCCCGACGCTGACCCTCGGATTCGATGACGGCTCTGCCCATGCCCAGAGGGCAGACGCAGTTGATATGCCGTGCCATGATCCCCAGATCACCGGTGGTGGTGCGGACGATCAGCTTTTCCGCCTGGCCGTCGAAAATCAAGCCGTCGGGGCTGACGATCTTCAGGGAGAAGCTGGTCATCCTTGCTTCACCTTATCCTTCTCATAGCTCTCGACCACATCGTCGATGCTGCCCTTGAACAGGAAGTAGGACTCGGGAATGTGGTCATGCTTGCCGTCGATGATCTCCTGGAAGCTGCGGATGGTGTCCTTCAAGGGGACATACTTGCCCTGATAGCCGGTGAACTGCTCAGCCACAGCGAAGGGCTGGGACAGGAACCGCTGGATCTTACGGGCACGGTTGACCGTGATCTTATCCTCCTCGGACAGTTCATCCATACCCATGATGGCGATGATATCCTGCAGCTCCTTGTAGCGCTGGAGGATGTTCTGGACAGCACGGGAGGTATCGTAATGCGCCTGACCAACCACCTCGGGGGCAAGGATCCGGGAGGAAGAATCCAGAGGATCCACAGCCGGATAAATACCCAGAGATGCGATGCTGCGGTCCAGAACGGTCTTGGCGTCCAGATGGGCAAAGGTGGTGGCGGGGGCCGGGTCGGTCAAGTCGTCAGCAGGGACATAGACCGCCTGAACGGAGGTGATGGAGCCGTTTTTGGTGGAGGTGATGCGCTCCTGCAGAGCGCCCATCTCCGTGGCCAGCGTAGGCTGGTAGCCAACGGCGGAGGGCATACGGCCCAGCAGAGCGGAAACCTCGGAACCGGCCTGAGTGAAACGGAAGATATTGTCGATGAACAGCAGCACATCCTGATGCTTCACATCACGGAAGTATTCTGCCATGGTCAGACCCGACAAACCCACGCGCATACGGGCTCCGGGGGGCTCGTTCATCTGACCGTAGACCATGGCGGTCTTTTTGATAACGCCGGACTCGGTCATTTCACGGTATAGGTCATTGCCTTCACGGGTACGCTCGCCAACGCCGGTAAACACGGAGTAGCCGTTGTGCTGGGTGGCGATGTTGTAGATCAATTCTTGAATCAGAACGGTCTTGCCCACACCTGCGCCGCCGAACAGACCGATCTTGCCGCCCTTGGCGTAGGGGCAGATCAGGTCGATGACCTTGATGCCGGTCTCCAGGATCTCGGTGGCAGGCTCCTGCTCCTCGTAGCTGGGGGCAGGACGGTGGATGGGCCAATGCTCCTGAACCTCGGGCTCAGGACCGTCATCGATGGGCTGGCCCAGCAGATTGAATACTCTGCCGAGGCAGGCTTCGCCCACAGGGACGGTGATGGGGGCGCCGGTGTCAACGGCTTCGGTACCCCGCTGAAGGCCGTCGGTGGAGCCCATGGCGATGCACCGCACCACATTGTCGCCCACATGCTGGGCAACCTCTGCGATGATGGTGGAGCCATTGAGCGGGACTTCGATGGCATTGAGCAGAGCGGGAAGCTGATGATCCGCAAAGCGGATATCCAAAACGGGGCCGATGACTTGGGTCACGGTTCCGATATGTTTGGCCATTGGGGTCAACTCCTTTGAATAAAGTCGCAAGCTTGCTGCCGGGGCTTATGCGCCGGCCACGATCTCCGTGATCTCCTGGGTGATGGCAGCCTGACGGGCACGATTGAACTTTAGGTTCAGATCGGCGATCATGTCCTCGGCGTTTTGGGTGGCCGAGTCCATGGCGGTGCGCCGGGCGGCTTGCTCAGAGCAGCGGGATTCGCACAGGGCGCCGTAGAGAATGCCACCCAAATACTCGGGAACGATGGCGGCAAAAACCGATTCGGCGTCCGGCTCATAGAGGATATCCGACTGGGCAGCGGACTTGCCGGTATCTTGATGGATCAGGGGCAGCATCCGCACACAGGCGGGCGTCTGGGCCAGAACAGAGACGAAATTGGTGTAGACCATGTGGATCTCGTCAAACTCTCCTGCCAGAAACGCATTGGACAGCAGCTTTGCAATGGAGAAGCAATCGCCGATGGAAACCTCGGCGGCTTCTGCGTAGGTATCAGTCAAAATGGAAACATTGTGGGAGCGGAAGTAATCCACGCTCTTTTTGCCGATGGGCAGGACAACTGCATCCTTCCCCTCGATCTGCTGCATACACAGCTTCAGTACATTGCTGTTGTAGCCGCCGGCAAGACCGCGGTCTCCGGCGATGACCACATACAGCGCCTTGTTCCCCTGCCGCTTGGCAAGGAAGGGAGAGGAAAAATCCCGGTTGCACGCCACAATGTCATGGATGGTTTCGTACAGGATCTCGAAATAGGGGCGGGAAGACAGCACATTTGCCTGCGCCTGACGGAGCTTGGAAGCGGCGACCATTTCCATGGCCTTGGTGATCTGCTTCGTGCTCTCCATGCTTCGGATCCTGGTTTTGATCTCCTTGGTGGAAACGCCGGCCATGGCTCACACTCCTTCCGTATTACTTGCCGGGATTGAACTGGGCGATCAGCTCGTTCAGGGCGTCCTGAATGGCCTTCTCGGTATCCTTGTCCAGATTGCCGGTGGTACGGATGGCGGTCAAAGCCTGATCATAGCGGGTATCCATCAACTCGAACAGCCGGCGCTCAAACTCGGGTACCTCGGCAAGGGGAATATCGTTGAGGTATCCGTTGGTGACGGCGTAGATGATGCACACCTGATGGGCGACCTCCACGGGGGCGTTGTTGCTCTGCTTCAGCACAGCCACGATCCGCTCACCCAATGCCAGACGGGCCTTGGTGTCCGCATCCAGGTCAGAGCCGAACTGGGCGAAGCTTTGCAGCTCCCGGTACTGGGAGTACAGCAGCTTCAGCGAACCGGATACCTTCTTCATGGCCTTGATCTGGGCGTTGCCGCCCACTCGGGACACGGAGATGCCGGGGTTGACGGCGGGCATGATGCCGGCGTTGAACAGCTCGGTCTCCAAGAAGATCTGACCATCGGTGATGGAGATCACATTGGTG
>CALADI010000014.1 GCA_937890525.1 uncultured Clostridia bacterium | reverse complement strand
TACAGAGAATAATTCCTAAACAAAAAGCGTTAGTCTTTGTAGAGTTTGAATAAGTAAAATGTTTTTGGGAAATCTCGGCATCCTCTAAACCCGTCAAAAGGGCAAAGTTAGGCATCCTCTGAGAACCCAAGAAAAAATAAGAATTTAAGACCTTGTGTAGCACACATTTTCCGTGCTACATAAGGTCTTTTTTTCTTCTTATATTGACCTTGGAATATCCAGGTTTCTTTCTGCTTAACCCCACTTCATGAAAATAGCAGACCCAGAAAAACTTCGTAAATCTCTGGGCATTTCCCGTTCTATTCCCATCATTTCTAATCACATTTCCAATTGTTTTCCCATTATATCCCCATAATTTCACAGTTTCCTATGCATGGTGTTTCCCAGTATATACACAATCCGAGACAAATCACGGCAGATCCCAAAATCAGGGTTCTGCCGTGAGTCTTTCACTTGCAATCGAGGATTGAGATGACAGGCATCCGGATCAGCGGTGCAATCATCGCAAACTCTCAAAACAGGCAGGTCCCGGACTTGGGGCCTGCCTGTTTTGGGTGTTGGATGTTTTCTTATTTCTCGCCAAGGCGAAGATATACTTCACCATCTTGATCGATTTCAATGTGCATAGGCTTGATATAGCGGGCATAGAACTGGTCCTTTTCACCGTCGACCATGTCAGCTCGGGTCACTTCGTAGACCTCTCTTAGGATATCCTGGATGTTGAAGTTTACCTCTTCCTCAAGGCGCTGACGCAGCTCCTTCAGCAAGGCCCGCTCTTTGATCTGGTTACTGTTACCGGTACAGAAATCGTCCAGATAGCAGTATGTGATCCCCGCATCCTCCAAGGTGTGCCGAATGGCACCGCTGACCTTTCCTTCCTCCACAAGAACCAGGAATCTTGCCTCTTCCAGCGTGGGGATCAGGCCCCAGTAATCGGAATCGGAGGAAGCTAGAATAAAAGAATCGATCTTATTCTGATAGAACTCCTTGCACACCCCAACAGAAAGCCGGATGTCCAAAAAAGACTTATCGTCCTTCACCCGCTGCAGCAAGATCCGCTCCACCGGAATCTCGGTGAACTCGTCCAGAACCTCCCAGGCAGAGCTGGCATGGACATCGTCAAAGAGAATAATCTTGCTGATCTTGCTCAGTAGTGCATTCTGATCCAAGTTGTTGAGCATGGCGTAGAGCTTGTAGGGATCGGAGTTTTCGCAGTCCACAACGATTGCCGCCCGTTGGGCCTGGTTCAAGAATGCATAGATGCCGTCCTTTGCAATATTACCGGCATCGGTGACCTTGCTCATATCTTGGAAGCAGTCCTCGTGTTCTTCGTACAGAAGGCTCACAAACTTTTTGTCATTAAACAGTATGTTGCCTTGGCCGCTTCCACCCCAGTTGATATAGACCTGGAAGGGATAATCGCCGCGATGGGCATTGTACTCGTTGCCCGCAGCCTTCACGCCTTCCGGCTTGGTGCCATTGGGCATGATAAAGAGAGGTCTGACATAGTTCCACTTCAGCCAGATGGGCAGCAGGCTCTTGACATTGTTGATCCGATTTGAGATTTCCCGGTTGATGTCCATGACATATTTGTCCAGGGCGTAGTTTGCTTTGATGATCTGAATTCCGTCCTCGTTAAGCTGCCGAATCGCTTCTTGGTCAATGTACTCCGGAAGGGTATGCAGATTTTTGATATCGTGATAGAATGCCGCGCTGATCTTTGTGTAGTTCCGCTCAATGCCGTTCCGGATCAGGCATAGGTTTCGAATGATCCGCGCATTTTTGTTTTGATCCATTTTGGCGTAATGTTCCCCATCCAGCTGCCCTCGGTCAAACACTTCCTTGGGTACGCCGATCAGATAGCCGATTTTGGAAACGACCATATATGTACTGTTTGGGTAGTCGATTTCTTTTTGAGTGATGTCTTCTGCCTGTTCTTCGGATGTATCCGGTTCTTGTGTACTGGTTTTGTAGATCTCTTTGAATTCTTCGATGGACATTGTCATTTGTGGTTCCTCCTAAATTGTGTTGATCCCGATCCATAGGTGATACCCACCAGATCTTATATCTCTATTATACCAGAATTCTATCCAATAAAAAGGACTATTTGCAAACAATGATAAATTAGTAGGCAATCCCCAAAAGAGGTTTCGTGTCTACTTTTCTTGACTGCTACAACGGCAACACAGAAACATTCCGACAGCCAGACAGCAAGACGACCATGGTCTGCGGTTTTTTACAAACAAAAAATCCTCAGACGCCAAATCCGCGTCTGAGGATCATCTTTATGGAGCGGGTAATGGGAATCGAACCCACACTCTTAACCACGAAAAACCGTTGCAGCACAACGCTTTAGGTTTTCCCGTTGGCATTTTCATTGTCACTCCGCTCATTTGGGGAGCAAAAAAACGCTTGTAGCCGAGCTGTCTGCTCGTTGATATCCTTTTCAGAAATCTTCGTGTAAATCTTCCTCATGGTGAAGATGTCCGACCAACCACCGATCCGCATGGTCACCTCCTCCGAGAGATTTAGGTGATACGCAAGGCTGGCAAACGACCGGCGCAGGCCGTGCACCCCCACCTTCGGCAAACCTAGCTGACCACATAGGCGGTTGATCTGACAATAAAGCGTATTGGGAGCTGTCCTAACCAACAAGCCCGTTTGAGGGTGCGGAGATCTCCTCAGCGCTTCCTCCAGCGGTGGAATAATTGGGATTGTGCGATTAGATGTCAGGTTTTTGTTCGTTTCCTTTTGTTTTAGCTTGTTGTCCTCCCCTATGACCGCAGATCCAGCTATACGGATCGTCCCCTTCTGCAAATTGATATCCTCCCAGCACAGCGCCAAAATTTCCGAGCGGCGCAACCCAGACAGCGCCAAGAGCGCTCCAATCTCAAAGGACTGCCCTCTAAGCGCAAGGACAAATGTCGGAATCTGTTCCGGCGTTAAGAAAGGTTCGTCCTTCGATACAACTTGCGGCAGCCGGACGCTGATCCTCCTCGTGGTCGTTTCGTTAATTACGGACGCCATGAAATACCACGCATTTTTCAAAGTTTTGGCAGAACAGAGTCTAGATTCTTCGTTGACAATCCGTTGCCATTTCTCTGCTGAAATATCGTTGATCCTCAGATTTTTGTAGCGGCGAAATCTGTTTTTTTGGATTGCCCGGTATCCTCGAAGTGTTGCCGGTGACAGTACATTTTCTCTGGCAGAGATGTATGCGTCCACAGCTTGTCCAACCGTGAATCTCTTTCTCCTGCTTGCTTCCTGCAAATCAAATTCCTTTATCCCAGCCTTGATCGCCATGGCTTCGGCAACGGCTTCATCTTTCGTCTGGCAGGTAATAGACACATCTCTCCCCTGCACCCGGACACGGCAATGCCACCGGCCGGAGGGCAGCTTCTTCGCTTTTGGGTATTTCATTTGGGATCCCTCTCATCCTATGTGTATTGTCATTGGTGACATGACTTAGCTTAGACAATATCTGGTTATTTGTCAAACCGATAACCAGAATTTCCAACATTTTCCAACAGAAAGCAACGAGCCAGCCTTTTCACGCTGAAAAGGTTGGCTTTTGTTATATCAAAAATCA
>CALADI010000013.1 GCA_937890525.1 uncultured Clostridia bacterium | reverse complement strand
CCGCTCTCTCGAGCGCTCAGATATCTTACCACGCCCTCTTCCATTTGTCAAGCACTATTTTCGTCTTTTTTCAACTTTCTTTTTCCGTACAGAATTGGCAGGATACACCATGCGATCACGCACCCTGCCGCCCATATCTGTGCTCCGTCTTTGAGCCACAGCAGCGATGCTCCCGATACCGTAGCAACGCACCACGCAAGCCCATTGCCGGTAATGCCCAGACGAGTGCCCGCTGCTTTGGCACATTCCATCATGTAGCTTGCCGTGGCATAGTAACTCAATGTCATTGCCATGGAGACGATCACCTCAAACCGGCTCAGTCCACCCAGCCGCATCGTCTGTGCTGCCACATGTAGAGGCGCAGGTTCCATTTGGCTGATTCGCTCTCCGACCATTCCCTGCGTCAGAATACCCATAGCAGCGGCAAAGATCCCCGCCGCCAGCAATGTTTTCTTTTTTATTCCCTCATTGTCTTCCTGCACCAATCCGTACAAGCCCGGCATCAGCAACCCAGGAACCATTACCCAAGCCCAATCGTCCCACCGGGGCAGCAAAAGCCGGGGTTGGATCTCTCCCAAAGCACACAGTCCGATGGGCACAAACAGCAGCGCCACCGCCCACAGCAGCACCGCCCCGATCCTGGCACTGCGCTCCCGGCTGATGGGAAGTGCCGCCAGCACCAGCAGCGTCAGAGCAACCACATAGGCTCTTGGTGCGGGCCAATAATTCCCAACACTTTGCAGCAGGATCCCCAGCATCACGCTCATCCACACCAACTGTGCAAAGAGCATCGGTTTGCCCATTCTCTCCCAACCATTTCCAATGCGGCGGGTCAGCGGCAGCGCGATCCCTGCCAGCACCCCTGCCACCAGCCATCCCGCCCCGGAAGCGTGAGCCAGCGGGGCCGCCATGGCAGCCAATAGCCATCCCCTGCCTGCGCCTGCTTCCATTTTTTCATTAGACAAGTTCCAACCCCTCCTTTTTTTGTAATAGATACTCCGCTTGACGCTCCTCGGCGCAAAGCTGCAACAGGGTATTGGACGGCGGGTGGATCTTCAAAAAAGCGCCTGCCGCTTCCAAGTCCTCCACCCCCGATGCCCGGCATACCCAGCACCCCGGACGAAACACAGGGTACAGTTCCTCCCAGCTGATGTCTTCCCCCTCCACCAGCAGATAGTCGGCGGTATCCAGAAAGATCCTGCCCGATGCATGGCGGTTCAGATCCTCCACCGCCAGAGGAAGATTTTCCCCGGTACCTGTGGCCCCCGTGTCCGTGGTGATGCAGATGTCGCTCCCCCGCCGGCAGACCAGCACCGTCTCCACCGGCTCCAATTCTGCCACATCCGCAGACTGCCCCGGCAGACGCATCAGCAGCACCATGCTCAGCGCCGCCAAGAGCCACATCATCCGCTTCATTTCTGCCGCCTCCTATCCAATGGTTTGAGGTACTTGGGGCGAAACTCATTCCGTACCAGCCGTGTCCTGAGAATGCCCACGGATTCCAGTTGGGAAAAGGGCGCAAGATAAGGCAGCCCCATGCTCTCCAGCCCAGATAGATGCCGCAGGAGCAGCAGCCACCCCACGGCGATGCCGAACATCCCCGCAAACGCGGCAGCCGCCGTCATCCCCAGCCGACACAGCCGCAAGGCTTCGGCAAGCTCCTGATTGGGCAGGGCAAATCCGCACACCCCCGCCAAACTCACCACGATCAACGCCGCCGGCGAGATCAAACTTGCTTCCACCGCCGCCGTCCCCACCACGATACCGCCGATGATGGACACCGACTGACCAATGCTCTTGGGCAGATGGATGCCCGCCTGTTGGAGCAGTTCAAAGGCCAGCAACAGTCCCGCCACCTCCGTTACCGTAGAAAAAGGCACAGACTGCTTGCTCTCGATCATGGAGCGCAGCAGGGCAAGAGGGATCATCTGTTGATGGAAAGTCGCCATCGCCACATAGATCCCCGGCAGCAGCAGGCTCAGCAGCAGCGCGCCATAGCGCAAAATCCGGATAAAGGAAGCGCTGAGGTAATCCACCCCCTCATCCTCCTGACTGGTCATCAGGTATCCGATGTCCACCGGCAGCAGGTAGCCCAAGGGCAGACCGTCCACCAGAAGCCCGATCCGCCCGGTGAGCAGCCCCTCGGCAAATTTATCCCCCCGCTGGGTATATTGCAGCAGCGGAAACGGGGTCTTACGGCTGCCGGTCACATATTCCTCCACCGCCGCCGGTGATAGCAGTCCGTCCACATCGATCTGCGCCAATCTGGTTTTCATACGCTCCACCAGTTTGGGATTGGTCAATCCGTCGATCCACGCCACCGTTACCATGGTCAGGCTTCGCTGTCCCACCGTGGTCTGGTACAGCCGCAGATCCGGCGTCCGCAGATGCCTGCGCAGGATGCTGGTGTTGGTACGCACCGTCTCGGTAAAGGCATCCTTGGGGCCTTTCACCGTGTTCTCCACATCCGGCGGGCTGATGCCCCGCTTTTCCGGGGTCTTGACCTCAAACGCCACCGCTCCCACACCAGGAAACAGCACCACACAAAAGCCGTTGACCAGTTTGGTCTGCACCGTCTTCAGATCCGGGCAGGGATCCGCTACACTATTGTAAATACCGCCCCGGCAGGCCTTGCGGTACAGATCCTCCATGGATTGTCGCTCCATCTGCGCCATGGGCTGAAAGACATAGTGGGAAGCATCGGAGCCTGACACCAATCCATCGATCATATAGGCAAAGACCCGGTTCCCGCCGCAGTCCAGCACCCGGGCGACAAAGTCCCCCGCCTGAGAGAATCCGGCACGGATCATTTCGTCGGTTATGCACCCGCTCATGTTCGTCACCTCCCGGTCAGCGTGCCCCATTCCCGCCGGAAATATACCCCCGGGGATTGCGGATCCCGCCGTGGCATGATATAGTAAAATGTAAAGCATTGCAAAACGGAGGGATCCCCATGGAACGCATTCGTCATGTCGAGAAGCTGACCGACAACCCCTATCTGAATCTATATCAGTTTTCCACCGTACAGCGCAGTGGAAAGCACAGTAAATATTATGTATCCTCCCGCACCAAAGATCCCCAGCATTTGAAGGCCGTGGATCACCACACCCGTCCCGACGGGGTGATCCTGTACGGGGTCTACGGGGAGCAGAAGGATCGTCTGGTGCTGATCCGTCAGTACCGCTACCCCATCGGCGGCTATGTCTACGAGTTCCCAGCAGGTCTGCTGGACGAAGGGGAGACCGCCGCCGAAGCCGGCATCCGGGAAATGTTTGAGGAGACCGGGCTGAACTTCCGCCCCATGGACGGCGACTGTTATCAGCGCCCCTTCTTCACCAGCGTGGGCATGACCGACGAAAGCTGCGCCATGTGCTTCGGCTACTGCGACGGCGAGCCCACCAACGCCTATCAAGAATCATCCGAGGACATCCAAGTGGTTCTGGCTGACCGGGACGAGTGCCGCAGGATCTTAAAAGAGGAAAATGTGGCGGTCATGTGCGCCTATATGATGATGCACTTCATCGCATTCCAAGGCGATCCGCTGGAATTTGTAAAGGAGAGATAATATGGCAGATGTGATCGCAGCCGTATCCACCGGCAGTCAAATCAGCGCAATCGGCATCATCCGCCTGTCCGGGGAGGGCTGTGCCCTTGTGGCAGACCGGGTATTCCGCCGGGCAAACGGCGGCTCCGTCAGCCTATGCGCCCCCAGAAAGCTGACGCTGGGCACATTGCAGGACGCCCAAGGGCGCACCATCGATCAATGTATGGCCGTATTCACCCCCGGTCCCAACAGCTATACCGGCGAGGATACGGTAGAGTTTCATTGCCACGGCTCCCCCGCCGTTTTGGCAGCAGGTCTGGATGCCCTGTACCGAAATGGTGCCCGCCCCGCCGGACGCGGAGAGTTCACCAAGCGGGCATTCCTCAACGGACGGATGGATCTGACCAGCGCCGAAGCCGTCATCGACCTCATCGAAGCCGAGACCGCCGATGCCGCCGCCAATGCCGCCGGTCAGGTCACCGGCAGACTGCAAAAGAAGCTGGAGCCCATCTACAACGATCTGACCGACCTTTGCAGCCACTTCCATGCGGTGCTGGATTACCCCGACGAGGACATCGACGATTTCCGCCTGCACAGCTATACCGACACCCTGCGTGCCAACGCCAAGTCCCTCTATGATCTGCTGAACACCTACGGTCAGGGGCAGATCCTGAAGCGGGGCGTCCGTGCCGCCATCGTGGGCAAGCCCAATGTGGGCAAGAGCAGCCTGCTGAACGCCCTCGCCGGATACGAGCGGGTCATCGTCACCGAGGTGGCAGGCACCACCCGGGACACGGTGGAGGAATCCGTCCGTCTGGGCAATACCGTACTGCGGCTCATCGACACCGCCGGCATCCGCAGCACCGAGGATCGGATCGAGGCCATGGGAGTCCAGCGCTCCATGGACGCCCTTTCCGATGCCGATCTGGTGATCTTGGTGCTGGACAGCTCCGCTCCCCTCAGCGAAGAAGATCAGAGCGTGATCCGGCTGTGCTGCGATCTGGAGCAGGTGGTGGTTCTGCTGAACAAGTCCGACCTGAAGCCGGTGATCCGTCCTGTGGATCTGCCCTTTATGGATATCATTCCCTTCAGCGCCAAGACCGGCGAAGGGATGGAAATGCTTGCCGACTGGGTAGATCTGAAATTCGCCGGAAGTGCCCCCTGTGACGGCAGCATTCTGACCAATGCCCGGCAATACGACGCCATCCGCCGGGCATACGAGAGCATGCTCAGCGCCATCCAAGCCCTGATGATGGGCTTCACCCCGGACGCCGTGCTGACGGATGTGGAGCTTGCCATGGAATCCATGGGCGAAGTCACCGGCGCCACCGTCCGGGAGGACATCACCGCCCGGATCTTTGAACGATTCTGCGTTGGAAAATAAAGAAGGAACGAAATTATGATCTATTTGGATAACTCTGCCACCACAAAGCCCTGCCCCGAAGCCGTGGATGCCATGGTCAAAGCCCTGACCACCGGCTGGGCAAACCCCAGCGCCCTGTACAGTTTCGGCATCGAGGGCGCCAAGGCGCTCCGCACCGCCCGTGCTCAGACCGCCGCCGCCATGGGCGCACAGCCGGATCGTGTGTTCTTCACCTCCGGCGGCACGGAAGCCGATAACTGGGCAATCTTTTCCACTGCCAAACGCTTCGGCAAGAAAAATCGTCACATCATCACCACCGCCATCGAGCACCACGCCATCGAGCATCCCATGAAGGAACTGGAAGCCCAAGGCTACGAGGTGACTTATCTCGCCCCGGACGCTCTGGGTCGGATCACCCTCGATGCCCTAAAGCAGGCGCTCCGTCCGGATACTTTCCTTGTGTCCATTATGATGGTGAACAACGAGACCGGCGCCGTCATGCCCATCGCCCAGATGGCCAAGCTGGTGCACCGGGTCTGCCCGGATGCCGTGTTCCACACCGATGCGGTGCAGGGATTTCTGAAAGTCCCCTTCCAAGCCAAGACCTTGGGGGCAGACCTCATCAGCGTGTCCTCCCATAAGATCCACGGCCCCAAGGGCGCCGGTGCGCTGTATATCAGTCCCCGGCTGCGTTCTCTGCCCCCCTACCTCTACGGCGGTGGGCAGGAATCCGGACTTCGCAGCGGAACAGAAGCTATGCCCGCCATCATGGGCTTTGCCGCTGCCTGCGCCGCCGGAGCCAAGACCCTCTCCCAAGATATTGCCCACGAAGCCGCTCTGCGGGATCATCTGATCCAGCGGGTCAGCGCCATGGAGGGGGTGCAGATCAACGGCGCCCACGATGCCCCCCACATCCTTTCCCTCTCCGTCCCCGGGGTACCCACCCAAAATACCCTGAACCTGCTTCAGGAGGACGGCATCTGCGTCAGCGCCGGCTCCGCCTGCGCCAAGGGGCACCGCAGCCATGTGCTGACCGCCATGAATGTCCGCCCCGAGGTCATCGACGGGGCATTCCGGGTCTCCCTGTGCCGGTATAACACCCAGCAGGAGATCGACCTTCTGGCAGATGCGCTGGAACGCCGTGTCCTGCCCTATCAGAAGAAGGCTTCCCGCCGCTGATCCATAAAAAAATCCCCCTGACATGGGCAGTTCATTCTCCTACGAACCGCTTCCCTGTCAGGGGGGTATTGTTTTTTAGGGCTTCTGCCGGCGCAGCAGCAGGGATTCATGGCGCAGGAACCGCTCCGCTACCGGTGGGCAGACCCGCTTTTGCCGGATCATGTCGTGCATCTTGCGGAAGCTGACCCATCGGGCATCCACCGTTTCTCCCGGCTGAAGGACGATCTGCTCCAAGGGGACCTGCTTTTCCACGCAGTAGAAATCATAGAAACTGCTCCGCTCCCGCAGGCTCTCCAGCAGCTCAAATTCCTCCGGCTGCGCCCGGATCCCCGTTTCCTCAAACAACTCCCGCCGGATGGCCTCCAGACTGGTCTCCCCAGCCAAGGCGCTGCCGCCGGAATTTTCCCATGTGCCGCCCATGATCTTCTCCGGCGCACGCAGGGTCAGCAGCAGATTGCCGTGCCCGTCGTGCACCCAGACGCAGACCACCAGTCCGTATTCTCCCTCTGCCCAAGGCGTCCCCCGCAGGTGGCGGCGTCGCGTGAGATTGCGCTGGGCATCGTATACATCATTGTATTCCATGGGATCTTCCTCCTGAAGCAAGACTCTGGTAGGCATTTTACCACAGCCAAAAATGCCCGTCAAGTTCCGCCGTCCTTGACAGAATGCGCCCCGCTTGGTACAATGAACAAAATCCCAACACAAGGAGGTTTCCCCCATGGAAAACGAAGAGATCCTGAACGACGAATCCAGCATCATCTCCCTCACCGACGAAGAAGGCAACGAGGTGGAGTTCGAGCTGATCGACTCGGTGGACTACAACGACAGCGAATATCTGATCCTGCTGCCCCCGGATGATGAGGCCGCCGAGGTGGTCATTCTGGAGGTGGAGCCCCACGCCGATGGCTCGGAGTCTTTCGTCACCGTCAGCGACGAAGAGACCCTCAACGCCGTCTACGAGGTGTTCAAAGAGCGTTTCAAGGACATTTTCACCTTTGAATAATGGCAGCATCCCCCGTTCCTGCTGGAACGGGGGATATTTTATCGTTTTTCTCAGGCGAACTGGCTCATGTACAGGGCGGCATACTTGCCCCCGCGCTCCATCAGTTCCTCGTGACTGCCGACCTCCTTGATGTCGCCATGCTCCATATACAGGATCATGTCCGCATCCCGGATGGTGGACAGCCGGTGGGCGATGACGAAGCTGGTGCGTCCCTTCATCAATTCCGCCATGGCATTCTGGATCAGCACCTCGGTGTGGGTATCCACATTGCTGGTGGCTTCGTCCAAAATCATGATCTCCGGATCCGATGCAATGGCCCGGGCGATGGTCAAAAGCTGGCGCTCACCCTGAGAGATATTCTCCGCTCCTTTGGACAGCACCATGTCGTATCCACCCGGCAGGGTCTTGATAAAACTGTGGGCGCAGGCGGATTTGGCGGCTGCCACGATCCGCTCTCTGTCCATGTGCTCATCGGCGTAGCCGATGTTCTCGGCAATGGTGCCCTCATAGAGCCATGTGTCCTGAAGCACCATGCCGAACCGATCCCGCAGTTCTTGCCGGGGCATATCCGTGGTGCTGACCCCATCCACCGTGATGGTGCCGCCGTTCAGTTCATAGAACCGCATCAGCAGGTTGATGAGGGTTGTCTTTCCTGCACCGGTGGGGCCCACGATGGCCACCTTCTGACCGGGCTGCACCGTCAGGTCGATCCCCTTCATCAGCAGATGATCCGGGGTATAACCGAACTGGACATTCCGGAAGGTGACTGCGCCCTTGCGCTCCCGGGGGATGACGCACGCTTTCCGGTCGGGAAGCTCCTCTTGGGCGTCCAGCAGGGTGAAGATCCGCTCGCCTGCTGCCGCCGCTGCGCTGAAGCTGCCCACCATTCCGGCAATGGCGGAGAAAGGCTCAGCAAACCGCCATGTGTATTCCAGCATAGCCTGCACATTGCCCACGGTGATCCTGCCGGCGATGGCCCACAGGCAGCCAATTCCGGCACAGAGCACATAGCCCAGATCGTTGACCAAGGTGGTGATGGGACTGACCGCACCGGCGGTGGTCTCAGCCTTGCGGGAGCTGGTCATCAGCGCCTTGTTCAGCTTGGCAAAGCCCTGCTCCGCCCGGCGCTGATAATTGAACGCCTGCACCACGGACTGACCGTTGTACATCTCCTCCACATAGCCGTTGACCTTTCCCAGCAGATCCTGCTGCTGGGCGTAGTATTTTTCGCTGGCCTTCATCACCCCCGCTGCGCTGAGCAGCGACAGGGGCACCATCACAATGGGGATGATGGACAGCTTGGGGCTGATGGCGAACATCATAATGAGCACGCCCACCGCCGTTGTGACCTGAGTCACCACCGAGGTCAGGTTCTGGCTGATGGTATTGTTGATGGTGTCCACATCGTTGGTGATGACGCTGAGGATATCCCCGTGGGTGTGCCCGTCATAATACGCCAGATTCAGCCGGTGCATCTTCTCGTCGATCTCCCGGCGGAGGGTCTGCATCACATTGGCGGTGATCTTCGCCATAACAAACCCCTGCAGGAAGGTGAATAGCTGAGAGATCAGATACAGCGCCACCAGCGCCGCCAGAAGCCACACGATAGTCTCCCAGTAGAACACGCCGTCGGCAATGCTGGCAAACAGCGTCGTGGTCACCTTGCCCACAAGGAAAGGGGCAAGCACCATAAATCCCGTGCTGATCACGGCAGCAAATACCACCAAGATCAGCCGCAGTCTGTGGACCCGCAGGTAGCCCAGCAAACGCTTAAATACCGTTGTATGTTTCATATGGCTCACGCCTCCTTTCCCAGCTGGATCTGGGCGATCTCCCGGTAGAGCGTGCAGCGCTGCATCAGCTCTGCGTGGGTACCGCTGTCCACGATCTGTCCGTCATCCACCACCAAGATCCGATCCGCATCCAAGATGGTGCTGACCCGCTGTGCCACCATGATGACGGTGGCATCGCCAATGCACTCCTTCAAATTCTGCCGAAGCTGGCGGTCCGTTTTCATATCCAGCGCAGAAAAGCTGTCGTCGAACACATAGATCTCCGGCTGCTTCATCATGGCACGGGCGATGGCAAGGCGCTGGCGCTGTCCGCCGGACAGATTGGTGCCCCCCTGTGCCACCCGGTGATGATAGCCCTCGCTCTTTTGGTCGATGAATTCCTCTGCGCAGGCGATATGTGCCGCCCGCTGCCAATCGGTCTGGGTGCCGCCTTCCTTACCGAAGTTCAGGTTTTCCCCGATCTCCCCGGAAAACAGCACATTTTTCTGGGGCACATAGCCGATCAGATCCCGCAGGTCTTGGGTGCGGTATTCCTTGGCGTTGACGCCGTCGATCAGCACCTGGCCAAACATGGGATCATAGAGCCGGGGGATCAGCTTCAGGATACTGGACTTGCCCCGACCCGTGCCGCCAATGATGGCTGTCACCTCTCCGGGGCGGGAGACGAAGCTCACATCCTTCAGCACCGGCTCATCCGCACCGGGATAGGCGAAGGTCACATGGCGGAATTCCACCGTGGAGCGCAGCGGACGCTTGGACGCATCAAAGCTGCCGTCGGCAATGGTGGAGTCGGTATCCAGGACCTCCGCTACCCGCTTGGCGCAGGCATAGCTGGTGGGGAACATCATGATGACCAGCGACAGCATCATCACCGAGGTCAGCACCATGCTGATGTACTGGCTGTTGGCCACCAGAGAGCCCACCTCCATGGCGCCGGTCTGGACATAGTGGGCGCCCATGCCCAGCACCGCCGCGGTGGTCACACCGAAGATCACGCTGATGGCAGGCATCAGCAGACTGGTGATCCGACCGGCGGTCATGGCGGTCATAGCATAGTCCCGGTTGCCCTGCTCAAAGCGGGCGCACTCCGTCTGCTGCTTGTTGAACGCCCGGATCACCCGCACGCCCTCCAATGTCTCCAGAAACAGTCCGTTGATGTGATCCAGTTTCTGACGCAGCCGAATGGAATACCGGGAAGCCAGCACCATGATGACCGTCAGCACCACCAGCAGCACCGGAATAGCCACCAGCAGCACCGAGCTGACCTCACCGCCGGTGGATGCCGAGAACACCAGTCCCGCCACCGCCATCATAGGCGCCAGCAGACCCACCCGCAGCATCAGCGTCAGAAAATTCTGCACATTGGTAATGTCCGAGGTGCTGCGGGTGATGAGGCTGGCCGTGCCGAAGCGGTCCATCTCCGCTGTGGAGAAACGCTGCACCTTAGCAAACACCTTCTCCCGAAGCTGAAAGGCAAAATCCGTGGAAATGTGGGAAGCGATCTTCACCGACAGGAAGCTGATCACGCAGGAGAACAACGTCACCCCCGCCATGATCGCCCCATAGAACCAGATGGCATCGGTCTGCCCTGTGGCAACACCTTCGCCGATCATGTTGGACAGAAATGCCGGCAGCAGCATCTGCCCCACCGCCGACAGCAGGATCAGCACCAAAAGTCCTGCAAATTGTCCGGCTTTTAACTTTACACTGGAAAATATCCTACGCATAAGTTCTGTGATTCCTCCTTTTAAATTGACTTTTTTCTTTGCGTGGGATATCATACTATGTACACCAACTGTACAGTCAAGAGGGAATTTCATGAATTCACAGCCTTATTTTTACCCCTCCGGGGAATTTGCCAAGCTGGCAGGCGTCAACAAGCGGACGCTGCACTACTACAATGACATCGGTCTGTTCTGTCCCCAGATCGTGGGAGAAAACGGATACCACTACTATTCCTGCTTCCAGTTCGCCCAACTGGAGCTGATCCTGACCTTGCGGAAGGTAGGGCTGTCCATTGAGGAGATTCGGGAATATGTGAACGGTGCCCCCGGCGAATCCTTTGCGCGGATGTTGGAACAACGAAAAAAGCTGATCGATGAATCCATCGACCAGCTATTGACCGTCCGCGCCTTTCTGGAGCAGAAATCCCAGCGGATGCATCTGGGTGCCAATGTCCGCCACGGTGCCATCGAGCTGTGTACCCTGCCCCAGCGCAGGATCATCTGCTCCCGCCCCATTTCCGGCAAATACGACGAATCCGATTTCTCCATCGCCGCAGAATTCTCCCTGCGGCTGAAGCGGCTGTTCCACCTGTATGACAGCTTTGGCAGCCGCATCCGGGTCGAAGCCTTGCATGCGGGGGACTTCAATCAATACGATACCTTCTTTGCCTATGCGCCGGATACGGCAGAAGAATGCGACGAGATCCTCCCCGCCGGGCAGTACCTCCGGGCATTCTGCGTGGGCAAGTGGAGCCTGCTGCCCCAGATCTACCGCTCCATTTTGGACTACGCTCAGGATCATGATTTGATCCTGTCGGGCTGCGCCTATGAGGAAGGTCTGAACGAAATGGCGCTGAATACCCACAGCGACTATGTCACCATGATCACCATCCCCTGCTCCCCAAAAGAGCCTTAAATGCAAAAAGCGCCCCATTTGCACATGATATGCTACCCCCATAAGAGACAGTGAAAAAAGAAACAGTCTCTTATGGGGG